>NZ_JAFCJI010000001.1:3260000-3860000 GCF_018131105.1 Bradyrhizobium manausense | reverse complement strand
TTTTCGGGCGGAAAACCCACGCCGGTGAACCGTGACTGGTGGCCCACCAATCTCAGCATCGAGATGCTGCACAAGAATTCCGGCCTGTCCGACCCGATGGGCGAGGCGTTCGACTATGCCAAGGAGTTCAAGACGCTCGACCTGAATGCGGTCATCAAGGACCTGACGGCTCTGATGACGGATTCGCAGGAATGGTGGCCGGCCGACTTCGGTCACTACGGCGGTCTCATGATCCGCATGGCCTGGCACAGCGCGGGCACCTATCGCATCACCGACGGCCGCGGCGGCGCCGGTGCCGGTCAGCAGCGTTTCGCTCCGCTCAACAGCTGGCCTGACAACGCCAATCTCGACAAGGCGCGCCGTCTGCTCTGGCCGATCAAGCAGAAATATGGGCGCAAGATTTCCTGGGCCGACCTGATGGTGCTCGCTGGCAATGTCGCGCTGGAATCGATGGGCTTCAAGACGTTTGGCTTCGCCGGTGGCCGCGCCGACGTCTGGGAGCCGGAAGAACTCTATTGGGGTCCGGAAGGCACCTGGCTCGGCGATGAGCGCTACAGCGGCGAACGTCAGCTCGCCGAGCCGCTCGGCGCGGTGCAGATGGGTCTCATCTACGTCAACCCGGAAGGCCCCAACGGCAAGCCGGATCCGGTCGCCGCGGCCAAGGACATCCGCGAAACCTTCTTTCGCATGGCGATGAACGACGAAGAGACGGTTGCACTGATCGCCGGCGGCCACACCTTCGGCAAGACCCACGGCGCCGGTGATCCGTCGCTGGTTGGTCCCGAGCCGGAAGCGGGCGCGCTGGAGGACCAGGGCCTCGGCTGGAAGAGCAAGCACGCTTCGGGTCACTCGGGTGATTCCATCACCAGCGGTCTCGAAGTGACCTGGACCCAGACCCCGACGAAGTGGAGCAATTATTTCTTCGAGAACCTGTTCAACTACGAATGGGAGCTGACGAAGAGCCCGGGTGGCGCGAACCAGTGGACCGCCAAGGGTGCCGACGCGATCATCCCCGATCCGTTCGACAAGTCGAAGAAGCATCGACCGACGATGCTGACCACCGACCTCTCGCTGCGCTTCGATCCGGCCTATGAGAAGATCTCGCGTCGCTTCCTCGAGCACCCCGATCAGTTCGCGGACGCGTTTGCCCGCGCCTGGTTCAAGCTCACCCATCGCGACATGGGTCCTGTTGTGCGCTACCTCGGGCCGCTGGTGCCGAAGGAGACGCTGATCTGGCAGGATCCGATTCCGAAGGTCAATCACGAGCTCGCCAACGATCAGGACATCGCCTCGCTGAAGTCGAAGATCCTGGCCTCGGGCCTCTCGGTGTCCGAGCTTGTCTCGACGGCCTGGGCCTCGGCCTCGACGTTCCGCGGCTCGGACAAGCGCGGCGGCGCCAACGGCGCGCGCATCCGTCTTGCCCCGCAGAAGGACTGGGACGTGAACCAGCCGGCGCAGCTCTCCAAGGTGCTCGGCAAGCTCGAGGCGATCCAGAAGGACTTCAATGCGGGTGCGAAGAAGGTCTCGCTGGCCGACCTGATCGTCCTCGGCGGTTCTGCCGCGGTCGAGAAGGCCGCCAAGGATGCCGGCGTCGACGTCAAGGTCGGCTTCACGCCGGGCCGCATGGATGCGACGCAGGATCAGACTGACGTCGAGTCCTTTGCTCCGCTCGAGCCGCGCGCCGATGGCTTCCGTAACTACGTTAGCAAGAAGCATCAGTTCCTAAAGCAGGAAGAAGCGCTCGTCGATCGCGCGCAGCTTCTGAAGCTCTCGGGGCCTGAGCTGACCGTGCTGGTCGGCGGCCTGCGCGTGCTCGGGGCCAATGCAAACGGGTCGAAGGCCGGCGTCTTCACCGCCAAGGTGGGCACGCTCTCCAACGACTACTTCGTCAACCTGCTCGACATGAGCACGGCCTGGACACCGGTTGCCGACGGCTCCTACGAGGGCCGCGACCGCAAGACCAATGCGGTGAAGTGGACCGGCACGCGCGCCGATCTCATCTTCGGCTCGCACTCGCAGCTCCGCGCCTTCGCCGAGGTCTATGCCTCGTCGGATGCGAAGCAGCAGTTCGTGCAGGATTTCGCCAAGGCCTGGACCAAGGTGATGAACGCCGACCGGTTCGACCTCGGGGCTTGAGTTGTTGCACCTCTCCCGCGTGCGGGAGAGGTCGCTCTTCCGGAGCCAGCACAAACAAAAAGGGCGGCCTCTCGGCCGCCCTTCGCTTTCTGGGTTTGGCTTGAGCGATTACTCGCCGGCCGCTTCGCGCGGGGCCTTCTCGCCTTCGCCGCCCTTGTCCTTGCCTTCGAGGTCTTCGCCGGTGGTCTGGTCGACAACCTTCATCGAGAGGCGGGTCTTGCCGCGATCGTCGAAGCCGAGCAGCTTGACCTTGACCTTGTCGCCTTCCTTGACGACGTCGGAGGTCTTCTGCACGCGCGCCGAAGCGAGCTGGCTGATGTGGACGAGACCGTCCTTGGAGCCGAAGAAGTTCACGAAAGCACCGAACTCCATCACCTTGACGACGGTGCCGTCATAGATCTGGCCGACTTCCGGATCGGACGCGATCGACTTGATCCACTTGATCGCGGCCTTCATCGCCTCGCCGTCGGAGGAGGCGACCTTCACGGTGCCGTCGTCCTCGATGTTGACCTTGGCGCCGGTCTTCTCGACGATCTCGCGGATCACCTTGCCGCCGGTACCGATCACTTCGCGGATCTTGTCGGTGGCGATCTTGAAGGTCTCGATGCGCGGCGCGTATTCGCCGAGCTCGGCGCGGGCGTTGGTGAGCGCCTTCGCCATCTCGCCGAGGATATGGATACGACCGTCCTTGGCCTGGCCGAGGGCGACCTTCATGATTTCTTCGGTGATGCCCTCGATCTTGATGTCCATCTGGAGCGAGGTGATACCCTGCTCCGTGCCGGCGACCTTGAAATCCATGTCGCCGAGATGGTCTTCGTCACCGAGGATGTCAGAGAGAACCGCGAAGCGCTTGTCTTCGAGGATGAGGCCCATCGCGATGCCCGCGGTCGGCCGCTTCAACGGCACGCCGGCATCCATCAGCGCGAGCGAAGCGCCGCAGACCGAAGCCATCGAAGACGAACCGTTCGACTCGGTGATCTCCGAGACGACGCGGATCGTGTAGGGGAACTCGTGATGCGGCGGCAGCACCGGGTGGATCGCGCGCCAGGCGAGCTTGCCGTGGCCGATCTCGCGACGCTTGGTGCCGCCGAGGCGACCGGTCTCACCGACCGAGTAGGGAGGGAAGTTGTAGTGCAGCAGGAACGTCTCTTTGTACGTTCCTGACAGCGCGTCGATGTACTGCTCGTCCTCGCCGGTGCCGAGCGTGGTGACGACAAGGCCCTGCGTCTCACCGCGGGTGAACAGCGCCGAGCCGTGGGCGCGCGGCAGCACGCCGACTTCGGCGATGATGTTGCGCACGGTCTTTGAGTCACGGCCGTCGATGCGCTTGCCGGTGTCGAGGATGTTCCAGCGAACGATCTTCGCCTCGAGCTCCTTGAACACGGCGCTGATGCGCAGTTTGTCGTATTTCGGCTCCTGCCCTTCGGGGAAGTAGTGGGCAATCACCTTTTCCTTGACCTTGCCGACCGCGGCGTAGCGATCCTGCTTGACCGGAATGGCGTAGGCGGAGCGCAGGTCCTGCTCGACGAGGCCGAGCATTTCCTTCTCGAGCGCGGCATTGTCGATGACGGTGACTTCGCGCGGCTCCTTGGCGGCCTTCTCGGCGAGCTCGATGATCGCCTTGATGACCGGCTGGAAGTGACGGTGACCGAACATCACCGCGCCGAGCATGATCTCTTCGTTCAGTTCCTTGGCTTCCGATTCCACCATCAGCACGGCGTCGGCGGTGCCGGCGACGACCAGGTCGAGCTGAGTGTCGGCCATCTCGTCGAGCGTCGGGTTGAGGATGAACTCGTCATTGGCGAAACCGACGCGGGCCGCGCCGATCGGGCCCTTGAACGGCGCGCCGGACAGGGTCAGCGCGGCCGAGGAGGCCACCAGCGCGACGATATCGGGATCGTTCTCCATGTCGTGCGACAGCACGGTGGCGATCACCTGGGTTTCGTTGCGCCAGCCGTCGACGAACAGCGGACGGATTGGACGGTCGATCAGGCGAGAGACCAGCGTCTCCTTCTCGGTCGGACGGCCCTCGCGCTTGAAATAGCCGCCGGGAATGCGGCCGGCTGCGTAGGTCTTTTCCTGGTAGTCGACGGTCAGCGGCAGGAAGTCGACGCCTTCACGCGGCGCCTTCGCGGCGACGACGGTGGCGAGCACCACGGTCTCGCCGTAGGTGGCGAGGACGGCGCCGTCGGCCTGGCGGGCGATCTTGCCGGTTTCGAGCTTGAGAGGGCGTCCGCCCCAGTCGATCTCGACTGAATGCTTATTGAACATAGAGGTCTTCTTTCATGGGTTCTCGAAAGAAGGGACGGCTCGAAAAACAAAAACCATGTCAAGATTGCAGGACGCTGATCGGAGCGGGCGATCAGCGTCCTGCGATCCTGCCATGGTTTTTGGATGTCGGATGGCGTCCATCCTTTCGGGTCATACGGGCACCTTGCCCGTTGCGCCCAGCCGCCGGATTGCTGCTGGACTGTCAGTCGGCACGTTCGCGAACACCGAACCGCGGTCTTCGCTCATCGTGCCCCGGATGCGAAGCACCGTTGGCCCGCACACCGGACGTACGCGTGAGGCTCGATCAAAAACCCTGAAATAAGCGCTTTCGCTCGAAACCACGCGCTAAAACGCGCGCCAGTGGCGCGCGCAAGAACTCTTAACGACGAATGTTGTGCTTCTCGAGCAGCGCCTTGTAACGCGCCTCGTCCCTCTTCTTGAGGTAGTCGAGGAGCGAACGGCGAGTCGAGACCAGCTTCAAGAGGCCACGACGCGAATGGTTGTCCTTCACGTGGGTCTTGAAATGGCTGGTGAGGTTGTTGATGCGTTCCGACAGGATCGCAACCTGAACCTCCGGCGAGCCGGTGTCGCCGGCCTTGGTGGCATTCGTCTTGATGACTTCCGCTTTGCGTTCTGCGGCAATCGACATCGTCAATTTCTCTCGTTGCGACCGGTTGAGGCAGTCAAGCCGGTCAGGTTGAACACACGCTTGGGGATGATTTCGCCATTGCCAACTTCAGCAAGCGCCAAAAGACGGCCTGCCACCGTGACATAGACTGTGCCGCTACAAGTGGGCGCATCCCGTCCGCGCAACAAAACGGCTTGGCCCCGATGGAGCCTTGCCGCATCAGCCCGAGTGACGGCCAGTGCCGGGATGTCGTCCAGCGCGGTCTCAACGGGCATCAGCGCGTCGGCGAGGCTTCCCTCGCCGGACGCGGCTCTATCGCACAAAGCCTCCAGCTGATCCAGCGGAATCATGTCATTTTCGCTGAATGGGCCGACCAGGGTCCGCCGCAGCGCGCAGATATGACCGAAAGTACCGAGAATCCGGCCCATATCGCGGGCCAGTGCCCGGACATAGGTACCCTTGCCGCACTCGGCTTCGAACACGGCCCTGTCATTATCCGGTTGATCCACAAGGGTTAAATGGTGAATCTCGACCGGGCGGGGTGCCAGTTCCACGATCTCGCCGTCACGGGCCAGATCATAGGCCCGCTCGCCCTGGACCTTGATCGCCGAATAGCGCGGCGGAACCTGCTCGATCACCCCGGTGAAACGGGGCAACAGGGCTTCGATGGCCTCCCGGGTCGGACGCTGGTCCGAGGTCGCGGTGACCTGGCCCTCGATGTCGTCGGTATCGCGCTCCTCGCCCCAGCACACGGTGAAGCGGTAGCGCTTGCGGCCGTCCATGACGAAGGGGACCGTCTTGGTGGCTTCGCCGAGCGCGATCGGCAGGCCGCCGGAGGCGAGCGGGTCGAGCGTCCCGGCATGGCCCGCGCGCTTGGCATTGAACAGGCGCTTGAGCACGGCAACAGCCTGCGTCGAGGTCATCCCGATCGGCTTGTCGAGCACGACCCAGCCGTGGACGTCGCGCCGGTCGCGGCGGACCTGGTTGCCCTTCTGCTTGTTGTTGGCGCGCGGATCGTTGTTGACACGACGCGCCTCCTGATGCGGCTGCGCATTGCCGCCGACATCTGCAAAATTATTTTTCTGCATGTCGCGCGTATCGGCCTCTTCGCTGCCGATCGTGCCCTGAGCCGGGTCCATCATCATTGCTCTTCTTCCCGATCCGAATCCGGATCCTGTTCCAGGTCCTTCTGCACCGCAGGTGTTCGCAAAAGCTTCTCGATCCGTTCCGCTTCGTCGAATCGCTCGTCGACGCGGAAGCGAATGTCAGGTGCAAATTTCAGGTTAACGCGCCGCGCGACCTCGCCGCGCAGGAATTTCTTGTTGCGATCGAGCGCAGTGATGACGAGCTCGGTGTCGCGGCCACCAAGCGGCATCACGTAGATTGTCGCGAGCTTCAGGTCGGGCGACATCCGAACCTCCGGCACGGTGATGATGTGACCTTCGAGGTCCGCATCATGCACGCTGCCTTGCGCCAGAATCTCGGCTATCGCGTGGCGAACCTGCTCGCCGACGCGCAGCTGACGCTGCGACCCGCCGGGCGCGGAGCTTTTTTTCTGATGATGGCGCGGCATAGTCGAAAATCACCTTGTCGTGCCCGCGTTTGGGACACGAGCATTGTCGTTTGTCCTGTTGAAACGAACGCGGCGCGGATGGCCGGAAAAAATCCGGCCATCGCACTCCCGCAATTTCAGCTCAAAAAGATCCGGGCGCTTCGGTAAGATTTGGACTTACAGGGAGCGCTGGATCGTCTCTACGCGATAACACTCGATCACGTCACCGGCACGCATGTCGTGATAGTTCTCGAAGGCCATGCCGCATTCCTGACCGGACTGGACTTCCTTCACTTCGTCCTTGAAGCGCTTCAGCGTCGACAGCTTGCCTTCGTGCACGACGACGTTGTCGCGGATCAGGCGCACATTGGCGCCGCGTTCCACGGTGCCGTCGGTGACGCGGCAGCCGGCAACCTTGCCGACCTTGGAGATGTTGAAGATCTCCAGGATCGAGGCATTGCCCAGCATGGTTTCGCGCAAGGTCGGCGCGAGCAGGCCGCTCATCGCCTTCTTCACGTCGTCCACGAGGTCGTAGATGATGTTGTAGTAACGGATCTCGATGCCGTTGCGCTTGGCGGCCGCAGCGGCTTCCTTGTTGGCACGAACGGAGAAGCCGATGATCGCGGCGTTGAAACCTTCCGCGAGCGTCACGTCGGATTCCGAGATGCCGCCGACGCCGGCATGGAGGATGCGGGCCGCGACTTCGTCGGTGCCGAGCTTCTCCAGCGAGCCGAGGATCGCTTCCAGCGAACCCTGCACGTCGGCCTTGATGATCAGCGGGAATTCCTTGCGGCCCGCCGTCTTCAATTGCGACATCATCTGCTCGAGCGAGCCGCGCATGCCGGAGATCGAGGCAGCCGCGTTCTCGCGCTTCTGGTGTGCGCGGTAGCTGGTGACCTGACGGGCGCGGGCTTCGTTCTCGACCACGGCGAGACGATCACCTGCTTCCGGCGGACCGTTGAAGCCGAGCACCTCGACCGGCACCGAGGGACCGGCTTCCTGCACCGTCTCGCCCTGATCCGAGATCAGCGCGCGGACGCGGCCCATTTCAGCGCCGGCGACGATGATGTCGCCGACACGGAGCGTGCCGCGCTGGACCAGCACGGTTGCGACCGGACCCCGGCCGCGATCGAGCTTGGCTTCGATCACGGTGCCTTCGGCCGGACGCTCCGAATTGGTCTTCAGGTCGAGGATATCGGCCTGGAGCGCGATCATCTCGAGCAGCTTGTCGAGATTGGTCTTGTTCTTGGCAGACACTTCGACGTCGACGACTTCGCCGCCAAAAGATTCCACCTGCACCTCGTGCTGGAGCAGCTCGGTGCGGACGCGCTCGGGCTTGGCATCGGGCTTGTCGATCTTGTTGATGGCAACGATGATCGGCACCCGTGCCGCCTTGGCGTGGTTGATGGCTTCGACGGTCTGCGGCATCACGCCGTCATCGGCCGCAACCACCAGCACGACGATATCGGTGACCTTGGCGCCGCGGGCGCGCATCGCGGTGAACGCGGCGTGGCCGGGCGTGTCGATAAAGGTGATCTTCTTGCCGCTTTCGGGCGACAGCACCTGATAGGCGCCGATATGCTGGGTGATGCCGCCGGCTTCGCCGGAGACCACGTTGGCATGGCGGAGCGCGTCGAGCAGCGAGGTTTTGCCGTGGTCGACGTGGCCCATCACGGTCACGACGGGGGAACGCGTCTCGGTATCGGTGGAATCGTCGATCGAGTCGAACAGGCCTTCTTCAACGTCGGATGCGGCAACGCGCTTGACGGTGTGGCCCAGTTCTTCGGCGATCAACTGCGCAGTGTCGGCGTCGATCACGTCCGTGATCTTGTGAATCGCGCCCTGCTTCATCAGCATGCGGATGATTTCCACCGCGCGCTCGGCCATGCGGTTGGCGAGCTCTTGGATGGTGATGGCTTCAGGAATGACCACCTCGCGGATGAGCTTTTCCTTCGGCTCGTTCGAGACATGGCCCTTCAGGCGCTGGGTGCGGCGACGGAACGAGGCGATCGAGCGTTCGCGCACCTCGTCGGCATTGAGCGCGGTGACGACGGTCAGGCGGCCACGCTCCTTCTGCGGGCCAGGCTTATGGGTCGGCTTGGGCGCCAC
This sequence comes from Bradyrhizobium manausense, assembly GCF_018131105.1. NCBI lineage: Bacteria > Pseudomonadati > Pseudomonadota > Alphaproteobacteria > Hyphomicrobiales > Nitrobacteraceae > Bradyrhizobium > Bradyrhizobium manausense. The sequence continues at coordinate 3,851,304 of NZ_JAFCJI010000001.1, read as the reverse complement.
CACAGGACGCGCTGCGCCGCCGGGACCGCGACGGATCTGGCGCGGACCGTCATCCTCGTCCGGTCCGGCCGCGACACCGGGAGCACGAGCCGCCGGGACGCCCGGCCTGGCCGTGGTCGTTCCGGGCCGCGCCGTCGTCGTTCCAGGGCGTGCGGTCGTCGTAGTGGTTCCGGGCCTGGCTGCGGGAGCTCCTGGCCGGGGCGCAGAGGTGGCCGGAGCCGCCGTCGTTGCCGGGCGTGCGGCGGATGCGGGCTGCTCGCCTTCGCCAAAACGCTTCTTGGCTTCGGTCTCGGCTTTGCGCTTGGCCTCGTCCTCGTGACGGTGGCGCTCTTCCTCGGCCTTGCGGCGGGATTCGGCGGCTTCGCGGTCGGCGCGCTCGGCGGCCTCGCGAACCGAGCGGCGCTGCGCCTCTTCCTCGGCCTGGCGGCGCTCTTCGACTTCGCGCACTTTCGCGTCTGCCAGCGCACTGGCGCGGGCGGAGCGTTCGTCCTCGGTCAGCGTACGCAGCACCACGCCGGAGCCGGCGTTGCGTGGCGGCGCCTGGCGTGCGGGGGCGGGCGCAGGCGCGGCCGGTGCCGGCTTCGCAACAACCGTGGGAGCCTGCGGCTCGGGGCTGCCGTCGATGCGGCGCTTGCCGCGCTTCTCGACCACGACCTGCTTGCTGCGGCCGTGGCTGAAGCTCTGGCGTACGGTGCCCGTTTCGACGCGCGGCTTGAGCGATAGCGTCTTGCTCGGAACGCTCAGCTTCTTGTCGTCAGGGGTCTTGGTATCAACCATTAAGCAGTCCTAATCCTGATTTATCAGTGTTGTGCGTTGCCGCACCGTCCTATCGGGTCGTCGTGTCTCTCAGAAATCCTGGCCGGGCTTTTCGGCAGTCTTGTCAGCGTCCGCCATCCGGTATCGGACCAGCATCTGGCTACGTGACAGGAATGACTTGCTCGCCGGGCCCGCGAGCAGGGCAGCATGTATCACATTTGACCGGGTAAGTGCCAAATCCAATTCTTCAGATTTCAATGCGGTGACGACCGGAATCAACGGCTGGACGCCGTCATTTCCGCCTTTTTGCCGCGCCAGCATGTCCAATTTGCGGATTCCGTCCGCGGCCCCGTCGCTGGCGTGGATCAGGACCTCGACCGTGCCTCCCCGCAGGGCGCTTTCGACCTTGCCGAAACCGGCAACGATCTGGCCCGCCTTGGCGGCAATCCCAAGGGCCTCTGCCACGCTCCGAACCAGCAGCGTCTCGATGTCGGCGGGAAGCGTCGGAGGGATGCGCAGGTCGCGCTTGAAGGCTTTGGTAAATTGGTGACGCCGGACCGCTTCCGCAACCACCTGTCGCGACGCCGTGACCCACATGCCCCGCCCGGGCAGCTTGCGCTTGAGATCGGGAACTATGTCGCCCCCGGGCGATACGACGAAACGGATCAGTTCGTCGATCGGCCGGACCTCGCGGCTGACAGCGCACATGCGCATGGTCGCGGACCTTTCGGCCCGCGGTCCATGGTCAAGTTCGTTGTCAGTGCTGGCAAGCATCCGGGCGACATTCTCCTTCGCCCTTAAGCCGGCTGATCTTCGGCCGCGTCAGCCTCTTCGGCCGGCTTGGCGAGGTCAGCCTCGGTGATCCAGCCGGCCTTGACACGGGCCTGCATGATCATGGCTTCCGCGTCGTCGCGGGAGATGCCGAGGCCGTCGAGCGCACCGGCAAACTTGGTCTGCTCGCCGCCTTCCTTGCGCTCGGTCCAGCCGACCAGATCGTCGGTGGCGCAGCCGGCGAGGTCCTCGACCGTCTTGATGTCGTTCTCGCCGAATTTCACCAGCATCTTCGAGGTCACGCCGGGCACGTCCTTCACGGCGTCCTCGACGCCGAGCTCCTTGCGGCGGGCCTCGATCTCGGCTTCCTGCTGATCGAGATATTCGCGGGCGCGGTTCTGGAGCTCCTGTGCGGTCTCCTCGTCAAAGCCCTCGATGCCTGCGAGCTCCTTGAGGTCCACCATCGCGAGTTCCTCGACCGAGGTGAAGCCTTCGGACGCGAGCAGCTGGCCGACGACCTCGTCGACGTTGAGCGATTCCATGAAGACGCGGGTGGAATTCTCGAAGTCGGCCTGGCGGCGCTCCGATTCCTCCTGCTCGGTCAGGATGTCGATGTCCCAGCCGGTGAGCTGCGAGGCGAGGCGGACGTTCTGGCCGCGACGGCCGATCGCCAGCGAAAGCTGGTTGTTGGTGTCGGGCACGACGACTTCGATACGCTCGCGGTCTTCGTCGATGACGACCTTGGAGACTTCGGCCGGCGCCAGCGCATTGACCACGAAGGTCGCGATGTCGGGCGACCACGGAATGATGTCGATCTTCTCGCCCTGCAATTCGTTCACCACGGCCTGCACGCGCGAACCGCGCATACCGACGCAGGCGCCGACCGGATCAACCGAGGAATCGCGGGAAATCACGCCGATTTTCGCGCGCGAGCCCGGATCGCGGGCTACTGCCTTGATCTCGACGATGCCGTCATAGATCTCGGGCACTTCCTGCGCGAACAGCTTTGCCATGAACTGCGGATGGGTGCGGGACAGGAAGATCTGCGGGCCGCGGGTTTCGCGGCGGACGTCGAAGATGTAGGCGCGGACGCGGTCGCCGTTGCGGAACACCTCGCGCGGCAGCATCTCGTCGCGGCGGATGATGGCTTCACCGCGGCCGAGATCGACGATCACGCTGCCATATTCGACGCGCTTGACGACGCCGTTGACGATGTCGCCGATGCGGTCCTTGAATTCCTGATATTGCCGGTCACGCTCGGCCTCGCGCACCTTCTGCACGATCACCTGCTTGGCCGACTGCGCGGCGATGCGGCCGTATTCGAGCGGCGGCAGGGTGTCTGCGATGGTGTCGCCGACCTGGGCGCCCGGATTGGCGCGCTGCGCGTCGACCAGCGAGATCTGGTTGGAGTGGTTCTCGACCTTGTCGACCACCAGCATATGGCGCGACAGCCGCAGTTCGCCCTTCTTCGGGTCGATCTCGGCGTGAACGTCAGTCTCGCTGCCGTAACGGGCGCGCGCGGCCTTGGCGATGGCATCTTCCATCGCCGCGATGACGATGCCGCGATCGATCGATTTCTCGCGCGCGACGGCGTCGGCGATCTGGAGCAACTCAAGTCGATTGGCGCTGACTGCCATGGCTAGTCTCCTTCGTCAGGCTCGATCTCGCCCCGTCGCGCGCGTTCGGCGGCAAGGCGATGTTTCTTGGTATTGGTCGGGGCCGGCTTCTTTTGCTTTTGCGGCTTGGTGTTCTTGGTGGTTTTCGCACTGATCTCGGCGTGCGGCGCCTGCGGCGGCTCGATGCCGAGATCGCGGCGCATCTGGCGCTCTTCGGCCTTGCCGCGGCGCATGGATTCCGCGATCAGCTCATCGGTCAGCACCAGCCGTGCCTCGCCGATATCTTCCATCGTCAGGAGCACGTCGGCATCGTCGCTCGCCTTGGCGTCGTCGCGACGCAGATGCACGCGGTCGCCTTCGACGGCACCAAGCGTGCCACGGAACCGCTTGCGGCCTTCATGGGCGACGGCCATGTCGACCTTCACCAGATGGCCGGAATAGCGCTCGAAATCGGAGCGGCGTACCAGCGGACGGTCGATCCCCGGCGAGGAGATTTCCAGCCGATAGGCGCGGTCGATGGGGTCGGCGACGTCGAGCACGGGCGACAGTGCCCGCGAGATCGCTTCGCAATCCTCAAGCTGCATCGAACCGTCCGGCCGTTCGGCCATGATCTGCACGGTGCAGCCGGCCTCGCCAGAGATGCGGATCCGCACCAGGCGGTAGCCCATGCCTTCGAGCACGGGGCCTGCGACCGCCGACACCCGTGCCGCCACGCCCGGCTCGACCACGAGCCTCGGCTCGGCCAGCAACTCGGCATCGGTGGAACCAGTGGTCGGTTCGGTCATATCAGGGGTCAAGGCGCGCGTTGGTTAAAGCTTGGGTTAAGGCTTGGTTAAGACTTCAAGCCCGCTTCGGAACTTTCCCGACAGCGTCGGGCCGCATCTTCCGCCAAGCCGCGTTCAGGTAATAAAAAAGAGCGGGTCCTTTCGGGCCCACTCTCACTACGCGGATCGTATGAGAAGATGAATTGGCGCTGATATAGCTCTTTCCGCCGGCCCGGACAAGGCCCATCGCAAGCGGATGCGGGCTTTTTGCGCCCTGGCCGGCGGCCCCTGGGAGCGCCGACAGGCGCCTCAGGGAGCAACGCTTCCTTCACAAAACGGGCCTAAATTTCACGCCTGTGGGGCGGCTTGAGCCTATGGCGCGCCCACGGCGTGCCAGATCCGAGTTGCGTTTCATGTCCGTTGCCACGTCACTCATTCCAGGATTGGACGATATCGTCAGGCGTGGCGATCCCCGGCGTCGTGGCGAGATCGCGAGCGCCATTGCGGCGCTGTTCTTTCAGGACGCTTCAAGACTCCGTCCCGAGCTCATCGATCTCTTCGACAACCTTCTGATCGATCTCGTCCCGCATGCCGAGCTCGCCTCACGCGTCGACCTCGCCGAGCGCTTCTCGCGGCTGGACAATGCGCCGCCGCATCTCGTCGGTCAGCTCGCCCGCGAAAACGAGATCCTCGTGGCGGCCCCGGTGCTGCGCCGCTCACCCGTGCTCGATGAAGCCGCGCTCGTCGAGATCGCCCGGCTGAAAGGCCAGGGCCATTTGCTGGCGATGACGGAGCGGCCGACCTTGTCGACCGAGATCACCGACGTGCTGGTCGAGCGCGGCGACCGCGACGTGGTGCGCCGCGCCGCCGGCAATGCCGGCGCGATGTTCTCTGCCGGCGGCTACTCGGAGCTGATCAAGCGCGCGAGCCAGGACGGCGTGCTGACGCTCAAGATCGGCCAGCGCGCGGATCTCTCGGGCGAACACCTCAAAGAGCTTCTGGACGGCACGCTCGACGTCATTCGTCGTCGCCTCTCCACCGTGGTCAATCCGGCGCGTCAGGTCGAGATCAAGCGTGCCATGGCCGCGATCGAGGAAGCCGCGCGGCCATCGGGCCCACGACGCGATTTCTCGGACGCGCAACGCACGGTGCTCGGCCTGCATCGCGGCGGCCATCTCGGCGAGAGTGCGCTGCTCGGTTTCGCCAAAGCGCACAAATACGAAGAGTCAATCGCCTCGCTGTCGGCGATGGCTGGTGTCCGGCTTCCGATCCTTGACCGCCTGATCTCGGGCGATCGCTACGATCCGATCCTGGTCCTTGGCCGCGTCCTGAATCTCGGCTGGCCGACTGTGCGCGCGCTGGTCCTAATGTGGTACGGACCGCAACGCGCGCCGGCCGATGCCGATCTTGAGCAGGCGCGCATGAACTTCACCCGCCTGATGCCGGCGACGGCCGACCGTGTCGTGAATTTCTGGCGCAACCGGCAAACGATCTAGCGCCGTCGAAAGCGCAGATATGCCGCCTTGCGTCCTTCGCGCGCGGCCTTTCGCCCATAGCGCGTCATGGTGTAGCCGGCCCAGGGCTGGCGAAAATCGTCGGCGCGCTCCGCAAGCCAATGAAAATCCGGCGCGCGCGCAAGATGCGACAGCGTCCAGGCGCAGTAATCGTCGATATCGCAGACGAAGCGGAATTCACCGCCAGCCTTGAGCACGCGCGCCATCGCAGCGATCGTCCGGTCCTGGACGAAGCGCCGCTTCCAGTGTCGCCGTTTCGGCCAGGGGTCGGGGTGGATCAGATCGACCCGCGACAGCGAGGCATCGGGCAACCAGGCCAGCAGCTCGGCCGCATCGCCTGCGAACAGGCGGATGTTGGCGATGTTGGCCGCCTCGATCTGCGCGAGGATCTTGGCCATGCCGTTGACATAGGGCTCGCAGCCGATGAAGCCGGTCGTCGAAAAGGCCTGCGCTTCCGCGGCGAGATGCTCGCCACCGCCGAAGCCGATCTCGAGCCGCACATCTTCGGCCGCGGGATCGAAGATCTCGGCGGCGTTCGCGGGGCGCTCCGTCGTGATGTCGAGCGCGAGATGCGGCAGCAGATGATCGACCAGCTCGGCCTGGTGCTGCCTGAGCTTGTGGCCCTTGCGCCGTCCGAAGAACGCTCGCTCGCCGTCCGCGCGATCGGGATCCGATTTGCGTTCGCTCATCGCAGCGTCTGGTACAGGCGATAGAGCAGCCGGGCGCGCGGCTCGAGCGAGGAGACGTAGAGCTGCTCATAGTGCGTGTGCGCACCCTTGCCGTCGACGCCGAGCCCGTCGAGCGTGCCGGTGTGCGGCGCGGTGAAATTGCCGTCCGAGCCGCCGCCGGTGTGGGTGTCGATCAGCTCGAAGCCGATCTCCGCGGCGAGCGTCTTCGCATGCTCGTAGAGCGAGGCGCCCGCATTGCCCTTCTCATAGGGCGGACGATTGAGCTCGCCGGTGACGGTGACGGTCACGCCTTCGGTCTTCGACGTCAGTCCGAGAATCCTGCCGACGAATTCTTCTGCGTCAGCGAAGCTCGGCACGCGCAGATCGACTTCGGCATAGGCTTCTTCAGGCGTGACGTTGGGACGTGTGCCGCCGCGCACCACGCCGACATTGACGGTGACGCCGCGCTTCAGATCGTTCATCGCCTCCAGAGTCTGGATCACATTGGCGAGCTCGCGCACGGCGCTGCGGCCGTCTTCGGGGCGCGAGCCGGCATGTGCGGGCACGCCCTTGATGTAAATCCTGAATCGGCCGACGCCCTTGCGTCCGGTGACGATCTTGCCGCCGTCGCGCGCCGGCTCCGTCACGAGCACATATTTGGCCTTGCGTCCTTCCTGCTCGATGAGCGCGCGCGAGGTCGGGCTGCCGATCTCCTCGTCGGACGTGAACATGTGGGTGATGCCGAGCGGCGGCTGGTTGGGTGCAGCGCAAAGCTCGCGAAAGGCGTGATAGGCGATGTAGGCACCGCCCTTCATGTCGTAGATGCCGGGACCGAACGCGCTGTCGCCTTCGACCTTGAACGGCAGGCGCGCGATGAAGCCCATGGGATGAACGGTATCGAGATGACTGAGCACCAGGATACCGGGTCGGTCCTGGCCCCAGCTCGATCGCACCACGAGATGATCGCCGCAGCCATCGACGCCGGCGACGCGTTCGAGCGTCACGGGCAGATCGCGATAATGATCGGCAACCATCGAGGTCAGCTTGTTGACCTGCTCCGGTACTTCCGTCGGCGTCTCGATCTCCACCCAGCGGCGGATACCAGCGAGGATAGTTTGGGTATCGAACGGATTGGAGTTCGCCATGAACGTATCTGTGCCTTCAAATCTCATCATCTCGGCGGAAGCGGCGCAAAGCGCAGTCCGCAAATGACGACATAGGCCAGATTTGGCGCAGTCTCAAATCGGAATGAAGGCGCTTCAGCGCTTGTCGGGACCTTCGCGGGCGGCGATCTGCTCGACGAGGTCGACGATCGAACGGCGCAGCTTCGAATCGGTGATTCGCGTGAACGCCTTGGTCAAGGCGAGCCCTTCGGAGGTTGCGAGGAAGTCGGAGACATAGGAGGGCGAAGCGCCTTCCGCGAAGCCGTCTGGTCCGGCGACCCCGCTCGGTCCGCCCTCGAACAGGAACGACACCGGCACCTGCAGAATCTCGGCGATCTGCTGGATTCGGCTTGCACCAACACGGTTTGTGCCCTTCTCGTACTTCTGAATTTGCTGGAAAGTCAGGCCTAAAGCTTCCCCAAGCTTTTCCTGGCTCATGCCCAACATGATGCGGCGCATACGCACGCGACTGCCGACATATTTGTCAACAGGGTTGGGCGCTTTCGACATTTCCTCAGCCCTCCAAACACCACCGTCGGCGCAATAGAAAGAAATGCCTCAGGTGACAGCGACTCAAAACTTCACTCTGATTGGGGAAACATTGCGGAGAAATTTAGCAATGCACCACTGTCTTGTGCAGCCGGGGCAGAATGAGGAGCCCGCGTGCGGTCTGTCAACCGTGGGACTACGGTTGTCAAAGGATTCCGGCCGCATCGCCGGAAACCGCGAGCGACGGTGTGATCAGGGGTGCCGTTTGGCAACACGGCGTCGCACCGCGAAAATCACAGCCAGCGCGACGAGCATGGCTGCGGGGATGTCACCGACTCTCGCATAGACCGTGGGCGGAATTGCGGTGGGCAGGTTTGCATCCAAAATGCCTTCGATCCCGAGGCCGAGGCTGGCCACCGTGCGTCCGACCGGATCGACTACCGCCGAGATGCCGGTGTTGGCCGAGCGGACCAACGGCAGTCCGAGCTCGACGGCGCGCATCCGCGCCTGCTCCAGATGCTGGTACGGACCGGTCGAGATGCCGAACCAGCCGTCATTTGTCAGGTTCACCATCCAGCCCGGACGCTCGTCACGCGTGCCGACTTCACCGGGGAAGATCGCCTCGTAGCAGATCAAGGGGAGCGCGGGTGGTGCTCCCGGCACCCGCAGCACGTGCCGCACCGTACCGGGAATGAAGCCGCCGCGAACCCGCGTCAGTTGCTCGAAGCCGAGCTTCTCCATGGTGTCCTGGAACGGAAGATATTCGCCGAACGGAACCAAATGCAGCTTGTCGTACACCGCGAGCACGCTGCCGTCGTGGTCGATCACATAGATCGAATTGTAGGCGCGCGTGATCGGTGTGCCCGGCGGCAGATCGGGAGCGCGGACCGAACCGGTGATCAGCACCGTGCCCTTGGGCAGCAGCTCGGCGATCTCAGCCATCGCATCGGCTTCGCGGGTCAGGAAAAACGGAAAGGCGGATTCCGGCCAGATCAGGATGGTGGCATCGCGCACGCCGGTCGATTGGGGACCGGATGCGCGGTCGGACAGCGCCAGATACTTCTTCATCACCTCCGCTTTGGCGGAGTAGTTGAACTTGGCGTCCTGCTGGAGGTCCGGCTGCATCAGGCGCAGCTTGGTGCCCGCGACCATCGTGGTCGGATGCAGCGACAGGCGGATGGCGCCGAAGATGCCCATGACGACCAGCAGCGCGAGCGCAGCGGCCGGCACGCGCCACGCCAGGCTGCGATCGCGCGTGCGGTCGATCAGCGTTGCGGGGCTTGCGAAGATCGCAACCGTGAGGAAGGTCATGCCCCACTGGCCGATCAGCGAGGCGGTCTGCGCCAGCGCCAGCGGCTCCGACAAAGCATAGCCGAATGCGTTCCAGGGAAAGCCCGTGAGCACATGTCCGCGCAACCACTCGCTCACCGTGAGGCTCGCTGCGAGCGCGAGAATGCGGGTGGCATCCTTGGTCCAGAGCAGACGGGCCAGCGCGAAACCGATCGCGGTGAAAATGGAGAGATAGGCCGGCAGGCCCAGCACGGCGAAAGGCGTCAGCCAGGCGAATACGTCGGCATCGACGAAGAAGGCTTTCCCGATCCAGTAGAGGCCGGGAACGAAGTAGCCGAGTCCGAACCAGAAGCCGGTCAGCGCCGCCGCGGGCACGCCGCCATGTCGTCCGGCGCCTGCGCCGTCGATCAGCCAGACCAGCACCGGGAAGGTGATGAACAGCACCGGAAAGACATTGAACGGAGCCAGCGCCAGCACGGAGAATGCACCGCACACCATCGCAAGCACCGCGCGCTTCCATCCCCAGGTCAGGATGATCGCAAGTGCAATCTGCCGAAGTCGCTGAAATGCGGTCACTGCGGGCCGGTCCCGTCGGCAGGCGGCGGTGTCGGCGTGTCGCCGGCCGGCGGCTGACCGCTCTCGGGCGTTGCCTCGCGGCGGCTTCTCTCGCGCTGGGTGCGCGGCGCAGGGCGTTCCTTCCGCGTCGAGATGCGCAGCCGCTTGACGCGGCGCGGATCGGCATCGAGCACCTCGACCTCGTAATTGCCGGGACCCGAGATGACCTCGCCGCGGACCGGCAGGCGACCGACGTGACTGACGAGATAGCCGCCCAGCGTCTCCACTTCCTCGCCGGCTTCGCCGGTGACGAAGTCCTCGCCGATGACATTGCGCACATCGTCGAGGCTGGCGCGCGCGTCGGCAATGAAGGCGTTGTCGGGCAGCCGCACGATCGACGGCGGCTCGTCGCTGTCATGCTCGTCGTCGATCTCGCCGACGATCTGCTCGACGATATCTTCGAGCGAAACCAGCCCGTCGCTGCCGCCATATTCGTCGACGACCAGGGCGAGATGAATCCGTGTGGCCTGCATCTGCGCCAGCAGGTCGATCGCGCGCATCGACGGCGGCACATAGAGCAGCTTGCGGATGATGCGCGCATCCTGCAGCGGCATCGCGAGGTCGACGGCGCGCAAGTCCAGCCCGGCCGGCAGCGGCTTCTTGCGCTTGGTCTTGGTGGCTTCCGTCACGCGCGCCCGCGCGGTCATGAAGGCGAGCAAATCGCGAATGTGGACGATGCCGACGGGATCGTCGAGCGTCTCGTTGTAGACGACGAGGCGCGAATGGCCGGCGCTCTCGAAACGGTCCATCAATTCGCCGAGCGGAATGTCGCGCTTCACTGCGATGATGTCGGCGCGATGCACCATGACGTCGGCGATGCGCCGCTCGTGCAGGCCGAGGATGTTGCGCAGCATGGTGCGCTCGACCGCGGAGAAGCCGGTGTCGCCGGGCGTCGTCGCATCGAGCACGACCTGGAGATCGTCGCGCACCGATCCGGCCTTCCAGCCGAACAGCGTGCGGATCGCACGCAGTAGCCAGCCATCCGCGGTCGGGCGCAGCACCTCACCTGACGTCACCACGGCCGGCAGATTGGCCGTGTTGCGCGGATTGTCGTGGGTAGGCTCGGAGTCAGGCATCTCAGTGCGTCCCCGCGCGGTCTGCATAGGGATCGGGGATGCCGAGGTGAGCCAGGATCTCGGTTTCGAGCGCTTCCATCTCTTCCGCGTCGTCGTCGTTCTCGTGATCGTAGCCGATCAGGTGCAGGAAACCATGCACGGCGAGATGACTCAAATGATGATCGAACGGCTTGTGTTCTTCATCCGCCTCCCGCCGCATGGTCTCATAGGCGATCGCGATGTCGCCGAGCATGCGCGGCGCGTCGCCCGGCTTCCATTCGCCTTCCGGCTGGAGCGCGGGAAACGACAGCACGTTGGTCGGCTTGTCCAGGCCGCGCCAGTTGCTGTTGAGCGTGCGGATGCCGGCATCATCGGTCAGCATCACGGCTATTTCCGCGTCCGCGACATCTTCGTCGACAGATTCGGCGGCAGCCGCAACGGCGCGCTGGATCACGGTTTCAGCGTCAGGCTCGCTCTGCCAGCAATCGGCGACGACGAGGACCTCGGTGGTGGGAAGGTTGGGATGCGACATGGCTTTGTTCGGAACGATAAGGCGCGTATCCGCGCCAGCATGGCCCCGCTGTTGTCTCGTCAGGATTTGTTGCCGGCGGGTGGCCGTTGCGGCAACCCTTCGTAGGCGGAGACGATTCTTGCCACGAGTTCATGGCGGATCACGTCTTCAGCCTTGAAATGAACTTGCGCAATGCCTTCAACGCCGCTGAGCAGGCGGGTGGCCTCAGCGAGACCCGAGGTCTGGCCGTTCGGCAAATCGATCTGCGAGGGATCGCCCGTGACGATCATGCGGCTGTTCTCGCCAAGGCGCGTCAGGAACATCTTCATCTGCATCGATGTGGTGTTCTGGGCCTCGTCGAGGATGATCGCGGCGTTGGTCAGCGTGCGTCCGCGCATGAAGGCGAGCGGCGCGATCTCGATCTCGCCGGTTTGCAATGCGCGCTCGACGATGCGCGCGTCCATGAGGTCATAGAGCGCGTCGTAGATCGGGCGCAAATAAGGGTCGACCTTCTCGCGGAGGTCGCCGGGCAGGAAGCCGAGCCGTTCGCCGGCTTCCACCGCCGGACGCGACAGGATGATCTTGTCGACCTCCTTGCGCTCGAACAATTGCGCGGCATGCGCGACTGCGAGCCATGTCTTGCCGGTGCCGGCGGGGCCGATGCCGAACACCAGCTCGTGGCGCTTCAGCGCGCGAATGTAGGAGTCCTGCGCGGCGGTGCGCGCGCGCACGGGGCGCTTGCGCAAGTTGATGCTATCGAAGGCCGACTTCGCCGACTTGGCGTCGAACTCGAACAGCGACCCCTGTGCGATCACGGCGCGGATCGCGCCCTCGACTTCGCCCTGATCGACATCCTGTCCCTTCACGGCGTGGGCGTAGAGCGTCTCCAGCACGCGGCGCGCCGCGTCGCAGCCGTCGCGGGTGCCGCCGATGGTGATGTGGTTGCCCTTGGAGTCCACGACGACGCCGAGCCGCCGCTCGATCTGCGCCAGGTTCTGGCCGTAGGGGCCGACCAGCGCGGATGCGGCGCGGTTGTCGTCGAAGTCGATGACGACCTGGGTCTCGGGCGGAACTTGCATGTCGCGGTCAAATTTGCGGCTGGGAGCGATAGAAGACGAATCCGATGCGCTTTTGGGCAAGGGTTCAGGCTCCAGTGGCGATGGATGATGAAGCGGGCTCGCGCGCATTGCGCGGCGTCACGAGCTCACCGAGGAAACTGTAGCGCTCGAGGCTGTCGATCCTGACCGGCAGGATCTGGCCGATGATATCGGGCGAGGCCATCACATGCGCGGGCTGGAGGAAGGCGGTGCGGCCGACGATCTGGCCATCCCTGCGCGCCGGGCGTTCGAACAGCACATCGACCGTTGAGCCAATCGCAGCCCTGTTGAAGGCCGATTGCTGGCCGTCGATCAATTCCTGGAGCCGCTCCAATCGCTGGTCCATCTCGGCGGGGGACACCGTCTCCTGCATATCCGCGGCCGGCGTTCCCGGCCGGGCGGAGTATTTGAACGAATACGCAGCAGCGTAGCCGATTTGCGTGACAAGCGCGAGGGTGGCGAGAAAATCTTGCTCGCTCTCGCCGGGGAAGCCGACGATGAAATCTGATGAAAAAGCAATGTCTTGGCGCGCGGAGCGGAAACGGTCGATGACCCCTCGATAATCATCGGCGGTATGTTTCCGGTTCATGGCGGCGAGAATCCGGTCCGAACCCGACTGCACCGGCAGGTGCACGAACGGCATCAAGGCACCGAGATCGCGATGAGCTGCAATCAAACTGTCATCGACGTCGCGGGGATGGCTGGTCGAGTAGCGTAGCCGCGCGATACCGGGAATCTGCGCCAGGCGTTCCAGCAACTTGCCGAGGCCCCAGGTTTTTCCGTCCGGTCCCTCGCCGTGATAGGCGTTGACGTTCTGTCCGATCAGCGTGAGCTCTCGCACGCCGTTGTCGGCGAGTCTTTTCACGTCGTCGATGATCTTCGCGACCGGACGCGAGACCTCGGCGCCGCGCGTGTAGGGCACGACGCAGAAGGTGCAGAACTTGTCGCAGCCTTCCTGGACCGTGACGAAAGCGGAAATGCCGCGCGCGCGGATCGCGTCGGGTTTCGGCTGGGCGAGGAAGCCGAACTTGTCTGCGGCCGGAAACTCGGTCTCGATCGCGCGGCCCTCGTCGCGCGCCCGCTTCAAGAGCTCCGGAAGGTGGTGATAGCTCTGCGGGCCGACCACGACGTCAACCACGGGCGCGCGGCGCGTGATCTCTCCACCTTCGGCCTGGGCGACGCAGCCGGCGACGGCGATCTGCATGGCGCGGCCCCCGCGCGCGGCCTCGTCCTTGGCGACGCGCAGCCGGCCAAGCTCGGAATAGACCTTTTCGGAGGCCTTCTCGCGGATATGGCAGGTATTGAGGATGACGAGGTCGGCGTCCTCGGCGTTATCAGTCTCCACGAATCCTTCCGAAGCCAGCGTGTCCACCATGCGCTGGGCATCGTAGACATTCATCTGGCAGCCATATGATTTGATGTGCAGCTTGCGCGGCGGCTTCATGGAACCCGGAGGTGAGGTGGAGGACGGCCCTCAAATATAGGCTGGGGGGCCGAAAATCCAGCGATTGGGGCCTGCAAGCGGTCATTCCGGCGCGCGCGTCAGCGCGAACCCGGAATTTCGCGCCAAAACCTCAGGATTCCGGGTTCACGCGCGCCGCACATGCCCCGGAATGACCAAAAGGGACGAAATCAGCCCGTCAGGGCGTCCGCCGCGACCCGCCGGACCAGGTCCGGCAACTGATGCATGTCCGAGAAGGTCAGGTCAGCACCGGACTGGCGCAGGGTCTCGGCATGCCCGGTCCCGCAATGGCTGCCACCGCAAAAGCCGAACACCCTCATCCCGGCTGCCCGCGCGCCGGCGATGCCGGCGAGGCTGTCCTCGATCACGACGCAGCGCTCGGGCGAGACGCCCATTTCCCTCGCTGCAAACAGGAACAGGTCCGGTGCGGGCTTGCCGTTGGCCACTTGCGAGGACGAGAAGATGTTCGGCGCGAGGCGCTCATAGAGTCCCGTGCTTCCGAGACTCACACGCATGCGTGGATGCGAGCCGCTCGAGGCAACGCAGACGCGTTGCGTCACGACATCGAGCACGTCGTGGATGCCACGGATCGCTTCGAGGTCGGCCTCGAAGGCGCGAAACAGCTCGTCCTGGAGATCGCCGTGATAGGCCTCGGGCAGCTTGCGACCGAGTTCGGTTTCGATCTCGAGATTGGCCTGTTTGGTCGAGCGGCCGAGGAAGCGCGCGGACACTTGCGTCGGGGTGATCGGGTAACCGTGCCGGGTGAGCACGTCCGCATGTGCGCGACAGGAGATCACCTCGCTGTCCACGAGCACGCCGTCGCAATCGAAAATGATGAGATCGATGGACACGAGACTCAAGACGTCGGCTTGTCGTCGTCGAGCGGCACGCAATAGAGCTCGAGCCGGTGATCGACCAGCTTGTAGCCGAGCTTGCGGGCGATCTCGGCCTGGAGCTTTTCGATCTCTTCGGACGTGAACTCGATCACCTTGCCGTCGCGCAGATTGATGAGGTGGTCGTGATGGCTGTCACGCATCGTCTCGTAGCGTGCGCGGCCTTCGCGGAAATCGTGGCGTTCGATGATGCCGGCATCCTCGAACAGTTTCACGGTGCGATAGACCGTCGAGATCGAGATCTTGTCGTCGACCGCGACACAGCGTCGATACAATTCTTCGACGTCGGGGTGATCGACCGCTTCCGCAAGCACGCGCGCGATGACGCGGCGCTGCTCGGTCATGCGCATGCCGGTGGCGGCACAGCGCGCCTCGATGCCGGTCGCCTTGGATGCGGAGGAAGGTTTAAGTCCAGTCATATCGTGTCCGTCTGACGGGGCGCTTTCTGCCACCAATATTACGACAAGTCACGGCGCATCAGAAGTGCGTTCAATTGTTCCCCGTTGGCCTGCTTATAGTAGCGTTCGCGGCGCCCGACCACCACGAATCCGCCTTTGTCATAGAGCCGTCGCGCCGGCTGGTTGTTCTCCTCGACCTCCAGAAATATCGTGCGAACGCCGCGCCCCGCGAGATGACCGAGATGGGTCATCAGCAACGTGTGGGACAGGCCGCGGCCGCGATGGGACTGGTCGACCGCGACGGAGAGAATTTCGGCCTCGTCCGCGCCGATCCGCGACACCGCAAAGCCGATCGTCTTGCGCCCCAGGCGCAACCGATGCACGAGCGTATTGCGCTCGGTGAGCATGGTCTCGAATTCGGTTTCGCCCCAGCCGTGCGCGAAGGACGCGCCGTGGAGTTGCGCCAATCGCGCCGCGTCGCGGGTCGACGCCGTTTCGACGGCGGCGGTGCCGCCGCGCCACCATTCCAGAATCGATCTCATCATGAGCTTGCGGCTTGTGCGAGCGGCGGTTGCGCGGCCGGCTTTGCATCGGGGGCCTTCAGATAGAACGGCCGCGCCGGATTGGTGCCGGGATTGGCCGCCGCACCGAGCCACGCCACCCAGCTGATGTCGGGTGCGGGTTGTGCGTCGACCGAAGCGGGTTGCGGTCCATCCTTCGGCCAGCGCTCGGCGAGAATTTTGGCGGCGTTGCCGACCAGATGCGCTGCGCCGAATTGCGAGGCCGCGATCGCCTCGTCGATGGAAGCGATGCCCGGCCGCACCAGCTGGCCGCCGTCGCCGCCGACGATCTGGAAATAGACGTGATCGTGCCGCGCATCGATCGCCGAGATCACAGGCGCTGATCCACTCCGGCCGACAATGGGGGCTGCATAGGCCGATAGGGTCGTGAGGCCGACGGCCGGCCGCTTGGCCGCGAGCGCAAGTCCGCGGGCGGCCGAAATGCCGACGCGCAGGCCGGTGAAGCTGCCGGGGCCGACCGTGACGGCGATCCGGTCGAGCGCGGTGAAGGCGAGATCGGCCGACTGCATCACGCGCGCGATCATCGGCATCAGCGCCTCGGCATGGCCGCGCTTCATCAGCAACTGCTCCTGCGCCAGGAGCTCACCGGCGTCGGTGTCGAGAACGGCGGCCGCGCACGCCTCCAGCGCGGTATCGAGGGCAAGGATCAGCATGGCGCGATCATAGCATCGCCAACCGGATGATGCCTAAGCTTCTTGCCGTCATGGCCGAGCTTGACCCGGCCATCCACGACTTTGCAACCCCGAGAACATGGATGCCCGGGACGTCCAGCGCGAAGACGCGCTTCGCGCTTTTGCCCGGGCCTGACGCAGTCACATCGGCGCGCCGATCTCGCGCCTACATCGGCCGCACTTCAACCACGTCGGGCACAAAGTGCTTCAGCAAGTTCTGAATGCCGTGCTGGAGCGTCGCGGTCGATGACGGGCAGCCGGCGCATGAGCCCTTCATGTTGAGATAGACGATCCCGTCCTTGAAGCCGCGGAAGGTGATGTCGCCGCCGTCATTGGCGACGGCCGGCCGCACCCGCGTCTCGATCAGGTCTTTGATCATGTCGACCGTCTCGGCATCGGCTTCGTCGAAGAACTCGTCCCCGTCGTCGAGATCGGCATCGCTGTGCACCGTGCCGTCGGCGAGCAACGGCGCGCCGGACATGTAGTGCTCCATGATGGCACCCAGGATCGCGGGCTTGAGCTGCTGCCATTCACCGTCCGCCTTGGTGACGGTGATGAAATCCGATCCGTAGAACACGCCCGTGACGCCAGGCACCTCGAACAGCTTTTCCGCGAGCGGCGAGCGCGTTGCAGATTCGCGGCTCGCAAACTCCATCGGGCTGCCGTCGGAAACGGCGCGGCCGGGGATGAACTTCAGCGTGGCGGGATTGGGGGTGGCTTCGGTTTGAATGAACATGGTTTTCTCCAGACGTCGCCGGTTCAAGGCCAGCGCGTGCCCTATCCACTAGCAGATGGCGACGGAGAACGCACGATCAAGGGGTGAAGCAAGGTTCACCCTGAGATTTCAGCAGGTTAAGGCGTCTTCACCCTCCGCTCAGGGAGGGTGAAGATCGCGATCAGCGCCGGCGGATGAAGCCGACGATGTCCTTGGAGAGGTTCATGGTCTCCTCGGCGATGACACGGGCCCGGTCGGAACCGTCGTTCAGGATGGTGTCGATATGGCCGGGATCGGAGACCAGGCGCTTCATCTCGCCGGCGATCGGCGCGAGCTTGGTGACGCACAGCTCCGCCAGCGCGTTCTTGAAGCTGGAGAACTGGCCACCGCCGAATTCGCGGAGCACGTCGGCCTTGGAGCGGTCGGAGAGCGCGGCGAAAATGCCGACGAGATTGTCGGCCTCGGGGCGCGCTTCCAGGCCTTTTTCCTCTGATGGCAACGGCTCCGGATCGGTCTTCGCCTTGCGGATCTTCTGCGCGATGGTGTCGGCGTCGTCGGTCAGATTGATGCGCGAATTGTCCGACGCATCCGACTTCGACATCTTCTTGGTGCCGTCGCGCAAGGACATCACGCGCGTCGCCGGGCCCGTGATGAAGGGTTCCGGCAGCGGGAAGAACAGGCCGTCATTGGTGCCCTGCGCGCGAATGGAATCGCCGAAGTCATTGTTGAACTTCTGCGCGATGTCGCGCGAGAGCTCGAGATGCTGCTTCTGGTCCTCGCCGACAGGAACGTGGGTGGCGCGATAAACCAGAATGTCGGCGGCCATCAGCACGGGATAGTCGTATAGCCCGACGGATGCGTTCTCGCGGTTCTTGCCAGCCTTCTCCTTGAACTGGGTCATGCGGTCGAGCCAGCCCGTGCGCGCGACGCAGTTGAAGATCCAGGCAAGCTCGGCATGGCCGGAGACCTGGCTCTGGTTGAACACGATGTGCTTCTTCGGGTCGATGCCGGCCGCGATGAACGCCGCGGTCACCTCACGGGTGTTGCGCGCGAGCTCGACCGGTCCGCCCCAGACGTCCAGGCCTTGCGTGATCGCGTGCATGTCGACGACGCAATAGATGCAGTTATGAGTTTCCTGCATCTTCACGAAGTTGACGATCGCGCCGAGGTAATTGCCGAGGTGCAGATTGCCCGTCGGCTGGACGCCTGAAAAAACCCGTTCAACGAATGGCATGGTCAGTTTTCCTGAGAGGTCGCCGTCGTTTCCAACAGCGGCGCTGCTCCGTCAAGGGCAATTCGTCAGGCGGGCCGCTTCAGGGCCTTAACCGCCTCGCGCCAGGAGGCTGCGCCGAGGATTTGCAGGAGCAGGACGTAGACGGCGATGCCTGCCGCGATCTGCAGGCCCAGCACGACGAGCCGGACGAGGCCGTGGGCCTCCGCCGGCATCAGCCCCGTTGTCAGCCAGAGCAGGGCACCCATGCTGGCGGCGGCGAGCACGATCCGCGGCAGCCGCTTGCGGGCGGCCGCGTCGACCGAAAAGCCGAATTCGCTGGTGCCCTTCCGAAGCAGCGAGACTGCGCTGCTCCAGGCGCCGGCCGCGATGCTGGCGGCGATCCCGCTCGCGCCGAAGAAATGGCCGAGCAGGACAGCAAGCGCCACCGCGACCACAAGGCCTTTGGCCGTGGCGAGCAGCGGCGTCATCGTGTCGCTGCGCGCATAGAAGGCCGGCGACAGCGCCTTGATCAGCACATGCGCCGGCAGGCCGAGCGCCAGCCACATCAGCGCGTGTGCAGTCGCCGCGCTGTCCCCCGCACCGAATGCGCCATGCTCGAACAACAGCCGAACGATCGGCTCGGCCAGTATGGCGAGACCAAGCGTGGCCGGCAGCGCGAGCCCGGTCGCAAGTTCCAGCGCGCGCGATTCCGCATGCGCGACGGCCTCGCGGTCGCCGCTTCCGACCGCACGCGTCAATTCCGGCACCAGCACCGTACCCATGGCGACGCCGACAATGCCGAGCGGCAGTTCGATCAGGCGGTTGGCGAAATAGAGCCAGGACAGGGCCGACGGCGTCGCCGAGGCGATGATCGCACCTGCTACCATCAGCCATTGCGGGCCCGAGCTTGCGATCATGCCGGGAATGGCTTTCGCGAAGAAGCTGCGCATCTCCTTGTCGAAGCTTGCACGCAACGGCGTCGCAAGACGCGCACTTCGTTGCGAGACCAGCATCAGCAGTTGCAGCAGCCCGGCGATTCCGACGGTCGCCGCGAGCATCCATGCGGCAAGGGACGCATCGGCGTGCCGCAGCAGCAGCGCGACGATGGTCGCAATCAGCGCGATATTGAACAGCAGTGGCGAGAACGCCGTGAGAGCAAATCGTCGCTGCGCATTCAGCAGCCCCATCAGCACGGTGACCGGGCCGGCAAAGGCGAGATAGGGCAGCATCAGCCGCGCGTTCTGGACCGCGAGATCGAGCGTGGGGCTTCCGACGAAGCCCGGCGCGATGACCATGATGATCACAGGCATCGCGACGGCAATGCCGATCGAGATCAGGATCAGCGCCGCGCTGACCGTGCCGAGTACACGTCCGGCGAATGCGGAGGCGGCCTCTGCGCCATCGCGCTCACGGACGCGCAGCCAGGCCGGGACCAGCGCCGCATTCAGCGCTCCTTCGCTGAGCAGCCGGCGTACCACATTGACGAGCTGAAAGGCCGCCAGAAACGCATCCGCCACGGCGCCGGTGCCGAGCAGCGCCGCGATCAGGGAATCGCGCGCGAAGCCCAGCAGCCGCGAGGCCAGTGTTCCCGTTGAGACGGTCAGGAAGGAGCGGATCATGCTCTTTAATAATACCGTTGCTTGCCCGCGAAGGGCCGGTCGTGATAGGCCGCGAGCCAGATTTCAGACCGACAGGAAGCGGATTTTGGCGGGTATCGCAATCCGGCAAACAGGATCAAGGTGAATGGCTGACGTGAAATATGACGTTCTCGGCATCGGCAACGCGTTGTTCGACGTGCTGGTTCGGACCGACGAGGCTTTTCTCGCCAGGCACGGCATGACCAAGGGCAGCATGTCCCTGATCGACGAGGCGCGAGCCGCCGCGATCTACGCCGACATGGGCCCGGCGACGGAAGTCTCCGGCGGCTCGGCCGCCAACACCATCGTCGGCATCGGCAGCCTCGGTGCGCGTGCCGCCTATGTCGGCAAGGTCAAGGACGACCAGATCGGCAAGCTCTACGTCCACGACATCCGCGCCGCTGGCGTCGCCTTCAACACGCCCGCTGCCAAGGACGGCCCCGCCACCGGCTGTTCCTACATTCTGGTGACGGGCGATGGCGAGCGCACCATGAACACCTATCTCGGCGCCGCGCAGGATCTCTCGTCCGCCGATATCGATCCGGCCGACATCGCGGCTGCCAAGATCGTCTATCTCGAGGGCTATCTCTGGGATCCGCCGGGCGCCAAGGAAGCCTTCCTGAAGGCTTCCAAGATCGCTCACGAGGCCGGCCGCAAGGTGGCACTGACGCTGTCGGACTCCTTCTGCGTCGGCCGCTATCGCGACGAGTTTCTGGGGCTGATGCGCAACGGCACCGCGGACATCGTGTTCGCCAACGAGTCGGAGCTGCACTCGCTCTACGAGACCTCCGATTTCGACACCGCGCTCAAGCAGCTGCGCAGCGACGTCAAGCTCGGCGTGGTCACCCGCAGCGAGAAGGGTTGCGTTGTGGTCACGCCGACGGACGCCGTCGCAGCGCCGGCCTCGCCGATCACGCAGCTTGTCGACACCACCGGCGCCGGCGATCTCTTCGCCGCCGGCTTCCTCTACGGCCTCGCGCGCGATCTCTCTCACAAGCAGTGCGGTGAGCTCGGTGCGCTCGCCGCAGCCGAAGTCATCCAGCACATCGGTGCAAGGCCGCAGGTGTCGCTGAAGGAATTGGCCCGGCAGCGCGGGCTGACGGTTTAGTTTCTGTCGTCCTGGACAGGCGAGCGGAGCGAGCGCTGATCCAGGACCCATTACCCCTGCGGGCTGTTGCTTGAATCGATGCCGATGAGGCGTCCGTCGCAACGCAGAGTTGGGATAATGGGTCCTGGCTTTCGCCAGGACGACGCCGATAGACAAGCCCGATTGGCGTCACGCCGTCTTCGCCGCCTTCAGCCCCAACCGCTGCTCCACCGCATCGCGCATCACGAATTTCTGGATCTTGCCGGTCACTGTCATTGGAAATTCGTCGACGAATTCCACGTAGCGCGGGATCTTGTTGTGGGCGATCTGGCCGTCGCAGAAGGCGCGGACTTCTTCCGCGGTCAGCGTCTCGCCTGACCGAACGCGGATCCAGGCGCAGAGCTCTTCGCCATAGCGGGTGTCTGCCACGCCGAAAATCTGTACGTCCTGGATCTTGGGGTGACGGTACAGGAACTCCTCGATCTCGCGCGGATAGAGGTTCTCGCCGCCGCGGATCACCAGGTCCTTGATGCGGCCGACGATGTTGCAATAGCCCTCATCGTCGATGGTGGCGAGATCGCCGGTGTGCATCCAGCCATTGGTGTCGAGCACGTCGCCGGTCTTTTCCGCCTCCTCCCAATAGCCCAGCATGACGCTGTAACCGCGGGTGCAGAGCTCGCCGCGTTCGCCGCGCTTGACGATCCTGCCTTCGAGATCGACGACCTTCACCTCGACATGCGGATGAATCCGCCCGACGGTGGAGACGCGCCGCTCGAGCGGATCGTCCGTCGCGCTCTGGAAGCTGACGGGGCTGGTCTCGGTCATGCCATAGGCGATGGTGACCTCTCGCATGTTCATCTCGGTGTTGACGCGCTTCATCACCTCGATCGGGCAGGGCGCGCCGGCCATGATGCCGGTGCGCAGCGATTTCAGATTGAAATTCTTGAACTCGGGGTGGTCGAGCTCCGCGATGAACATGGTCGGCACGCCGTAGAGCGTCGTGCATTTCTCCTGTTCGATCGCGCGCAGTGTCGCCAGCGGATCGAAGCCCTCGCCGGGATAGACCATGGTGGTGCCGAGCGTGACGGAGGCGAGATTGCCCATCACCATGCCGAAGCAATGATAGAGCGGCACCGGAATGCAGATGCGGTCCTGTTCGGTGAGGCGCATCGCGCGGCCGGTGAAATAGCCGTTGTTGAGGATATTGTGGTGCGTCAGCGTCACGCCCTTGGGAGAGCCCGTGGTGCCGCTGGTGAACTGGATGTTGACGGGATCGTCGAACTGAAGCGCCGCGCCGAGCGCGGCGAGCTGCTCGCGACGCTCCGCCTTGCCCATGCGCGCGACTTCCTCGAAGGCGACCGTGCCGGATGCTGACGGGCCGCCAATCTGGATCACCATCCGCAGGGCTGGCAGCCGTGCCGCCCGCAGTTTCCCCGGCGTAGCGCTCGCCAACTCGGGCAGCAGCGTATTGAGCATCTCCATGTAGTTGCTGGTCTTGAACGCCGTCGCGCTGACGATCGCGGCGCAGCCGACCTTCTTCAGCGCGAACTCCAGCTCGCTGAGCCGATAGGCGGGATTGATCGTCACCAGGATCAGGCCCGCCTTGGCGGCGGCGAACTGGGTCAGCGTCCATTCCGGCCGGTTCAGCGACCAGATGCCGATCCGCTCGCCGCGTTCGAGGCCGAGCGCGAGAAAGCCCGCAGCGAGCGCGTCGACGCGCTCGGCGAACTCCGCCCAGGTCCATCGCACGCCATGGCTGGGCGAGACCAGCGCCTCGCGCTTCCCCCAGCGCCGTACCGCATGGTCGAGGCTGCGACCGATGGTGTCACCGAGCAGCGGCGTATCCGAGATGCCGCAAACGTAGCTGTCGGCTTTGCCTGCAAGATCGTTCGCCAAGGTCGTCTCCTCGAAATGATTGCCTCGTGCCCGAAGCCGATCGCGCTTGGGCACGAGGTTATCCCTTGCCGGGAAGGCGCGCGACGCCGCGCGCCTCATACTAAGGGGTTAGGCCGCCTTCTTGCCGCTCCCCGCATCGAGCCCGGCATAGACGCCACGCTCGAATCCCGCGAATGCCTGCAGGCATTTCGCGTCGGCAAACGGCAAGAGCTGCATCAGGATCACGCCGGTGACGTCGCGCGCCGGGTCGATCCAGTAATAGGTGTTGGCAAGGCCCGCCCAGGCGAGGCTGCCGGCGCTGCGGCCCTCCGCAGTCTTGGCGGTGTTGATCATGAAGCTGAGGCCCCATTTCTTCACCTGCTCCGGGTAGAGATCGACGTCGTTGGTGTACATCGGCGCGGCCGTCGCCAGCCGGTTCATGTTCAGATCGCCCATCTGGTTCTGGCTCATGGCGGCGATCGTCTCTGGCTTCAGCACCTGGTTGCCGTTGCCGCGGCCCTTGTTCAGGATCATCTGGGTGAACTTGATGTAATCGGCCGCGGTCGAATAGAGGCCGCCGCCGCCCATGTGGAATTCCGGATTCTGCTCGAGCTCGAACGGAATTGCGGCAAGCTGGCCATCCTCGCCGCGCGCATGCATGCCGACGAGACGCTTGCGCATGTCGTCGGTGATCTTGAAGCCGGTGTCGGACATGCCGAGCGGCGCAAACATATTGTCACGCAAGTAAGCATCGAGCCGCTTGCCGCTGACGGCTTCCACCGCCTTGCCGATGAAATCGATATTGGTGCCGTATTCCCAGCGCGTGCCGGGATCGGTCATGACAGGCGTCTTCAGCGCGGCGTTCTGGCAGGTGGTGATCGGGGGGATGCCGGCCTTCTCCAGGTAAACGGCGAGATCGGCGTTCCACATGTTGTAGGCGAAGCCGGCGGTGTGCGTCATGAGCTGGCGCAAGGTGATCGCGGTCTTCGCCGGCCGCAGCTTTGGCTCGCCCTTGGCATCAAAGCCTTCCAGCACCTGCGGCTTGGCGAGATCGGGCAGCAGGGATCCGATCGGCGCGTCAAGTGACAACTTGCCCTGCTCGACCAGCTGCATCGCGCCGGCCGATGTCACCGCCTTCGTCATCGAGGCGATCCAGAACACACTGTCCGCCGTCATCGCATCGGGCTTGGAAAGGTCGCGCTTGCCGAATGCGCCCTGATAGAGAACTTCGCTGCCGCTGGCGGCGATCGCAACAACGCCGGGAATTTCCTTGGCGTCGCTTGTCTTGCTCAGAATCTGATCGATCTCAGCTTTGCTTTGCATACGCGTTTCCTCCGGTTTGATTATTCTTGGAAGTGATCGGATTGTCCTCCCGCATCCGCTGCGCGGCAAGCGTGGCGATATGCACCCTGCGGTCGCGATGTCGTGACTTGACGGTCTGTGCTCTGCGCGGGACGACTGATCTGCAACACTTTTTCACAATCTGCGGTGGATGGCCGCAACCAGCCGTGACCTTGGATGGGCTCAGGCGATATGTTTTGGGTGTTTGAAGCACTAGAAACATTTTGTGCGTTGCGGCGTTCAGTTTACGGCCCGATCGGCGGCTGACGTTAAGACTTGAAGCAAATTTGGCGGCCGTCCTCCGGCCGCGAGGGGACCTGAGATGATTTCGACCTGGAGTGAATGGAAGCGCTATCCCCGTCCTGGACGGGGCGACAATCTGGAAGCGCCGATCTCGCCCGGTATTTACGAGGTGCGCGTTGCCGGCACCGGTGCACTCTATTCCTTCGACGCGGTCGACAATCTGGCGCAGTCGCTGGCGCTGCTGCCGGTCGGCTCGAAATCCTGGTTCGGCCGCCGAGACACCTCGGACGCGCCCGATCTTGAGTATCGGACCTGTGCGACCTCCTCGAAGGCCGGCGCCAAGGCAGCCGCCGAACGCATGATCGGCAGGCGCGAGACCTATATCAACGGCGCGGCGTAATCCCGCGGCTCTCAGCTTAACTCCCATCAGATGTGCGTTGCGGGACGGTGCATTGCGCGCCTGATATCCCTATATTCCGGGCCGATCTGATCGCCCCGAGGGAGTAACGCCATGACGCCGACCGCCGCCGCACGCGCCCAGCACGCCACCGCCAACCTGCGTGACCGGTTGAAGGACCCATCGCTGCTCAAGGAGGCTTGCTATATCGACGGCGCCTGGGTCGGCACATCAGTCTTCGCCGTGAACAATCCCGCCACCGGCGTCGAAATCGCAAAAGTCCCGCAGCTTGGCGCGGATGATACGACGAAGGCGGTCGAAGCCGCCCAGCGTGCCTTCCCGGCCTGGGCCAAGCACACCGCCAAGCAGCGCTCCAACATCCTGCGCAAATGGTTCGAGCTGATCATCGCCAACCGCGAGGACCTCGCGCTGATCCTCACGTCCGAGCAAGGCAAGCCGTTGTCGGAAGCGCTTGGCGAGGTCGATATCGGTGCCGCCTATATCGAGTTCTTCGCCGAGGAAGCCCGTCGCGTCTATGGCGAGACCATCCCGACGCAGCGGGCCGACGCGCGCCTGCTCGCGATCAAGCAGCCGATCGGCGTCTGCGGCGCCATCACGCCGTGGAATTTTCCGAACTCGATGATCACGCGCAAGGTCTCGCCGGCGCTCGCCGCAGGTTGCACCGTGGTGCTCAAGCCCGCCAACGAGACGCCGCTCTCGGCCCTGGCGCTGGCCGTGCTCGCCGAGAAGGCCGGCATCCCCAAGGGCGTGCTCAACATCATCACCGGTGACGCGCCGCCGATCGGCAAGGTGCTGTGCGAGCATCCGGCCGTGCGCTTCGTCGGTTTCACCGGCTCGACCGCGGTCGGCAAGATCCTCTATCAGCAGGCGTCCGTCGGCGTGAAGCGGCTCGGCCTCGAGCTTGGCGGCAACGCGCCGTTCGTGGTGTTCGACGATGCCGACATCGACGCCGCGGTCGAAGGCGCGATGGTCTCGAAGTACCGCAACATGGGCCAGACCTGCGTCTGCGCCAACCGCATCTACGCCCAGGACAGGATCTATGACGAGTTCGTCAAGAAGCTGTCGGCGAAGGTCGCGGCGATGAAGATCGGCGACGGCACGGAAGCCGGCGTCACGCAAGGGCCGCTGATCAACATGAAGGCGATCGACAAGGTCGAACGCCACATTGCGGATGCCGTCAAGCGCGGCGCCAAGGTCGTCACCGGCGGCAAGCGCAGCGAGCTCGGGCGCTCCTTCTTCGAGCCGACCGTGCTGGCCGATGTGAAGCCCGACTCGCTGGTGTCGCAGGAAGAGACCTTTGGCCCGATTGCACCGGTGATCCGCTTCAAGGACGAGGCCGATGTGGTCGCGATGTGCAACGCTTCGCCGTTTGGCTTGGCGTCGTACTTCTACTCCCGCGATCTCGGCCGCGTCTGGCGCGTCGCCGAAGCACTGGAGTCAGGCATGGTCGGCGTCAACACCGGCCTGATCACCACCGAGGTTGCGCCCTTCGGTGGCGTCAAGGAAAGCGGCCTCGGCCGCGAAGGCTCGCGTCACGGCATGGAAGAATATGTCGAGATCAAATACGTGATGATGGCGGGGGTGTGAGTCTGGTCGTCCTGGCGAAAGCCAGGACCCATTACCCTAGGGAGTAGTTTGACGCGAAGCAGGTCACTACGAGTCTTCGCAACATCGCGGCCGGTGGCTATGGGTCCTGGCCTTCGCCAGGACGACAATAAACAGCTCGGCCTAAATCCTCAGTTCGTTCCCCGTCACGCGCCGATACGCTTCCAGGTATCGCTTGCTGGTTGCGTCCACCACGCTCGCGGGCAGTGGCGGCGGCGGGGCGTCGCCGTTCCAGCGGCCGGCGTGGCGCTCGACGTCGAGATAGTCGCGCAAGGGCTGCTTGTCGAAGCTCGCCTGCGGCTGGCCGGGCTTGTAGGCATCGACCGCCCAGAAGCGTGACGAATCCGGCGTCATGACCTCGTCGATCAGGATGATACGGCCGTCCTTGTCGCGGCCGAACTCGAACTTGGTGTCGGCGATGATGATGCCCTGCTCGCGCGCCAGCTCTTCGCCGAGCGTGTAGATCGCGCGCGTCATACTCTCGAGCGTGTAGGCGACGTCGTCGCCGACGACCGCGCGCATCTTCGCGATGGTGATGTTCTCGTCATGGCCGGTCTCGGCCTTGGTCGCGGGGCTGAAGATCGAGGGATCGAGCTTCTCGCTTTCGACCAGACCTGGCTTCAGCTTCTCGCCGGCCAATGTGCCGCTCGCCGCATATTCCTTCCAGGCCGAGCCGGAGAGATAGCCGCGGATTACGCATTCGATCGGAAACACGGTGGTGCGCCGGGACAGCATGGCGCGGCCGAGGATCTCGGCGCGATGCGGCTTCAAGGCCGGCACCGCCGCAATGATCTCGTCGGCATCGGCGCTGATCATGTGATGCGGCACCACGCCTTCGAGCTTGTTGAACCAGAATGCGCTGATCTGGGTGAGCACCGCGCCCTTCATCGGGATGGTCTCGCCCATCACGACGTCGAAGGCGCTGATGCGGTCGGTGGTGAGGAGCAGCAGGCGGTCGTCGTCGACGGCGTAGATGTCGCGCACCTTGCCGCGGCCGATCTTGGTCAGGGGCAGGTCGCTGGAGAGCATGGTGGTCATCGCAAGGCTTTCGTCAACTTGGCTTTCGGACAGACGGCTATAAGGCAGGTTATCCGGCCGGGCGTGATGGCACGGCCGGAAGCCGCATTAGCCTATTCCGGCAGCGGAATGAACTCATGTTCCTGCGGAACCGCGGCGAAGCGGCCGGTTTTCCAGTCCTGCTTGGCCTGTTCGATCCGCTCCTTGCTGGAGGAGACGAAATTCCACCAGATGTGGCGCGGGCCTTCCAATGCATCGCCGCCGAGAAACATCATCCGCGTGGCTCTCAGCGCCTTCACGGTGATGCGGTCGCCGGGGCGGAAGATCAGCAGCCGCGGTCCCTCGTAGCGCTCATTCGCGATCTCGATTTCGCCGTCGACGACGTAGATGGCGCGCTCCTCATGATCAGGATCGAGCGGCACGCTGGCGCCTGCGAGCGCCGTGACCTCGGTGTAGAACCATGGCGAGACCATTTTCACCGGCGAGGCGATGCCGAAGGCGGAGCCGGCGATCACCCGCGCGGTAAAATCGCGCTCGGAGATCATCGGCAATTCGCCCGCCGCATAATGCTGGAACGAGGGATCGATTTCTTCCGATCCCGCCGGCAGCGCGATCCAGCTTTGCAGGCCGAGCATCTGCTGTCCCGAGGCGCGCTGTGCGTCCGGGGTACGCTCGGAATGCGCGATGCCGCGGCCCGCGGTCATCAAATTCATCGCGCCGGGCGCGATCTCCTGCACATTGCCCTCGCTGTCGCGATGCATGATGGAGCCGTCGAACAGGTAGGTGACGGTGGCAAGCCCAATATGCGGATGCGGCCGCACGTCCATGCCCTTGCCGGAAACGAACTGCACCGGGCCGAAATGATCGAAGAAGATGAAAGGCCCGACCATCTGCCGCTTGCCATGCGGCAGCGCGCGCCGCACCGCGAATCCGTCACCGAGATCGCGGGTGCGCGGCACGATGACGAGATCGAGCGCGTCGCAGGACATGGGATCGCCGAGCACGGGATCGTTGGAGGGTTGCCAGCTCATGGTGGACTCCTGTTTCTTGCTGGTATGATCGTAGCAGAACATCAAAGGGAACGGGAGGAGACAGATGATTCCGCCGCTCAAGCCTGGCGCCAGGCTGCTTGAGGTCTCGGGCCCCCAAATCGAGACGGAACGTCTTATCCTGCGCCCATGGCGCGCTAGCGACATCGCGCCAAATGCCACGATGCTGAGCGATCCCGGTACTGCGCGTTTCATTGCAGCCGATGGCAAGCCGGTCACCACCGCTATCGCCGGGTGGCGCAACGCGGCGGTGATATCAGGGCACTGGGCGCTCTATGGTTTCGGCATGTTCGTGGTCGAGGAAAAGCCCAGCGGCAACTACGTTGGGCGTGTCGGCCCATGGTGCCCGCCGGGCTGGCCCGGCTTCGAGATCGGCTGGGGCATCGCAAAGGAGTTTCGAGGCAAGGGCTATGCGCTGGAGGCGGCCCGTGCGTCGATCGACTGGACATTTGACAGTTTTGAGATCGACGAGATCATGCATTGTATCGAAAGCGTGAATGAAGCGTCGCAGGCCGTGGCGCGCAAGCTCGGCGCGCGGAAGAATCGTGAGATCGATCTGTTCGGCAAGCCGGCCGACGTCTGGCTGACGTCGCGTTCAACTTGGCGACGAAATTGAATCGGCATGTGTTCTGACTTAAGTTGCAGGTCGGACGATCGGACTGACGGATGCTGCTGACCAATCTCGACCTCGCCTTTCGCGCCGCCAGCGTCGCGCTGCTGTTGATGCTGGCGGTGTCGCTGCTCTCCGATTTTCGCAAGGTGCTGGCTGCCCGCCTCGGTGCGGCCTTTGCGCTGGGCTCGGCCGCGCATGCGGCGAGCTATTCGGTCGATGTCACGTCGCGGATCCCGCTCTGGCATGCACCGTTGATCGCAATATCGACCGGCACCATGGTGGTGTTCTGGCTGTTCACACGCTCCCTGTTCGACGACGAGTTTCGCCTTCGCTGGTGGCACGGATGGGTCTGGGCGCTGGTGACGGCCTTTAGTTTCGCCGGCTGCGTCTGGATTGCACCGAGCGGCCATGTGCGGTTCTCGGTGACGGTGGTCAATCTGATTGTGCTCGGTTTCATCGCGCTGGCGATCGGGCAGATGATCGCCTCCTGGCCGACCGATCTGGTCGAGCGCCGCCGCCGCGTTCGTGTGTTCATCGTCTGCGCAACCGCACTCTATGGCGGGCTGAACGCGGTGCTCCAGATCGCCGTCGCCGGCCACCACGTCGGCGCTGCAGCCGAAACCATCAATGCCGGCGCGCTCGCCTGCACCGTCGCAGCGATCGTCTATGCCATGATGCGCGTCGATGGGGCAGATCTGTTTCCGGCAGCAGTGGAGCCCGCGACTGATGTTTTCAGTCAGCCCGCGGCCGAAGGCGCCGCCGACCAGAAGCTCATCGACGCCTTGATGCGGCTGATGGCGGACGAGCGGATCTATCGCCAGGAGAACATCACCATCGGCGCGTTGGCGGGCCGGCTGAAGATTCCGGAATACCGGCTGCGCCGGCTGATCAACCAGCGGCTCGGCTACCGCAACTTCAATGTGTTCCTGAACAACCACCGCATCGAGGAAGCCAAGGCTGCGCTCGCCGACCCCACCCAAGCCGAGGTTCCCGTCATCACCATCGCGATGGACGCCGGATTCCAGTCGCTCGGCCCGTTCAACCGCGCCTTCAAGGCAGTCACGGGCGTGACGCCGACGGAATATCGGCGGCTCAAGGCCGAAGCGGCCTAGATTATAAGTAATTGAAACTACGTAATAATTCTGAAATCGACTAGCCGCCGATCAGTTTCGGCAAGGTCGTTTTCCGAATCCGGCGAGCACGTATCACCCACCTCCGGCTTTCTCCCCGCACTCGCCCCCGAAAGCCGGAGAAAGCCGTGACCCGTCGCCGCAAGATCGTCCTCCTCACCACCGCCATCGCCTGTGCCGGCCTCGCGTTCGGCGCGGCGCGAGCCCGCGACGTACCCAGGATCGCCACCGGCTTCATCGCCGATACGCTCTGCGCGGAAACCTTCGTTTCCGGCCTCGATCCCGTGCGCGATCTCGCCGAGACCACCGACGCGATGCCAGGCGTGAGTCTGCTCACTTGGGCCATGGACTTTCAGGTCGATCGTACCCGCAAGGATGTCACGGTGTCCCTGTTCGGGATCGGCCGCAGCCATGCCGTCTATCGCGAGGGACTTGGTTGCACGCTCGAGCACGGCCAGGGCATCGCCGATGTCGCGTTGCCGCCTGACGACAAGCAGCCGGCGTTGTTGCCCGAGGTCGCCGGCCCGGGGCTCGTGGCGCCGCAAAGCGAGGGCCTGTCGGCCGCGCTCGACCGCGCCTTTGCCGAGCCCGCCCAGCCGCCTCATCGCCGCACCCGCGCGATTGTCGTCATGAAGGCGGGCCGCATCATCGCCGAACGCTATGCCGACGGCATCGGACCGGAGACGCAACTGCTCGGCTTCTCCATGACCAAGTCGGTGATGTCGGCACTCACAGGCATTCTCGTGCGGCAGGGCAAATTGAAGCTCGACGGGCCCGCGCCGATTGCCGCCTGGCAAGCTCCTGATGACCCGCGTCACGCCATCACGGTCGACCAGTTGCTGCGTCACACCGCAGGTATTGCGCTCGGTAGCTCGCTGGAGGCCTCGCTCGGCTCCGTGGTCGAGCCGGTCAACGTCATGAAATTCGTGGAGGACGACATGGCCGGCTTTGCCGAGCGCACGCCGCTCGCGACCGCGCCGGGCACCACCTGGAATTATCATGACGGCAACTTCCTCATCCTTGCGCATCTGATCCGCAACGCCGTCGGCGGCAAGCCCGGCGATACGCTGGCCTTCGCGCGCCGCGAATTGTTCGCGCCGCTCGGCATGCGCCACGTCACGCTCCAGTTCGATGGTGCAGGTACGATCGAGGGCTCCAGCAAAATGCTGGCGTCCGCGCGCGACTGGGCGCGCTTCGGCCAGCTCTACCTCAACGACGGCGTCGCCGGTGGCAAGCGCATCCTGCCGGAGGGCTGGGTGAACTATTCGGCCACAGCCACGCCGAACGCGTGGGTCGGCATCGGCGCCGGCTTCTGGACCAACCAGGGCGACAGCTTTGGTGCAAAATTTCGGATCAAGCACGGCTGGCCGCGCGATGCCTTCTTCGCCAAGGGCACGATCGGGCAGTACACCATCGTGATCCCCTCGGAGAAGCTGGTGATCGTGCGCCTCGGCCGCTCGCCGAACGTGCCGCCGCAAGCCGACGGCGTGTTCGATCTCGTGCGCGACGTCGTTGCGACAACGCGCGAGACCGGGAAGGTCGCGGGGACGAATTAGCGCCCTTTCTTCCCTCTCCCATAGGGGGAAGGGAAGACAGAGCGGCTATTGCCGCCCCAGCTCCGTCGCCTTCGCCACGCGATCGAACCGCTCCAGCGTCATGATCGCATCGGCGAACTTGTCGGCCCGTGCATTCAGCACGGGCCGCGCCAGCGTCAGGAACTTCTGCTGCATCGCCAGTGCATCCGGGAACGAGTTCGGCTCGCCCGAGGGATCGGCGTAGAGCCGCTCATGCACGCCGTCATCAGTGGTGATGCTGACGCGGGCGCCGAAGGGATGGGTGCGACCGACCTCGAGCCGTTCGTCCTGCACAACGTCGAACTTGTCGGCGAGCGCGTCGATCGCGGCATCGCCGAGACGGCCGTAATCGTCCCAGCCGAACGAGCCCTGGTCGAGCGCGAGCGCGCCGGTGAAGAACATCGAGAACTGGCCGCCGACGATGGAGGTCGGATGCCGCTTGGTCGCGGCGTCGCCGGTCAGCGTGATGCCGTTGCGATGAAGGCCGATCTCGACCCGCTTGACCTGGTCGGGCGTCAGATTGTGCTCGCGCCGCATCGCGATCAGTGCATCGATCGCGGCATGGGTGTAGCGGCAGCTCGGATACGGCTTCACGCCGATCTTCATGGTCTCATAGGTTTTGCCGAGCCCGGCCACTGCCTTGTCGGGATGCGCATCGTCGGTGTAGCCGGCGAGCAGGCCGTGCTTGCCTTCGACCGATTCCGTGGCGCCGACGAAATCGTTGCGCGCCAGGGTCGCCGCGATCACGCCGTTCATCGCGGCGGCGCCGACCTGGTAGCGCTTGTTCCAGGCGCCGTTCATCAGGAATTGCAGCGAGCCCGCGGCCTGGCTGCCGGCGACGCCGAAGGCTGCGATGATCTGCGCCTCGGAGAGGCCGAATAGTTTCGCTGCCGCAGCTGCCGAACCATAGGTGCCGGCGGTGGCGGTCGGATGGAAGCCGCGCGCATAATGCGAGGTCGGGTCGAGCGCGTTGCCGAGCCGGCAGCAGACCTCATAGCCCGCAACGATCGCCGTCAGCACGTCGCGCCCGGAGGCACCGACCATCTCGCCGACGGCGAACGCGGCCGGAACCACCGGTGCGCTCGGATGCAGCGAGGAATCCGCATGCGTATCGTCGAAATCGAGGGAATGGCCGAGCGCGCCGTTGAGCAGGGCCGCCACCGCCGGTGTCCATGTCTTGGAATCGCCGAACACGGTGGACTCGCCCTTGGTGTCGAGCGCCAGCGCTTCCAGCATCTTCAGGATCGACGGGGTGGATTCGGCCTCGCTCCGCGCCCGGATGGCGCTGCCGAGGAAATCCAGCGTCAGCACCTTGGCGCGATCCAGCACCTCCGCCGGGATGTCGGCGAATTTCAGGTTGGCGACATAGGCGGCGAGCGTTGCGGTTTCGTGAGCCATCGTGTTTCCTCGTTTTGGCCGGCAAATTAGGCGGGCTAATCCCCCCTTTCAAGCGGACTTGGGGGCGCGGGCATCAGCTATGCTTTTGGCCGGTTGACGAGGACGGGGTCGGGGACATCAGGCGATGGTTTCAGCAAGACAATTGTTCGACCGCGTCTGGTCGCGCAGGACGCAATTGGGGCTGGCGATCCGGGTCACGGTCGCAGCCACCTCGGCCTATGCCGTCGCCACTGCGCTGCATCTCCTGCTGCCGCTCTGGGCGGTTCTGACGTCCATCATCGTGACCCAGATGAGTGTCGGCCGCTCGCTGAAGGCGACGCGCGATTACATGCTCGGTACGATCGGGGGCGCCGTCTATGGCGGCGCGATCGCGATCCTGATTCCCTATTCCGGCGAACTGGGCCTGCTGTGTTTGCTGGTGCTGGCTGTGGCGCCGTTGGCCTTTACCGCCTCGATCTATCCGAACCTGAGCTCTGCGACGGTGACGGCCGTGATCGTGCTCGTGCTTCCGAGCATGCACCATGCCGATCCCATGGCCTCCGCGATCGATCGCGTCAGCGAGGTCTCGGTTGGCGCGGTCACGGGGCTGCTCGTCTCCTTCCTGGTGCTGCCCTCGCGCGCGGTGCGGCAGATTCGCGCCAGTGCGGCGACACTGCTCGAGCTGATCGCGGAGGCTTTCATGGAGCTGCTCGCCGGCCTGACGCGTGGCCGCGACAACGACGCGCTGCATCGGATCCAGGACGGTATCGGCACTGCCCTGGTGGGCATGAATACCATCGGCACAGAGGCCGAGCGCGAGCGTTCGGCGTGGCTGTCGAGCGGTCCCGACACCGGCCCCCTGCTGCGCACGATCCTGCGGCTGCGCCACGACGTCGTGATGATCGGCCGCGCCACTGTGGTCCCGCTGCCGGTCGACGTGCAGGTCAGGCTTGCCGGGCCGCTGTCGGAAGTCAGCGCGGCGATCATGCGCTTCCTGAAGTCGGCGGCCGAAGCCCTGCGCGAGGGCGCCGGCGCGCCGCCGATCCATCCCGTGCACGTCGCGCTTCAGCACTATGCCGAGGCGGTCGCGGCCGTGCGTCAGGACGGCCTGATCCGCGGTCACCCCGGCGATACTGCGGAGCGCTTCTTCGCACTGGGATTCTCGCTGGAGCAGATGCACCAGAATCTCTGCGACCTCGACCGCGTCGTCGGCGAATGGTCGGAGGCCGTGGCGAATGGACCGGTGAAGATCGCGAAGTGAATCTATCTCCTCGTCAGGCCCTTGCCTTGCAAGCACCAGACGAGGAGATCGATGCGGTCCTGGCCGAAAAACGGTTCGTTTTCGAACACGAAGGTCGGCACGCCCCAATGACCTGACGCGGCGTGGTCCTTTTCATTCTCCGTGATCACCTGCTCGTAGCGATCCGGATCGGCGCTGATCGCCGCATCCATCGCGGCGAGATCGAAGCCGGCCTTCTCGGCGGCGCGGGCGAGGTGATCGCCCTCATTCCATCCGGCGACCGAACCGTCCCAGAGCACAGGCGCGATCGCGGATGTGAAAGCGAGCGAGCGGCCGTCGAGCTGCGCCATCGTGCCCAATCGTGTCAGGCGATGGATGTAGGGCTGTTCGGCCGCGACATCGAGCGTCGTCATATCCTGCACGATCGGGTCGGGCCGGGGAAAGCGGAATGGAATGCCCGCGTGCTCGGCGACGCGGCGGCTGTCCATGACGATGTAGCGCGCGAATTGCGGACTGGCCTTCTTGAAGAAGCCGGGTACGCGGACTGCGATCGGGTAGACCGGCCGCAAATTGACCGAGAGATCGTACGCCTCGACCAGCTTCAGCGTCTTCGGCAGCGCCAGATAGCTGTAGGGGCTGCGAAAGGAAAAGAAGAGATCGACGGACAGCGTCATCGCACCGGCTCCGCGATCCTCCCCATCATGCCGCGAGCTACGATCTTGTGGAACGGCGTGATGAGCGTGAGGTAGGTCCGGCCGAGGAGATTGTTGGTTTTTACCAGCGTGGTCACGGTGACCTGGCGGCTCGCTGCATCCTTGGCCACGTCGACGACAATGCGAAAATCGAGGTGAAAATCGTTGAAGCCGGCGATCAGCCGCTCCGGGGTCTCGCTCAAGACTGGAAACAGCCCGATCAGGCCGCCGGGCGCAGGCGCGCCTTCGCCTGATTTTTTTAGGCCGAATGGCGTGACGAGAATGTTGCGCAGGCGCACCAGCGCATCGACCCAGCGCGGCCCGTTCAGGACCATCCGTGTGCAGGCTTCGCGGGCGTTCACGTTTGTTGAGCCGACGTCGACGCGAAACGCGTCCATGAACTGCGCACCTGCCAGGACCGTGCCGGCATCGACATCGGGGGTGATTTCACGAACTGGTTCTGTCATCCCGCCAGTCTGCGCGTCAGCATCCGAAAGCGCAAGATCAGCAGGCCGGCATAGACGAACGATCCGATCGACAACCCGATCCAGACACCGACCGCGCCAAGGCCGGCGTGGAAGGCGAGCATCCAGGCGATCGGAAAACCGACGCACCAATAGCCGATCGCCGCGAATACCAAAGTCATCCTTGTGTCATTGAGGCCGCGCAACGACCCGCCCATGATGGTCTGCAGCGCGTCGGCGATGAAGAAGGTCGCGCCAACCATGAGCAGCGTCGCGGTCAGGCTGACAGTGGGTGCGCTGGCCTCGCTGCTGCCGAAGAACAGCCGCCCCAACTCGTAGCGCCCGAGGATGATGGCGACTGTCAGCACCGCGACCAAGGCAACGCCGAGCACGGCGGCGACGAGGCCCGCGCGTCGGACGCCGGCAGGGTCGTCGCGGCCGAAGGCATGACCGACACGCACCGTCGCGGCCATGCCGACGCCGAGCGGGACCATGAACAGCACGGCCGTGACCTGCAGCGCGATCTGGTGCGCGGCGAGGGCAGTGGTCGAGATCAGCCCCATCAAGAGTGCGGCCGAAGAGAACAGGCCGTATTCCAGCAGCAGCGAGAACGAGATCGGCGCGCCGATCGCGATCAGCTGGCGCATCAAGGGCCAGTCGATCCGCCAGAGACGCGTGAGCGGATGGTAGTCGGCGAACGGCCTGCGCAACGCCGCGATGGTGAGGGCGGCGACGAAGGTGCCGAGATTGACCAGTGTGGTCGCAAGCCCCGCGCCGAACAGGCCGAGCTCCGGCAGGCCGAACAAGCCATGGATCAGGCAATAGACCAGCGCGAAGTTCGCCGGGATCGCGGCGAGCGTGATCCACAAGGGCGCCTGCGGCCGGTTCACCGCGCTCATCATGCTGCGCAGCGCGATGAAGCCGAGCGCCGGCGCAATGCCCCAGGCCAGCCCATTCAGATAGCGCTGGGCGAGCGCGGCTGAATGCGGCGCCTGTCCGAGCGCGATCAGGATGTGCTCGCCATAGAGCGGCGAGGCCATCATCGGCAGCGAAATCAGCAGTGCGACCCACAGGCCGACGCGCAGGGAGAGGCGGATGCGCCTGACGTCGCCGGCGCCGAACGCCTGCGCTGCCAGCGGCGACACCGCAGCCATCAAGCCGAGACCGAAGGTGAAGCTGACGAAATAGACGGTGTGCGCAAGTGCCGCAGCGGCGACCGAATCCTCACCGAGCCTCCCGATCAGCACGAGATCGCTCGTGATCATCGCGATCTGCCCGAGCTGCGTCAGCATCATCGGCACAGCCAGTCGCAGCGTCTCGACGAACTCTTCGGCGAGATGGCTTTGCAGTCCGGCTTGGGGCTGCTGTTGTGGTTGGACAGTGTCGAGCATTGCGGGTGAAATAGCACAGCCGCACGTCGAAAACATGGCCCTGTTTTTTCCCCTCTCCCCTTGTGGGAGAGGGTGGCTCGCCGCGCAGCGACGAGACGGGTGAGGGGTCTCTATCCGCGAGTCAATTTCTTATGGAGCTCGCTGAAGCAACCCCTCATCCGGCGCTTCGCGCCACCTTCTCCCACAAGGGGAGAAGGAAGAAAACGCTCTCAGCCCTTCCGCTCCGGCACGCGACGGATCTTCGCACCCAGCGCATTCAGCCGCTCGTCGATGCGCTCATAGCCGCGCTCGATCTGGTCGGCATTGTTGATCGTGGAGGTGCCCTCGGCGCAGACCGCGGCGAGCAGCATTGCCATGCCGGCGCGGATGTCGGGCGAGGTCATCGTCGCGCCGTGCAGGCGGCTAGGGCCGGCGATGATGGCGCGATGCGGATCGCAGAGCACGATGCGCGCGCCCATTCCGATCAGCTTGTCGACGAAGAACATCCGCGACTCGAACATCTTCTCGAACATCAGGATCACGCCCTCGCATTGCGTGGCGGTGACGATCGCGATCGACATCAGGTCGGCCGGGAAGGCCGGCCAAGGCTGGTCCTCCAGCTTCGGCACGTGGCCGCCGAAATCGTCCTGGATCTTCAGCGTCTGGTTCGACGGCACGATGAGGTCGTCACCCTCGACGCGGCAGACGATGCCGAGCCGCTCAAAGCCCATGCGGATCGAGCGCAGATGCTCGACGCCCGCGCGCACGATGCGCAGGGGCGAGCGCGTCACGGCGGCAAGTCCGATCAGCGAGCCGACCTCGATATGGTCGGGCTGGATCCTGTAGGTCGCTTCCCCCAGCGTCGCCGGGCCATGGATGACCATGGTGTTGGTGCCGATGCCCTCGATCTTGGCGCCGAGCGCGACCAGGAAATTGGCGAGATCCTGCACATGCGGCTCGGAGGCCGCGTTGCGCAGATAAGTGACGCCGTCGGCGGCGACGGCAGCGACCAGGGCATTCTCGGTCGCGGTGACGCTCGGCTCGTCCAGGAATACATCGGCGCCGGTGAGTTTTGGCGCGCGGAATTCCAGCCGGTCCGTTGCAATGACCTTTGCGCCGAGCTGTTCCAGCGCCAGCACGTGGGTGTCGAGCCGGCGCCGGCCGATCACGTCGCCGCCGGGCGGCGGCAGCATCACCTCGCCGCAGCGGGCGAGCAGGGGACCTGCAAGCAGGATCGAGGCGCGAATGCGGACGCAGAGCTCGGGATCGAGATCGGCGGCGCGGATGCTCTTGGCGTGGATGCGGAGCGTGTTGCGGGCCGTCCATTCCGCGGACGCACCGACCGACCCGATCAACTCGACCAGCGTCTCGGTGTCGCGGATCCGCGGCACGTTCTCAAGCGTCACCGGATGCTCGGTGAGCAAGGCGGCGGCGATGATCGGCAGCGCCGAATTCTTGTTGCCGGCCGGCTCGATCGAGCCCGAGAGCCGGTGACCGCCCTCGACAATGTACTGAATGGGCGCCACGGGATCTCTCCGTCCTGCTGGGTTGGGGCGGGCTGCTTTGGAGGCGGAAACTATAGGGAATTGAGCGCGGTAGCAATTGTGCAGGCTGTGGCTCGAGGCCCTCTGCCAGCCAGGCAGTTTCAGAGCAGCCCGATGATATTTCCCACCACATAGAGGATCGCGAGCAGGATCAGCGCGCCGATCATGACGAATGAGATTTCGATCGCAATGGCGCCGGTGCCGAGTGTGGCGGCGACGGCGGCAAGGAGGCGCTCCTCCCTGGAGATGAGCGCGAGGACCGAGAGCAGAATGGCAAGCAGGCCGAGCGAGATTGCGGTGACGGAAGCCGCTTCGCTCCAGCTTCTTCCAGCCGATTTTTCAACCTTCGGCGCCTGATACTCCACGCCCTTCACGCGCGCGATGACACGATCCTTGATGCGGTGCCCGGTGTCGACGATGACCTGATCGACTGGCGGCGGCGGATACATGATCGGCACGACCCAATGGGGCAGGAGGGCTGCAATGAAGGCCAATAGCCCAACGAGGCTCCCGATCACGCCCAGGCGGCGCGAAGGGATCGCCGGCTTCAATGCAGGGGCACTCATGACATCGCGCTTCCGGCCGGAACAGGCCAATGGGTTCACGCTACTTCGTCGTGATTGCGGGTGGTGAGGTTCAGGAGACTGGGTCTGGCCGTCGTGCCCGGGCTTGTCCCGGGCATCCAAGTTCTTTGTTTCGCGGCGCAGGACGTGGATGGCCGGGACAAGCCCGGCCATGACGCCGTGGAGGCAGCGAGATCAGATATCGATCGTCGCGCTCAGCGAATGTTCCTGGATGAAGTCACGGCGCGGTTCGACCACGTCGCCCATCAGCTTGGTGAAGATGTCGTCGGCCTCGTCGACTTCCTTGACCTTCACCTGGAGCAGCGAGCGCACGTCGGTGTCGAGCGTCGTCTCCCAGAGCTGTTCGGGGTTCATCTCGCCCAGACCTTTGTAGCGCTGCAGCGAGATGCCCTTGCGGCCGGCTTCGGTCACGGCCTCGAACAGGTCGGACGGACCGTGCACCACATGCTCGCTGTCCTTGCGGCGCAGCTTGCCCGAGCGCGCGTAGACGTCCTGGAGCTTCGGCGCGTACTCGTCGAGCTTGCGGGCCTCGGCGGAGCCGAGCAGCGCGTCGTCGATGATCGCGGCTTCCTTGACGCCGCGCACGGTACGCTCGAACAGAAAACCCTGGCCCTCGACGAATTGGCCGACCCAGCCACGCTCGACCTCTTCGGCCTGGCTGTCCAGCCGGGTCGCGATGTACTTCGCCGCGGCCGTGGCGTTCTCGGGGTTGCCGTAGACCGATTTGTTCAGCACGCCGGTGATGGCGGCCTGCTCGATCACTCTGCGGTTATAGCGGCTGTGCAGGTTGCGCAGGATGCTGCGGACCACGCGGGCGTCGTCGACCAGAGAGCGCAGATCGCGCCCGGTGCGGTCGCCGCCGTTGCCGGGAATGTAGACGCAATCGTCGAGGCCGGCGTCGATCAGATAATCTTCCAGCGCGCGCTCGTCCTTCAGATACTGCTCGGACTTGCCGCGTGAGACCTTATAGAGCGGCGGCTGCGCGATATAGAGATAGCCGCCGTCGATGATGTCGCGCATCTGCCGATAGAAGAAGGTCAGCAGCAGCGTACGGATGTGGGCGCCGTCGACGTCGGCGTCCGTCATCACGATGATCTTGTGATAGCGCAGCTTATCGACAGAGAATTCGTCACCGATGCTGGTTCCAAGCGCGGTGATCAGGGTGCCGATCTGCTCGCTGTGCAGCATCTTGTCGGGGCGGACGCGCTCTACGTTCAGGATCTTGCCGCGGAGCGGCAAGACGGCCTGGAATTCGCGGTTGCGGCCCTGCTTGGCACTGCCGCCCGCCGAGTCACCCTCGACGATGAAGAGTTCGGACTTGGCCGGATCTTTCTCCTGGCAGTCGGCGAGCTTGCCGGGCAGCGAGGAGACCGAGAGCGGGCTCTTGCGCGTCAGCTCGCGCGCCTTTCGCGCGGCTTCGCGGGCGGCGGCGGCCTGGATCACCTTGCCGACGATCATCTTGGCTTCGGACGGATGCTCCTCGAACCAGGCCTGGAGCGCCTCGTTGAGCACGTTCTCGACCACGGGCCGCACTTCCGAGGACACCAGCTTGTCCTTGGTCTGCGACGAAAACTTCGGGTCCGGCACCTTCACCGACAAAACGGCCGTGAGGCCTTCGCGGCAATCGTCGCCCGTGAGCGCGATCTTTTCTTTCTTGGCGTTGGCTTCGGCATAGCCGTTGACCTGGCGTGTCAGCGCGCCGCGGAAGCCGGCCAGATGGGTGCCGCCGTCACGCTGCGGGATGTTGTTGGTGAAGCACAGCACGTTCTCGTGGTAGCTGTCGTTCCACCACAAAGCGGCCTCGACGCCGATGCCGTTATTCTCCGCGCGCACCATGATCGGTGCCGGCACGATCGCCTTCTTGTTGCGGTCGAGATATTTGACGAATTCCTCGACGCCGCCGGAATAGTGCATCTCCTCGCGCTTCTCGACCGCGTGACGCATGTCTGACAGCGCGATGTTGACGCCGGAATTGAGGAAGGCGAGTTCGCGCAGCCGGTGCTCGAGCGTGGCGAAATCATATTCGACGTTCTTGAACGTCTCGGTCGAGGCGTGGAACGTCACCTCGGTGCCGCGCCGGCCCGGCGCATCGCCGACCACTTTCAGTGGTGCGACCGCATCGCCATGGGCGAACTCGATGTAGTGCTCCTTGTCGTCGCGCCAGATGCGCAAGCCGAGCTTGCTCGACAGCGCGTTGACCACGGAGACGCCGACGCCGTGCAGGCCGCCGGAGACCTTGTAGGAGTTCTGGTCGAACTTACCGCCAGCATGGAGCTGGGTCATGATGACCTCGGCCGCCGAGATGCCTTCGCCCTTGTGGATGTCGACGGGAATGCCGCGGCCGTCGTCGCGCACGGTGACGGAATTGTCGGCATTGAGCACGACATCGACGCGCGTGGCGTGGCCCGCCAGCGCTTCGTCGATCGCGTTGTCGACGACCTCGTACACCATGTGGTGCAGGCCCGAGCCGTCATCGGTGTCGCCGATATACATGCCGGGGCGCTTGCGGACGGCATCGAGCCCCTTGAGCACGCGGATCGATTCCGCGCCGTATTCGCTCGCGGTGGAGGGCTCGTTTTCGGCAGCGGGCTGCCGAGCAGGTTCTGTCATGAGAGGCCTTCGAAATGTCGCCCGAATCAGCCGCGCAAAAGGCGCTGATTTGGAAGCTATTTGTGCCATGAAAGAGAGCCTGCGCCTAGCGCAAAGTATCTCCCGGCAACCCTTTGAGTAGATGGGGTTTTTGAGCCTGATTTCAAGGTGTTCGAAGGCCGATTCCAAGGCTCGCAGAAAGCCCGATTCGAGGCCCTGTTTTGGGGCGTCAAAGGCGTGGATTTTGCGGGGGCGCGGCGGCCTGTTCCGAGGCCCCTTGAGCGGCATCTGCCGACACCAGCGGAGATGACGCCCAAGGCGACCATTGGGCTCGCACGAGAGCAAGACTGCACGCTGACAGCCACCATCGTGCACCCGTCGTTCCAGGCCCTGCGGTCGTCATGCCAGCTCTCCGCATCAAGGGTCTGGCGATCCGATCAATACATCTGCAGCGGCAGCACCTCGCCGGTCGGCCCCACCATCAGGCCCCAGGCATCGCCTGCGGCGATCGTGATC
Source organism: Bradyrhizobium manausense (assembly GCF_018131105.1). Classification (NCBI taxonomy): domain Bacteria; kingdom Pseudomonadati; phylum Pseudomonadota; class Alphaproteobacteria; order Hyphomicrobiales; family Nitrobacteraceae; genus Bradyrhizobium; species Bradyrhizobium manausense. The sequence goes on along the minus strand of NZ_JAFCJI010000001.1, from coordinate 3,809,097 downwards.
GTGTCGGTGCGAGCCTGCCGGCCAGCGATCTTCAGCGCGTATTGATACTTGCCGGGCGGCAGATCGAGCATCGGCCCTTTCGGCGATTGAGGGCCACCGGCGCCGGCCGCAACCTTGATGGTCTGCTTGTTGATGGTGAGCACGGCTTCCTGGTTACCCATGTTACCGAGCAGCAGCTTGGCCTGGCCTGGCTTGGGCATGATGTCCGCCTTGGTCGCGGCATCCGGGTTCTTCTGCACCAGATTGACTGATGTCTCGCCATTGGCGCGGCCCAGCTTCAACATCGCCGGCCCCTGCGCAGACGCGAAGGCGAGTTGCACGCGATCGGCGGTCGTCACCGCGCCGTCCGGCTTCTCCTGCCAGCCGAGTTTTGTCAACTCGCTGCGATAGAACGCGAGCACATCGCCGAGCTCGGCCGGCACGCTGGCATCGAGCTCGCGGCGGAACGGCGCCTCGACGCCAGGCAGTTTTGTCGTGCCGAGCGAGGTCGACGTGCGCTGCTTCGGCACGGGCAGCGCGGACTCCGGGTCAGCTTCCAGCGGAATGGACGCTTTGGCCTGCGCGCCGGCTGTATCGCCGCTCGCCGGCTTGGCCTTGGAGGCAGGACTGACCGCGGCGATCTTGAGGCCCGAGCCGTCGGCGCTGACATTCACCTTCGGGCCCATCTGCATGACCGTGAACGAGATCGCCTTGCCGCCCTTGGCGAACTCCAGCACGGCCATGTTCGGCTGGTTGATGACCGACGGCTGCTCCTTCCAGCCTGCCTGCTTCATCGATGCTCGGTAGAACGTGGCGAGCGCCTTGACGCTCGATGTGGACGAGAATTCGAGCCTGCCGTCGTCGCCTTCGAATTTCACGCCCTCGGCAGTCTCCGGCAGCGGCACCGGCGTGTTGCTGCCGGCCAGTGCATTCAACGGCGCGTCGGACAGATTGGCCGCCTGCGCCTTGCGGCGGACTTCATCCGCGGCGATCATCTGCTTTGCCGCCGTCTCGGCGTCCTTGAAGAATTTTTCGTCGGCTTCCTTCTTGGCCTTGATCCGCGCCGCGATCGCCGCTTCCGTCAGCTGCGTGGCGAGGCTGACCATGGTGAAGTCATATCTGCGGCCGAGCCGCAGCACGCCAGTCTCCTCCGCCGTGGATACCTTGATCGCCACCTCGTCACCAGGCGCGAGCGGCGCATTGCCGTCCTCCCGCCAGCCGCGCGCGGTGAGCTCGCGGTGATAGAAGGCGAGCACGGCCGGCAGATCGGCCATCACGGCGGCGGACATTTCACGCCTGGCGGTGGTGGCGTTGCCCTTGCCCATGGACGTCTTGGTCGAACCCGGCCGCGGAAATCCCGCGGAATCGCCGTCAAGCTTGAGGTCGGCAGGTAGAGCGAATGGCGCGACCTTGATCTCGACATTGGTCTTGCCGTCGTTGCGGCGCGTCAGCGTCAGCATGACGGGCTTCTGCTGATAGAATCCGGTCTCCCTGCTGTCGGGATGCGCGTAGAACATGCGCAAGCCGTTGGGAACGGTCTCGTCGAGGCTGGTCGTCCAGCGCGCGGCAGTTTCCGGCGTGAGCTTTTGCCAGCCGATCGCAGCCATCTGGCTGGCGTAGAAATCCGACGTCGCATCGAGCGCGCCGGGCGCGATGCAGCCGAGATACGGCCTGGTGCCATCGAACACGATGTCGATCGCGCCGTCAGGGAACGGCACGTTCCCGTAGATGCGGTCAGTCGTGTAATAGACCACGGACTGGTCGGGCCGGCCGAGCGCCTGTGTGAAGTGAACGGACAGGCCCAGCCGTCCCTTCTTGAAGTTCAAATTGTCGCTCTTCTCCTCCAGCGGCCGCACATAGGGCACCCAGCCATTGGCGCTCAGCAGCTTTTTCACTGCGGGCGATGTCACGGCTTCCGGCGCCGGCATGCGATATTCGACGCGGTCGCTCTTTCCGAGCGAGGTATCCTCCACCGCGCCTTCGAGCTGCGGCAGGCCGTGGACATCGACGATGCCATCGTCGGCGCGCGCGGGCAGCGTCGTGCTCGCCATCAGCAGAAGGCCGCATGCAAGCAGCCGCCAGCGTGCCGGGACCTGCGTCCCGCGCGTGATCATCGACATCGGCAAGACTCCTGGATTTCGCGCGGGTCCTGGTCCCTCGCGCCATTGCCGGCTGCGACATGGTCGGCGCGGCCTCAGACGACTAGTCGCCGATGGAGGCGGGCAGGTTCAATAGCGGTATCCTGCGGCGCCACGAGGTCGATCGGGAGCGACGGCTCTCAATAGAGCTGGAGCGGCGACCACAGGTCGCCTTCGGGACCGACCGTGACGTCCCAGGCATCGCCGGCGACGAGCTCGATCGTCATGTCGCGGTCCGATCGGCCGTCGACCTTCAACGCGTATGAATATTTGCCCGGCGGCATGTTGAACAGCGGCGCTTCGGGGCGTTCCTTGCCGGCGCGCGGTGGAAGCGTGACGGTGTGATTGTCGAGCGTGAGCACGGCCTCCTTGTCGCCGAGATTGGTGAACATCAGTGCCGCGCGGCCCGGCTTCGGCATCACATGCGCCATGGTGGCGGCTTCCTTGTTTCGCTGCACCAGGTCGACCGAGGTGCTGCTGCCCTTGCGATCGAGCTCCAACGCGGCCGGCCCCAGCGGAGTGACGTAGGCAAGCCGAACGTGATCGCTGGCGATGTCAGCGCCATCGGGCTGTTCCTGCCAGCCGAGCTTGCCGAGTTCGGCGCGGTAGAAAGCGAGCACGTCGCCGAGTTTTGCAGGGATGCGAGCCGAGAGCCTGGTCCGCAGCGGCGCCTCGATGCCGAGCATCTTTGTGGTGCCGATCTCGCGATAGCTGGTCCGGGTCGGCGCCGGCAGGGCGGCATCAGGATCCGGCGTGAGCGCCGACGAAAACAGAGGCGGCAGATGCGGCATCCATCCGGTCGCTCCTGCCGCAGCGATGCCGCTTGCGAGCAGAGCGAGGCCGCACGCGAACAGCCGCCATCGTGCCGGGACTCTCGTCCCGGGCCTTACCGTCATCATGGTCTTTCTCCAGGGATATCGCGCGTGTCGATGGCGCGATTGCAACGGCTGCGACACCGCCGGCGCGGCCTCACAATCCTAGTCGCGGCCCGAATAGACCGGGTTCAACGCATCAGGTTATCGCCGGGCGGAAACGCGTCCGCTCTCGACGTCAAACACTTCGCCGCCTGCGCCGATCTCGGCAAACGCAGCCGGGTCCGCGCCGGTCAGCCAGACCTGCGCGCCGAGCTTGCGCAGCTCGTCGAACAACGCGGCACGCCTGTTGGGATCGAGATGGGCGACGACCTCGTCGAGCAGCAGCAGCGGCACGATGCCGGTCATCTCGGCGACCAGCGTCGCATGCGCCAGCACGAGCCCGATCAGCAGCGCCTTCTGCTCGCCGGTGGAGGCGTCGCGCGCGGGCATGGCTTTCGGCGCATAGATCACCTGGAGATCGGTGAGATGCGGGCCGTCGGTGGTGCGGCCGGCGATCGCGTCGCGCGGGCGGTTGTCGCGCAGGATCTGGCGGTAGCGGTCCTCGATCGACGTCGCGGTCTCGTTGAGCAGCGCGTTCTCCATCCAGCCGTCGAGCGCGATCTGCGCCGACGGGAATGCGGAGGCTTGCGCGCGCGCGTTGAGCATGCCGGTCAGGCGCGCTGCGGTCTGGCCGCGCGTCGCGGCGACGGCGACCGCGAGCTCGGCGGTCTCGCGCTCGATCGCGTCACACCAATGATCGTCGTAATTGCGCGTCTCGAGCAGGCGGTTGCGCGAGCGCAGCGACCGCTCCAGCGCGTTGATGCGGCTGGAATGTTCGCTGTCGATCGCGAGCACCAGGCGGTCGAAGAAGCGTCGCCGTTCCGAGCCCGCGCCCATGAACAGCTGGTCCATCGCGGGCGTCAGCCACACCATGCGGATATGGTCGCCGAAGACGGCCGCCGAATTCACCGGCTCGCGGTCGATGCGGCAGCGGCGGCTCACCGCAGCATCTGCGCGCGGTGCGTCGATGCCCGTGCCGAGCGTCCCAAGCCCCAGCGCGCCCTCGACCTGCGCGGAGACGGCCCAGGACCCGTCGCCCTGGTTGTCGGCGACGTCCTCCAGCGTAGCGCGCCGCAGGCCGCGTCCCGGCGACAGGAACGAGATCGCCTCGATGCAATTGGTCTTGCCCGCCCCGTTCGGCCCGACCAGCGCCACCATGTCAGCCGCCGTCTCGAGCCCCGCCGCCCGATAGTTGCGAAAATGCGTCAGCGTGAGGCGATGAATGCGGGAAGGGGTCATGTCAGCTCGTCATTGCCGTCACCCACGTTCTCAGGCTCTCAAGACGTGGATGGCCGGGACAAGCCCGGCCATGACGCATGTAGTCAATGTGTGGCGTGAAAGTAGGTCTCACACCCGCATCGGCATCAGCACGTAGAGGGCGCTCTTGTCGTCCTTGTCCTGCACCAGGGTTGGCGAGCCGGGGTCGGCGAGCCTCAATGTGGCGACGTCGCCTTCGATCTGGGCGGCGATGTCGAGCAGGTAGCGGGAGTTGAAGCCGATATCGAGCGCGTCGGAGGCGTATTCGACCTCGATCTCTTCGGTGGCGCTGCCGGAATCCGGATTGGTCACCGACAGCACCAGCTTGCCCGGCGACAGCGACAATTTCACCGCGCGACCGCGCTCGCTGGAGATGGTGGAGACGCGGTCGACCGCGTTCTCAAAATCCTTCTTGTCGACCACGAGCTCCTTGTCGTTGCCCTGCGGAATGACGCGGCCGTAATCGGGGAAGGTGCCGTCGATCAGCTTCGAGGTCAGCACCACGTTGCCGATGGTGAAACGGATCTTGGCCTGCGACAGCTCGATCGTCATTTCGGCTTCGGTATCCTCGATCAGGCGCTGCACCTCGCCGACCGTCTTGCGCGGCACGATCACGCCGGGCATGCCCTCGGCGCCCTTGGGCTGCACCAGGTCGAGCTGGGCGAGGCGGTGGCCGTCGGTGGCGACGCCGCGCAGGGTCGCGGCTTTCGCGGTGCCGGCGGCATGCAGATAGATGCCGTTGAGATAATAGCGCGTCTCTTCCGTCGAGATCGCGAACTGGGTGCGGTCGATCAGCCGCTTGACGTCCTTGGCGGCGAGATTGAACGAATGCGAGAGATCGCCGGCGGCGAGGTCAGGGAAATCATTCTCCGGCAGGGTCTGCAGCGTGAAGCGCGACCGGCCGGCGCGGATCGCCAGCACGGCGCGGTCGCCGTCGGCCTCCAGCACGATCTGCGAGCCATCGGGCAGCTTGCGCACGATGTCGTAGAACATGTGCGCCGGCACGGTGGTCGAGCCGGCGGTGGCGGTTTCCGCCGGCAGCGTTTCCGTCACCTCGAGATCGAGGTCGGTCGCCTTCAACGACAATTTCGCGTTCTCGGCGCGCACCAGCACGTTGCCCAGGATCGGAATCGTGTTGCGGCGCTCGACCACGCGGTGGACATGGCCCAGCGATTTCAGGAGTTGCGCGCGTTCGACCGTAACCTTCATTGCACTACTCGCCCGATCCCCAAAGATGGAAAAAGCCGGGCGGAGGAGCGCGCGCCACGGCACCGAAGACCCCCAAAAGCTGGATCATCGCGGAGAGGATCGAAAAGCCGTCGGGGCCGCGTAAAGTGGCGCGGAAAGCCATCGGTTTCAAGGGATTGGGGCAGGTTCCCCACGATTTACAGGCAGAAATAAAGGCCACCGTCCGGGCAGGCGAAGGTTGCCGCCCGGCTAAGCGAAAACCGCCGCCCGGGCATGGCCGGGGCGGCGGGAGAATGGCAGGAGAGCCCGAGGCGTTTATTCCTGGAGCTGGCGCTTGAGCGACTCGACCTCTTCGGACAGCGCGTTGTCCTTGGAGACCAGGGCCTCGATCTTGCGCACGGCGTGCAGCACCGTGGTGTGGTCGCGGCCACCGAAGCGGCGGCCGATCTCGGGGAGCGAGCGCAGGGTCAGCGTCTTGGCGAGGTACATCGCCACCTGGCGCGGACGCACCACGTTGGCGGTCCGGCGCGAGGAGAGCAGGTCGGAGCGGCTGACATTATACTGCCGTGCCACCACGCGCTGGATGTCCTCGATCTTGATCCGCTTCGGCTCCTGCGGCCGGACCAGATCGCGCACCTCGTGCTCGGCCATTTCCAGCGTTACCGGCCGGTTGTTCAGCTTGGAGTGAGCAAGAAGACGGTTGATCGCGCCTTCGAGGTCGCGGCCGTTATGGGTGATGGTGCGCGCCAGATAATGCAGCACCTCCTCAGGCACCTCGAAGGTCGCATGATGGGCGCGGGCCGCTGCGACGCGCGACTTGAGAATGCCGTGGCGCAGCTCCTCGCCGAGCGAGGCCATCTCGACCACGAGGCCGCCGGCCAGTCGCGAGCGCACGCGGTCGTCGAGGCTTTCGAGATCGGACGGCGGACGGTCGGCCGCGATCACGACCTGGCGACCGGCATCGATCAGCGCATTCAGCGTGTGGCAGAACTCGGCCTGCGTCGACTTGCCCTGCAGGAACTGGAGATCGTCGATCACGAGCACGTCGATGCCGCGCAGCGCTTCCTTGAAGGCCAAGGCCGTCTGCGTCTTCAGCGCCGCGACGAAGCCGTACATGAATTTTTCAGCGGTGAGATAGAGCACCTTGCGCTCGTTGCCGGAATTGCCGGCCCAGGTCACGGCCTGCAGCAGATGCGTCTTGCCGAGGCCCACACCCGCATGGATGTAGAGCGGGTTGAACATCACCGGGTCGCCGCGACGTCCTTCGGCGACCTGGCGCGCGGCGGCATGCGCCAGCGTGTTGGAGCGGCCGATGACGAAGCTCGCAAAGGTCAGGCGCGGATCGAGCGGCGAGCCGCCGAGCGCATCATGATTGGCGGAAACAGGCGCGGTCGCGGTCGAGCGCAGCTCCGGCGCGGGCACGCGGCGTGCTTCGACCGGCGCGGGCGCTTCCTTCGGCTGCACCACGGGGCGCACGGCGGTGCGAACGGTGAGATCGATGCGATGCACTTCCGGCATCTCGGCCTGCCAGCACGACAGCACGCGCTCGGCATAATGGGCCTGGATCCAGCTCTTCAGGAAGCGGGTCGGCACCGACAGACGCACGCTCTCTTCCTGCACGCCTTCGAGATCCATGCGCGCAAACCAGCTCGTATAGACGTCTTCACCAACGTTCGAGCGCAGCCGGCTCTTCACGCGTGACCAGCGATCCTGTTCCGATGTCGTCATCATTTGAAAACTTTTCTTGAGAGATAAGGTTGCGTGGTGGGCGCCACCCAGAGTTCCCCCAGGACCTCTGCCATGGCGCGACCTCAAGCGAGTCCATCTTCGGGCATAGCTCGACCGTCCGGCGGGAACGCCGCGGGTCAGATCAGCGATGTCGGTGATGGAGGGGTCGCGAGGTCAGCGCGTACTGTACGCGCCCTCACGCGGAGGGTGATCGCAGGACGGATTGGAAACGGCATCGTTGGACGATGATATGTGTGTCAATACCGCGTTGAATCCGTAGGACATGATACCTCCCCGTCCTGCCGTGATCGCTCACGGCAAGGTCCTGCGTAAAAGAACTCCCGCGCTATACTCAAGTCGCGGATGTCCTGCCCGTCTGCTCGTGTCGTCCGCTCGGCTTCGCCAGCGCGCGTGTCGGGGCAGTCTCAAGATGTCTCTCACGCGCCTAACGCGAGCGGGATCGCCAGGATCTCGCTTGGAGGACGTCAAGACAAAGAGCTACCGTTCCCATATTGCTATGGGTTTTTGATCCGACAATCGCTTGTTGAAGCGTCGCCTACGTGCACACCGCCGCCGATTTGCACGCTCGCCCCGTTTCCTAAACCGCGCTGGTCTCAAGATCGTGGGCGCCGCGAACGACTTAAGGAATACACTATGCGGAAAGACTCGCAACGAAATTGATTCACACTTGAGGCATCAAAAAACTTGACCAGCGTTAACGCCGCGCGCGAGTTGTTCACAGCCTTGAGAGCAAGTTTTTGGATTCGTGCACAGATTCGAAAATCGCGCGCGTCGTGTGACAAAGACTCCCCCATTGCCAAAAAATTTTTACAAAATCGTCACGCACGCGACGCGCGAACGAATTTTCCAAATGCTTGTCGCCGCTATGTCGATAAGTGATTAGCGAGACACCGCTTTTTGAGTCTCGTTTCACAGGGTAACCCCGCACTGGAGCGTCGTCCGGGGAAACTACGGTGTGCAGAACTCTTGCGCAGTCGAATTCAACTTAAGCCTATGCCACAGGGATTTTTCGCAGCGCGGCGAAAAGTTTCCGCTGTTGCAAAAACACCGGCAGGTAAAATTACGGACGCAGCATAGCGGGACGACGAGACTCGTCCAACGAAAGACTGATTGCCCGAAGACCGCAGGCGGAATTGTGACAAGGCAACAAAAAGCCCGGCGTGAAAGCCGGGCTGATTGACCAATGCGATGCTCGCTTCAACCGATCGAATGAAGAGATCGGTCTCGCGCCAAGAACCTGCTTCGCGGACTTACTTCGCGAACTTGCTTGGCAAGCTTACTTAGCGAGCTTACTTGGCGAGCTTGGCGATCTGCGCGGTGAGGCGCGAGACTTTGCGGCTGGCGTTGTTCTTGTGAACGATGTTGCGCTGGGCGGCCTGCATCAGCGCGGGCTCTGCGTTCGCCATCGCCTTCAGCGCGGCGGCGCGGTCGCCGGTCGCGATGGCTTCCTCGACGATGCGGACGGCACCGCGCATCTGGGTGCGGCGCGACTTGTTGACGGCGGTGCGACGGGCGATCTTGCGCGTCGCTTTCTTGGCGGAAGTGGTATTGGCCATGGTCTCAATATCCTTATGCGGTACCGGTCGCGTCTTGGTCGGGTAGCGCCGGCTGCTTGACCGCGGAATCGACGCTCGGATTTAGGGTGTTCGATTGCTGGGCCGTTCCCGGAACATGAGCGAAAAGCCTTGCGGCTATCTCTGAGGCCCCAAAAGAGCCTGCAACTGCTCAAAGAACAGCGGCGGCAGGATTGCGCCCACCGCCAGTTGGCGCCCTTATAGAGGGGGTCTTTGGCACCGTCAACGCTTTAGGGACTGGAAAAGCAGGCCCAAAGGGCGCGCCGCGGGGGCCGTAACGCCCTGATGAGGTTGAATTTCTGCCGTCTCCCGGCTATTGGCAGACGGCGTTCTTCGGGTCGTCCGATCGGGTGACCATATAGGGTGGGGCATGATCCGCGGCTTTTTCCGACTGATTGGCTTGCTGCTGCTGGCCGGCGGGTTTTTCTTCATGGTCTATGACGGCGCCCGCTGGGTGGCCGACCAGACCCTGCACTTCACCCGGTTCGGCCAGTTCTGGAACGACATCAACCAGGCCAGCCAGTCCGCCTTCCGGACCTGGGTCGAGGCCAAGGCGCCCTGGCTCTGGACCTCGGTGATCCGCCTGGTGCTGGACCAGCCGGTTTTCGCCGTCCTCGGCCTCCTCGGCATTCTGCTGATGATCCTGTTCCGCCCGCGCAAGCCGCTGATCGGCTATTCCCGGGATTGATCTTTCAATTCCCGGGATTGAGCTCGAGATGCGGGGCGCCGTAACAACGCTGCCCGTCGCTGCGTAAACACCTATATTCCCACTCGATCGCGAGCACGCCGCCTGAGCTTCCGGTTCAGGCGACGAACAGCTCGTTTTCCCGGAGATCCGATCATGCTGTTCATGCGCAAGACCACCGCATTGCCTGATGCAGCCGACGCGCTGCCCGGCCGTGCGCAAGCCATTCCCACCGCGAGCATCCATTTCGTCAACGGTGCGAAGTTGCAGCCGCCTTATCCCGCAGGCCTCGAGCAGGCCGTGTTCGGGCTCGGCTGCTTCTGGGGCGCCGAGCGAAAGTTCTGGGAGCTCGGCGACGGAATCCATGCGACCGCCGTCGGTTATGCGGGCGGCCACACGCCGAACCCGACCTATGAAGAGACCTGCTCCGGACGCACCGGCCATACCGAAGTGGTGCTGGTCGTTTTCGATCCCAGGAAGATCTCCTATGAGAAGCTGCTGAAGACGTTCTGGGAGAGCCACAACCCGACGCAGGGCATGCGTCAGGGCAACGATGTCGGCACGCAATATCGGAGTGCGATCTATACGTATTCCGATGCGCAGAAGCAGGCCGCCGACGCCTCGAAGGCACTCTATCAGAAGGCGCTCGGCGCAAAGGGCCTGGGAGCCATCACCACCGAGATCGCACCCGCCGGCGCGTTCTATTTCGCCGAGGACTATCACCAGCAATATCTGGCGAAGAATCCCGCCGGCTATTGCGGCCTCGGCGGCACCGGCGTGTCGTGCCCGATCGGTGTTGGCGTGATCGCGTAGACTAGTCGCGTTCTCTCGTCATGCCCGGGACAAGCCCGGGCATGACGGTGGGGGGAACGTCTGCGTAAATCGGGCGCTTCCAACGATGCTACGACCGTCGCGCAGGCTCCCCTCAACCTTTTATTAACCATAACCGGTGCATCACTGGGGCTGTCTCGGTTGTAGGGATGGTCCGGTGCGGGTTCTGCGCGCGTTTCGATGGTCGATCATGGCAGCGTCCGCCGCGCTGACCCTGGGCGGCTGCATGCAGACCGTCGGTCCCGTCGCGATGGTGCAGCCCCGCCCCGATCTCGACACCATGGCCTATGGCCAGCCCTACAGCGCACCGCCGCCCGTTGTCGTTGCCAACAGCGGCGGCGGCGCCATCGATGCGCTCGCCAGTTCTTTTGCCGCGGGTCCCGCACCCGTGCCGGTTGCCTATGGCGGACCGGTGATGGCTGCGCCCGTGCGCTACGACTCCTCCTATCACCTCGATGCCGGCGACAAGCTGCGTGTCGTGGTCTACGGCCAGGAAGGTCTCACCAACAGCTACGCCATCGATGCCGGCGGCTCCATCACCATGCCGCTGATCGGCGCGGTGCCGGCGCGTGGCCGCACCACGGCGGGGCTCGCCGGTGAAATCGCCGCGCGCCTGCGCAACGGCTATATCCGCGAGCCTTCCGTCGCCGTGGAGATCGACTCCTATCGTCCGTTCTTCATCCTCGGCGAAGTCGCAGCGCCAGGCCAATACCCGTACGTGCCGAACATGACGGTCGAGAGCGCCGTCGCGATCGCCGGCGGTTTCTCGCCGCGCGCCAAACGCGACGTGGTCACCGTCACCCACACGGAAGCAGGCGGCTCCATGCGCGCCACGGTGCCGCTTGGCACACCCGTCAGCCCCGGCGACACCGTGTTCGTCGGCGAGCGCTGGTTCTAGCTTTTTGTTGTCATTCCGAGCCCGCACCGCGTCGCGGCGCGTCCCGGAATGACGAGAGTAACTACCGCCTGAAATCGAGCCGCCCGTTCGGGAAGCATCCGTCGATGCGCGTGGCGTCGATCACGCGCCCGATCCACGGCCGCATGATCGCGGGGTTGGTCAGGTTGATGTACTTCCCGATCAGGCCATTGCCGCTCTCGCGCACAGCGTCGATCAGCCCGTGGCGTCGGCCGTTGTCCCAATCAAACCGCAGATAAATCCGCTCGCCGATGACACGGACCTCTGCGCGGCCCTGTTTCCATGTCTCGGGTGTATCCCCGGCAATGGTCGGATCGGCGCCGCCGTTCCAGCGGCTCGCCCAGACGCCGTCGAGCGGATCGGAGATGACAGGGATGGACGCCCAATGCGCCGCATTGCCGTCGGCGGCATCGCCGGCAAGCGAAGCCGATATGGCATAGTGCATGACTTCGGCATCGCCGGGCGCCGGAACGTCCATGGTGCCGAACGGGTTGCGGATGACGATGTTCGTGTTGACCTGCTGCATGACGCTCTCCCGGCGTGACCTGGCTTGATCAGCCAGCTCTATCGCCGCGCGCCACGATGCAGCCACCCGATTCCTGCTCTCCTCTTTCGTCATTCCGGGTTCGCGCTACGCGCGCCCCGGAATGACGGTGCGGGCTATTTCAAATGCTTCGCAAAGAATTCCATGCTGCGCGGCCAGGCGACGTCGGAGCTGGCCTTGTCGTAGCTCGGCCGCTCGTCGCAATGGAAACCGTGCTGGGCGCCGGGATAGACGAAGACCTCGACATCGGGCCGCTTCGCCTTGACGGTCTCGACGTCGGTGAGGGGAATGCCCTGATCCTTCTCGCCGAAATGCAGCTGCGTCGGCACTTTCGGCTTCTCGTCCGCGAAGCGCACGACGGCGCCGCCGTAATAGCCGATCGCGGCCTTGAGGCCAGACAGCCGCGTTGCCGCGACGAAGGCGATGCTGCCGCCGAGGCAGAAGCCGATGATGCCGACCGGGCCGACATTCTTCACCGCATCGATCGCAGCCTGCGTGTCGCGCAGCATTGCCTCCCAATCCGGATTGGCGACGAACTTCCGCGCTTCCGCAATCTCGTCGGGCGTGTAGCCCGACTGGAAGCCCGGCGAGGTGCGGTCGAAGATCGACGGCGCGATCGCGACATAGCCTTCGCCCGCGAGGCGGTCGCAGACCGAGCGGATGTGATGATTGACGCCAAAAATCTCCTGGATCACCACCACCGCGCCCTTCGGGCTGCCCGAGGGATCAGCGCGATAGGCACCGAGCTGGAAATTGTCCGACGCCGTCAGTTTGATGTCTTGTCCCACGCGGGTTGTCCTTCTTGTTTCGTCGTTGATTGAGCTACCGCTCGTTCAGCAAACTCGTTGCGACATGGAGAGCCCTTATTCCCACATCCAGTTCTCGCCGTAATCCTCTTTCCATCCTGCCAGGCGTCCATGACGGAATTGCAGGAACAGGCGGTGGCGGTACGGCACCAGGCCACTGCCGCCGATGTCGCGAAGCGCGAGATAGATCTCGTTGCCGCGACGTCCCTTGACATATTGCAAGGGTTGTCCGAGCGCGTGCGCGGTCTGGTCCGCATCCATCCCGAACGCCAGCGGCGTGTTGTTCGACAAGGTGTCGACGAAGGGACGGCGCAGCGGCACCGTGCCGAAGGGTTCGGCCTGTGCGGACGCCGCCATCGAGAGAAGCGCTGCGCCCGCAGCCACCAGTGCCCGCTTCATGGTCATGATGATCCCTGTTTGACCGCCTATGCCGGCAAGTTCTTCAGGAAAGGCACCACGGCGTCAACAAAAGCCTTGGGCTGATCGATGTTGACGGCGTGTCCGGCCGCGGGGATCACGACCTTTTGTGCGCCGGGGATTTTTGCCGCCATGTAGTCCGACGCCGCCAGGAACGGCGTGTCGTCGGCGCCGACCACGATCAGGCTGGGCACCTTGATATCTGGCAGCAACTCCATCACCGCGGCATCGCGCTGGGTCAGCATGCCGCGCGCGGCGAGCGCGAGGCCCTTGGCGTTGCGATGGCTGGCGGTGGCGCGCTCACGGGTCGCGGCTTTCAGCACGTCGAGACCTTCGCGATCGAGCTTGTCGGCGGTGGCAAGCGCGCGCGCATTCCACGCCTCGCGCGGGTCATCCTTCTTGAAGCCCGGACCGGTGTCGATGATCAGCAGCGCGCGTGTGCGTGAGGGATGGGTGCGATAGAACGCGAGCGACATGTAGCCGCCGAGCGAGAGACCGCCGATGATGGCGCTGGTGGCGCCGACGGCATCGAGGATCGCCGCGATGTCGCCGACCGTCAGCGCCTCGCTATAGGCTTTGGCATCGTCAGGATAATCGGACTGGCCGTGGCCGCGCATGTCCCACAGGATCAGCCGGTGGTCGCGTGCGAGCGCATCGATCTGGCCATGCCACATCGCCGAGGTCGACGAGTAGCCGTGGGTGAGCAGCAGCGGCGGCCCGTCGCCGTGAACCTCGTAGTAGATGCCGACGCCATCCCGATCGATCTTTGGCATTGCTTCCGCCCTTTCTTTTTCTCGTTTTCGTCGCACCACGATGACAGTGTACCCTCTCCCCTTGTGGGAGAGGGTGGCTTCGCGAAGCGAAGCCGGGTGAGGGGTATCTATCCTTACGACAGGTGTTGCGACTGGAGAGATACCCCTCATCCGGCGCCGTAGCCGAAGCTTTGCTTCGGCGTCCCTTTTTTAGAACGGCGACCGAAGGCCGCCTACGCCACCTTCTCCCACAAGGGGAGAAGGAAGTCCGCGCTCGCGGTTAAACCTTAGCCCTCCAAGTTACCTCGAAGAAACTGCCTCGACGCGATGACGGGCACATCCAACGTGCTGCTTGTTGCGTTCAGTCGCTAACGTCAGCGCAGTTGTCGCAATGCACAACAGGCAGATGCCGAGATAGTTTCGATCGATTCCAAATTGCATTTGCCTCCGCGCGCGAACCCGATCATTCTTCGCGCAAGGCGGCCGCCGACCCGGTGGGCGTCCGCTACACAAGTTGCCGCCGTAAGCGGCTTCATGCACCGGCAGGGGAAGACGCCTATGCCAACGCTCACGATCAACGGGCGGAGTATGTCCGTGGATGCGGCAAACGACACGCCGCTCCTTTGGGCCATCCGCGAACAATTGCAGATGACCGGTACGAAATTCGGATGCGGTGCCGGCCTGTGCGGTGCCTGCACCGTGCACGTCAACGGCGAAGCCGTGCGCTCTTGCCAGACCATGGTCGGCGACGTCGCCGGCAAGAAGATCACCACCATCGAAGGCCTATCCGCGAAGGGTGATCATCCCTTGCAGAAGGCATGGATTGCCGAGCAGGTGCCGCAATGCGGTTACTGCCAGTCCGGGCAGATCATGCAGGCGGCTTCGCTGCTGGCGAAGAATTCCAACCCGACCAAGGAAGAGGTCGTGGCGCACATGGACGGCAATCTCTGCCGTTGCATGACCTATTCGCGGATCCAGAAGGCAATCATGCGTGCGGCTACCGAGATGCGCACCGCATCCGCCGCCGGCAACGACCGGAGGCCCACATGAACAAGCACGTGAAGAACGTCACACCCGAGACGACGGATCTCAGCCGCCGCTCCTTCCTGGTCGGCACGGCAGCCACCGGCCTCGTGCTCGGCTATGCCGGCGTGCCCGGCATCGGTGAAGCGCTCGCCGCAGCGCCGGCCAATTTCGAGCCGAGCGTCTGGTACGCGATCTCGCCGGACGGCCTGGTCACCGTCACGTGCGGCAAGGCCGACATGGGCCAGCACATCGCCTCCACCATGGCGCAGATCGTCTGCGAGGAGCTGGGCGCGAAGTGGAGCGACATGCGGGTCAACCTCGCCTCCAACGATCCGAAGTTCAACGACCCGGTCCTCGGTGCGCAGATCACCGGCGGCAGCTGGTCGACCATGATGAACTTCGACGCAATGAGCCGGGCCGGCGCGGCCGGACGCATGGCATTGACGGAAGGCGCGGCCGCATCCATGGGCGTGCCGGCAAGCGAGCTCGTGGTGCGCGATTCCGTGATCTCGCACGCGAAGTCGAAGAAACACATGTCGTTCGCCGACGTCGTCAAGGGCGGCAAGGCGACGAAAACCTTCACGCCCGACGAGTTGAAGGCGATCAAGCTGAAGACGCCGGATCAGTACACCATGATCGGGGTGTCTGTGCCGCAGGTCGACATCCCCTCCAAGACCAACGGCACGGCCAAGTACGGCATGGACGTGATGATTCCCGGCATGGCCTATGGTGCGGTGGTGACACCGCCGGTGCGCTACGGCGCCACCGTGAAATCGGTCGACGACAGCGACGCGAAGAAGGTGCCGGGCTTCATCAAGGCCGTCACCCTCGACGACAAGACCCAGACGACGACGGGATGGGTGGTTGCTGTCGCCAACACCTACGCCAACGCCAAGAAGGCGGCGGCGGCGCTGAAGGTCAGCTATGACGGCGGCCCGAACGCAAAGCTGTCCAGCCAGTCGCTGCTCGATGAAGCCAAGCGGCTTCAGAAGCTCGACGATTCCGGCCAGTTCTTCGTCAAGGACGGCGATGTCGGAGCAGCCCTCGGCTCAGCGGCGAAGGTGCTGGAGGCGGAATACACCACCAGCATCAACATCCACGCGCCGATGGAGCCGATGAACGCCACTGCTGAGTTCAAGGGCGACATCCTGCACATCTATTCCGGCAACCAGTTCGCGACGCGCTCCGGCGCAATTGCGGCCGGTGCCGCCGGGATCGATCCGAAGTTCGTGGTGATGCACCAGATGTGGCTCGGCGGCGGCTTCGGCCGCAGGCTCGACGCTGACATGATGGTGCCGGCGGTGCAGGCGGCCAAGGCCGTCGGCAAGCCGGTGAAGGTGATCTATACGCGCGAGAACGACAT
This sequence comes from Bradyrhizobium manausense, assembly GCF_018131105.1. Lineage (NCBI taxonomy): Bacteria > Pseudomonadati > Pseudomonadota > Alphaproteobacteria > Hyphomicrobiales > Nitrobacteraceae > Bradyrhizobium > Bradyrhizobium manausense. The sequence goes on along the minus strand of NZ_JAFCJI010000001.1, from coordinate 3,792,958 downwards.
GACGATGGATTTCTCGCGTCCGCTCACCTACCAGAAAGTGAAAGCCGGCATGGACGGCGACGGCAAGCTCGTGGCACTCAGCCACGACGTCGTCTCGGCCTGGCCGACCCAGCGCTGGGGCATCCCCGACTTCCTGTCGCCTTCGGTCGACAAGAAGGGCCCGCTCGATGCGTTCACGGTGAATGGTTCGGACTTCTTCTACACCGTGCCGAACCACAATGTGCGCGCGATCAAGAACGAGATGGCGCACAACGCCACCCCGTCGGGTCAGCTCCGCTCGGTGGCTCCGGGTTGGACCTTCTGGGCGGTCGAAAGCATGATCGACGAGATCGCTGCTGCAGCCGGCAAGGATCCGGCGCAGTACCGCATCTCGCTGCTCGACGGTGCCGGCAAGAACGACGGCGGCGCGCAGCGGCTGCGCAATACGTTGCTCGCCGCGATGGGCCTCGCCGGCTACGGCACCAAGAAGCTGCCGAAGGGCGAAGGCATGGGCGTGGCCTGCGTGTCGTCGCAGGAACGTGCGACCGCAAGCTGGACCGCTTGCGTCGCGCATGTGGCCGTCGCGCCCTCGGGCGAGGTGACCGTGAAGAAGCTCACGGTCGCAACCGATGTCGGCACGCAGGTGCATCCCGACAACATCCGTGCCCAGGTCGAGGGTGCGGCACTGTGGGGCCTGTCGCTGGCCTTGTACGAGAAGGCGACGCTGAAGGACGGTGGCATCGAGCAGACCAACTTCGATAGCTACACGCCCTTGCGGATGAGCCAGATGCCGGAGGTCGCGGTCGCCGTGATCGCCAATGGCGAGAAGGCCACCGGCGTCGGCGAGCCGGCGGTGACGGTCGTCGCTCCCGCCATCGGCAACGCCATCTTCAACGCCTCCGGCGCCCGCGTCCGGGCGCTGCCGATCACGGCGGAAGCCGTGAAGGGGGCGATGAAGGCCTAAGTTGCGGCTTGAAGTTGTGAGCTGAGAAGTCCGCCGGCGGGGCACCTCCGGCGGACTTTTTGTTGGCAAAAAAGTCAGTGTTATCAATGGTAGGTCTACTGCGCATGGGGTTGTTTTCGTCGTTTGGGGCAACCCGACCCGTAAAATTGCGTGCAATTCCGACAGGTTCCGTTGAGCACGCCTCTTAAGGGCCGGAGAACCTGATCCGGCTTAGGCTGAGCGAAGACACTCCCGTGCTTTTGGGGAAGCCATGAACGCGCCAGTCAAATCCGCCGCCAAACGCCGGCTTCTGCTCGCCTCCGACCGGAGCGATGCGAGCACCGAGCTCGCCAGCATCCTGAAGGCCGTCGGCGATGTCTCGACGGTGACGACACAGGACATCCCCGAGCAGCCGTCGCGCGATCTCTCCGGCCTCGTGGTCGATATCAACCTGCGCTCGCCCGAAAGCGTGCAGCGGGTGCGCAACAAGCTGCGCGGCGAAGGCTATCGTTCGATGCCGCGGCTGTTCGTGCTCGCCGATGCGCTGCATCACGGCACCATGCAGGCCTGGGCGCTTGGCGCCACCGACACGATCTCGCGACCGTTGCAGCCCGAGGCTATCCTCCAGCGCATCCGCGCCGCGTTCCCCGACACCGCGACCTATGACGCGACCGATCGCGGCAAGACGCTCAACCGCGGCGTCGAGGCGGCCCATGCGGTGCTGGCAAAGATGTTCGAGAAGCTGCCGCTCGGCGTGGCCCTGACCTTCGACGACGTCATCGCCGCCGAGAACAAGATCTTGAAGGCGATCAAGCACTCCTCGCTGCGCGAATGGCTCACAACGGTCGGCTGTCATCATGTCGGCAGCTATCGGCACTGCCTGTTCGTCACCGGCTTCGCCGTCGCCTTCGCGCAGCATCTCGGCATGCGCGAGGACGACCAGCGCCGTCTGACGCGTGCGGCGCTGCTGCACGATGTCGGCAAGGCCTTCGTTCCGTCCAATCTGCTCGACAAGCCCGGCAAGCTCTCCGACGAGGAGATGGCCGAAGTCCGCCAGCATCCGCGCCGCGGCTATGACGCGCTCGCAGAGCAGGGCGGTTTCCCGCCGGAGATGCTCGACGTGGTCCTGCATCACCACGAATTCCTCGACGGCAGCGGCTATCCCAACGGCCTGTCGTCGAACCAGATCAGCGACATCGTGCGCCTGACGACGATCGTCGACATCTACGCGGCCCTGGTCGAGAAGCGCGCCTACCGCATGCCCTTCACGCACGAGCGTGCCTTCACGATGATGGAAGGCATGGGCGGCAAGCTGGACCAGCAGTTGCTGCAGGCGTTCCGCCCGGTGGCGCTGGGGTCGTTCTGAGACCAGGTTCTCCGTTACCCACGGCAGCTGCCGTGTGGCACCGATCTCGGCGCTAATCTTCGTACGAGGAAATTTCGATCAGGCTGCCATCCGGATCCCGGCAATAGACCGAGCGCAACGTGCCGCGGGCACCTTGCTTCGCAGCCGGGCCCTCCTCGATCGCGACGCCATGTGCCTTCAGATGCGCCACCACCTCGTCGGGTGTTGACGCCGTGAGAAAGCACAGATCCTCGCTGCCGGCGGTCTGGTGGTCGGCGGTGAACCACTCCACCTTGTCGGCGTCGCGCGGCCGGACATTGATCTTCTGTTGACCGAATTGAAGCGAGGTCCGCGGCGCTTTGCCGCCGCCGGGGTCGAACACCTTGACTTCCATGCCAAGGATTTTGCGGTACCACTCGGTGGTGACAGCGACGTCGGCGACGTTGATCACGAGGTGATCGAGGGCGTGAACCCTAACCGGCATGCCTTATCCTTTCGTCGTCACGAAACCTGCGCACTTTCCGCAGCGGGCAGGCTTTGTTACAACGCCGCTGACGCCACGATCAAGACAACTGCCTTTCAAGAACAACACGCTTTGAAGAACAACACCTGGGAGAACCCTTGAGATGATCACCCGCCGTTCCGCGCTCGGCCTGCTCGCCGCCACCCCGCTTGCAGCCGGTCCGCTGTCGAAGGCCTTTGCAGCGGATTATCCGTCCCGGCCGGTGAAGTTCGTGGTCGGTTATCCACCGGGCGGCGCCACCGACATTCTCGCCCGCCTGATTGGCCAGCGGCTGTCGGAACGGCTCGGCCAGCAATTCGTGATCGAGAACAAGCCGGGCGCCGGCAACAACATCGCCACCGAATCCGTCGTCAACGCCGAGCCGGACGGCTACACCGTGCTGCTGGTCAATCCGGCCAACTACATCAACTCCACGCTCTACGCGAACCTCAAGTTCAACTTTGTCCGCGACATCGCGCCGATCGCCGGCTTCCAGCGCGTGCCCAACGTGATGACCGTCAACAAGGACGTCCCGGCCAAGACCGTCGCCGAGTTCATCGACTACGTGAAGGCCAATCCGGGCAAGGTGAACATGGCCTCTTCCGGCAACGGCACCTCGGTGCATCTGTCCGGCGAGATGTTCATGGCGATGACCGGCTGCAAGATGCAGCACGTGCCCTATCGTGGTGCCGCGCCCGCGATCACCGACATGCTCGGCGGCCAGGTGCAGGTGATCTTCGACAACATGCCCTCGATCATCCAGCACATCCGCTCCGGCTCGCTTCGCGCGCTCGGCGTCACCACGGCCGAGCGTTCACCGCAGCTGCCCGACGTGCCCGCAATCGGCGAAACCGTGAAGGGCTATGAGGCGAGCGCCCTGTTCGGCATGGGCGCGCCGAAGAACATGCCCAAGGACATGATCGCCAAGCTCAACAACGAGATCAACACGCTCTTGAAGGAGCCCGACATGACCAAGCGTCTGGTCGAGCTGGGCGGCGATCCGCTGGTCGAGACGCCTGAAGCGTTCGGCAAGGAGGTCGAGGCCGAGACTGCGAAGTGGAAGAAGGTCGTCGAGTTCGCCGGTCTCAAGGTCGAGTAGCGATATCGAAAAATGAACGCGAATGAAGCCCCGCCGAAAGGCGGGGTTTTTCTTGCGTGGGTTCCCGCTTGACGGGGTGGCGTTTGCGCCTATATTAAACCTTATGGTTAAGTATCAGGGTGAGGCGCTCGACCGCACCTTTGCGGCGCTGTCCGATCCGACGCGGCGCGCGCTGCTCGCGCGTCTCGGCGAGCAGGACAGCCTGTCGGTGAGCGAGCTGGCTGCGCCGTTCTCGATCTCGCTGCCGGCGATCATGAAGCATCTCGACGTGCTCACGGATGCGGGCCTGATCGTGCGGGAGAAGACCGGGCGCACGGTCTCTTGCCGGCTCACCGCGCAGCCGATGGAGCAGGCGATGAACTGGCTCAATCGCTACGCCCAATTCTGGTCCGAGAGTTTCGACCGCCTTGCCGCCTTTGTGGAGGACAAACCATGGTCAACGCAGCCGCCGGTGCCGCCGAGCGCGCAAACGAAGGTCCAAGCCTCACGCTCACGCGTAGGCTCCGCGCGCGGCCGGAAAAAGTCTTCGCCGCCTGGACGCAAGCCGCGCAGCTAGTGCAATGGTTCGGGCCGCCGAACATGAAGCCGGCGACGCTCAGCGCTGAGCTCGATGTTCGGAGCGGCGGCCGTTACCGCATCTCGTTCACCCGCGATGACGGCGAATATTTCGAAGCGGGCGGCCTCTATCGCGAGGTCGTTCCGAACGAGCGGCTGGTCTTCACCTGGGCCTGGCATTCAACGCCGGAGCGGGAGTCGCTGGTGACGATCACGCTGAAGCCCGACAGCGCCGGTACGCTGATGATCTTCCATCACGCCCAGTTCTTCGACGAGACCGCACGCGACAACCACCAGCGTGGCTGGACCTCGTTCTTCGACAAGCTCGACACCTTTGTCGCCTGACAGCAAGGAGAACGTCATGCAGCAACATCAGATCGTCTCGCGCGAGCAATGGGTCGCCGCGCGCAAAGCACATCTCGCGCATGAGAAGGAACTGAGCCAGGCGCGCGAGCGCCTGGCCGAGGAGCGTCGCGCCTTGCCCTGGTTGAAGGTCGACAAGAGCTACGTCTTCGAAGGCCCGACCGGCAAGGTGACGCTCGGCGATCTCTTCAAGGGCCGACCGCAGCTCGTGGTCCAGCACGTGATGTTTGCGCCGGATTGGGAGGCGGCCTGCAAGAGCTGCTCATTCTGGGTCGACGGTTTCGAGCGCATGGTGCCGCATCTGGCGGCACGCGACACCACCATGGCGGCCATCTCGCTGGCGCCTGTCGCAAAGCTCGAGGCCTTCAAGAGGCGCATGGGCTGGAGCTTCGATTGGGTGTCTTCAGGCGGCAACAACTTCAACTACGATTACGAAGTCTCGTTCACGCGCGAGCAGATCGAGCAGGGCGTGCCAAAGTACAATTTCGGTACCACGCCGTTCTACGGTCCGGAGCTACCCGGCATCAGCGTGTTCTTTCGCAACGAAGCCGGCGAGATCTTTCACACCTATTCCTGTTTCGCCCGCGGCCTCGACATGATGAACGCAGCCTATCAATATCTCGATCTCACCCCGCTCGGCCGTCACGAGGAAGGCCTGCCCTATCCGATGGACTGGGTCCGCCTGCGCGACCAATACGAGCCGCAAGCAAAGGGCGCGTGCTGTCACGGGTGAGGGGGGACGCGCCACCGCGAGTGAGGCGCACGCCTGGCCTACGTCAAAAGGTGTCATCGCCCGGCTCGACCGGGCGATCCAGTACTCCGAGGGAGGTGTGATTGAATCGACTGGCCTCGGCGTACTGGATTCCCCGCCTTGGCGGGGAATGACAGCGGAGGTTGGCGCGGCGGCCTTTCTTCCGTCCAGGCTCTACTTTTTCGCGTCCGCCTGGTCCGTGCCTTTGCACGAGATCAGCATCGTATAGGCACGCGCATTGCCGGCGATCTCGGGGGTCTTGAGCTCGCCCTTCGGCTCGGCTGTCTGGTACGGCACCACCGAATTGTCGAGGAAGTCGCGCAGCGCGCCGGTCTTGATGGCGAAGTTGATGTTTTCAGGAATGTCTCCGGTTATTGCGGCGATGCGCAGTCCGGGGATCTTTCCGGTGACCACGCCGACGATCTGACCGCTGGTGTCGAACAGCGGGCCGCCGCTATTGCCGGGCTGCACCGGTGCGCTGATTTGCAGGAAGCGCGTGTCGTTGCGCATGCCGCTCAGGGAGCTGACGATGCCCGTGGTCACGGTGAAGTCCGACGTGAGCAAGCCGTGATAGGGAAAGCCGATCGCAACGACGGAATCGCCGGAGTGGAACGAGCGATCGCGGATCCGGGCAAAGTCCTTGAATGTCGCCGTCGTTGACGGCTGCAACAAAGCCAGATCGTTATTCGCGTCGCTCGACACGACGCGCAACACCATCGCGGCTTCGCCGGTGAGATTGCCCTTGAGCTCGCTGCAACCGTCGATCACATGGTAGTTGGTGACGATGTGCCCGCTGGCGCTGACCACGAAGCCGGTGCCAAAGCCGGAGCTATCCTTGGCCCCTCTGCCCGGCTTGCTGGCCGGCGGCGAGCCTTGCTTGTCTGCGGTGGCTGCCGGCTTCGCCGCGCCCCTGGTGAAATCGCCGGCCTTGCTCAGCCCGTCGGCCTTCACGCGAGTGACGCAATTGGCCAGGGCCGCGATCACCGGTCCGGTCGAGGTCAGGTCAAAATTCAGGACAGCGCGGCCGGCCGTTGCGACCATCAGGCTCGCCTTCTGAAATTTGCGCACGACGTTGACTGGCATGACGGCCGTAAGCATGTTGGTCTGGTAGGCCGTGGCGTACAGCCTGGCTTGCTCCTGCCCGTCAAAGGTCACGTCGATCGCAGCATTCTCGCCCTTGTTGAAGTGGTAGCTGGGACTTGCGAAGGCCAGCGACCAAATGCCGGTGGCATTCTGGCTAACGACGAGGTTGACGCCGTTTGCATACGGCGTCGTTGCCGCGCAATGGGAGAAGGCGCCGGTCTGATCGTTGCTGAAGGCCCCGCCGACCCAGTTGCCGACATTGACGGAGCCGAATGGTCCGGCCGCATGCGCTAGCCCGACAAAACCCAGCTGCAACAGAGCCGCAGCGGCAAGCAACCTCAACCACATGACTTCCCCCCAAAAGCTTTGGCCGCATCCTAGCTGCGTGAGCGGGTTTCGTGCAACCGGAAGTTGTTTGCGCAGGTCTCGTCCCGGCCGAGCGACTTTCAGGCTTGTCTTTGCTTTGTGACGCGGTATACTTTGCAGTACAAAGTGACTGGCCAAGCCAGTCCGTGAACCGGGCGGAGTGGAGTTTTGGCGTTGCCGATGCGCGATCTCGACAAGGCGCTGGCCGACATCGTGGCGATCCGCAGCCAGATTGCGGCCGGTACGGCATTCCGCGGTTACGGTCCGGCGACGATGGCCGCGACTGGTGCGGTCGCGCTTCTCACCGCGATCCTGCAATTCTGGTTGCTCGGCGATGCGACCGGCGAGCCGCTCGGTTTCTTTTTCGGCTGGTTCATTGCAGCCGCGCTGTCCGGGGCGATGATCTGGATCGAGATGCGCGCGCGTTCGCGTCGCCATCATTCCGGTCTTGCCGACGCCATGATCCACCAGGCGGTCGAGCAGTTCCTGCCTGCGGGCGTTGCCGGTGTCCTGCTTGCGGTGGTGATGTGGAAGTTCGCTTCTGAGACGCTGTGGCTGCTGCCGGGGCTGTGGCAGATCCTGGTGTCGCTCGGCATTTTCGCATCGGTCCGTTCGCTGCCACGCAGCGTGGCGTTCGCCGGGGCCTGGTACTTCGTCTCAGGCTTTGCGGTGGTGGTGCTGGCGAGCCAGACCCACATGCTGTCGCCATGGACCATGGGATTGCCTTTCGTGATCGGCCAGTCGGTGATGGCGGCCATTCTGTATTTCGCGTCTGGAGACAATGATGTCGAAGACTGACAGCGCGCCTTTCTCCTATGAAGGGCTCGATCGTGTGATTCATGAGAAGGCGAGGCTCGGGCTTCTGACCTCGCTGATGGCGCATCCGAAGGGTCTTGCGTTCGCCGATCTGAAGCAGCTCTGTGGCCTCACCGACGGCAATCTCAGCCGGCACCTCGCGGTGCTCCAGGAGGCAGGGCTCGTCGAGGTGACCAAGGGCTATGAGGGCAATCGCCCGCACACCACCTGCCGCCTGACCAAGGCCGGCCGCCGCCGCTTCCTCGACTATCTTGCCGTGCTCGAGCGGCTGGTGCGCGACGCCGCCAAGGCCGCCGGCCGCGAGGCGTCGCCGCTCGGCCGTCTCGGCTTTCTTCCGACCTGATCGTCCCCCTTTTTGACCGGAGACTTTGCGATGCAAAGTGACGTCACGTCCCACAACGACAAGCTTCACGTCGGCATCATCATGGACGGCAACGGACGATGGGCGACGCGGCGCGGCCTGTCGCGCGTGCGCGGCCACGAGGCCGGCGTCGAGACCATCCGGCGCATCGTCGAGGCCGCGCCCCGGCAGGGCATCGGCACGCTGACGCTCTATGCGTTCTCGACGGACAATTGGCGCCGGCCCAAGACCGAGGTCGCCGCGCTGATGACGCTGCTGCGCTTCTACCTCGCCAATGAAGTGCAGAGCCTGGTGAAGAACGGCGTACGGCTCAACGTGATCGGCCGCCGCGATCGCCTGCCGGAGGGCATCGCCAACGCCATCGCGCGCGCGGAGGACGCTACAGCGCGCGGCACCACGCTGCATCTGCGCATCGCCGTCGACTATTCCGCGCGCGACGCCATCCTGAATGCCGCGGCGAAGGCCGCCGCGCTGACCAGCCTGACCCGCGAAGCGTTCTCGCAACTCGTCACCGGCGAGGCCGGTTTGCGCGACGTCGATCTCATCATCCGGACCTCCGGCGAAAAGCGGCTGTCGGACTTCCTGCTCTGGGAAGGCGCCTATGCCGAGTTGCACTTCACCGAACGGATGTGGCCCGAGTTCGATGCGGGCGATCTCGCCGCGGCGCTCGCCTCCTTCCATGGCCGCGAGCGACGCTTCGGCGGCCTCCAGGCCATCATGCCGGAGGAGGTGCCGTCGCTCTCGCGGGCGTGACACGCCCCATGCAGGAGCGCGGGGTTCGCTTTCAGCCGCGTGACGAGTGCATGCCGTCGCGGGGCTGGACCGGATCACTGAATTCTGATGTCGTGCAGTACCCTTGAACGCGGGTGATCGTATGACGTCCTTCAAGACCATTCGTGCCCGCGCCGAGAAGCGCAAGGGCGGCCCCAAGGCGCTCGACAGTCTGATGCCCGACAAGCCCGACCTGAAACGCCTGGCCAGGCTCGGCGACGATCGCATCCTTGCCGAGATGACGAAGCGGGTGTTTTGCGCGGGCTTTGCCTGGAGCGTGATCGACGCGAAGTGGGGCGGTTTCGAAGACGCCTTCCATCTCTTCCAGCCGGCCAAGCTCTCCTTCCAGCCCGAAGACTATTGGGAAGGCCTGCTGCGCGATGCGCGGATCGTGCGCAACGGCGCCAAGATCATGTCGGTGCGCGAGAATGCCGCCTTCGTGCAGGAGGTCGCGAAGGAGCACGGCAGCTTCGGCAAGTTTCTGGCGAAATGGCCGCCGTCCAACGAGATAGGTCTGCTCGATCTCCTGACCAAGCGCGGTAGCAGGCTCGGCGGCAATACAGGCCAGATGCTGCTGCGCTTCGTCGGCTGGGATGGCTTTGTCACCTCGAAGGACGTCGTTGCCTGCCTGCGCGAGACCGGCCTCGACATTGCCGAAGAGGTCAAGTCGAAGGGCGATCTCGCCAAGGTGCAGGCGCAATTCAATGCCTGGGCCGAGGAGACCGGTCTGCCCTACACCTATCTGTCGCGCATCTGTGCGCTCTCGGTCGGCGAGAACCGAAGCGAGCATTAGCTCTCAAACAAGCGAGGAGAACAACAATGGCCAAAGCCTATTGGGTCGCCACCTATCGCGCAATCAGGAATCCCGAGGCCATGGCGGCCTACGCCAAATTGTCGCGTCCGGCCATCGAGGCCGCCGGTGGTCGCGTGCTGGCGCGGGGAATGCCGGCTGCGACCTTCGAACTCGGCCAGATGGAACGCGTCGTCCTCATCGAGTTCGACAGCGTCGAGCGGGCGAGGGCTGCCTATGAAAGCCCTGCCTACAAGGCCGCGCACGATCTGCTCGGCAACGGCGCCGATCGCGATATCAGGATCGTTGAAGCTGCGGACTAGCGCTGCGGGCGTGCGGATCTTGAAGACCATGTGGCGATCTCGCGCCGCCGGCGCGGCGAGCGCCACGTGCGATCACGAAATTCATTTCGCAGGAACATTTGTGCGCAGCACCCGTTCGGGAGGTTGAGCCAGACAACACGGCGCAGGGAACAACGCGCTCCGGCTCGGTTCCACAAACTCGAACGACAGAACGGAGCAGCTCATGAAGCTCACATCCGAACAGGTGAAGCAAACCGTCAACCAGCTCGGCGCCCAGGTGCTGCCCGACGAGCATCCCGCCATGCCCCAGCTCAACAGCATGTTCGGGGAACACACGTTCTTCGTCGACGAGATGGGATTGAAAGTGTTGGAATTAGCCCCGTCGCTCGGCTCGGACCGCGAGACCGGTGAAGTCGTCAGCCTCGCCGACTGGAGCGATGCGGATCTGACGCGGCTGATGGCGCACGAGCCCGAGCCGACCGGCGTGATCGTCGTGTTCGAGCACATCAGGCACTGAGATCGGGAGCACCAGGCCCGCATTGAGGTCGGTCTGGAAGGAAATGGCGCACCCGACACGATTCGAACGTGTGACCTTTGCCTTCGGAGGGCAACGCTCTATCCAGCTGAGCTACGGGTGCAGCGAGGCCTCATTTAGCCTAACGGCGAGGGGCGGGCAACCGGTCTTGCTGCGGCAAACGTCGCGCTTCAGGCCGATTTGCGCGGGGTGAGGCCAGGAACTGGCATGCTATCCCGGCCGTGGCCTGCGAATTCGGCCAGCACCCGCTCGGAGCAGACGACACGGTTGCGGCCGAGGCGCTTGGCGGCATAGAGCGCCTGGTCGGCCGCACCCAGCAGCCGGTCGGGGGCACCGTCGGCCTCGCCGGGGATGTGACTGGCGACGCCGACACTGAGGGTCACGTGCTGACCGGCGCCGTTGGCACCGTGAGTAATCGCCAAGGCCATAACGGCGCGGCGAATTTCCTCGGCGACAGCGCAGGCATCGTCGCAGCTCATCTCAGGCAGGATCAGCGCGAACTCCTCGCCGCCATAGCGGCTGGCGAGGTCGAGCGGGCGCACCGCGTGGCGGTTGACCACGCCGGCGACCGCGCGCAGACACTCGTCGCCGCTCTGGTGGCCGTGCTCGTCGTTGAACAGCTTGAAGTGATCGACGTCGACGAACAGCAGCGCCAGCGGCTTTTGCGTCCGTTGCGCGCGGGTCCATTCGCTCATCAGCATCTGGTCGAACGAGCGGCGGTTCGAGAGCCCTGTCAGCCCGTCCTTGGTAGCGAGCTCCTTCAGCGCCATCTCGGCGCGCTTCTGGTCGGTAAGGTCGCGCAGCGTCTCCACCACGGCGATCAGATTGCCGGCCTCGTCATGGATCGGGCCGGCATCGATCGCGAGATAGAGCTGGCTGCCGAGCTTCGGCATCACGCACCAGTTCTCCGCGGAAAAGCCGAGCCCGTTGTGGCCGCGCGCCGCATATTCCGAATAGAACTCCGGCAATTGCTCGGGCCGATCCTGCGCGACCAGATCGGCAAGGCAAGGGCGCCTGGTCTCGTAGAAGGCCTGCCAATGCTTGTTGGTGCCGATCACCTCGGCGGCGGCAACGCCGGTCAGCCGTTCGCAGGCCCTGTTCCAGATCACGACACGCCGCTTCGGATCGATCACGAAGGTCGGCACCACCAGATGCTGCATCAGCCGCACCGCGTAGGAATCGGCGACGTCGACGGTCTTGGCGGAAGACCTGATGAGTTTTGCCATGTCAGGCCACCGCTGCCACAGGCATGGCGTTGTCAGGGCCGAACAGCTCGCGCACCTCGGCGGCCGGCTTCGGCTTGCTGAACAGGTAGCCCTGCATCTCGGTGCAGCCGAGCGTGCGCAGCATCTCGCGCTGCGCTTCGGTCTCGACGCCTTCGGCGACCGTGGTCATGTCGCTGGCCGCGGCGATGTTCACCACCGCCTGCACGATCACGGGCGAGCCGCTGGTCTCGGCGATGTCGGCGACGAAGCAGCGGTCGATCTTGATCTTGTCGAACGGGAAGCGCTTCAGATAGCTCAGCGAGGAATAGCCCGTGCCGAAATCGTCGAGCGCGATGCGCACGCCGATCGCGCGGAGCTGGTGCAGGATCGAGAGCGCCGCCTCGTCGTCGCGGATCAGCACCGCCTCGGTGATCTCGAGCTCGAGACGGCGCGGCTCAAGCCCGGAGGCGGCCAGCGCTCCCGCGATCCGCAGCGCCAGCGTGTCGCATTTGAGCTGCACCGGCGAGACGTTGACGGCGATGCGCACATCGGCGGGCCAGGTCGCGGCCTCGTTGCAGGCGGTGCGCAGCACCCAGTCGCCGATCTCGTTGATCAGGCCGGTATCTTCGGCGATCGGAATGAACTCGGCCGGCGAGACCATGCCGCGTTCGGGATGGCGCCAGCGCAGCAGCGCCTCGCAGCCGGAGACCACGCCCGTGTGCAGATTGACCAGCGGCTGGTAATGGATCTCGAAGCCGCCATCGATCAGCGCCTGGCGTAGATCCTGCTCCAGCGTGAGGCGCGCCTTGGCGCTCGCATCCATCGCCGGCACGAAGAAGCGGTAGGTGCGACGTCCTCCCGCCTTGGCGCCGTACATCGCGAGGTCGGCATTCTTGATGAGCTGGTCGAGATCGGCGCCGTCCTGCGGCGCCAGTGCGATGCCGATGCTGGCGTCGGTGGAGAGCTGGTGGCCGAGGCAATGATAGGGGCGGCGGATCACTTCATGGATCTGCGTCACGAAGGCCAGCACGTCGGCGGATGATTCGATTCCCGTCTGGATCACCGCGAACTCGTCGCCGCCGAGCCGCGCGATCAGGTCGCCCGGCTTGAGGCAGGCGCGGATGCGGCCGGCGATCGCCATCAGCAGCTCGTCGCCGACATGATGACCGAGCGAATCGTTGATGCCCTTGAATTCATCGACGTCGATGTAGAGCAGCGCGAATTGCGCGCCGCCGGCGACCTTCTCCAGCTCGCGCTCCATCTGCTCGCGGAAGAGCACGCGGTTGGGCAGGTCGGTCAGCGCGTCGTAGTGTGCCATATGCGCGATCTTCTCGGCCGCCTTGCGCTGTTCGGTGACATCCTCGATGACGTTGATGATGTAGCGCGGCTCACCGGCCTTGTCGCAGATGCCGATGCGCTTCGAAATGGTGTGGCGCTGGCCGTCGGTCGGGGTCCTCCAGCTCTGCTCCTTCTGCAGCAGCCGGTCGGGCGATTGCAGCACGATGTCATCGTCGCGCGTGACGACCTCGGCATCGGCTTCGGGCAGGATGTCGGCCGCCGTCTTGCCGACGATCGTCTTGCCGCCTTCCCCAAAGATGTCCTCGGCAATCCGGTTGACCAGGAGGTAGTGCCGCGTATAGGCGTCCTTCACCGTGATCTGCGACGGGATGTGGTCGATGATCTCGCGCAGGAACGTGTAATTGCGGTCACGCTCCTGCTCCAGATTGCGCCGTTCGGTGATCTCCTCGATGGTGGCGACCCATCCGCCTTGTGCGAGCGGCGTGTTGATGACCTGGAAAGCGCGCCCATTGGGCAGTTGATGCAATTTCGTGGTGACCTTGCCTTCGGCAACGTCCCTCAAGACGTCGGCGCAAAATTCCTCGACGTTGCCGCTGAAAGCGTTGCGCTCCTTGCGGTGGTACATCGCCTCGTGGATGTGGCAGCCGGGCTTGATGACGTCGTGCGAGAGGCCGAACATGTCGGCATAGCGGCGATTGCAGGTGACGATATATCCGCCGGCGTCGTACAGGATCAGCCCTTGCGACATGTTGTTGAGGGCGGTGTCCAGCCGCAGCCGCTCCGCCTCCAGCCGCTGCTGGGCCTCGCGGTTCTGCCGGTTGATCTGGCGGATGATCATGAAGAGGATCAGCGCGATCACCGCCGCCGACAGCGTCGCGGTGGTGACCATGAAGCCGGTCTGCTGCCGCCAGTCGGCCAGCGCGGCCGACGTGGTGTTGGTCGCGATGATGACCAGCGGAAAATGCGTCAGCGACGCGGCCGAGCCGAGCTTCTCTTCGCCGTCGACCGGGCTCTTGACGCGAAGCGTCTGCTGACCACCCTGGGTCAGCACCTTCTGCATCAGTGGCGCGCTCTTGTAGCTGATGCCGATCCTCGATTCGATATTCGGATAGCGCGCCAGCATCACGCCTTCGCGGTCGAACAGCGAGATTGCGGCGCCCTCGGCCAGGGCGACCGAGGCGAAATAGCGTTGATAGCTGTCGGGATCGATCCGCCGGACCATCGCGCCGACGAAGGTACCGTCCGGCAGGCTGAGCCGACGCGCAACGACCGTGGTCCATTTGTGGATGAGGAAGCTGCGCACGGACTCCAGCAGCACCGGCTCCGACATCGGATTGGTCTTGAAGGTCTGGAAGTAGGCGCGGGAAGACACGTTGACCTTGGGCAGCGGCTGCGCGCGGGACCAGGAGATCAACTCGCCGTCCGCGTCGTAGATCGCGATGTCGCCGAGATAGGAGACCGCGCTGACCTTGCCCCGCAGCATCCGGTTGGCTTCGGGCCCCGACATGTGCTCGCGGAACATCTGCGCCGAGGTGATGTCGGGCAGATGCATCTGTCCGATCAGATCCGCCGCGACGACGTCGGAATCTTCAAACTGCTGATCGAAGTGCCGCGCGATTAGCTGGACGGTATTTTCCAGCTCGCGCTCGCGGTTGGCCAGCGTGCGCTCGCGAAACTCGCCGACGGCCATTGCCGTCACGGCGAAGATGCCGGCGACGAGCAGTGCGCCGGAGAGGGTCAGCCACAGCACGGGCCCACGTCGCACGGCCGCGTCCCGGCCGCTCTTCGCGACCGAGAACATTGCAGCTGCCACCTGTTGGAAAACCTGGCGCATCCCACTCCCCTGGAGGACCAGAAATACTATGGACAGATGGCGCAATACTTAGGAAAGCCGGTTACCCGCGGCTTAAACCGGTTGCGGACTTCTACGGAGATCCACCCACGCGAGAACCGGGGAGCGTTGCGTGCCGGCTGTGCGGCGCCCGCATGGCACGCTGCGTTGCATCGTTAATCGAAGCTTATTGCAAGGCGCTCTTGGCTTATCGACGATATCCGTTCGCGCGCGAATAGCCCTGCCGATTTTGCTGCATCGGGCGCGCGGACACGCTGCCGCGGGATTCGCTCGAGGCGGGGGTGGCCAGCTTCAACTCCTCCAGGAAGATCGGCCGGGCGAAATAATAGCCCTGTGCGTAGCGGATCTTGGTCGCGGCCTGGAGATAGGCGAGCTCCTCGTAGGATTCGAGGCCCTCGGCGATCACGGTCATGCCGAGCGCCTCGCTCAGGGATTCGATCGCGCGCAGAATGCCCTGGCTGCGCGGGCGCTTATGGATGTCGGTGATGAAGGAGCGGTCGATCTTGATCTCGTCGGCGGTGATGTCAGCCAGCGCCGACAACGACGAATAGCCGGTGCCGAAATCGTCGATGGAGATGCCGACGCCGAGCTTGCGGAACATCGGCAGGATTTCGCTCTGGAAATGATTCTTGGCGACGAAGGCGTCTTCCGTCACTTCGATCATGAAGCGCTGTGGAAAGCCGGTATCATCGAGCGCCTGCGCGAAATCGCGCATGAATTCGGGGTTGCCGGCCTGCTTGGCGGCGACGTTGATGCTGATGGTGGCTTCGGCACCGAAGGTCTCGTTGATCAGGTCGACCGACTTGACGATCTCGGCCAGCACGAGATGGGTCAGCTCGTCGATCAGTCCGAGCTCGCTTGCGAGGTTGATGAACGAGCCCGGTGCCTGGATCACGCCCTCGTCGTCGCGCAGGCGCACCAGCGCCTCGATGCCCTTCACGGCTTGGGTGCGGATATCGACCTTGGACTGGAAGGCGCAGCAGAAGCGCTTTTCGAGGATGGCGAGCCGCAGTGACTGCTCGATCTTCATCCTCGCCAGGGCCTCGCGCTCCATGCCGGCATCGAAGAAGGAGGCAGATCCCTTGCCGTTGTTCTTGATGCGGTACATCGCAATGTCGGCATTCTGGCGCAGCGTCTCGAAGCTGCGGCCATGATCGGGATAGAGGCTGACTCCGACGGAGGTGGAAACGAACAGCTCCGAATTGTCGATGAAGAACGGCGCGGTCAGCCGTTCCAGCGTCGACTTCATGAATTCGGCGACCTCCTCCTGGCTCTGGATCGGCGACAGCAGCAGCAGGAACTCGTCGCCGGAAATGCGCGACAGCATGTCGGAATCGCGCAGGTCCCGCCCGAGCCGCTTCGACAGTTCGATCAGCAGCGCGTCGCCGACGGCGTGGCCGTAATAGTCGTTGATGTGCTTGAAATTATCGACGTCGAGGAAAGCCAGCGCGAAGCGATCGCCGGCCTGGTCGCGTGACAGCAGGCTGTTGGCGCGATGCTCGATCACCCGCCGCGAGGGCAGGCTGGTCAGCTCGTCGAAATAGGCCGAACGAAACAGCTGGTCCTCGAAATTCTTCTGTTCGGTAATGTCGGAGGAGGCCGAGATCAGGAGCGCGCGTCCGGCAAGCTGGACCGGGCGATGGGTGGTCAGCAGCACCTGGCGTGCGGCTCCGTCATGGAGCGCTTCCTCGGAGACAACGGGCTGGCCGGACCTCAATGCTTGCTGGCAGGCCTCGCGGCGCGGCGCGAGATCGGGCGAGGGTCGGCTGCCGTCCATGCCGAGCTGGGACGCCGCGACATCGTTAACCAGCAGAAGCTTGCCTTGCGCGTCCTGCACGGTCAGGCCGGCAGGCAGCATTCTAACGATTTCCTTGAGGAATCCGAGTTCGGCTTCGTTCGCGCCGCTATAAGCATTGTCGTTCATAGAAGCCATGAATCTTGTTGTTGGCGCGCGTTTGCAATGGGCGCGATCATGCGCAGTTCCCTCTTAGGTTTGGTTAAGGGGTCCGCAGAAATACGGGGGTGTTTTGCAAGAAACTTGGCGCGCGGCGAGGCGCGCGATCGATCGTCATTAACAGAGGGTCAACAGCGCTTGCAAAAGCGCGAGCAAAAGGGCGCGGTTCTCTTTCGCTTTTGCTGGGACCAGCTACCCGCTCGTCATCCGTTCCGGGGAATGCGACATTGCATGGTGCAATGCAGGCCGGTCTTCAAATAGGAGACCTCGGTCTTGCCGTCGAAGGCTGACAGCGCCGACTTCAGGAGCTTGGTGCCGAACCCTGGCTCGGAGATATCGCCGACGATCGGTCCCTCGGTTTCGTCCCAAGTGATGGTCAGGCGATCATCGCTGACGGTCCATGACACCTGCAATAATCCGCGCGGCGCAGAGAACGCGCCATATTTGCCGGCATTGGTGGCGAGCTCGTGAAACATCAAGGACAGCGTCACGGCGAGCTTCGGCGGCAGGAACAGCCTGTCGCCATTGAGGGTGAAGCGGACATGGCCGTAGGGGCCGAGCTCGGAAATCAGGAGGTCGCGAATGTCGCAGCCGGCCTTGTCGATCCGCGAGATCAGATCGTCGGTCGCGGCCAGCGATCGTAGCCGCGGGTCGATGCGAGCCCAGACCTGGGGCTGGTCATGCAACACCTGGTGCAGCACGGCATGCACGGTCGACAGCTTGTTCTTCAGCCGGTGCTGAAGCTCGTCGACCAGCAGCTTGCGATAGTCCTCTTCCTCGATCAGGCGTTTGGAGATCCGGCGCTGCTCCGTCAGCATCGTGCGATAGTGCTCGACGCCCCAGATGGTCAGCGCAGAGACACCCCAATAGAGTGTCAGCAAGGCAAAGCGCGCGCGATCGGCCAACGAATGATCGAAATTCACGACGACGCCGAGCACGCCGCCGACCAGCGCCGTCACCACGCCGATCCGCAAGCCGCCGAAGGCGGCGGCAAAGAACACGGCCGGAAAGTACGGCGTGAAGTAGACGTCCGGACGCACATGCGCGAGGCCCCAGCGGGCCAGGGTCGCAACCAGCAGGCAGGCCACGGCGAACGCGATGCTCAGGCCGAGCGACGGCACTGCCTCGCCTTGCCACCCCTTTCGGAATTCGTCGATCAGCTTCCCCATGCGCAGCCCGGTCGCGGTAAAACTTCGAAAAACGAGAGACGGGTCATGATGTTACGCATCTCGCATGCGCAAGCAAAGCTTGTCTTGTCGCCATCAGGCAGGAATAGTGATTGTTGCGGCGCCGATTGTCGCGGCGATGACATCGACCGGTATCCGCAATTTGGCTTCAAATCATTCGAAAACAGGGACATTCCATGGGCAGGCTTGACGGCAAGGTTGCGGTGATCACGGGCGCGACCAGCGGGATCGGATTGCGGACTGCGGAAGTCTTCGTTGCCGAAGGCGCCAAAATTGTGATCGCAGGCCGGCGTATATCGGAAGGCGAGGCATTGGCGAAGCAGCTCGGCAGCTACTGTGTCTTCCGTCAGACGGATGTGACCGTCGAAGCGCAGATGCAGGCGCTGATCGCGCTTGCGGTGGAAAAATTCGGCCGGATCGATTGCCTGTTCAACAATGCCGGCGGCCCGGCCCAGACCGGCGGCATCGAGGGCCTCGAGGTCGAGCGCTTCGATGCGGCGATGGCGACCCTGGTGCGCAGCGTCATGCTCGGCATGAAGCATGCCGCGCCGCATATGAAGAAGCAGGGCTCCGGCAGCATCATCAACAACGGCAGCATCGCCGGCCGCCTCGCCGGCTATTCGTCCTCGCTGGTCTATGGGGCGGCAAAAGCTGCGGTGATTCATCTGACGAAATGCGTCGCGATGGAGCTCGGTGAATCCAACGTGCGCGTCAACTCGATCTCGCCGGGTGCGATCGCGACAGGCATTTTCGGCAAGGCGCTGGGGCTCTCGACCGATGCTGCCGAGCAGACGCCTGCCATGTTGCGTGACGTCTACAAGAGCGCGCAGCCGATCCCGCGCGCCGGTCTGCCTGACGACATCGCCCACGCCGCGGTGTTCCTGGCCAGCGACGAGTCCAGCTTCGTCAATGGTCATGATTTCGTCGTCGATGGTGCCGTCACCGGCGGCCGCAACTGGACCCAGCAGCAGCAGGGGCTGTCGGCGTTGCGCAAAGCATTTGACGGAGGAGCGTAGCGGCTCCGGCGCCGGAGCCGTAAGGGGGCAAAGACGCGCCCTTCGCGCACAAAACCTGATTTGCGTCATTGCGAGGAGCGAAGCGACGAAGCAATCCGGGGCTGTTCCCGCGGAAAGATTCTGGATTGCTTCGCTGCGCTCGCAATGACGGCTGTGGCTACGCCGCCTTGATCCGCACCCTCAGCCCATCCCGCGGCTTCGGGATCGGCCACATCTGCCAGTCCGGTTTGTATCCGGGCTCGAGCGAGACCTCGATGTTCTGCAAGAAGTGCCGCGCGAAGCATTTCGCCTGCATATAGGCGAAGTGCAGGCCGAGGCACATATGCGCGCCGCCGCCGAACGGCACCCAGGCGAAGCGATGGCGGTTGCGCTGGGCGTCCTCGGTGAAGCGTAAGGGATCGAAGCGATCCGGCTCCGGCCAGATGTCCTTCATGTGGTGCGTGTAGAGCGGATTGACGCCGACCGCGGTGCCGGCGGGAATCGTAAAGCCCTGGAACGTAAAGTCGCGCATCGCGCGGCGCGGCATCGAGGGCACCGGCGGCTTGATCCGCAGCGCCTCCTTGAACGCCATCTCCGAGAGCGGCATCTTTTCAAGATCATCGAAGCTTGTCGGCGCGTCCGCCGCGAGCCCGAGCGCAACGACCTCGTCGCGCAGCCTGGTCTGCCAGTCCGGATTGGCGGCGAGTTCGCCAATGAAGGAAGTCAGCGACGAGGTCAGCGTGTCGTGCGCCGCCATCATCAGAAAGCTCATATGGTCGATGATGTCCTGCTCGGACAGCAGCGCGCCATCTTCATGGGTGGCGCGGCAGAGCTGCGAGAACAGATCGTCACCGCCGTGATTGCCGCGCCGGAGCGGAATCTGCTCGCGGAAATAGGCGACGATGCGCTTCCGTCCCCTGACACCGGCCGCCATCTGGGTGCCGGGCAGGGGCCGGCGGATCGGGGCGACGGCGGCCGCGACCATGTCGACGAAGGCGCGGTTGATCTCGTCGACCTCGGGTCCGATGTCGGCGCCGAGGAAGGACGTTGCCGCGAGATCGAGCGTGAGCTGCTTCATCGCCGGATAAAGCTGCATCTCGCCGGGCTTGGCCTTCCACTGCGCGACGCGCGCGGAAATGCCGCGGTCGAGATCGCTGAGATAGGACTTCATCGGCCCGGACTTGAACGCGACCGACAGCGCCTTGCGATGCAGCCGGTGCTCGTCGAAATCGAGCAGCATCAGGCCGCGTGGAAACAGCAGGCCCAGCACCTTGTTCCAGCCGTGCGTGGACGAAAACAGCTTTTGCTGGTCGAACAGCACGAGCTCGTTGGCCTCGGGCCCGAGCAGCACGACATTGGTCTCGCCGAAAATATGGGTGCGGTAGACCGGGCCGTATTTGACGCCGTTGGCCTCGACGTGCCCCTTGGGATCGGCCAGCGTTTGAAACGTCTTGCCGATGATCGGCCAGCCCTCGTCGCCGGGAATGTGCGTCAGTTCGTTGCGCCTGGGCGCGATGTATGGAAGCGCAGGCGCGACATTCTGCATCGACATGGCGTTGCTCCTGATGGCCGACGCTGTCAGCGTAGCACAATCCGGGCACCGAGATACGACGGTTGTTTGGCGGCAAATTGTAGACGGCAGCGTCGTCCCCGCGTAGGCGGGGACCCATAACTACAGGGAGAACTTGTGGCGCGAAGCCGGTAACTCCGAGCTTTTGTAAAGCTGCGGCCTGTGGCTATGGGTCCCGGGCTCGCGTTGCGCGCACCCCGGGACGATGAATGGAGACAGGCCTATCGCTTGGCCGCCTCCTTCTGCAAATCCGGCGCATTCACGGCGGGAATGGCGACGCGACCGACGCCGGTCACCTTCAGCGCCTCGGCGGCCTTCTCGTTCTGCATGATCTTGGCCATCACGGCCTGACCGGCGCGCTCGAAGATCGCGCGGTTCTCGATCACGAATTTTTGCGACCTGCGCAGGCCGTCGATATAGCCGTTGATTTCGGGCACGACGTAGCGGGCCACCATGTCCCAGCTCCGGCGCGTCGCCTCCGGATTGGCCCAGTCGTGCACGAAGCCGATGACGGCGCCGACGCCCCCGGAGACCTCCATCACGTTCTTGATGGTTTTGACGAGATCGTCCGGCGTGCCGATGGTGGAGGCCGCGCCGTCGACGAAGGCGGTCTTGTCCACGGCCTCGTCAGGCGAGGAGAATGCGGTGAGGCCCGGTCGCTGCAGCGTGCCGACATTATACTCGTTGTGCCAGCGCATCAGCCCGGCGCCGGCCTCCTTGCGCGCCTGCTCGCGGCTCTCGGCGATGTGGAAGCTCAGCAGCACGCGCCAGTCGGCGCGGTTGACCGTGGTGCCGTGTTTCTTGGCGGCATCCTCGGCGAACTGCCATTGCTGTTGCAGCGACATCAGCCCCTGCGTCGTCATCGACCCCAGCGAGATGATGCCGCAGCCATATTTGCCGGCGAGCGTCATGCCCGACGGCGAGATCTGCGACGCCACCACGAATGGCATCTCTTCCTGCAACGGCAGGATCTGCAGCGCCGCGTCGTTCATGGTGAACCACTCGCTTTGGGCGGTGACGCGCTCGCCGTTGAACAGGCGCCGGATCACGCCGATCGCCTCGTCCTGGCGGTCGCGCTGCGTCATCGGGTCGATGCCGAGCGTGTGGGCGTCGGACGCCAGTGCGCCCGGGCCGGAGCCGAAGATGGCACGGCCGCCGGTCATGTGGTCAAGCTGCACCATGCGCTGGGCGACGTTGAAGGGATGATGATAGGGCAGCGAGATCACGCCGGTGCCGAGCTTGATCCGCTTGGTGCGCTCGCCGGCCGCGGCCAGGAACATCTCGGGTGACGCGATCATCTCCCAGCCGGAGGAATGATGCTCGCCGCACCAGAACTCGTCATAGCCGAGCGCATCGAGCTGCTCGACCAGGTCGAGATCGCGCCGGAACTGAAGCATCGGATGCTCCCCGATCGGGTGATGCGGGGCAAGAAAGGCTCCAAACTTCAGGCGCGCCATGGCGTTCTCTCCGGCTGTCATTTTCTGTTTGTTGGCGCCGTGAGGCTAATTGGGCGATGCCACGAACGCAATCGCGCGATGTCCCGCATGGCGGAATGCAGGCATGCGTGTTTCTTCTTCCTCTCCGCGCTCGCGCAGACAGGCCAACAGCACGCGGATCCTACCTCCGAGGTAATCGCAACACCGCGCGCAGTCTGGAATGGTCCGATGGCGACCATCCCGGGGCTGCGCCAAAATGCATCAAACCGTTACAAAGCCTGTCGATTCGACTCGCCGCTGGTGGGTGCTGGCGATCGTTGTCGCCGCGCAGTTCATGTTCGGCGTCGACGCCTTCATCGTGAACGTCGCGATCCCGACCATCGCGGTCGATCTGCGCGCCACGCCAGCGCAGATCGAATCCGTCATCGCGATCTATTTGATCGCCTATGCGACGCTGGTCGTCACCGGCGGTCGGCTCGGCGACATCCATGGCACGAAGAACGTCTTTCTCGCCGGTGTGCTCGGCTTCACGACGACGTCGCTGTGGTGCGGCCTGGCGCAGTCGGGCGTGGAGCTGATCATTGCCCGGCTGGCGCAGGGCGCCACCGCGGCGCTGATGGTGCCGCAGGTGCTGGCGACGCTGCATCTGCTGTTCACGGACGGGTCACGCAACCGCGCCTTCGGCATCTACGGCATCGTGCTTGGCCTTGCGGGCGCCGCCGGCTTTCTGCTCGGCGGCCTGCTGGTTACGATCGACCTTGCCCATACCGGCTGGCGCTCGGTGTTCTTCGTCAACGTGCCCAGTGGCCTCGTCATCGCGGTTGCCGCCTGGCGCATCATGCCTGCCGTGCCGCGGCGGACGGGCACAAAGCTCGATCTCACGGGCAGCGTCGTGCTGTTCGCGGGATTGCTGTGCCTGATCGGGCCGCTGCTGTTCGGCCACGATGTCGGCTGGGCACCATGGCTGTGGGCGGTGATGGCGACAGGCGGCATGATCCTGTTCGCTTTCCCCACGCTGGAACACGCGGTCGCGCGCGCCGGAGGCATGCCGCTGATCGATCTCGCGCTTTTGGAAGACGCCGCGTTCCTGCGCGGGCTCGGCGCCGCCTTCTTTTTCTTCGTCGCAAATCTCTCGTTCTATCTGGTGATGACGCTGTTCATGCAGCGCGGCCTCAAGATTGCGCCGCTCGCCGCCGGTCTCGCCTTCATTCCGCTCGCGCTCGCCTTTGTCGTGGCCTCGCGCCACAGCGCCGCGCGAGCAAGACATCGCGGCACCAAGGTCCTGATGGAAGGCTGCGGGCTGCAGATCGCGGGCCTTGCCGCGCTCGCACTCGTTGCAGCTTATGTCGCTGCGCCGACACCGATCCTGCTTGCGCTGATCATGATCATCTTCGGCTACGGGCAGGGGCTGGTGATGGCGCCTCTCTCGGGCGCGGTGCTCGCGAGCGTCAAACCCGTCGCCGCGGGCTCGGCCTCCGGCATGTACGGCACGACGGCGCAGGTCGGAAACGCGGCCGGAGTGGCCGCAATCGGCGCGGTGTTCTTCGCGATCGAGGCGTCGCAATCAGCGCGCGCAGGTTTTCTCGTCTCGCTCGCGCTGTTTGCGGCGTTAATCATGATCTGCGCCGCATTCCTGACGTGGATGCGCCGCGCATCTGCACGAAGTTGAGGCAGCGCGGTTAATATGTGCGAATTCCCCGGGGATTCCCGTGTTTCAGCGAGGATCGGCAGCACACGGCCTTTTCATTTTGCACTGCAGCAACTATCTGGTCTGGGTAAAGGTTGAAGCCGCCCACCAGGAACTTGCCGTGTCGCTAGCCAGAAATGTCGACCTCTTGAAACGTCTGCCAAGGATGGACGGTCTGCGCTTGCCCGACTTCGGCGCGAGCGCCGATAGCTCCAGCCCGCTGCAAGAGGTCACCGGCTTCGGCGACAATCCCGGCGCCTTGCGCATGTTTGCGTTCGTGCCGGCGCAGCTCCAGATGCCGCGCCCGCTCGTCGTGGTGCTGCACGGCTGCGGCCAGACAGCAGCAGCCTACGATCTTGGCGCGGGCTGGTCGACGCTCGCGCGTCACTACGGTTTCGCGCTTGTCATGCCCGAGCAGCAGCGCATCAACAACGGCAACACCTGCTTCAACTGGTTCAGCCCCGAAGACACCACACGCGACAGCGGCGAGGCGCGTTCGATCTGCGACATGGTCGCGCATATGGTCGAGACCCATCGCATCGATCCCAGGCGCATCTTCATCACCGGCCTCTCCGCCGGCGGCGGCATGGCCTCGGTGATGCTCGCGACCTACCCGGAAGTGTTCGCGGCCGGCGCGGTGATCGCAGGCCTGCCTTACGGCATCGCCTCGAATCTGCGCGAGGCGCTGGACGGCATGTTTCATTCGCCCGTTCGCCCCGAGCGCGAGCTCGGCGATTTCGTGCGGCGGGCGTCCAATCATCGCGGGCCCTGGCCGAAGATGTCGGTGTGGCACGGCAGTGCCGACCGCACCGTCAATCCCGGCAACGCCAACGAGATCGTCAAGCAGTGGCTCGACCTGCACGATCTGCCGATGGCGCCGATGGCCGAGACCGTCGTCGACGGCTATCCGCGCCAGACCTGGTGGAACGAGGATGGCGAGACGCTGGTCGAGTCTTATGCCATCACAGGCATGGCGCACGGCACGCCGCTCGGCCTTGCCGACAACGACCAGCGCTATGGCATCGAAGGCGCGTTCCTGATCGAGGCCGGCATCTCCTCGTCGTATCACATCGCAAAATTCTTCGGCCTCACCGGCTGGATCCATGATGCGAAACGGGTGGAGGAAAAGCCTGCGCCCGCGCCGCATCTCGCCCGCACGATCCGTGCGAAGGTCGCCGACGGGAAGGCCGAGCCGAAGCGCGACCGCGGCTTCGATCTCGGCCAGATCATTACCCGCGCGCTGACCGCCGCGGGCTTGATGAAGTAGTTCAGGCCGTCGCGTCGATCATCTCGATCGGCGTCGCCGTGACCTCGCCGCCGGAGACCTGCCGCGTCATCGCCGAATAGTGCTTGAAGAAGTCGCGCGATTGCAGCGCCTTCTGCGCCTCTTCATCGGCGACGCTGGCGAGGTGGAAATAATGCCCGTCGTCGCGGTTCTTCAGGACGCGATAGCCGATCCGCCCCTTCAGCTCCGGATCGCTGTCGATCGCCTTGATGAAGCGGCCGATCTCCTGGTGCCAGGCCTCCGTCGCTCCGTTCTTGAATTCGTACTTGATCATGAAGTGCTTCATGTGACGCTCCCTGTTCGCCATGTGCACCATCATCTGCGCCCTGCAAGCGATCCTGCAAGTATGGACAAAATTGATAGTATGGACTTTTTCGCCGCCGCTCTTATCCTCATTCCGCACATGGAGAAGACGACATGGCAAAGGCTTCCCCCGCACGCTCCTGCCCGGTCGCAGCGTTTCAAAAGATGATCAGCGGCAAATACAAGCTGCGTATCGTCTGGGACTTGAAGGACGGCCCACGCCGCTACGGCGAGATCAGGAGCGGCCTGCTGCGCGGCACCTCGGGCAGCGCCGAGATCACCCCGCGGGTGCTCAGCCGCGAATTGAAGGCGCTGACGGCGAGCGGCCTGATTGACCGCAAGGATTTCGGCGAGGTCCCGCCGAAGGTCGAGTATCGCCTCACGCGCAAGGGCAAGAGCTTTGTGCCCGTGGTCGCGGCCATTCGTGAATGGGGTGAGCGAAACCTGAGCGAAGCGGCGGCGCTTGCGGACGCCGCCGAGTAGCGCATGATGCAGAAAAGCGTGAAGCGGTTTTCCTTTGCGACAAACGCGGAACGCGTTTGCGCGGAGATCATGCGCAAGAAAAAAAGGCCTTACATCTCGCCCGTAATGAACGGGTTGGTCATCCGCTCCTGGCCGATGCTCGAACCGGCGCCGTGGCCGCAGATGAACCCGACATCGTCGCCGAGCGGCAGCAGCTTTGTCATGATCGAGTTGATCAGCGTGGCGTGATTGCCGCCGGGCAGATCGGTACGCCCGACCGAGCCCGCGAACAGCACGTCGCCGACATGGGCAAACCGCAAATCCTTGTTGAAGAACACCACGCTACCCGGCGAATGACCGGGGCAGTGGAAAATGTCGAAGGTCAGGCCGCCGATCGAGACGCTGTCGCCTTCGTCGAGCCAGCGGTCCGGCTCGAAATTGCGCACGCCGGTCATGCCGAAGCGTCCGCCGCTCTCGACCACGCTGTCGAGCAGGAATTTGTCCGCGGCATGCGGACCCTCGATCGGCACCTTCAGCGCATCGCGCAACTCGGCCGCGCCGCCGACATGGTCGATATGGCCGTGAGTCAGCCAGATCTTCTCCACGGTGACACCGGTCTGCTTGATCGCCTCGAGGATCTTCGGCACGTCGCCGCCGGGATCGATCACGACGGCCTTCTTGGTGGGTTCGTCCCAGATGATGGTGCAGTTCTGCTCGAACAGCGTCACCGGAACGATGATCGCGCCGGCCTTGGCCTGTTTTGTGTCGGTTTGTTCGGTCATGGCCTCACAATGCCGATTTTTGCTGCGCCGCCAAGCAAAATAGTCGTGGTCGGCCCGCGGAACAGACGCGGAGATCGTCACACGACCGTCCCAATTCGCTCGCCAGTTTGAACCGGGGCGTTGCTTCTGCGTTCTCCCGCGCGAGAAGCAGATTTTGGATGGTCTTTCCGGCATGACTCAGGGCAGCGAGAACTGGTGGCGCGACGGCATCTTCTATCAGATCTACCCGCGCTCCTTTCAGGACAGCGACGGCGACGGCGTCGGCGATCTCGCCGGCATTTTGCGGCGTCTTCCTTACGTGAAATCGCTCGGCGTCGACGCGATCTGGCTGTCGCCGATCTTTCCCTCGCCGATGGCCGATTTCGGCTACGACATCTCGGACTATGCCGGCATCGAGCCGCTGTTCGGCACGATGGCGGATTTCGATGCGCTGCTCGCCGCCACCCACAGCAACGGCCTCAAGCTGATCCTCGATCTCGTGCCGAACCACACCTCCGACCAGCACCCCTGGTTCGTCGAGAGCCGCGCCTCGCGCGACAATCCCAAGCGCGACTGGTACATCTGGCGCGACCCTGCGCCCGGCGGCGGCGTCCCGAACAACTGGCTGTCCGAGTTCGGCGGCAGCGCGTGGCGTCTCGACGAGGCCACGGGCCAATATTACTACCACGCCTTTCTCGCCCAGCAGCCCGACCTCAACTGGCGCAATCCGCAAGTCCGTGCCGCGATCTACGACGTGATGCGGTTCTGGCTGGAGAAGGGTGTCGATGGCTTTCGTGTCGACGTGATCTGGCATCTGATCAAGGACGCCGAATTTCGCGACAACCCGCCGAACCCGCGATATGTCGAGGGCCGGCCCCCGAACGAAAGGATCCTGACGCAATACTCCACCGACCAGGCGGAGGTGCACGACGTCATCGCCGAGATGCGGCGCGTCACCGATGCGTATTCGGCCCGCGTGCTGATCGGCGAGATCTATCTGCCGCTGCACCGCCTGATGGCCTATTACGGCAACGATCTCACCGGCGCGCAGATGCCGTTCAATTTCGCCCTGCTCTCGACCTTCTGGAGCGCGCGCTCGATCGAGAAGATCATCGAGGATTACGAGAAGGCGCTGCCGCGCGGTGCCTGGCCGAATTGGGTGCTCGGCAATCACGATCGTCCGCGCGTCGCCAGCCGCGTCGGGCCCGAGCAGGCCCGCGTCGCCGCCATGCTGCTGCTGACCCTGCGTGGCACGCCGACGCTCTATTACGGCGACGAGATCGGGATGCATCAGCTCGCGATCGCGCCGGAGGATGTGCAGGACCCCTTCGAGAAGAACGTGCCGGGCATCGGCGTCGGGCGCGACGGATGCCGCACGCCGATGCAGTGGGATTCGTCCACATACGCCGGCTTCTCGGAAGCGAAGCCATGGCTGCCGTTGCCGGAGGACCATGTTCACGAGAACGTCGCCAATCTCGACGCCGACGCGCGTTCGATTCTGAGCCTCTACAAGCGCCTGATCGCGTTGCGGAAGAGTTCACCGGCGCTGGTCGCCGGCGACTATCATCCGATCGCCGCGCAAGGCGATTTGCTGGTCTATCGCCGCGAGGCCGAGGGCAGGGCACTCATCATCGTGCTCAACCTCGGCCCCGAGCCGATCTCCGTCACCACCAGCGCGATCCGCTTCGGCAGCGAGATATTGCTGTCGACGTTCCTGGATCGCGAGGGCGAGCGGCTGGAGGGCGTGCTGGATCTGCGCGGCAATGAGGGCGTGGTAGTAGTGCCGCCGTAGGTGAGCAGAAGAAGGCAGAGCCAGCGTTGTTCTCTGCCGTCGTCCTGGACAAGCGAAGCGCAGATCCGGGACCCATTGCCACAGGGTGGAGTTCGGCGAAGACTCGTGGTTAGCGGCTGCGCGTGATAACGAGCTCTTGGGTAATGGGTCCTGGCTTTCGCCAGGACGACGTTGGAATTACCTTCCGCGTCCCTTCCGCCCCTTCTTCCCGTCCACATCGCTCCGCTTCAGCAGATAATCCAGCCCGCCGACGCGGTACCAGCGATAGCCGTACGGCTCCAGCACCACGCGATGCTGACCGCGCTTGTCGACGCGGCTGTGGTCTTCCGCGAGCAGATTGATCAGGAGCGCGCCGGCATCGTCGGGAAGCCCCGCCGAGAACGCGATCTCGCGCGGCTTCTCGTCGAGATTATGCACGAACAGCACGGAATTGTTGCGCCAGTCGTAGCGGATGATGAACACGGCGGGATCGCGGGTCGCAATGATCGTAAAGTCACCCCAGCCGATTTCGGGCACCTCCTTGCGCATGCGGACGATGCGCTCGGTCCAGTTCAACATCGAATTCGGATCGCGCCGCTGCTTGGCGACGTTGACGTGCGGGTAGCCGTAAGGCCCCTTGTCGATGACGGGGTTCGCCGGCCTGCTGCTCTTGGTGAAGCCACCCTGCGGCTCGGTCGACCATTGCATCGGCGTGCGCGCGCAATTGCGCTCCGGCAGCGAGAGATCATCGCCCATCGCGATCTCGTCGCCGTAGCGGATCACAGGCGTTCCCGGCAGCGTGCACATCAGGCTATAGGCAAGCTCGATCCGTCTGCGGTCGCCGCCGAGCATCGGCGCAAGCCGGCGGCGTATGCCGCGGTCGTAGAGCTGCATGTCCTTGTCGGGACCGAACGCGTTGAACACGGTGTCGCGTTGCGCCTTGGTGAGGCGGCCGAGGTCCAGCTCATCGTGATTGCGCAGGAACAGGCCCCATTGCGCCGATGCCGGTCGCGGCTTCGTCGCTTTCAGTGATTTCGCCAGCGGACGCGAATCGCCGGATGCCAGCGCGTAGAACAGATGCTGGTTGACGTGGAAGTTGAACATCATGTGCATGCGGTCGGCATCCCTGCCGAAATACTCCATGTCGGTATCAGGCAGCACATTGGCTTCGGCGAGGATGATGGCGTCGCCCTCCCGCCATTGCAGGAATTCGCGAAAGGTCCGCAGCATGTCGTATTGCTCGACCGGCGTCTTCACCTTCGCGCCCTTGGTCGCGATGATGAAGGGCACCGCGTCCATGCGAAACCCGGAGACGCCGAGCTGGATCCAGAACCCCATGATCTTCAGGATCTCCGCCTGCACATGCGGGTGCGACGTGTTGAGATCGGGCTGGAAATCGTAGAAGCGGTGGAAATAATACGCACCTGCTTCCTTGTCGCGCGTCCAGGTCGATTTCTGCACGCCGGGAAACACCATGCCCTTGTTGGCATTGGCCGGCTTCTTGTCCGACCAGACATACCAGTCGCGATAGGGAGAGTTCTTGTCGCGCCGCGCTTCCTTGAACCAGTGATGCTGGTCGGAGGTGTGATTGACGACGAGGTCAATGATGACGCGAATGCCGCGCTGCGAGCAGCCATGAGTGAATTCGACGAAATCGCCGAGCGTGCCGTAGCGGGAATCGACGCTGTAATAATCGGCGATGTCGTAACCGTCATCGCGGCCGGGCGAGGTCTGGAACGGCATCAGCCAGATCGTGGTGATGCCGAGGCCGTGCAGATAATCGAGCCGGCGCAGCAATCCCTTGAAATCGCCGACACCGTCCCCGTTGGCGTCCATATAGGTGCCGACGGAGAGGCAATAGATGATGGCGTTCTTATACCAGAGATCGTCGATCATGCGGCGCAGCCTCGATGCTCCCGCCGAGGTGGGCGGTTGCGTGATAAGTGCGTCGGGGAGGGGAGGTTCCCGCGCTTTCCGGGCACTGGCCGTCGTCCGGCGGCGCGCAAAGCGCGAGCCCGGGACCCATAACCACAGGAAGTAGTTTTGCGCGGATTCGGAGTTGCTTGCGCGACCATCGCGCCGAATGGCGCGCCCCGGAATGACGGTTGAGGCGGAATCTGCTACTCTCCCCTCCATGGACAGCCCCGCCCGCAACATCGCCCTCGTTCCGCGGCCCGATCGCCGCCAGTCGGAAACAGCGCTCGCCATCGCGCGCGGCACGGCGCGGCTGCTGCGTTCGCTCGGCTTTTCCTGCATCAGCGAATTGCCGCTGCCGTCGGGCCGGCGCGCCGATCTCGTGGCGCTGAACGAGCGCGGCGAGATCTGGATCGTCGAGATCAAATCGTCAGTCGAGGATCTGCGCGCCGATCAGAAATGGCACGAGTACCGGGCTCATTGCGACCGGCTGTTCTTCGCCTTCACTCAGGACCTGCCTTGCGAGATATTTCCGGCGGACACCGGCCTGATCATCGCCGACGCCTATGGCGCGCACATGCATTGCGAAGCGCCCGAGCACAAGATCGCGGCCGCGACGCGCAAGCAGATGACGGTGCGGTTCGGAATGGCGGCGGCGTTGCGGATCAACCGCCTTGTCGATCCGCAAGGGCACGCGGACTTTTGGGAGTAGCGGCGCGGCAGACGCAGAATTCGTAGCAGAATTCGTAGGATGGGTAGCGCGAAGCGAAACCCATCGCGTTCAGTGCAGGCCGCGAAGATGGTGGGTTTCGCGTCGCTCGACCCACCCTACGGCACCGTTACCTCGGTGCGCGCTTGGCCAGAATCCGCTGCAGCGTGCGGCGGTGCATGTTGAGCCTGCGCGCCGTCTCCGAGACGTTGCGGTTGCACATCTCGTAGATGCGCTGGATGTGCTCCCAGCGCACGCGGTCGGCCGACATCGGGTTCGCCGGCAGCTCGGACTTTTCAGCACTGGTCGAGAGCAGGGCGGCGACGACGTCGTCGGCATCTGCGGGCTTCGAGAGATAATCGATCGCGCCCATCTTCACCGCGGTGACGGCGGTGGCGATGTTGCCATAACCGGTCAGCACGATGGCGCGGGCTTCGGGACGCTTCTTCTTCAGTGCCGAGACGACGTCGAGACCGTTGCCGTCGCCAAGACGCAAATCGACCACCGCGAAAGCGGGCGCGGACTTGCCGATCTGCGCAAGACCATCCGTGACCGTGTCACATGACGTCACCGCAAAGCCACGTGTTTCCATGGCGCGCGACAGGCGCTCCAGGAACGGCTTGTCGTCTTCCACGATGAGAAGCGAGCGGTCGGTCTGTTCGTTCAGTTCGGCGATGGCGTTCAAGGTTTGGTCCTCTCTCCTGCACATCTACATATGGCGTCGCAATCAGGCGGTGCCAAGGCCGCAAATAGTCGATCGGGCCTCACGTGCGACGCAAGGTCGCGCCCTATCCTATTGTTTCTTCAAGCGTCTCGATAGCCTCAAAACGCACCCGCGGCCACGCGACCTGTACCACTGCACCGTGCTCGGGGAAGGTTCTGTTGGTAAACGAGACCTTGGCGCCGGTGCGTTCGAGCAGCGTGCGGGCGATGAACACGCCGAGTCCGAGACCGCCGCCGGCATCCTGGGTGCGCCGCCGTGACAGATAGGGCTCGCCGATCCGGTTCAAGAGGTCGGGCGGAATGCCCGGGCCGTCGTCGGAGATCACGATCTCGATCGTGTCGTTGTTCCACCACGCGTTCACTTCCACCGTGGTGTTCGCGAAATCGACGGCGTTCTCGACGATATTGCCGACGCCGTAGAGCACGGCCGGATTGCGCGATCCGACCGGCTCTGGTGTCGCCGTCACCGCGATCCGCACCTTGATGTCGACGCCGAAATCGCGGTGCGGCGCCACCACTTCCTCGATCAGCTCGGACAGTTTCATGCGGTCGAACGGCGCGCCGGCGGAGGAGAGCTGGGTGATCTTGCTCAATATGTCGCGGCAGCGCTGCGTCTGTTCGCGCAAGGTCTTGAGGTCTGCGGCGAACACCGGCTCCTTCACCGTCTTCTCGAGCTCGCGCGAGATCAGGAAGATGGTGGCGAGCGGCGTGCCGAGCTCGTGCGCTGCAGCGGCAGCGAGGCCGTCGATCTGGGTCAGATGCTGCTCGCGTGTCAGCACCAGCTCGGTCGCGGCCAGCGCGTCAGCGAGCTTGCGCGCCTCCTCGGTCACCTGGAACGAGTAGAGACTGGTGACGCCGATCGCGAGCACGATCGAAAGCCAGACACCGATGAGATAGATCGGCGGCAGCACCACGGGATCTTCGGAATCCCATGGCAGCGGGAAATGAAAGAAGAACAGGATCGAGGCGCAAGCCACGGCGAGAATGCCGAGGCCGAAGGTGAGCCGGGCCGGCAAGGCGGTGGCCGAAATCAAGACCGGCGCGAGGAACAGGAAGGAGAACGGGTTCTGCAAGCCGCCGGTGAAGAACAACAGCCCGGCCAGCTCAACGATGTTCAGCGCCAGCAATCCGGCGGCGTGAAGCGGCTCCAGCCGCTGCATCGGATTGATCACGGTCTGCAGCGCCAGATTGAGCACCGCCGACACGGCGATGATGCTGACACAGGGGACAATCTCGACGTCGAACTCGAGCCCCTGCGCCACGATGAAGATCGCGGCGAGCTGGCCCAGCACCGCGAGCCAGCGCAGCCGCAGGATGGTGTCCAGGCGGATGTGTCGTTGTGAGGGGCGGAAGTCTGAAGCGGCGGTCTCGGTCATCACGGTCAATCTAGCTGTGCGCGTGTCCGATCACAAACACGTCGGGCCGGTCCATCCGGTCCGGTGAGGAGCCATTTTCATCAGGAAGATCAAGTCTTGCGCTCTCCTGCGCAATGGCGGAAGAACGCCTCTAGCATGACCGGGAATGACAATGCTTCAAGCCGGCCTACTGTCGCGGATGACATTTCGTCCGCGGCCATCGAGGTCGAACGCCTCGTCAAGGTCTACAAGCAGACCCGCGCAGTGGACGGCATCTCGTTTTCGCTTCCCCGCGGCAGCATCACCGGGCTCCTGGGCGGCAACGGCGCCGGCAAGACCACCACCATCGCGATGATCATGGGGCTGGTGCTGCCGACCTCCGGCCGCGTCCGCGTGCTCGGGCATCGGATGCCGGAAGACAGCGCGGCGGTGCTGGGGCGGATGAATTTCGAGAGCCCTTATGTCGACATGCCGATGCGGCTGACCGTGCGGCAGAACCTGACCATTTTCGGCAAGTTATATGCGGTCAGGCACCTTGCCGACCGTATCGCGAAGCTGGCCGACGATCTCGATCTCAACGAGTTCATCGACCGCGCCAACGGCAAGCTCTCCGCCGGGCAGAAGACCCGCGTCGCGCTGGCGAAGGCGCTGATCAACGCGCCCGAACTGTTGCTGCTCGACGAGCCGACCGCCTCGCTCGATCCTGACACGGCCGACTGGGTGCGGGCGCATCTGGAGCGCTATCGCAAGGACAACAACGCCACCATCCTGCTGGCGTCGCACAACATGCTCGAGGTCGAGCGGCTGTGCGACCGCGTCATCATCATGAAGCGCGGCCGCGTCGAGGACGACGACACGCCCGAGGCCATCATGGCGCGCTACAACCGCACCACGCTGGAGGAGGTCTTCCTCGACGTCGCGCGCGGCCGCACCAACGGCGCGAAGGAGGGGGCGCGATGAGGGATGGGAGCCACAGCCCGGATCGAATCCCGTCATCCCGGGCTCGCGACGATGTCGCGCCGCGGGATGACAGCAACGGGGGAGCGTCATGACCGACGTCTCCCTCCACCGCGGCATCTCCGTCCAGCGCATCGGTGCGATGATCCTGCGCTACTGGTATCTGCTGATGTCATCCTGGCCGCGGCTGCTCGAGCTGTTGTACTGGCCGGCGCTCCAGGTCATCACCTGGGGCTTCCTCCAGCTCTATATCGCCCAGAATGCAAACTTCTTCGCGCGCGCCGGCGGCACGCTGATCGGCGCCGTCATTCTCTGGGACATCCTGTTCCGCGGCCAGCTCGGCTTCTCCATCTCCTTCCTCGAGGAGATGTGGGCGCGCAACCTCGGCAACCTCATGATGAGCCCCTTGAGGCCGATCGAGTTTCTGCTCTCGCTGATGGTGATGAGCCTGATCCGGCTGGCGATCGGCGTCATCCCGATGACGGTGCTCGCGATCGTCCTCTTTCACTTCAACGTCTACGCGCTCGGCGTGCCGTTGATCGCCTTCTTCTGCAATCTGATCTTCACCAGCTGGTCGGTCGGCATCTTCGTCTCGGGTCTGGTGTTGCGGAACGGCCTTGGCGCCGAGAGCATCGTCTGGACCCTGATGTTCGCGATCATGCCGCTCGCCTGCATCTATTATCCGGTCAGCGTCCTGCCGCCCTGGCTGCAATATGTCGCCTGGGCGCTGCCGCCGACTTACGTGTTCGAGGGGATGCGGGCGCTGCTGATCGAGAACAGCTTCCGGACCGATTTGATGCTGGACGCGCTGGCCATCAATGCAGTGCTTCTGGTGGCTTCCTTCGGGGCCTTCCTTGCCCTTCTTCGCAGTGCCCGGAAGCACGGCTCGCTGCTCGCCGGTGGAGAATAACGCATTTTCTCGTGGATTCCTGCGGGTTTGGCCCTCCTGGCCACGTAGATGTACGGAACCATGCATTGACGCAATATTACGCATTCGGCAGTATGCTGCGATGCGAAGAGGAATCGACCATGCCTATTGGTGAGTTTGGCGGCGCGCCGCCCCTGGCGGCAGAAGGCAGCCCGGTCCTGACCACGCCGATGTACTGGATGTACGAGATGGCTCAGGCCTCTCTCAATCCGGCACGCGCGGTCTCCGATGCGACCAAGCTGCTGTTTCAGAATCCGCTGAATCCCTGGGCGCGCACCGAGATCGGCAAATCGATGGCTGCGGCCTGCGAATTGTTCGAGCGCACCACGCGCCGCTACGGCAAGCCGGAATGGGGCCTCGACGAAACCGACGTCAACGGCACCCGCGTCCCCGTCGAGGTCCGCTCGGTCTGGCAAAAGCCGTTCTGCAACCTGCTCTACTTCGATCGCAAGTTCGCCCGCCCGCTGCGCACCCCGCAGCCGCGCGTGCTGATCGTGGCGCCGATGTCCGGCCATTACGCGACGCTGCTGCGTGGCACGGTCGAGGCCTTCCTGCCCGCGCATGAGGTCTACATCACCGACTGGGCCGACGCCCGCATGGTGCCGCTGAGCGAAGGCCGCTTCGATCTCGACGATTACATCGATTACGTCATCGAGATGCTGCATGTGCTGGGCGGCAACACCCATGTGCTGGCGGTGTGCCAGCCCTCCGTGCCCGTCGTCGCCGCCGTCTCGATCATGGAAGCGCGCCGCGATCCCTTCGTGCCGAGCTCGATGACGCTGATGGGCGGTCCGATCGACACCCGCCGCAACCCGACCGCGGTGAACCAGCTCGCGCAGGAGCGCGGCATCGACTGGTTCCGCAACACCGTCATCACCAAGGTGCCGTTCCCGCATCCGGGCATGATGCGCGACGTCTATCCGGGCTTCCTGCAGCTCAACGGGTTCATCAGCATGAACCTCGACCGTCATATGGACGCCCATAAGCGCCTGTTCGCCAATCTGGTGAAGGGCGACGGCGACCTCGTCGACAAGCATCGCGACTTCTACGACGAGTATCTCGCTGTCATGGACCTTTCGGCCGAGTACTATCTCCAGACCGTCGACACCGTGTTCGTGAAGCACTCGCTGCCGAAGGGCGAGATGATGCATCGTGGAACTCGCGTCGATCCCTCCAAGGTGACGCGCGTTGCGTTGATGACGGTCGAAGGCGAGAACGACGACATCTCAGGTCTCGGTCAGACTGAAGCAACGCACGCATTGTGCAGCTCGATTCCGGATCATCGCCGCGTTCATTACGTTCAGAAGGGCGTTGGACATTACGGCGTGTTCAACGGCTCGCGCTTCAAATCGGAAATCGTGCCGCGCATCCATGACTTCATGGTCTCGGCTGCGAATCCGATCGCAAGACAGGCGCTTGCGGCCGAATAACCAGGTTTTTCGGCTTTCCCGTCGAAATCTGAGGCCCTGCCGCAGGCTCCGGGAGGGCCGGGTTCCCGTCAGATTCGAGGTATTTAGGTAGCGTTCTAGGAGTGAGTCACCCCTCACCCCTTGGGGGTGGCGCATGCGTCCAGTGGGGGCGAAAAAAGCTGGTTCCAACCCCAGTCTGTAGGGTCTCCCGGACGCCAGACCCCTGTATATTGGGCAAATGATTTGTTTTTGCGCCGAGCGCTTTCCGTGGCGGCGGTTATGGCAGAATCCGGGCCAACTCTTGCTCCCCGGACTGACAGACATGGCCACTCGCGCGCTCCTCTACCGTCGGCCTCACGAACCGAAGACCCTTCTCATCACCCATGGATCGCAATTCTTTGCGATTCGGCTGCGCAGGCACCGCCGAGCGCGCCGTTACACGCTCAGGATTCATCCGAGCGACCGCGAAGCGATCCTCACGATCCCGCCGCGCGGCACACTCGCTGAAGCCAAGGACTTCGCGCAGCGTCACGGCGCCTGGATCGCCGCGCGTCTTGGTCGCTTGCCGAAGGCGGCTCCGTTTCAGCCTGGCACAGTGATACCGCTGCGCGGCGTGTCCCATCGCATCGTGCATCGCTCCGGCGCGCGCGGCACGGTGTGGACCGAAATTCGCGACAGCGGTGAACGCATTATCTGCGTCGCCGGTGGGCTCGAGCATGTCGATCGCCGCGTCAGCGACTTCCTCAAGCGCGAGGCGCGCAAGGATCTGCAGCGTTCGTCGCAAACCCATGCCGCCGAGCTCGGCGTCAAGGTGAAGCGGCTCTCGATCCGCGATCAGTCCAGCCGCTGGGGCTCCTGCACCTCGGCCGGGTCGCTGTCGTTCTCCTGGCGTCTGATCCTGGCGCCGCCCTATGTGCTCGATTATCTCGCCGCGCATGAGGTGGCCCATCTCGTCGAGATGAACCATTCCGCCCGCTTCTGGCGCGTCTGCGGCAAGATCTGTCCGTCGATGGAGCGCGCCAAGAAGTGGCTCGACACTTACGGCAACGACCTGCACCGGTACGGGGTCGAGGACTAGGCCCCGCTGCTAGCCCGGAAGACGTCGTCATCGCCCGCGAAAGCGGGCGATCGCATTTTGCGCCGTCGTATCAAGACCTTCGAGCAATCCACCGCGCATCACGCCGCAGCCCGCGGTCTACTGTGCATGGGGTTGTTTTCGCGTTTTTTGTTTTGGGGTCTACCGATTCCCGCCAAACAGCCGGTCCATCAGCCAGCCATCGAGCCCGGCGGCTGCCTCCGGCCGCGCATTGACATTGGTGCGCGTCGGCGGCGGTGCGCGATAGCCGCCATTGCTGACCGGTGCTGGTCCGGGCGCAAGTCCCGGCGCTGCCGCCTGTGCCGGCGGCGAGATCTGCGATGAGATCTGCACGAGGTTCGACGGCCCCCAATTGGTCTGCAGGTTCGGCAGCGCGGCCACCTGAACGCCCTCATGGGCGGCGCGCATGAAGCGGGTCCAGACTTCCACCGGCAGGCCGCCGCCGGTCGCCTTCCTGGTCGGCGAGTTGTCGTCGTTGCCGAGCCAGACGCCGGTGACGAGATTGGCGGTGTAGCCGATGAACCAGGCGTCGCGATAATCCTGGCTGGTGCCGGTCTTGCCGGCCGCCTGCCAGCCCGGGATCTCGGCCTTCTTCGCCGTGCCCGAGATCAGCGTCTCCCGCATCATCGTGTTCATCATGCCGACATAGCGCGGCTCGATCACCTGATTATGCTCGTCGGGCTGACGCATGTAGAGCAGCTTGCCGTCGAGCGTCTTGATCCGCGTCACCACATGCGGCACGGCGGCGAAGCCGCCATTGGCGAATGATGCATAGGCGCCGACCATCTCGACCACGGAGACTTCCGAGGTCCCGAGCGCGATCGAGGCGTTGGGCTCGAGCTTGGAGGTGATGCCGAGCCGATGTGCGGTGCGCACCACGTTCTTCGGCCCGACCTCGAGGCCGAGGCGGATCGCGACGCTGTTGAGCGACATCGCCAGCGCATGGGTCAGCGTCACCGCGCCGAAATATTCATGGGTGTAGTTCTCGGGCTTCCAGCCCTTGACCTCGATCGGCGCGTCCTGGCGGACGGTGTCGGGCGTCAGCCCCTGCTCCATCGCGGTCAGGTACACGAACGGCTTGAAGGACGAACCCGGCTGGCGCTTGGCGGTGACCGCGCGATTGTACTGGCTCTCGGAATAGTTCCGCCCGCCGACCATGGCGCGCACCGCGCCATCAGGCGTCATCGCCACCAGCGCGCCCTGGCTGACATTGAACTTCACGCTCTTGGCGGCGAGCTCGTCGATGACGGCGGCCTCCGCCACGGCCTGCAGCTTCGGATCGATCGTGGTCTCGACCTTGATGCTGTCGTCGATCTGGCCGACGAGGTCGTCCAGCACCTCGCCAATCCAGTCGGCGACGTAGTTCACGGTGCCCGCGCCCACCGGCTTCACATTGTAGGAGGGATGGCCGATCGAGGCCTGGGCCTGTGCCTCGGTAATGAACTGCGCGTCGGCCATCGCCGCGAGCACGACTTTTGCGCGCGCTTCAGCGCCTTCGGGGTTGCGGTTCGGCGCGAGGCGCGAGGGCGATTTGACGAGGCCCGCCAGCATCGCGGCTTCTGCGATCGTGACGTTCTTGGCCGGCTTGCCGAAATATTTCTGCGCAGCGGCTTCGACGCCGTAGGCGCCGGAACCGAAATAGACGCGGTTGAGATAGAGCTCCAGAATTTCGTTCTTGGAGTGCTTGCGCTCCAGCCAGATCGCGAGCTCGGCCTCCTGCAGCTTGCGCTGCATGGTGCGTTCCTGGGTCAGGAACAGGTTCTTCGCGAGCTGCTGCGTCAGCGTCGAGCCGCCCTGCGATACGCCGCGATGGAGCACGTTGGTGACGAGCGCGCGCAGGATACCGATCGGAT
The DNA here is from genome assembly GCF_018131105.1 of Bradyrhizobium manausense. Classification (NCBI taxonomy): domain Bacteria; kingdom Pseudomonadati; phylum Pseudomonadota; class Alphaproteobacteria; order Hyphomicrobiales; family Nitrobacteraceae; genus Bradyrhizobium; species Bradyrhizobium manausense. The sequence continues at coordinate 3,753,686 of NZ_JAFCJI010000001.1, read as the reverse complement.
CGATGCCGAAATGCGAATAGAAGCGGCGGTCTTCGATGGCAATGAAAGCTTTGGGCAGATAAGGCGGCAGGTCCTTCAGCGACACGTTGGCGCCGGTCATCTCGCCGCGCTGCGCCAGCGGGGTGCCGTCCATGCCGACGATCTGGATGGTCGGCGGACGTTTGGGAATCTCCAGCGACTGGATCGGCGGCAGATGGGCGCCAACCCAGATCACGACGCCGATCACGGCGATCACGCCCCACAGGCTCAGCACGGCGCCCCAGTAGATGAGGCGGCCGAGGCCGGGCCTGATCGATGATTTCGACCGTCGCTTGGCGCCGCCGCCTTTGGCCGGAGCCTTGCGCTCGCGCGGCGGCTCGTCGTCGACAGGTTCGGCCTTGCGCTTGCTCGCGGATTTCTTTGGTCTGTCGTCGCCGCCGCCGGGAATGCGGTCGGCCGCCGTCAGGCGCAGATCGGCGAGCGCCGCGGGCAAGCCGAACAACGGCTCCTTCCGCCCACCCTTTTTCTTTGCCGACCCCATACGCAAACGCCCGGTCATCCCGCCCCGCCGCACGCTAGCGGTCGCTGTTTAAGGCTCGGTTACCCCGTGCTTAACGTCTGATTAGGGGATGCGGCCTTCCAAGGCCGCAGTTCCGCTCGTCGGACCGCAGGGCTAGGATCGCGGCGATAAAGAAGAGGGAACCCGCATGGGCCATATCGATCCGACCAAGGAGATTTTCGCGCAATTCCGGGACAGCGACCGCCCAGGCCCGATCCACATGCTCAACCTGGTGCGGCTGCGCCAAGAGGCGGCCTATCCCGACGGCCGCAAGGCGAGCGGCGCGGAAGCCTATGCCGCCTATGGCCGCGAGAGCGGCCCGGTGTTCGAGCGCCTCGGCGGCCGCATCGTCTGGCAGGGCCGGTTCGAGCTGATGCTGATCGGCCCGCAAGAGGAGCGCTGGGACCATTGCTTCATCGCCGAATACCCGAGCGTCTCAGCCTTCGTCGAGATGATCCGCGACCCCGTCTATCGCGAGGCAGTGAAGCATCGACAGGCGGCTGTGGAGGACTCTCGGCTGATCCGCCACGCGGTGCTGCCGGTGGGGAAGAATTTTGGCGAGATACCGGAATAGATGTTCCAAATAAAATCGGCGGCCCGCAGGCCGCCGATTGCATTCCAGAGCCCTTCGACTAACCCGCCGGAGCCGTATCCTCCAGGATCGGGCCGAACAGCTCCCAGCGCTCGCCGTTGAACTTCATCATCTGAAGCTGCTTGTTGACGCGATAGTCGGTCGGCGAGGTATTGGCCTTGATGCCGGGCAGCGCGGTGTCGGTCGCGAAGTCCTTCAACGAAGTGGCCTGCTTCATGACGTTCTCGCGGGTGAGATTGTCACCGCACTGCTTCAGCACGTGCACGAGCAATTGCGCCGTGCTGTAGCCATAGGTGTTGAAATTCGAGTCCTTGTCGCCGTCGGGATAGTACTTGGCCATGAAGTCGAAATACTTCTTCAAGCCGGCGTCGTCCTTCCAGGTCGGATCCAGCGGTTCCTTGCCGTAATTGACGCTGATCAGGCCTTTGGCGGCGTCGAGGCCCGCCGGCTTCAGCACCGCGCCGACGGAGGTGGCGTTGATGTCGACGATCTGGGTCGGATGCCAGCCCATCTCGGCGATCTTCTTGATCGCCTGCGCGGCCTGCTTCGGCGTCGTTGCGCTGAAGAACAGGTCGGCACCGGCGTCCTTGATCTTGAGGATCTGCGAATCGACGGTGGGATCGGAGACTTCGTAAGAGGCTTCGGTCACGATCATCTTGGCGGCCTTGTCACCGAGGCCGGCCTTGAGGCCGTTCAGATAGTCCTTGCCCAGATCGTCGTTCTGATAGAGCACGCCGATCTTGGCATTCGGATGCTCCTTCAGGATGTACTGACCGTAGATGCGGCCTTCGACGAAGTAGTTCGGGTTGAAGCCCATGGTCCAGGGGAAGTTCTTCGGATCGGTGAACCGCGACGCGCCGGTCGCCGCGAACAGCTGCGGCACCTTCTTGGAGTTGAGATATTTCTGCACAGCCGCGTTCACCGGCGTGCCGATGATCTGGAAGGTCAGCAGCACCTCGTCGCTCTCGACCAGCTTGCGGATCTGCTCCACGGCTTTCGGCGGCGAATAGGCGTCGTCATACTGGATCAAGTTGATCTTGCGACCGTTGATGCCGCCCTGGTCGTTGATCATCTTGAAATAGGCGGCCTGGGTCTTGCCGATCGACGAATAGGCCGACGCCGGTCCCGAGAACGGCATGGTCTGTCCGATCTTGATTTCGGTGTCGCTGGCGCCCGGATCATATTTCTTCTGGGCATTGGCCGCAGAGACCGACAGCGCCAGGGTCAGCGCCGTTGCCGCGGCCAGATGCAGAACTCCATTCCTCATTCGCAATTTCCTCAGCTTGTTATTGCAGATGGTCTGCCGGACGCACCGCTGCGCACCCGCCGCCATCGCTGGGGCGAGTGTGGAGGAACCATTATTGCAACGCAAGATGGGTGGGCGCTGGCAGTTCGTAGGGTGGGTTGCGGTAGCGGACTACGCATCGCGCAGCCGCAAGCCTAACCCACCCAATCTATTAACTAACCTGCCGGACCGGAGTCCTCGATGATCGGTCCGAACAGCTCCCAGCGTTCGCCGTTGAACTTCATCATCTGCATCTGCTTGTTGACGCGGTAGTCGTTCGGGCCGGTGCTGATGGACATGCCTGGCAATGCGAGGCTCGGCGTGTAGCCCTTGACGTTGGCGACCTGCTTCATGATGTTCTCGCGCGTCAGGTCGTCGCCGCATTGCTTCAGCACCTGAGTGAGCAATTCGGCCACCGAATAGGCGTAGGTGTTCACGGTATTGAGCTTGTCGCCTTCGGGGAAGTATTTATCCATGAAGGCGAAGAAGGCTTTCACGCCCGCGTCGTCCTTCCACTGGGGATCGCCGGGGTCCTTGCCGTAATTGGTCGAGACGATGCCCTTGGAGATGTCGAGGCCGGCCGGCTTCAGCGTCGCCGACACCGGGCTCGCATTGATGTCGAGGATGTGCACCGGAGTCCAGCCGAGGTCGGCGAGCTTCTTGATCGCCTGTGCCGCGAATTTCGGCGTCGAGGCGTCGTAGAACAGATCGACACCCATCGACTTCAGCTTCACCACCTGCGAGTCCACAGTGGGATCGGTGACCTCGTAGGAGACTTCGCCGACGATCATGCTGGCGGCCTTGTCGCCGAGGCCGCTCTTGAGGCCCGCGAGGTAATCGCGACCCATGTCGTCGTTCTGGTAGAGCACGCCGATCTTGGCGTTCGGATGCTCCTTCAGAATGTACTTGGCGTAGATGCGTCCTTCGGACACGTAGTTGGGATTATAGGCGATGGTCCATGGGTAGTTCTGCGGATCGTTGAAGCGCGCAGCGCCGGTCGAGGCGAGGAGCTGCGGGACCTTCTTGCCGTTGAGATATTTTTGCACGGCTGCGTTCGCCGCGGTGCCGATGATCTGGAAGGTGAAGAGCACTTCGTCGCCTTCGACGAGCTTGCGGACTTGCTCGACGGTTTTCGGCGGCGAATAGGCGTCATCATACTGGATCAGGTTGATCTTGCGGCCGTTGATGCCGCCCTGGTCGTTGATCATCTTGAAGTAAGCAGCCTGGGTCTTGCCGATGTTGGCGTAGACGGAATAGGCGCCGGAGAACGGCACGGTCTGGCCGATCTTGATCTCGGTGTCGCTCGCACCGGTGTCGTATTTTTTCTGTGCGAGGGCTTGGCTGGCGGAGAACGCGAAGGCGAGCGCCGCCGTGGCAGCTAAATAGGCTCTGCGAGTCTTCATGTTGGCTTGTTCCTCCTGACGGAATTTTCCGGCCGACGGTCTTTTCCCGCTGGTTGCAACGGTCGCCATCGCTGCCGAAGAGTGTGGAGGAAGGGCAGGCCGCGCGCAAGGATCGCGGCGCTGCGCCGTAGCGTCTCAGGCCAGAGATTCAGGCAAGGAACAATGCAGCCAGTGCGATCGCAGCCGGGAGCGCTTGCACGATCAGGATGCGCGTACTGACGGTGGCAGCGCCGTAGGCGCCGGCGACGATCACGCAGAGCAGGAAGAACACTTTGATCTGGAACGCGAAGGCCGGGTTGCCGTGGATGAGACCCCAGACCAGGCCGGCGACGAGAAAGCCGTTATACAGCCCTTGATTGGCAGCCAGCACCTTCGTGATCTCGGCCTTGTCAGGCGTGTTGCGGAATGTCTTCAGGCCCAGCGGCTTGTCCCAGAGAAACATCTCCAGGATCAGGAAGTAGGCGTGCAGTGCGGCGACCAGCGCCACCAGAAGATTGGCGATGAGAATCAAGTTGAGCCCCCCAAAAGCGTCAGCTTTCGGGTGGACGTTAGCATGTCAGGCATGGCAAGTGCGAAGCGTGTTTCGAAGGGATGGTGCCGCAATGCCCGCGCGATCAAGCAAAACCCTTGCAAGCTTCGGCCTCGATCGGCTGGCAACGCCGATCGGGATCGCGCTGCTTGTCACCGATGCCGATGGCGCGTTGCGCGCGCTCGATTGGGACGATTACGAGCACCGCATGCGCGAGCTGCTGCGCCTGCATCATGGCGCCGTGAATTTGGTCGATCAGGCTGCGCCGACGGACATGAAGACCGCGCTGTCGGCTTACTTCGCGGGTGACCTCGGTCAGCTCGCGCGGATCGAATGGCGTATCGCCGGCACGCCGTTCCAGCAAAAGGTCTGGGCGGCGCTCGCGAAGATTCCCGTGGGCACCACGATGAGCTACGGCGCGCTGGCCGCAAAGATCGAGATGCCCAAGGCCATTCGCGCCGTCGGCCACGCCAACGGCTCCAACCCGATCAGCGTGGTGCTGCCGTGCCATCGCCTGATCGGAGCCGACGGCTCCTTGGTGAAATATGGTGGCGGTCTCGCGCGCAAGCGCTGGCTGCTGCGGCATGAGGGGGTGGAGATTTAGCCCGCTTACGCCGCCGGCTGGACCGCCTTGTCGCCGGCCATTACATGAGTCAGCGCGCTCTTGATCGCGGCCTGGCGGGTCGGCGCGTTGATTTGGGCGCCGAGGAGGTCGGTGACGTAGAACACGTCGCGGGCGCGTTCGCCGAAGGTCGCGACGTGGGCGGAGGCGATGTTGAGGTTCAGCTTCGAGATCGCCGTGGTCAGCTCGTAGAGCAGGCCGGTGCGGTCGAGGCCGGAGACCTCGATCACGGTATAGCGGTCGGACCATTGATTGTTGATCGTCACTTCCGGCTCGATCACGAACGGCTTGGCCTTGCTGCGCACGGTGCGCCGCGCCACCACTTCGGGCAGGCGCAGCTTGCCTTCCAGCACGTCCTCGATCATCTCGCCGATGCGGGTGGCGCGTCGGCCCTCGTCCTCGTCGCGGTCGTATTCGCGGGAGATCGAGATCGTATCCAGCGCGCGGCCGTCGGTCGTGGTGTAGATCTGCGCGTCGACGATGTTGGCGCCGGCTGACGCACAGGCGCCGGCGATGATCGACAGCAGCCAGGGATGGTCGGCGGCGAAAATGGTGAGCTCGGTGACGCCGCGTACCTCGTCGAAGCCGACATTGATCGCGAGCTTGTGGCCGGCCTGTTCGCTGGAGCGCACGAAACGCGCATGACGGATCTTGCGCGGCAGTTCGACCTTGAGCCAGTAGGCCGGATAGTGCCGGCCGATATAGGCGTCGAGTTCGTCCGCCGGCCACTCGGCGAAGGCGTTGCGGAATTCGGCGTAGGCAGCGGTGAGGCGCTTGCCGCGGTCGACTTCCGAGAAGCCGCCGGTCAGCACCGGTTCGGTCTCGTAATACAGCGAGCGCAGCAGTTGCGCCTTCCAGCCATTCCACACGCCCGGGCCGACGCCGCGGATGTCGGCGGTGGTCAGGATCGTCAGCAGCTTCATCTGCTCGACCGATTGCACCACGGCGGCAAAATTCTCGATGGTCTTGCGGTCCGAGAGATCGCGCGACTGCGCGACCGTGGACATCGTCAGATGCTCTTCGATCAGCCAGGCCACCAGCTCGGTATCGGCCGCGCTGAAGCCGAGCCGCGGACAGAGCCGGCGCGCGACCTTGGCGCCTGCGATCGAATGGTCCTCGGGCCGTCCCTTGGCGATGTCGTGCAGCAGCGTCGTGATGTAGATCACCGCGCGGTGCTCGGGGCGAATTTTGCGCATCAGGTCGCTGGCAAGCGTGAACTCATCGAGGCCGCCGCGCTCGATCTCCTGGAGAAAGCCGACGCAGCGGATCAGGTGCTCGTCGACCGTGTAGTGATGATACATGTTGAACTGCATCATCGAGACGATCTTGCCGAAGGCGCGGATGAAGTGACCGAGCACGCCGGTCTCGTTCATTCGGCGCAGCACGATCTCGGCGTTGTCGGAGGTCAGGATCTCCATGAACAGCCGGTTCGCCTCGGGATTTTCGCGCATCTGCGCGTTGATCAGGCCGAGCGAGCGCGTCACGTCGCGCATTGCATCCGGATGGAAGGCGAGGTTGTTCTTCTGCGCCAGACGGAAGATGCGGATCAGATTGACCGGATCGTGCTTGAAGACGTCGGGCGCGGCGACGTTGATGCGGTTGTTGTCGACGATGAAGTCGTCACTTTCCGGCACGCGTCGCTTGACGGGCGTGGGGCGCAGCCGTGCCATCATCCGGCTCAACACCGGCGCGGGCTTGGCCTGCTGGTCCTCGAGCTTGGCGCAGAGAATGGCCGTGAGGTTGCCGACTTCCTTGGCGACCAGGAAGTAGTGCTTCATGAAGCGCTCGACGTCCTGCATGCCGGGATGCGAGGTGTAGCCGAGCCTGATCGCGATCTCGCGCTGGAGGTCGAAGGACAGGCGCTCTTCGGCGCGGCCGGAGTGGAAATGCAGATTGCAGCGCACCGACCAGAGAAAGTCGGCGCAGCGGCGGAAGCTGCGATACTCCTGCGCGTCGAACACGCCGCGCTCGGCCAGCTCGTCGGTATCGCGCACGCGATAGACGTATTTTGCGATCCAGAACAGCGTGTGCAGATCGCGTAGCGCGCCCTTGCCGTCCTTGACGTTGGGCTCGACCAGATAGCGCGACTGGCCGCCGCGGCGGTGCCGCTCCTCGCGTTCGGCAAGCTTTGCAGTGACGAATTCGGACGCGGTGCCCTGCACCACGTCCTTGTCGAAGCGCGCGACCAGCTCGTCATAGAGCGGCTGATCACCGGTGAGGAAGCGCGTCTCCAGGATCGCGGTGCGGATCGTCATGTCGCCGCGCGCCTGGCGGATAGATTCATCGACCGAGCGCGTGGCGTGACCGACCTTCAACCCCATGTCCCAGAGGCAATAGAGAATGGCTTCGGCCACCTGCTCGCCCCAGGCAGTCTGCTTGTAGGGCAGGATGAACAAGAGATCGATGTCGGATTCGGGGGCCATCAGGCCGCGCCCGTAGCCGCCGGTCGCCACCACCGCCATGCGTTCCGCGCCGCTCGGGATCGGCGAGCGGTAGAGATGGCGGGTCGCGGCCGAATAGAGGATGCGGATGATCTCGTCCTGCACGTGGCAGAGACGCTCGGCGCAACGGCGGCCGTGGCGGTCCTTCAGCAGGATCGCCTGCGCTGCGGCGCGCGCCGCGATCAGCTCGGCCTTGAGCAATTGCGCGACTGCGGTGCGGAACGCGTCCTCGCGCCCCTGATGTTTTTCGGCGAGCGCATCGACCGCCGCGGTGATCCGCGCGGTGTCGAAACGATCATCCACCTCAGGCTTATGCTCGGTCGCAACGCTGTCCATGCTTCACCGGATATAAGAGGCGACAGGCGCTGTCATCAGCCATTCTCTGGCAATAGTCGTTCCATGCTGGAAAAGGCCGGCATCGGGCAAAATTGTTCTCAGGCCGCGCGCTTTCAAGGGGTGGATTTTCCTGTTGACCTCAAAACATAACTCATTGAAAAACAATGAAATTTCTGAGGAGGCTGGGCATGATCAAGATGACACGACGTATTCTGCTGGCGGGAGCCGTTGTGCTCGCTGTGGCCCCCGCGGCCAAGGCTGCGGATCCGCTCAAGGAAATCCGCATCGATTGGGCGACCTACAATCCGGTGTCGATGGTCCTGAAGCAGAAGGGGCTGCTCGAGAAAGAGTTTGCGAAGGACGGCATCACCATCACCTGGGTGCAGTCGGCAGGCTCGAACAAGGCGCTCGAATTCCTCAACGCCGGCTCGATCGATTTCGGCTCGACGGCCGGCTCGGCCGCGCTGGTCGCACGCATCAACGGCAACCCCATCAAGTCGATCTACGTCTACTCGCGTCCTGAGTGGACCGCGCTGGTCACATCAAAGGATTCCAAGATCGCGAGCGTTGCCGATCTCAAGGGCAAGCGCGTCGCGGTGACGCGCGGCACCGATCCGCACATCTTCCTGGTGCGCGCGCTGCTCAGTGCCGGCCTCACCGAAAAGGACATCACGCCCGTGCTGCTCCAGCACGCCGACGGCAAGACCGCGCTGATCCGCGGCGATGTCGACGCGTGGGCCGGTCTCGATCCGATGATGGCGCAGGCCGAGGTCGAGGAGGGTGCCAAGCTGTTCTATCGCAAGGCGGACGCCAACACCTGGGGCATCCTCAATGTGCGCGAGCAGTTCCTGAAGGATCATCCGGACGCCGCCCGGCGCGTGCTCGCGGTCTATGAGGATGCGCGAAAGTATTCGCTGGCGAATTACGATGAGCTGAAGAAGACCTTCATCGCGATCACCAAGCTGCCCGACGCCGTCGTCGACAAGCAGCTCAAGGAGCGCACCGAGCTCACCCACAGCCGCATCGGCGCGCCCCAGCGCGAGTCGATCCTCGCCGCCGGCCTCGCGCTTCAACAGGCCGGCGTCGTCGACGCCAAGGTCGACGTGAAGGCGACGCTCGATGCCCTGATCGACGATCAGGTCCCGCTGCCGACGAATTGAGGTCGGTCTTAGCCCTCCCCCCCGTGGGGGAGGGTGGCTTCGCGGAACGCGAAGCCGGGTGAGGGGTATCTATCCTCACGAACGGTTGTGCGAGTGGAGCGAACCCCTCATCCGGCGCTTCGCGCCACCTTCTCCCACAAGGGGAGAAGGAAGAGAGCGGCCGTAGCCCGCGGCAAGAGTAATATTGCATTCCCGCCCCAGACGCGCTTCCTACCGGCCATGATCTCCGACGCGCCAGTTTTGCAGCAATCCTCTGATACGGCCGAGAGCGCCGCCGCGCCCTCGCGGCTGTCGCGCTACGCGCGGCCGATGCTGGGTCTGCTGCTGCCATTGGTGCTGGCGGTTGGCTGGGAGTTCGTGGTCTGGTCCGGCTGGTCCAACGGGCGCCTGGTGCCGCCGCCTTCGCGGGTGTTCGCCACCATCGCCGATCTTGCCCGCTCCGGTGAGTTGGTCCGGCACATCGCCGCGACGCTGTGGCGCGTCGGTCTCGGCTTCGCGTTTGGCGTGGTCGCGGGCACGCTGCTGGGCGCCATCTCCGGCTATTGGTCGCTGGCGCGCCGGCTGCTCGATCCGACAGTGCAGGCGCTGCGCGCGATCCCGTCACTGGCATGGGTGCCGCTGTTCATCCTCTGGCTCGGCATCTTCGAGACCTCCAAGATCGTGCTGATCGCGGTTGGCGTGTTCTTCCCGGTCTATCTCGGCGTGATGGGTGCGATCCTCTCGGTCGACCGCAAGATCTTCGAAGTCGGCCGCGTGTTCCGGCTGTCCGGGTTCGCGATGATCCGCCGCATCCTGCTGCCCGCGGTGCTGCCGGCCTATGTCGTGTCGCTGCGCGTCGGCCTTGGACTCGGCTGGATGTTCGTGGTCGCGGCCGAGCTGATCGGCGCCTCCGAAGGCCTCGGTTATCTCCTGCTCGACGGCCAGCAACTGGGCAAGCCCGCGCAGATCATGGCCGCGATCGTGATCTTCGCCATTCTCGGCAAGCTCACCGACTGGCTGATCGAGGTCGCCGCCGCGCCATTCCTGCGCTGGCAGGATGCCTTCGCCCGCACGAAGGGAGCTTGAGGCAATGCTGGCGCTCGACCGGGTCAGCAAGACCTATCCCAACGGCGTGCAGGCGCTGGCGCGCTTCTCCGCCGAGATCAGACAGGGCGAGATCCTCGCCATCATCGGTGGTTCCGGCTGCGGCAAGTCCACGCTGCTCCGTGCCATCGCCGGCCTCGATCGCGCCAGCTCCGGCACCGTCACGCTCGACAGAGAGGCGATCAGTTCGCCGCATGCCAAGATCGGCATCATCTTCCAGGAACCGCGGCTGCTGCCCTGGCTCAGCGTCGCCGACAATATTGGCTTTGGTCTTGCCGATCTCCCGGCGGCCGAGCGGCGCGAAAAGGTCGCGCGCGCGCTCGCCCGCGTTGGCCTCGCCGACAAGGCGCAGGCCTGGCCGCGCGAGCTCTCCGGCGGGCAGGGGCAGCGCGTCGCGATTGCACGCGCGCTGGTGCCGCAACCCGAGGTGCTGCTGCTCGACGAGCCGTTCTCGGCGCTCGATGCCTTCACCCGCCGCGACCTGCAGGATCACCTGCTCGATCTCTGGGCCGACACGCGCCCGACCTTGATCCTCGTGACACATGATGTCGACGAGGCTGTGGTGCTGGCCGACCGCGTGCTGGTGATGCGGCCACGGCCGGGCCGGCTGTTCGACCAGATCGAAATCAATCTCGGCCGGCCGCGCGATCGCAATTCGCCGTTGTTCGAGAATTTCAAGCGAAGTGTGCTGACATCACTCGACCGTTCGCTTGACCGCAACGTGCCCGACCGGGACGCAACCCAGGGTCCCGGTCAGGCCATGTGGTGGTGACAATGGCGCTCTGAGCCGGTACATCGGGAAGCGATTTTTCCGGGAGAGAACGAGATGGACGCCGCAGAACTGCGCCAGATGCAGGCCCCAATCAAGGAACGCTACAAGACCGACCCCAAGACCGCGATGATCACGCTGAAGGCCAAGGGCTCGACCGACAGCGAAGGCATCGCCTGCAAGGTCGAGACCGGCCGTGCCATCGCGATGGCTGGCCTGCATCCGGCCACCGGCGGCTCCGGCCTCGAGCTCTGCTCCGGCGACATGCTGCTCGAAGCGCTGGTCGCCTGTGCCGGCGTCACGCTGAAATCGGTCGCGACCGCAGTCGAGATCCCGCTCAAGACCGGCAACGTCTATGCCGAGGGCGACCTCGATTTCCGCGGCACGCTCGGCGTCGACAAGGAGACCCCGGTCGGCTTCGCCGAGATACGCCTGCGCTTCGAGGTCGACACCGACGCGCCGCAGGACAAGCTCGATCTGCTGCTGAAACTCACCGAGCGCTATTGCGTGGTCTATCAGACCATCAAGAACGGCCCGAAGGTTTCGGTGTCGATGCAGCGGATGTAGCTGCCACCTTCCCTTGAGGGAAGGCAACAAGAACAAAATGCCGGCCGAACTGTCCACCATCCTCTTCCTTCTGCTGCGCATGGCGGTTGCGGCCGCCTTCGTGGTGTCGGCGTCGGTCATCACCGAGCGCTCCGGCCCGGTGATCGGTGCGCTGGTGGCGACGCTGCCGATCTCGGCGGGGCCGTCTTATGTCTTCCTTGCGATCGACCATGACGCTGCCTTCATCGCCCAGGGCGCGCTGTCGAGCCTTCCGGTCAACGCGGCGACGATCTTCCTCGGGCTGACCTATGTCGTGCTGGCGCAGCGGCACAGCTTTGCCGTGAGCGTCGGAAGCGCAATCGCAGTGTGGATCGTGCTGGCGTCCATCATCCGCCTGTTCGACTGGACCTTGACGGCCGGGCTCGCCGTCAACCTGGTCGCCTTCGCCATCTGCATTCCGCTGCTCGCGCAATACCGCCACGTGAAGATGCCGCTGGTGACGCGCCGCTGGTACGACATTCCATTCCGCGCCTCGCTCGTCGCGACGCTGGTCGCGATCGTGGTCTCGACCTCGGGCTGGGTCGGTCCGCGCGTCTCCGGCGTGATCGCGCTCTACCCGATCGTCTTCACCAGCATGATGGTGATCCTGCACCCGCGCATCGGCGGGCCGCCGACCGCCGCCGTGCTCGCCAACTCGGCCTGGGGCTTGCTCGGTTTCGGGATGGCGATCGCCGTGCTGCATGTCGGCGCCGCCAATTTCGGCTCGGTGATCGGGCTGAGCATGGGGCTAGCCACTTGCATCGCGTGGAATCTGACGCTGTGGTGGAACGGACGGCGGAAGCGGCTCCCTCACTAGCCTCCGTCGTCGCTTCGCTCGCAATGACGATTGCGGAGGCACGTTTTACTGCTTCGGCAGCTTGGCCTTCAGCGCATAGAGCGCATCGAGTGCCTCACGCGGCGACATCTCGTCGGGGTGCAGCGCCTTGACCGCGTCCATCAGCAGCTCGGCCTCGGTCGGCGGCGCGGCTTCAGCGGCGGCGCGCGAGGGGACTGCGAACAGAGGGAGATCGTCAGCGAGAGCGCGGGCGGTCTGGCCGCGGTCCTGGGCTTCGAGTTTCGCCAGCACCGATTTGGCGCGGTTGATCACCGCCGGCGGCAGGCCGGCGAGCTTGGCGACCTGGATGCCGTAGGAACGATCGGCCGAGCCGGGCAGCACCTCGTGCAGGAACACGACATTGCCCTGCCACTCCTTCACGCGCACGGTCGCGTTGAACATGCGCGGCAGCCTGGCCGAGAGCGCGGTCAGCTCGTGATAATGCGTGGCGAAGAGCGTGCGGCAGCGGTTGCTCTCGTGCAGATGCTCGATCGCAGCCCATGCAATCGAGAGGCCGTCGAAGGTCGCAGTGCCGCGGCCGATCTCGTCGAGGATCACCAGCGCGCGCTCGCCGGCCTGATTGAGGATCGCCGCGGTCTCGACCATCTCCACCATGAAGGTGGAGCGGCCGCGCGCGAGATCGTCGGCGGCGCCGACGCGCGAGAACAGGCGGTCGATGATGCCGATCCGCGCGCGCGTCGCCGGCACGAAGCTGCCGATCTGTGCGAGCAGCGCAATCAGCGCGTTCTGACGCAGGAAGGTCGATTTACCGGCCATGTTGGGGCCGGTGAGCAGCCAGAGCTGGCCGGATTTTTGCGCAGGGCCAGGTGAGAGATCGCAGGCATTGGCGATGAACGGCTCGCCATTGCGCTTCAACGCTTGCTCGACCACGGGATGGCGGCCGGCCTCGATCGCAAAGCCGAGGGAATCATCCACGTCCGGCCGCACATAATTGTCGTCGACCGCGAGCTTTGCGAGCGACGTCGCGACGTCGAGCAGCGCAAAACCCTGCGCGGCGGCCCGCAGATCGTCGCTGATCTCGATCGCCTTGGCGCAGAGCCGCTCGAAGATTTCGAGCTCGAGGCCGAGCGCGCGGTCACCGGCATTGGCGATCTTGGCTTCGATCTCGCCGAGTTCGGACGTGGTGAAGCGCACCTGGCCCGCCAGCGTCTGGCGATGGATGAAGGTCGCGTTCAGCGGTGCCGTCATCAGCTTGTCGCCGTGCTGCGCGGTGACCTCGACGAAATAGCCGAGCACGTTGTTGTGGCGGATCTTGAGGCCCTTGACGCCGGCATCGTCGGCGTAGCGCGCCTGCATCGATGCCACGACCAGGCGCGAGGCGTCGCGCAGGTTGCGTGCTTCGTCGAGCGCCGGTTCGTAGCCGGCGCGAACGAAGCCGCCGTCGCGTTTGATCAGGGGCAGCTGATCGTCGAGCGCAGTGGCAAATTCCTCGGCCAGCTCGCGTGACGGCCTTTGCAGTGCCGCCATCACGGCGGCGATCTCCTGCGGCGGCTGGTCGAGCTCGGCAAGCCGGCCCAGCACCTGATCGGCGGCGATGATCCCGTCGCGCAGGCCAGCGAGGTCGCGGGGGCCGCCGCGGCCGACCGACAGACGGGCGAGCGCCCGCGACATGTCGGGCGCGCCGCGCAGGATGCTGCGGATGTCCTCGCGCGTGGCTGAATCCGCGACGAAGGCGCTGACGGCATCGAGCCGCCGGGCGATCGCGGGCGCATCGGTCAACGGCGCCGCCAGCCGCTGTGCCAGCAGGCGCGAGCCCGCCGAGGTCACGGTGCAGTCGATCGCATCGAGCAGCGAGCCGCGGCGTTCGCCCGCAAGCGTGCGCGTCAGTTCGAGATTGGCGCGGGTGGCGGGATCAATTGCCATGGTCGCGCCGGAGGCTTCGCGTGCGGGCGGCGACAGCGGCGGATGCTTGCCGACCTGGGTGCGGTCGACATAGGTGACGGCGGCGGCCGCAGCTGTGGCTTCCAGCCGCGTCAGCTGCGCCAGCCCGTCCATGGTCGCGACGGCAAAGTAGTCGCAGAGGCGCTTTTCGGCGGTGGCGCCGTCGAAGACGTCGCGCGTCACCGGCGTCACGGCCGGCAGCTCGCGCAAGGTCTGGCCGAGCTCGTTGTCGCTATAAAGCGCGTCGGTGACGATGGCTTCGTTCGGGTTGATGCGCGCCAGCGTCGCGGCGAGCTCGCCGTGAGAGCATTCCGTCACCGTGAATTCGGCAGTCGAGATGTCGATCCAGGCAAGCCCGAAGCGATCGCCGCCGGCCGACGAACGCGCCCGCGCGATCGCCAGCAGGTAATTATTGGCGCGCGCATCGAGCAGCGTGTCCTCGGTCAGCGTACCCGGCGTGACCAGCCGCACCACGCCACGGCGCACGACGCTTTTGTTGCCGCGCGCTTTCGCAGCAGCGGGATCCTCGGTCTGCTCGCATACCGCAACCCGGTGCCCGGCGCTGATCAAGCGGTGCAGATAATCCTCGGAGCGCTCCACCGGCACGCCGCACATCGGGATATCGTTGCCCTGATGCTTGCCGCGCTTGGTCAGGACGATGCCGAGCGTTTTGGACGCGATCTCTGCGTCTTCGAAGAATAGCTCGTAGAAATCGCCCATCCGGTAGAACAGCAGCAGGCCCTGATGCGCTGCCTTGATCTCCAGATACTGTTCCATCATCGGCGTGACGCGCGCGGCGGCTTCCGCCTGCGGCGCGGGCGTATCGTCGGGTGGCGGTACGGGGATGGGCTGTTGCATGGTCATGAGAGCGTTTTCGAGTGAAGTGGGTACCGGTTCGCGTGAAGAAAACGCGTCAAACCAAGAATCTTGGAGCGCGGTCCTGACCGCGCTTCAAGGCTGGGCAACCTACAAAATTTCGCTTGCTGCTCCTATCGCTTTGGCCGGGCAGGGAGGGTTTTCCACGTTGTCCGCACCGCGGCATGCGCTGGCGGCGTGCTGGCCCTTCGGAACACGCAAGAAACCGTCAATTGACCTGCTGCGGGCGCCCTCCTAAAACTCCGCCGACATTGAAGAATTTCCGCCGAACCGCGGCATTCAGGGAGAACAACGATGCGTGATGTCTTTATCTGTGATGCCGTGCGGACCCCGATCGGCCGTTTCGGCGGCTCTCTCGCCAAGGTGCGTGCCGACGACCTCGCGGCGGCCCCGATCAAGGCGCTGATGGCAAAGCATCCGAATCTCGATTGGGCGCAGGTCGACGAAGTCTTCTTCGGCTGCGCCAACCAGGCCGGCGAGGACAACCGCAACGTCGCGCGCATGGCGCTGCTGCTTGCGGGCCTCCCGGATTCGGTTCCAGGTCAGACCCTCAACCGGCTCTGCGCCTCCGGCCTCGACGCGGTCGGTGCGGCCGGTCGCGCCATCCGTTCCGGCGAGATCGAGCTCGCGATTGCCGGCGGCGTCGAATCCATGACCCGCGCGCCGTTCGTGATGGGCAAGGCGCAGGAGGCATTCTCGCGCTCCGCTGAAGTTTTCGACACCACGATCGGCTGGCGGTTCATCAATCCGCTGCTGAAGGCGCAGTATGGCGTCGACGCGATGCCGGAGACCGGCGAGAACGTCGCCGAGGAATTCCAGGTCTCGCGGGCCGACCAGGATGCTTTCGCGATCCGGTCGCAGCAGCGCGCGGGCAAGGCGATCGCCGCCGGTTATTTCGCCGAAGAGATCATCCCGATCACCATTCCCGGCGGCAAGGCCGGTCCCATCACCGTCGACAAGGACGAGCATCCGCGCCCCGAGACCACGCTGGAAGGTCTGGCAAAGCTGAGGCCGATCGTGCGCAATCCCGGCACCGTGACGGCCGGCAATGCGTCCGGCGTCAATGACGGCGCTGCCGCGATGATCCTCGCGTCCGAAGCGGCCGTGAAGAAGCATGGCCTGACGCCCCGCGCGCGCATCCTCGGTCTCGCCTCGGCCGGCGTGCCGCCGCGCATCATGGGCATCGGCCCGGTGCCCGCGACCCGCAAGCTGATGGAGCGGCTGGGCAAGAAGATCACCGATTTCGACCTGATCGAGCTCAACGAAGCTTTCGCGTCGCAGGGCATCGCCTGCATGCGCCAGCTCGGCGTCGCCGATGACGCCGATTTCGTCAATCCGCATGGCGGCGCCATTGCGCTCGGCCATCCCCTCGGCATGAGCGGCGCGCGCCTCGCGCTCACCGCCGTGCACGGCATGGAAAAGCGCGGCGGCAAGCTGGCACTCGCGACCATGTGCGTCGGCGTCGGCCAGGGCGTTGCCGTCGCGATCGAGAAGCTGAATTAAGCCTTCTCCTCTCCCTCTCCCCGTTGTGGGAGAGGGGCTTTCGAGGGCCGTGCATGATCATCGAGCGCGAGCAGGACGTCACGGCCGCCGCACTTGCGGTGATGGAGCGGACGTCCGATCCGCGGATGCGGCAGATCATGATCTCTCTGGTCAAGCATCTGCACGGCTTCGTCCGTGACGTGCGCCTGACCGAGAAGGAATTCCGCGACGCTACCGCAATCATTGCCGAACTCGGCAAGCTGACCACCGACACGCACAACGAAGTCGTGCTGATGGCGGGCTCGCTCGGCGTCTCGCCGCTTGTGTGCCTGCTCAACAATGGCGACCAGGGCAATACCGAAACCGATCAATCGCTGCTCGGGCCGTTCTGGCGGCTGAACTCGCCGCGGGTGGAGAATGGCGGATCGATCGTCCGCTCGCAGACCCCGGGCGCGCCGCTCTTCGTCAACGGCCGCGTCGTCGACAGAGACGGCCGTCCCGTTGCCGGTGCGGAGGTCGATGTCTGGCACGCCTCGCCGGTGGGCCTCTACGAGAACCAGGACCCGGAGCAGGCCGACATGAACCTGCGCGGCAAGTTCACGACGGATGCCGACGGGCGCTTCGCTTTCCGCTCGGTGATGATGATCGGCTATCCCATTCCGACCGATGGTGTCGTCGGCCGACTGCTGAAAGCACAAAGCCGCCACCCCTATCGTCCCGCGCATCTGCACGCGCTGATCTTCAAGCCCGGCTTCAAGGTGCTGATCTCGCAGGTCTACGATCCCAACGACCCCCATATCGACAGCGACGTGCAGTTCGGCGTGACACAAGCCCTGATCGGCAAGTTCGTGCGCCACGAGACGCCGCATCCGGCCGCGAATGACGTCTCGGTGCCCTGGTATTCGCTCGACCACATCTACCGCCTCGAAGCCGGCGAGGCCGTGCTGCCGCGTGCGCCGATCAAATAGGACTGCTTGCCCAAATACCGGGTGCGGGAAGCGCGCTAAACCCGCTTCCCTAGATTAGTTATATTCTATAATGATTGGCGCAAATGTTGTCCGGCTGCACCAGGATGGCCGGGGAGGAGTTCGGCAATGACCTTCATCTATCCCACAGGCAGCAACAAGGCGCACCCGCTGCCGCTGTCGCCCGAATACAAGAGCTCGATCAAGCGCGCCCCGAACAAGCCCTTGATCCCGATGCGTCACACGCTGTCGGAACTGACCGGCCCGGTCTATGGCCATGAGACCGTGCGTGAGGGCGACAGCGACCTCACCACCCAGCACAACGGCGAGCCGCTCGGCGAGCGCATCATCGTGCACGGCCATGTCCGCGACGAGGATGGCCGCGGCGTGCCGGACTCCCTCGTCGAGATATGGCAGGCCAATGCCTGCGGCCGCTACATCCACGTCCGCGACCAGCATCCGGCGCCGCTCGATCCCAATTTCACCGGCGCGGGCCGCACCCAGAGCGACGCCTCCGGCTATTATCGCTTCGTCACCATCAAGCCCGGCGCCTATCCCTGGGGCAATCACCACAATGCGTGGCGCCCTGCCCACATCCATCTCTCTGTGTTCGGTCATTCCTTCGTCACCCGCCTGGTGACGCAGATGTATTTCCCGGGCGACCCGCTGTTCCCGTTCGATCCGATTTTCAACTCGGTCCCGGACGAGAAGGCGCGGATGCGCATGGTCTCGTCGTTCGATCTCGAGAATACCAAGCCCGAATGGGCGCTGTGCTACCGCTTCGACATCGTGCTGCGCGGCCAGAACGCCACCCCCATGGAGACCAAGTAACGTGCAGGATTCTGTGAAGCCCGATGGGATCACGCCGTCGCAGACCGTCGGTCCGTTCTTCAAATACGGCATGACGCCATCAGGCGAATACGCCTGGAACGACGCGTTCACCAACTCGACCCTGACGCCGGATGTTTCCGGCGACCGCGTCCGCATCGAAGGCCGGGTGTTCGACGGCGACGGTGCCCTCGTGCCTGACGCCATGCTGGAGATCTGGCAGGCCGACGCGCAGGGTCGCTACGCCGATCCGCAGGACAAGCGTTCATTGCCGAACGCCAGCTTCCGCGGCTTCGCCCGCTGCGGCACCGACAAGGACGGAAATTATTCCTTCGACACCGTCAAGCCGGGCGTCGTGCCTGACCCCGACGGCAAGCCGCAGGCACCGCACATCGTTCTCGCGGTCTTCGCGCGCGGCATGCTGCGGCATCTCTATACCCGCATCTATTTCAGCGACGAGGCCGGCAACGCCGCCGATCCCGTGCTGGCGCTGGTGCCCGCCGACCGCCGCGCCACGCTGACCGCGGTGCGCGAAGCCGGCAAGGCCGTCTACAAGCTCGACCTGCGCCTGCAGGGCGACAACGAGACGGTGTTCTTCGACGTGTGACCCGGTGTCGTCCCGGCGAAAGCCGGGACCCATACGCCGCAGCAGTCATTGTTTGGCGAGATGGTCATGGCCTATCTTCGCCAGACCATTGCTGCGGAGTATGGGTCCCGGATCTGCGCTTCGCTTGTCCGGGACGACGAGCGGGAGGGTGTAGCGCTTGCCCGGGTGATCATGCAGTATGGCTGCGGCACCGGGGGGCGCGATTCATGACAACCTCACAACTGCCGGCGGTCGCTGAGCCCGGTTACCTCACGGCTGCGCTGCGCAAGGCCGGCGCGCTGGACGCCGGTGCGGTGCGCGAGGTGAAGGTGCTGCACGAGCGCGATACCGTCGTGTCGCACATCGTCAGGCTCGGCCTGCGCTATGTCGGCGAATCCTCTGGCGCGCCGCAATCGCTGATCTTCAAGACGCCGCATGCCGACTTTGCCAAGACGCTCGCCAATGGCGGCCGGCACGAGGTGACCTTCTACGCGAAGCTGGCACCGAACATGCCGCGGGGGTTGGTGCCGCGCTGTTTCGACGGACGTTTCGACGAGGAGGCGCCCAATTGGCATCTCCTGCTCGAGGACCTCACCGACAGTCATGAGATCGCGACTCATTGGCCGTTGCCGCCGTCCCGCGAGCAGACATTCGCGATCGTCACCACGCTCGCGCGTTGGCATGCGGCCTGGTGGGACCACCCCGATCTCGGCGACACCATCGGCACCTGGGCAAGCCCTGAAGACAGCGCGCAGCACATGGAGACTTTTGCCGGCCATTACGACCGGTTCGCCGATCTGCTCGGCGACCGCCTCAGCGAGGAACGACGCATTCTCTTTCGTCGGCTCATCGACCAATCGGCACGCCTGTCCGAGCGATACCATTCGCGCCGTCATCTCAGCGTCACCCATGGTGATGCTCATACCTGGAATTTCCTGCTGCCCCGCGCCGGCACTGCCGATACCGTGCGCATCTTCGATTTCGACCTGTGGGACGTCAATGTCCCGACCAACGACCTCGCCTATATGATGGCGATGCAATGGTATCCCGAGCGGAGGCAGGCGCTTGAACGCTCCCTGCTCAATCTCTACCACGACACGTTGCTCGCCGGCGGCATCACCGGATACACGCGCGGCGCGCTCGATCGCGACTATCGATGGTCGGTGCTCTGGCACATCACCAAGCCGGTCTGGCAATGGGCCATCAACATCCCGCCGGTGATCTGGTGGAATAATCTTGAACGGGTGATGATGGCGGTCGAGGATCTGGGCTGCGAGGAGTTGTTGTAGTTCAGTGTCGCCCTGGATCTGCGATTCGCTTGTCCAGGACGACGACGGAATTTGTGCCGGGACGACAGCAACTACTCCATCACCGCATGTTCCGGCCCCGCTGCCTGCTTGCGCAGCGACGCCTTGGTCGAGCCGATCATCAGCGCCAGCGGAATGGTGCAGAGGATGAAGAACATGATGACCTGGTAGTCGTGTGCGAATGCGATGATTTGCGCCTGTATGCTGACCAAACGGTCGGCCATGGCGCGGCCGGCATCGGTGGAAAGGTTCAGCAGGCCGCTGACGTCTGGCATCTGGAGCGCATGGTTGAACGGGTTGATGTGCTCGGAGAGGATCGCATAGGTCCTGCGGGTGCCCTGGGTCAGCTGGGCGATCACGATGGAGATGCCGACCGAGCTCGCGACGTTGCGGAGCAGCGTCAGCATCGAGGTGCCGTCGGTGCGCAGATGGTTCGGCAGCGTCAGGAACGCCACCGTCGAGAGCGGCACGAAGACGAGGCCGAAGCCGAAGCCCTGGATCACGCTGACGACGACGATCTCCGGCACCTGGGTCTGGTCGGTCCACCCGGTCATCTGGAACAGCGAGGCCGCCGTGAGCGACAGACCGCAGATGATCAGCGTGCGCGCTTCGATGTAGCGCATGATGCGGCCGACCATCATCATGGCGAAGAAGGTGCCGAAGCCGCGGCTGGCGAGCAGGCCGCCGGCGGTCATGATCGGATAGCCGATGACATTTTGCAGGTATGGCGAGGCCAGCGCCATGGTCGAGTACAGCACGAGACCCATCACCGTCATGAAGATGCAGCCGGTGAGAAAATTGCGATCCCGGAACAGCGCGAACTGGATGAAGGGGCGCGAGGTCGTGAAGGAGTGTACGAAGAAGTAATAGAAGGCGATCCCGGAGATGATGAACTCAGTCACGATCTCGGCCGATTCGAACCAGTCGAGCTGCTCGCCGCGGTCGAGCGCAAGCTGAAGTGCGCCGATCGCGATCGCCAGCGCGCCGAAGCCGAACCAGTCGAACTTCAGGCTGAGATTCTTGTCGGTCTCGTCCATGAAGACGGCGAGCCCGAGCACGGTGATGATGCCGAACGGCAGATTGACGAAGAACACCCAGTGCCAGGAATAGGTCTCTGTCAGCCAGGCGCCGAGTGACGGTCCCATGATCGGGCCCATCATCACGCCCATGCCCCAGATCGACATGGCGGTGGCGCGTTCCTGGAGCGTGTAATAGTCGAGCATGACCGACTGCGACAGCGGCACCAGGGCGGCGCCGAACACGCCCTGCAGCAGGCGGAACAGCACCATCTGGTTGATGTCCTGCGCAAGTCCGCACAGCACGGATGCAAAGGTGAAACCGCCTGCGCAGATAATGAAGATGCGCTTGCGGCCGTAGCGGTTGGAGATCCAGCCCACCGGCGCCGTCATGATCGCGGCGGCGACGATGTAGGAGGTCAGCACCCAGTTGATCTGGTCCTGCGACGCCGACAGCGTGCCCTGCATGTAGGGCAGCGCAACGTTGGCGATCGTGGTGTCCAGCGCCTGCATGATGGTCGCCGTCATGGCGCAGATCGTCACCATGTTCCGGCGCAGGCCGGGAACCATCAGGCTGGCATTGGGGCCGGACATGAGCCTAGTCCTTGTCCTGATTTGCAGTCGCCGACAGGCCGAGCAGGCCGGCGAGCGAGCGCTTGTGGCCGGTGTCGATGGTGGCATAGACGCTCATGCCGGCCTTCAGCTTCTTCACGTATGTGTCGCTCTCGTCGAAATAGATCCGGACAGGCACGCGCTGCACCACCTTGACGAAGTTGCCGGTGGCATTCTGCGGCGGCAGGATCGCGAATTGCGCGCCGGTGCCGGGCGAAAGCGAGCCGATCTTGCCCTTGAAGACGTGGTCCGGGAACGCATCGACCTCGAGCGTGACGGGCTGACCTTCGGTGACGTGAGTGAGGTCGCTCTCCTTCGGATTGGCGTCGACCCAGGGATGGGCGACGTCGATGATGGAAAACACCGGCATGCCGGCGGTGACGAAACGGCCGAGCTGGATCTGCTCGACCTGGGTCGCGACGCCGCCCATCGGGGCGCGCAGCACGGTGTGGTCGAGATTGCGCTCCGCGGTGTCGAGCTTGGCCTTGGCCTGCGCATATGGCGGAAACTCTTCCAGCGGCAGGTCGGGATTGCCGAGCAACTGCGTCTTGGCGTTGGAAAGCTGCTGCTTGACGAATTGCGCCTGCGCGCCGGCGGTGACAAAGGCCGTCGAGGCGTTATCGAGGTCGAGCTGCGAGCCGTATTTATTGTTCACCAGCGCCTGCTTGCGTTCGACGTCGCGCTGCTTCAGGTCCATGCCCTGTTGGGCAAGGTCCGCCATCTGGCCGTAGATCTTGATGTTGGCGCGAAGGTTGTCATAGGTCGTCTTGGCCTGCATGAGCTGGGCCTTGGCGTCGTCGACCGCGAGCTGGAACGGCACGGGATCGATCTCGAACAGCTCGTCGCCCTGCTTGACGAGTTGCCCCTCCTTGACGACGACCTTCTGGATCTTGCCGGAGATGTCGGGCGTCACCAGCACCTTCTGTGCGCCGACATAGGCGTCGTCAGTGCCGACATAGCGGCCGCCATTGAGATAGAGCGTCAGGCCGACGGCGATCGCGACGATCGGCAGCACCACCATCAGCAGGAAGCGGCGGTAGCGGCGCAGGCCGGCAATGAAGCGACGGCGCGGATTGGTGCCGACCTTCTTGGTCGGCTTGCCGTTGTCGATCTTCTGCTCGGGCTGGAATTTGAGGACTTGTTCAGCCATAGCGCTGCTCCTTACGTGCTTGTTCCGCGCCGGCGGTCTGGATCGCGTTGCGCACGTTTTCTTTGATGGTTTCGAGTTGGGTGAGGAGACGGTGGGCGTCCGCCGGGCTGATGCCGTCGAGCGCGTTCGCCGTGAGTTCGGATTTCAGGCCGCTCATCTTGCCGAGCAGCGCGCGGCCGGCCTTCTTGAGATAGAGGCGCTTGACGCGGCGGTCGGTGGCGTCGCTGCGGCGCTCGATCCAGTCGCTGTCGCAGAGCTTGTCAATCAGCCGCGTCAGGGTGATCGGCTGCATCTCCAGCAACTCGGCGAGTTCCGACTGCTTCATGCCCTCGCTGCGCTCGACCTTGGACAGCACGGCCCATTGCGCCCGGGTGATGCCGAAGCGGGAGGCTTCCTTGTCGGCATAGACGCGCAACAGGCGGTAGAGTTCGCCGAGCGTGAACAGGAAGTTATGGTCGACAGACCCGCGGGTCATGAGCTTGGTCTCCAATAAGCTTGTTTATAATAAGCAAGCTTATGATTATTTCATGGCGGGTTAATGCGATGCTGTCCCGCAGCAAAAGCATGGCTGACCGACGCAATGGCGGTCGTGCTTTGGGTTCCCCGGCCGAAATGCTAGAAGGCGGGCCAAATGACCCTTGCAAAGCCGGCATTTCCGACGCCCGACCATGATCACGGCCGCTGCACCGCGGACGCGCTGGCGCATGCGGAAGCGGTTTGCGAGGCTCGTGCGCAGAAATTCACGCCGATCCGCCGCCAGGTGCTGGGAGCCTTGCTCTCCAGCCATCGACCGCTCGGCGCCTATGAGGTGATCGACGAACTCGCCAAATCGATGCCGCGGCCGGCGCCGATCACGGTCTACCGCGCTCTCGATTTCCTGATGGCGAACGGCCTCGTGCACCGCATCGAAAGCCGCAACGCCTATCTCGCCTGCGCCGCCCATGACCACGACGCGACCTCTGCGGTGGCGTTTCTGATCTGCGAGCGCTGTGGTCTCGTCGGCGAGATCCCGTCAGGGTCCTTTGCCAGGGAGCTCAGCGCCGCGGCGCGCGCGTCCGGTTTCGCGCCGAAATTGTCCGTGGTCGAGATCACGGGCGTCTGCACCCATTGTCAGAAAACGTCCTAAAGCAACAACGGCGCAAAGCCGGACCTCAGGAAGACATGTCCTCACCTCAAGCCATTCAGTCCGCTGCGCGTCCCCTCAGCGCCGGCGCCATCGCCCTGATGCTCATGCTGTGCCTGACCTGGGGTTTCAACCAGATCGCGGTGAAGCTGGTGCTGCCGGATGTGCCGCCGATGCTGCAGGCGATGATCCGTTCGATGGGCGCGCTGCCGGTGCTGTTCCTGATCGGCACGTTTCGCGGCGTCAAATTCTTCGAGAATGACGACACGTGGAAGCCCGGCCTGATCGCCGGGCTGATGTTCGGCATCGAGTTCGTGCTGATCTTCCAGGGCCTGCGCCTGACCTCGGCCTCCCGCGCGGTCGTGTTCCTTTACACCGCGCCTTTCTTCGTTGCGCTCGGCTCCTACCAGATGCTCGGCGAGCGGCTCGGCGGCACGCAATGGCTGGGACTGGCTGTGAGCTTTGCCGGCGTCGCGCTCGCGATCGGCGTCCCGCAGGCCAATGTGGATTCGCACGTCCTGCTCGGCGATTTGCTGATCGTGCTCGGCGCATCGCTCTGGGCCGCGACCACGCTGGTCGCCAAGGGGACGCGGCTGCGCTTCGCTGCGCCCGAGAAGGCGCTCGGCTACCAGGTCGCGATCTCGATCCCGATCCTGGGTGCGGCCGCCTGGCTGTCCGGGGAATCCATCACCCACACGCCGTCGCCGCTCTCGATCGGCCTCCTGGCGTTCCAGGCGATCTGGGTGGTCGGAACCACGTTCACGCTTTGGTTCGCGCTGGTGAAGGCCTATTCGGCCAGCAAATTGTCGGCTTTTACCTTCATCACCCCTTTGTTTGGCGTGGTGGGTAGCTATTTCATCATGCACGACACGCTAAGTCTGGCCTTCGGGGCGGCAGCCGTCCTTGTAATTGCTGGGCTTTTTCTCGTTAACCGTCCGAGCCAAGTCGCTGCGGCGCCTAGCGATGCATTGCTGAACGTCACCAAAACCTGATATTTGGACCCCATGAACAAGCTCGAAAACACCATCGATTCCGACATCGCAGGCCCCGCGCCCCGGCACCAGACCACCCAGGTCAAGGTCGGCAACGTTGCCGTCGGCGGCGGCGCGCCGATCGTCGTGCAGTCGATGACCAACACCGACACCGCCGACATCGACGGCACCATTGCCCAGGTCGCAGCGCTCGCGCGCGCCGGCTCCGAAATGGTCCGCATCACCGTGGATCGCGAGGAAGCCGCGGCCGCCGTCCCGCACATCCGCGACGGCCTTGCCAAGCGCGGCATCACCACGCCCTTGATCGGCGACTTCCACTATATCGGCCACAAGCTGCTCGCGGCCTATCCGGCCTGCGCCGAGGCGCTCGCCAAGTACCGCATCAATCCCGGCAATGTCGGCTTCAAGGACAAGCGCGACACCCAGTTCGGCGACATCATCGAGATCGCCAACAAGAACAGCAAGCCCGTGCGCATCGGCGCCAATTGGGGCTCGCTCGACCAGGAACTGCTGACCAGGCTGATGGACGAGAACGCCGCGTCCGCCAATCCGCGCGACGTCCGCGTGGTGACGCGCGAGGCCATGGTGCAGTCGGCGCTGCTTTCGGCCGCGCGCGCCGAAGAGCTCGGCATGCCCAGGGATCGCATCATCCTCTCCGCAAAGGTGTCGGCGGTGCAGGATCTGATCGCGGTCTATCAGGATCTCGCCAGCCGTTCCGACTACGCCATCCATCTCGGCCTCACCGAGGCCGGCATGGGCACCAAGGGCATCGTTGCTTCGTCCGCCGCACTCGGCATCCTGCTGCAGCAGGGTATCGGCGACACGATCCGTATCTCGCTGACGCCGGAGCCCGGCGGCGACCGCACCCGTGAGGTGCAGGTCGGCCAGGAGCTGCTGCAGACCATGGGCTTCCGCACCTTCGTGCCGCTGGTTGCGGCGTGCCCCGGCTGCGGCCGCACCACCTCGACCACGTTCCAGGAGCTGGCAAGCTCGATCCAGGGTTTCATCCGCGACGAGATGCCGAACTGGAAGACGAAATATCCCGGCGTCGAAGAGCTCAACGTCGCGGTGATGGGCTGCATCGTCAACGGCCCCGGCGAATCCAAGCACGCCAATATCGGCATCTCCTTGCCGGGCACCGGCGAAGCGCCGGCCGCGCCCGTCTTCGTCGACGGCAAGAAGTTCCGCACGCTGCGCGGGCCGACAATCTCCGCCGACTTCAAGGCGCTGGTGATCGACTACATCGACCAGCGCTATGGCCAGGGCGCCAAGGCGCCGGTGACCGCGGCGGAGTAAGCTCTCTCAAACATTGAAATCGCAGGGCGGGTCAGCGAAGAGCGACCCGCCCTGTTTTTTTGCGCGACCGCTCCCCCGATTGCGCTTCGCTCCATCCGGGCTACGATGCTCCCAATCAAGACGACCGGGAGAACCGCCATGAGCTCGCTATCCGGCAAGCAGGGTCCGCGCTACCGCCACACGGCGGAAGACGGCGCGCCTTACGAGACCATCGCGGTCGAGAAGCTCACCCCGATCATCGGCGCGGAAATCTCCGGCATCGACATCGGCAAGCTCGTCGAGGGCGATGCCCGCTCTATCAGGCAGATGGACGAGATCCACCGCGCGCTCGCCGAAAATCTCGTCATCTTCTTCCGCGACCAGACCATCACGCCGAAACAGCATCTCGCCTTCGGCCGCAAGTTCGGCGAGCTGCATTTTCATCCCGCCGCGCCGCACGAGGACGAAGATCCGGCGCTGATGAAGATCTACGCTGACAGGAATTCGCCGCGCGCCAACGGCGAGGGCTGGCACTCCGACGTCTCCTGCGACCTCGAGCCGCCGCTGGGCTCGATCCTCTACATCAAGCAGTGCCCGCCGCGCGGCGGCGACACCCTGTTCGCCAACATGTACGCGGCCTATGACGCGCTGTCGGACCGCATGAAGGCCTATCTCGACGGTCTGACAGCGCTGCATGACGGCGAGCCGATCTACCGCGGGCTCTACGCCAATTACGGCGTCGCGGATCGCCCGGCCTATCCGAGCGCCGAACATCCGGTGGTGCGCACGCATCCGGTGACGGGCAAGAAGGCGATCTACGTCAATCGCGGCTTCACCCGGCACATCAACGGTGTCCCGCGCGACGAGAGCGATGCGATGCTGGCCTATCTCTACCAGCATGCCGAGAATCCGCTGTTCCAGTGCCGCTTCCGCTGGACTGAGAACGCCATCGCGTTCTGGGACAACCGCTGCACCCAGCACCGGGCGATGTGGGACTACTGGCCGCACACGCGCTCGGGGACGCGCGTGACGGTGAAGGGGGAACGGCCGGTGTGAAAATATCGTGGCGCATCACCGCCGCCATTGCTGTTGCGCTGATCCCGCTTTTGGTCGTGCCAGGTGACCATGGCGGGGCGGTCGCTGCGCGGAAGTCCGCGAGAGCGAAGCACAAATCCACGCCAAAGCCGTCACCCGTCCCTGAGAGATGCGATCCCCGCAAGTTCAGGATCATCCTCGATGTCGGGCATACCTCGGAATCGCAGGGCGCGACCAGCGCGCGCAACGACGTGGAGTTCGGCTTCAACCTGCATCTGGCGCGGCTGATCGGCGAGCACTTGAAGTCCGCGGGCTTTGCCGCAACCCGTGTGCTGGTGACCGATGGCAAGGCGCGGGCGAGCCTGCTCAAGCGCGTCGGGACTGCCAACGCCGCGCATGCCGATTTCTTCCTGTCGATCCACCACGATTCCGTGCCCGACAAGATGCTCGAAGCATGGGAGTTCGAGGGCGCCAGGAGCTATTTCAGCGACCGCTTCAGCGGTCATTCGCTGTTCGTATCCGAGCGCAATCCGCGCTTCGCCGCCAGCCTCGCCTTCGCCAAGTTGTTGGGCCGGGAGCTGAAGGACAAAGGCCTGCAATACGCCACGCAATACTCCCTGCCGGTGATGGGCCGCTACCGGCACCCGTTGCTCGACAAGGATGTCGGCGTCTATCGCTACGACGGGCTCGTCGTGCTCTCGCAGACCCGAAGTGCGGCGGTCCTGCTCGAAGCCGGCTCCATCATCAATCGCGACGAAGAGATGGCGATGAACTCGCCGGATCGGCAGGAACTGATTGCGACGGCCGTGGTGACGGCGATGCGGGCGTATTGCGAAAAGCGTTAGATTGCTGCGCTGTTTCAACAACCGTCATTGCGAAGAGCGAAGCGACGAAGCAATCCAGACTGCCCCCGCAGAGCCAATCTGGATTGCTTCGCTTCGCCCGCAATGACGAAGGCCTACAGCGGCGCGCCCTGATACTCCCGGTTCGCCAGGCTCGCTTCCTCCAGGTCAAGATCGCGCTCGATCCTTCGCCGCGTCTCGTCGGTGATCTGGCCGTCGCGCAAGAGGTCATGGATGAATTTGCGCTCGGCCTCGATCAGCTCGCGGGTCAGCGCGGTGCCGGCTGCGGAGACGTCGTGACGGGCGGGGTCGAGTGAGTCAGGAAGCTGGTTGACGCGGATCTCGTGGCGGGCGCGCAACAGCCGCATCACTTCGTCCGACACTTCTTTCTCTTCGGTCAGCGCGTCCAGCGATTTCAGCGCGGCGTCGAGCGCCTGGCGCCGTGCCGCAATCTCGGCCTCATGCTCGGCGACATGCTCGTTGCGGCCGGCTTGCGCGATGCCGAGCCAGCGCACGACCGGCGGCAGCGTCAGGCCGACGCCGATCACCGTGACGAGGATGACGCCGAAGGCGACGAACAGGATCAGGTCGCGATACGGAAAGGCATCGCCATCAGGCAGCGTGAACGGCAGCGCCAGCGCAGCCGCCAGCGACACTGCGCCACGCACGCCGGTGAAAGCGAGCGCGAACGGCCATTGCCAGGGCGGCGAGGGATCGCGTTTGCGCAGCGACTTGCTCAGCATCCGCGGCAGATAGGTCGCGGGATAGAGCCAGGTGAAGCGCGCCAGAACGATGATGACCAGCACCAAGGCGGTCGCGATCATGATGTCGTCGAGCGGGAACGCTTTTGATTTTTCATAGAGCGCGCGCATCTGGAAGCCGGTCAACAGGAACAGCAAGCCCTCGATCAGATAGATGATGAGGTCCCAGAAGAAGATGCCTTGCAGGCGCGTCGACGCCGATATCAGCAGCGGTCCGTTCCAGCTGACATACAGGCCACAGGCGACGGTTGCGATCACGCCGGAGCCGCCGACATGCTCGGGCAGCCAGTAGGAGACGTAGGGCGTGATCAGCGACAGCGTCAGCTCGACCTGCGGATCCCCGGACCATTTGCGAAAGCGCAGCGAGAGCCAGCCGACGCCGATGCCGAAGGCGATCTCGCCGGCGACGATGAGGGTAAATTCGCCTGTTGCCAGCGGCAGCGAGAAATGCCCGACCACGATCGCGGCGAGCGCGAAGCGGTAGAGGATCAGCGCGGTGGCGTCGTTGGCAAGCCCTTCGCCCTCGAGGATGACCAGCAGCCGGCGCGGCATGTTCAGCCGGCGCGCGATCGCGAGCGGCGCCACCACGTCGGGCGGCGCGACGATGGCGCCCAGCAGGAAGCCGATGCTCCAGGGCAAGCCGATCACGTAGTGCGTGGCCGCCGCGACCATCGCCGCGGTGAAGATCACCGCGCCGACCGCGAGCAGCACGATCGGCCGCAGATTATTCCTGAACTCGCGCCAGCTCATCGCCACGCTCGCCGAGTAGATCAGCGGCGGCAGCACCATCAGCAACACCAATTCCGGCGGCAGTTCCACCGGCGGCATGCCCGGCACGAACGCAAGGCCGACACCGGAGAGCATCAGCAGAATCGCAGGCGCGAGGTTGAAGCGGCGTGCAACCAGCGCGGTGCCTGCCAGCACGGCGAGCAGGATGAGGAAGGTCTGAAATTTCGCTGCGATCATGGCCTGTCTTGGCCCGGAAGCGGCCAAGAGGTCAATCTTCTCAGGCTGGAGCGTTTTCCAGCGAAGTGGACGCCGGTTCGCGTGAAGAAAACGCGTTGAAGCCGGAATCCAGAGCCCGTTCCGATTCAATCGGAACGGGGCTCTAGCCCAGTCGCTCCCCGACCATGCGTCCGATCCGCGCGAACACCGCTTCGAGCTGGGCTGAATTCGGCGTGCCACCTTGCGTATAGGCCGCGATCAGGATCGGCGAATCGGGCTTGGGCCAGGCGACCGCGATATCGCCCGATGCGTCCTTGCCGTTGTTGCCGGTCTTGTCGCCGATCTTCCAGGCTGCCGGCAGGCCGCCGCGCAGCCGGTTCGCGCCGGTCTTGCAGCCCACCATCCATTCGGTGAGCTGGGCCCTTGAGGCCGGCGACAGCGCCTCGCCCGCCACCAGCTGCTTCAGGTTGTTGGCCATCGCCGCCGGCGTCGTGGTGTCCCGGGGGTCGCCGGGCGGCGAGCGGTTGAGCTCGGGCTCGTTGTGGTCGAGCCGCGAAACGGTGTCGCCGATCGACCGCCAGAACGCGGTGAGCGCGGCGGGTCCGCCGACCCGCGCGAGCAGAAGGTTGGCGCAGGTGTTGTCACTGAGCTCGACGGCCGCCTTGCACATATCCGCGATCGACATCGCACCGGCCGTGAGATTTTGCTTCGCGACCGGCGCGTACTCGAGCAGGTCGGCCTTCCCAAAAGAGATCATCGCGGCCAGCCTGTCCTCGCCGCGATCGACCCGCGCCAGCACGCAGGCCGCGAGCGATGCCTTGAACGTCGAGCACATCACGAAGCGCTCGTCGGCCCGCCAGCTCAGTTTTGCGCCGGTCGCGA
Organism: Bradyrhizobium manausense; assembly: GCF_018131105.1. Lineage (NCBI taxonomy): Bacteria > Pseudomonadati > Pseudomonadota > Alphaproteobacteria > Hyphomicrobiales > Nitrobacteraceae > Bradyrhizobium > Bradyrhizobium manausense. Next base: position 3,722,929 of record NZ_JAFCJI010000001.1, on the reverse strand, counting down.
GATTCTCCGCATAGACCCCGATCCGCCCGCCGCTGTCGCGCTCATAGGATTCGAGTTCAGGCGGTGCCTCCGCGGCGAATGCCGGTGAAGCGGCCATCCAGCACAGCGAGGCGAGCAGGGAGCGACGGTCGAGCAGCATGGGGACTCTTGGGAGAAAGGAGGTGGGGGATGCATTGAGGGCGTTATCCGCGCCGTCATTGCGAGCGCAGCGAAGCAATCCAGTCTGTCCACGCGGCAGGATTCTGGATCGCTTCGCTGCGCTCGCGATGACGGAGAGTGACGAACGAGTGTGCCCGATTTCGGGCAGCGGCCTCACTCCTTCAGATCATACCGATACGATTTCGACACGATCTGCCAACCGTCGGCGAGCTTCATCGCCACCAGGTAATCCGTGAAAAATCGCGGCGGCAGTTGGCATTTGACCTTGATGAACGCGGTCTTGTCGTCAGAACGGTCGATCGTGACGATGAAATCCTCGCGCGGCTTGCCTTCTGCCTTGGCGGAGGGGCGCTTGCGGACCCAGGCGAGCCAGTCCGGGACAGTCAGGATCTTCAGCTCGTCCTTTTCCACCCAGCGCAGATCGGCGGACGGATGGAAGACATCGCCCAGCTTGTCGGCGTCACCCTCGTAAAGCCCGTCAAAATAGGATTGCACGACGGCTTCGACGCTCGACCGATTCTGGCTCATGGGTCATCCCTTTGAATGATGGCTGGGCGCAAACTTAGTCGTACACATCGAATTGCGCTATGGGTGTCTTCTGCCAATTGCGCGAGGGCACCATCGTGACGGGTTCGCAACATCAGAACGCTCGTATCCTTGCCGGCGAATGCTACTGCCGCGCGGTCCGCTACGAGGTCGCGGACGCGTTCTCCTATGCACTGAATTGCCACTGCTCGAACTGCCGCCGGACCACGGGGTCTGCCTTCAAGCCGTTCGCCGGCATCGCGTACAGCCGGCTCCGGCTCGTCAGGGGCGGGGACCAGCGGATCATCTACGGTGACGACACCACCCATGACGCCCACTGCGCTCGCTGCGGTTCGCTGCTCTATTCCCGCGTCCGCGAAGGAAAATGGGCCCATGTCGCCATGGGAACCCTGGTCGATGCTCCCTCGATCCGCCCGACCGCCCATATTTTCGTGGGCTCCAAGGCGCCATGGCACGAGATCACGGATGATCTGCCGCAGCATCGGGGACACATTGGGGAACCCTAGGGCAAATGGGCCCCGGCGCATTTGGCCGCGAACCGCCAACGCACTGGCGCGACTAACAAAAGGGATGTCCCGGCCTGTCGCCTGCGCGGTCTTCGTGACCTCCATCACAGGCGGGCGCGGCGGATCTTGCTAAGGTCGTCCCGAGGGTGTGAACTACCCCGAATTTTTAGAAGGCGTGTCATGCGCAATTTATTCAGGATTTACCCGCTTCTTCTCGCTGTCGCACTGATGTTTGGCGCCCAGCCTGCTTTCGCCGGAAAGCGCGTTGCGCTGGTGCTCGCCAATTCGGCGTATCAGCATGCGCCCCCGCTCGCCAATCCCGTCAATGACGGTGCAGTGATGGCGAAGACGCTGAAGGATGCCGGCTTCGATGTCGTCGATTCCCGCCACGACCTGACAGCGCTTGATACGCGGCGCGTGCTGCGCGAATTCGCCGATGCGACCCGCGATGCCGATATCGCCGTTGTCTACTATGCCGGCCACGGCATCGAGGTAGACGGCTCCAACTATCTGATCCCGGTGGATGCCAAGCTCGAGCGCGACACCGACGTCTACGACGAAGCGCTCTCGCTCGATCGCGTTCTGGTCGCGGTCGAGCCGGCGAAGCAGCTTCGTCTGGTGATCCTCGACGCCTGCCGCGACAATCCGTTCGGCAGGACCATGAGGCGCACCGTGGCTTCGCGCGGCATCGGCCGCGGCCTGGCCCAGGTCGAGCCGACCAGTACCAACACGCTGATCGCCTATTCGGCCAAGGCCGGCTTCACCGCGCAGGATGGCGATGGTGCCAACAGCCCGTTCACGGTCGCGCTGTCGAAGCATCTGACGACGCCGGGCCTCGACGTCCGCCGCGCCTTCGGCTTCGTGCGCGACGACGTGCTCAGGTCGACCGCCAACAAGCAGGAGCCGTTCGTTTACGGTTCGCTCGGTGGTGAAGACGTGCCGCTGGTGCCGGTCAAGGCCGTCGCCGCGGTGGCGCCCGCGCCCGCGATCAATCCGCAGGCAGATATCCGCCGTGATTACGAGCTTGCGCTTCAGGTCGGCAACAAGCCGGCGTGGGAAGCCTTCCTGGCCCAGCATCCGGATGGCTTCTACGCGAACCTTGCCAAGCTCCAGCTCGACAAGATGCAGGCTGAGCAGGTTCACGCCGTGGCGACCGAGAAGGCGAAGCAGGCGGAGGCCGAGCGCGATCGTCTTGCTGCGGCTGGCGCGCAGAAGGATGCGCAGGCCAAGGCCGCCGCCGACGCGAAGGCGGCCGAGCAGGCCCAGCTTGCCGCGCAAAAGGCCAAGGAGCAGGCGCAGCAGCAGGCTGCCGCTGCCGAGCAGCAGCGTGTCAATCTTGCGGCCACGGCGCCGAGCGCCTCGCCCGCGAGCACGGCGAGCCCTGCCGGCACCAATGTCGCCTCGTTGACGCCCGCGACCACGCCGGCCGATCTCAGCCGCTCGGTGCAGACCGAGCTCGGCCGCGTCGGATGTTTCTCCGGTCAGGCTGATGGCAACTGGAGCACGTCGTCACAGCGGTCGCTGACGCAGTTCAATCGCTACGCCGGCACCAAGCTCAACGTGAAGGTGGCGAGCACGGATGCACTCGACACGGTCAAGTCCAGGCAGTCGCGCGTCTGTCCGCTGGTCTGCGAACACGGCTTCAAGGCCGATGGCGACAAATGCACCAAGATCGTCTGCGGCGACGGATACGCGCTGAACGACGACAATGAGTGCGAGAAGCAGCGGGCCGCCAAGCCGGCCAAGACCAGCAAGCCCGCAACCGCCACACGCGACGACAGCGATGACCGTCCCGTACGGCAGCGTCGTCAGTCCGGCGGCGCGGCAGGTGGAGCTGGCATCGCTGCGGCTGGCGGCGGTCGCGCTGCTGCGGGCGGCAGCGGTCAGATCTTCTGCAACGATCTGCTCTGCCGTCCGGTCAAGCGTGGTTGCCATCTCGAGTATCGTGGCGGCGGGGGCCCCCACGTCGATGCCAATGCCGAGGTCTGCAACTGAGCGCGTTGGTCCCTTGACATTGTCCCGGCGAAGTCCGGGACAATGCTGTGAGGATCATGTCGCGATTGCGCTCGCTGCGATGTTCACCGTCAGTGCCAGCAGCGCCGTGTTGTAGATGAAGGACACGATGCCGTGCGCGGTGGCGGTGCGGCGGATGGTCTTGTCGGTGATGCCGACGTCCGAGACCTGCGCGGTCATGCCGATCACGAACGAGAAATAAATGAAGTCCCAATAGTCGGCGTGGTCTTCCTTGTCGCCGCCCGGGAACTGCAATCCGCCGGGCGGATGGCGGTAGTAGTCATGGGCGTAGTGAAGCGCGAAGGTCGTGTGCACGGCGGCCCACGAAAGCGCGATGGTGGTGATGGCAATGGTCAGCTCCGCGCCGCCGTGATGAACGCCGAGTTCGGAGACGATCGCCGCGATGCTCGCGAACGCGCCAACCGCCGTCACCAGCAGGATCACGAAGCGGCCATCGTCCTGCATCGCTGCCGCACGCCGGATGTGCTGGTGGTCGTTGCACAGCATCATCGTGTAAACCAGCACGAGATAGACCGCGATCAGCGCATCCCAGCCGAACAACAGTCGCGTCACCAGCCGGTACGAACCGGGGACGAGCAGGCAGACGACGATCCCGACAGCGAGCGAGATGAAGGTTCGCGGCCGCGAATAGATCAGCCGCATCGGCCGCGACATCTGGCGGAAGCGGACGAGAGCGGGGTCTTCCTTGTTAGTGGCCATGACGTTGATGGCTCTCGCACAGTTGCCGCGGCGGTAGTCCGCTCCCTCGCCCCGCTTGCGGGGAGAGGGCTGGGGTGAGGGGAAGCCTCCGCAAGGACGGTGAGAGTTGGACTCGCGGAGGCTCCTCCTCACCCGACATTCAAGCTGCGCTTGAATGTCAACCTCTCCCCGCAAGCGGGGAGAGGTAAAGATCTCAGTTCTTGCGTTCGGCGACGAACCGCGCTGCGGCTTGCAACACGGCGGCGCGATCGCCAAAGATCGACACCGCGCTGTCGGCGCGCGCCAAGAGATCGCGGACGCGCTGCTTGGCACCGTCGATGCCGAGCTGGGTCACGAACGTGGTCTTGCCGAGCGCAGCATCGGCGCCGGCCGGCTTGCCGAGCGCGGCCGCGTCGCCTTCGACGTCGAGCAGGTCGTCGGCGATCTGGAAAGCTTCGCCGAGCGCGCGGCCGTAATCGTCGAGCGCCTGATATTCCGCCTTCGAGGCCTGGCCGAGGATCGCGCCCGCGATGCAGCCGTAACGCAGCAGCGCGCCGGTCTTCATCTGCTGAATGCGGGCGACGTCGATCGGTTCGTTGCCTCCGAAACGGCCTTCGCCGGCGAGGTCGAGGATCTGGCCGCCGACCATGCCGCCGATGCCGGCGCAGCGCGCCAGCGCACGCGTCAGCAGCAGCCGCACATTGGCGTCGCGATGAATCTCGTCGCGGGTGACGATGTCGAAGGCAAGCGTCAGCAGGCCGTCGCCGGCGAGGATCGCGGTGGCGTCATCGGTCTGCTTGTGCAGGGTGGGACGACCGCGGCGCAGGTCCGAATTGTCCATCGCGGGCAGATCGTCATGGATCAGCGAATAGCAATGGATGCATTCGAGGGCGGCGCCGACGAGCAGTGCGGCTTCGCGGGGAACACCGAACACGGCAGCGCTCTCGACCACCAGGAACGGCCGCAGACGCTTGCCGCCATTCAGGCTCGAATAGCGCATTGCGTCCATCAGTCGCTTGGGGCGGGCGATCTCATCGTGCAGGATGTCGTCCGACAGCAGGCGGCCGAGCAGGGCCTCGGTATCATCAGCGGTCTTGTCCAGACGTTTGGCGAAATCGGACGGGGACGTGCCGGTCATCAAGTGGGGCTCCAGAACTAAAATTCGGCGGACAATCCTTTATGCGCCCGCCCCAGTCAATCGTTTGGAAGGCCTAAAAAGTGCTGGAAAAGGCCCGAATTATCACAGACTTAATGGCGGGATCGGCGGCCACATTCATTTCGCGCCGGAAAGGTCGATGTGCGCATCGTTAAAATCCTGCTGGTCGTGCTCGTGGTCGTCGCTCTCACGCCCTATGTGATCGCGCCGTTCTACCGCACCGGTCATCCGGCTTCGACGCTGATGGCGTGGCGCTCGCTGACGGGCGCGCCGATGCATCGGGAATGGATCGATCTGGCCGAGATGTCGCCTCATCTGCCGCGATCGGTGGTGGCGGCCGAGGACGCCCATTTCTGCAAGCATCACGGCATCGATTGGGGCGCGTTGCGCGAGGCCATCGACGACGCAAAGGAGGACGGCACGCCGTTCCGGGGCGCCTCCACCATCACCCAGCAGGTGGCGAAAAACCTGTTCCTCTGGCAGGGGCGGGATTTCATCCGCAAGGCGCTGGAATTCCCGCTGGCGCTGTGGATCGACCTCGTCCTGCCGAAGCGCCGGATCCTGGAAATCTACCTCAACATCGCGGAACTCGGACCGCAGGGGCAGTTTGGGGCGGAGACGGGCAGCGCCTATGCCTTCGGCAAGTCGGCGGCCGATCTCTCCTCCCGGGAGGCGGCGCTTCTGGCCTCGATTCTGCCGAATCCGGTCAAGCGCAGCGCCAGAACCCCGGGACCAGGGGTCCGGCGGCTGGCCGGCACCTATGTGGCAAGGGCGCAGGCCTCCTCGCTTCTGACCTGCTGGCGGGAAAATCGCTGATTTCGGGGCCATTTTCGGGCGTTTTTTCCGGCCCAGAACCCTAGCTTTACGGCCGGCCTTCCTCTATAAGCCCGGCCTTGATCGGCATTTCGCTCGCCCCGTTTGGGTGCTGAGCCGTCCTCGGACGATGCCCTGATGACACCAATCCCTAGAGGATACTGAAATGGCCGTTCCGAGAAGAAAAACCTCGCCGTCGCGTCGTGGCATGCGCCGCTCGGCAGACGCCATCAAGAAGCCGACCTATGTGGAAGACAAGGACTCCGGTGAGCTCCGTCGTCCGCACCATCTCGACCTCAAGACCGGCATGTACAAGGGCCGCCAGGTCCTGAAGAAGAAAGAGTCCTGAGCTCCGGACTTTTCTTTGGGCGGGCCAATCGCGCCCGCCTGATTTCGGCCCAGCCATGAGATATGACAGTGACGGCGGCGGAGCCAATGCTTCGCCGCCGCATTGTCCTGCCCGGACGTCTTGATCGAGAAGGCACCTTGCCGATGGTCGGTTTCCCGCTGCTTCTGATTCCGCTCGCGGTGTACAACATCATCGCCTTCCTGATGCCCAGCGTGTCCTTCTCGGACGTGCTGTTCAAGGTGCCGATGATCACAGGCGAGACCTGGCCGGTCACGCTCGCCGACCTGCTGCTGGCGCTCGGCGTGCTGCTGCTGCTGCTCGAAGTGGTCAAGGGTGCGCGGCCCGGCGCGAAATTCCTGATGGATCATCTGCTGTCGCTGATCCTGTTCGGCGCGGCCGCGGCCGAATTCGTGATGTGGCCCAAATTCGGCAACTCCACCTATTTCCTGCTGGTGCTGCTCGCGATGGCTGATCTCCTCGGTGGCATCGCCCAACGCGCGCGCCGCCGCATCACCTATGTTGCCGCAGAGACCGTGGCGGTGCCACGCAAGGCGAAGCGCCAGGCCGAGGCGCCGCTGCCGGCGTCGACGTTCGAGCCGAAGCTCGGTCCCGTGCCCGCACCGCAGCCTGAGCCGCCCGCACCCTCGGCGCAGTCGGTTGCCGAATCCGTGCTGATGGATCCTCCCGCACCGAAGCCTGTGCAGGGCATCGCGCCGTCGCCGGAAATTCCCTCGCCGCATTTGCAGCCGGGCAACGGCACGCCGTCCTCGCCCGAAGAGCCGCGCTGAGCGGCGCTACGCCACCTGTCGGGTGCGCGAGCTGACGCTGGGCAGCGGGCGCTTGTTGCCATAGGCCATGCGCGCATCCTCGGACGAGCCGCGGCGAAGCCGGTTTGCCTGGGGCAGGTGCTCGGCATTGGCGATCAGCTGGGTGACGAAGCTCGGATCGGGGCGCGTCAGCGGCGCCTTGCGGGCCCACTGCAAAACCGGCATCAGCGGGACCAGCGCGGTACCCGCCTCCCGCGTTGTCTCTTCGATCTGATCCGCATTCACCATCGCAACACCGCTAATCCGGTTGAACCTGGCGCGTTTTGGGACGCTGGCGCCGGTGCATGTGATGGTCTCGCAAGGACTATGCCGGCCGAGCCGATTTCGTTCCGCAGGCCGCGAAAACGTGGTTTCCAAATTGTTTATGAACTTTGCCTAGGGTCGGAGGCGAATCTGGCCGTATCCTGTGCCGGCTCAGGACTCCCTGCTGTCCCGAAACGAGGCGCTTTTGACCCCTGCATTGCCGCAAGCCTCCGAAATCCTCGCCGCCCTGGGCCAGGCCGTGTTCGTCTGGGATCTCGCCAGCGACGCCATCGTCTGGGGCGAGCAGGCCGGCGCCATCTTCCCCGGCATTCCCGCCGAGCGGCTCGCGACCGGTGCCGAGTTCGCCAAGTTGATCGAGCCTGCGCAGACGCTGCGGAGCGCCGCGCTGGCGCAGACATCAGCCGTGCACGGCGCCGACGGCACGCCCTACCGGGTGGAATATGGCGTGCGCGTGAGCGCCTCGGACGCCGTGGTCTGGATCGAGGAGACCGGCCGCTGGTTCGCCGGCGCCGACGGCCGTCCGGTGCGCGCGATCGGCTCCGTCCGCATCAACAACGAGCGGCACGCCCGCGACGAGGAGCTGACGAAGCTCGCCCGGCTTGATCCGCTGACCGGCGAGCTCAACCGCTCCCATCTGATTGCGGCACTGGCCGAAGCGATCGAGGAGACCAGCCGCTTCCGCTCGACTGCGGCCTTCATGCTGGTCGGCATCGATCATCTCGCCCGCGTCAACGACGCCTTCGGCTTCGACGTTGCCGATGCCGTGATCCTCGACGTCGCCAGGCGGATTCGCGCGCGCTTGCGCGGTGGCGATGTGCTCGGCCGCTTCTCCGGCAACAAGTTCGGTCTGATCCTGAAAAACTGCACCGTCGACGACATGAACGTCGCCGCCGAGCGATTCCTTGCCGGCGTCCGTGACGAGGTTGTGCCGACCAAGTCCGGCCCGGTCTCGGTCACCGTCTCGATCGGCGCGGTCAGCCTGCCGCGCTATGCCCGCAATGCCGACGAGGCAATCAACCGCGCCCATGAGACGCTGGACGACGCCAAGCGCCGCCGCGCCGGCTCGTTCGCGGCATGGCGTCCGAACGCCGAGCGCGACGCGCAGCGCCGCGTCAACATCCGTGTCACCGATGAGATCGTCACCGCGCTGAACGAACGTCGCATCAAGCTCGCTTACGAGCCGGTGGTGTCGGCTGCCACGCGCGAGGGCGCGTTCCACGAATGTCTTGTGCGGATGGACCAGGGCGACGGCCAGGTGCTGCTTGCGCCCGACATCGTGCCGGTCGCCGAGCGGCTCGGCCTTATCCGCCTGGTCGATCACCGCGTGCTCGAGCTCGTGGTCGCCGAGCTCGCGGCCGCGCCGGATATCCGGCTCAGCCTCAACATCTCGCCCGATACCACGATGGATCCCGACTGGTGGGCCGGAATCGAATCGCTGATGCGGGCCCATCCCGGCGTCGCCGAGCGGCTGATTGTGGAGATCACCGAGACCGTCGCGATCCAGGACATCGACGACGTCCGCGCCTTCGTCGGCCGGCTCAAGAATTTCGGCAGCCGCATCGCCATCGACGATTTCGGCGCCGGCTACACCTCGTTCCGCAATTTGCGCAAGCTCGGCGTGGATATCGTCAAGATCGATGGCGCCTTCGTGCAGAACATCACCCACTCGGCCGACGACCGCGCCTTCGTGCAGACCCTGATCGACCTCGCCCGCCGCCTCGACATCAAGACGGTTGCCGAATGGGTGCAGGACGAAGAAGCCGCCGACATGCTGCGCGACTGGGGCTGCGATTACATCCAGGGCCGCCTGATCGGGCTGGCGTCAGCCGATCGCCCTTGGTGCCCGCCGCCGGACAGTGCGCTGCCCGCGGCGGGGTGAGGCATCAGAGGGTCGGCCAAGGCGCACTTGCGCCATGCTTCACCATCTCGCGACGAGGGTGCGAATTTCTCCTTTGAAATCAACGTCCTTCTACTGTGCATGGGGTTGTTTTCGCGGAAATTCGCGTGAGAACGAGGCTCACGCCACGCGGCGAACCGCGTTCATGGTCTCGATGGTGCGTTCGACCTCGGCCGCCGGGCATGGCTTGCCGAAATAATAGCCCTGCACCGCGGTGCAGCCGCATTCGCGGACGAAGTCGAGCTGCTCCACCGTCTCGACGCCTTCCGCCGTGGTCTCGACGCCGAGCACGGAGCCGAGGCTGGCGATGGTGCGGACGATGGCGACGCTCTCCGGGCTTTCGCCGAGCGTGCCGACGAAGGAGCGGTCGATCTTGATGCGGTCGAACGGGAACTTGCGCAGATAGCTCAGCGAGGAATAGCCGACGCCGAAATCGTCGAGGCTGACGCGCACGCCGAGGGCGCGGAGCTGGTGCAGGATCTCGATCGTCGCTTCGCTGTCGTCGAGCAGCGCCGTCTCGGTGACCTCGAGCTCGAGCCGCTGCGGCGGCAGGCCCGCTTCCGCCAGCGCGCTCGTGACCATCGCCACCAGTCCGCGCGAGCGGAACTGCACCGGCGACAGGTTCACCGCGACCGTGACCTCCGGCCATGAGACCGCCGTGGCGCAGGCGGTGCGCAGCACCCACTCGCCGATCGGGACGATCAGGCCGTTCTCCTCGGCGATCGGAATGAATTCGGCCGGCGAGACGAAACCGCGCGATGGATGCTTCCAGCGCAGCAGCGCCTCGAAGCCGGTGAGCTCGGTGGTGTCGAGCCGCACCTGCGGCTGGAACACCAGATGGAACTGGTTGGATTCCAGCGCGCCGCGCAGATCGTGCTCGAGCGCATGCCGGCTGCGCGCCTGCTCTTCCATCTCGGGCTCGAACAACTGATAGGCGCCGCGTCCCTTGGCCTTGGCCTGGTACAGCGCAAGGTCGGCGCATTTCATCAGCTCGTCGGCGTCGAGGCCGTGATCGGGCGCGATCGCGATGCCGACGGAGACACCGACATGGATCGACTGGCTCTCCAGCGGCGGCGGGTGGCCGATGATCTCGACCAGGCGCCGTGCAAGCCGCTCCGCCGATTGCGGTTGCGGGCCGCGCTGGAGCACGGCGAACTCGTCGCCGCCGAGACGAGCGACAGTGTCGTGCTCGCCGACGTTTTCCTTCAGCCGCGCCGCGACCCAGCGCAGCAGGCGGTCGCCGGCGGCGTGGCCAAGCCGGTCGTTGACGGTTTTGAAATTGTCGAGGTCGAAGTACAGCACGGCCATGGCGCCGCCGGCGATCGCGACCTGGTTCAGCCCTTCGCCCATCTTCTCGCGGAACAGTGTGCGGTTGGGCAGATCCGTCAGAGAGTCGTGCTGCGCCATGTGCGCGACGCGCGCCTGGGCCTTGTGACGCTCGGTAACGTCCTCGTAAGTGACGACCCAGCCGCCATGCTCCATCCGCTTGTGGTTGAGCTTGATGATGCGGCCGTCGCTCAAATGACGGTGCAGCGTGTGCTCGCCCTCGCGCAGCCGCTCGACATAGTCTGCGTAGAGCTTTGCGCCGGTCGTGTTCGGATGGATGCCGAGATCGCAGCTGTGCTCCATGATCTCGCGCATCGAGATGCCGGGCTTCACGATGTCCGGCGAAAGGCCGTACATCTCGATGTAGCGGCGGTTGCAGACGATCACGCGCAGGCTCGCATCGAGCATGCACAGGCCCTGGCTCATGTTGTTTAGTGCGGCGTCGAAGCGGCGATACTGTTCGCTCAGCTCCTCAACCGCATGTTCGCGCTCGGTGATGTCCTCATAGGTGGCGACGAAGCCGCCTTCCGGCAGCGCGCAGTAGCGTACCGAGACGATCGTGTCGTTGGTCATGCGCCGGCGCATCGGCGAGGAATCGTTATTCTCGATCCGGGCGCGGGCGGCTTCCAGGATCTGCTGCGGGCTGTATTCGGAGGAGAAGGCGCCGTTCGCTATCGATCGCTCGATCAGCTCGGAGAGATGCGCGCCGGGCTTGCTCTCCTCGATCGATAGCCGGTAGATCTCCCGGTACGTGGAGTTGCAGATCCGCAGGCGCATGTTGCTGTCGTAGAAGGCGAGCCCATGCGCCATGTTTTCGAGCGCAGCATCCAGCATGAGGTTCTGCTGCTTCAGTGTCTCCTCGTGCTGCAGCCGTTCGGTGACGTCTTCGTGCACGGTGACCCAGCCGCCGTCGGGCATGAACCGCGACACGGCCTGCACCCTGCGGCCGTCATATCGCGTCACCAGAACGATCTTCGGGCTCCTGGTCCGGACGTCGTTGATCCGGGAATCGCGGAACTCTTCCCCGGGCATGTCTGCTCTGTTGCCGCGCGAGAGCCAGTGATCGATCGCCGTGCTGTGCGTGATACCCGGTCTCACGACGGTGGGGTCGAGGTTGTAGAATTGCAGGAAGCGCTCATTGCAGACGACGACGCGGGCGTCGGCGTCATACATGATGAGGCCGTGCGACATGTGCGCGAGCGCATGCTGGCTGCGCTCGGTCTGGAGTTGCAGCTCGGTCTCGAGCCTGGCGAGACGGCTGACGTCGTCGCAGATCGTCATCCAGCCGCCGGACGGAAGCGGCTTCAGTTCGAGCGTGATGACGACGCCGCTTGCGAGCGTCTGCCGGGTCTGGAACGGCTTGCCGGCCGCAATCAACGCAATTCGCGAGGCGTAGAGCGCGTCGAGCTCACGTGCCGGGATATTTCCCTGCGCCACGCTATGAGCGAGGACGTCGCGGTAGCACGTTCCGAGCCGGACGATGTCGGACGACAAGTTGAACAGCGTCAGGTAACGGGTGTTGACCAGCACGATGCGGTTGTCGGCGTCGTAAACACAAACGCCCTGTTCCATGCCGTCGAGCGCAAGCTGGCTCAGCGACAGCAGGGCCTGCTGGCCTTGCTCGCGGCACGCACCGAGCTCGTTGTCGCGGGTCGACGTCATGGGATCAGCGGGATCTCGGTGGCAATAGACTTAACGCAACGTTATTCAGCCACCGAGCCTAGCGAAGAGGCGGGAAAATTCCCTTAAGCGCCGTAGTTTACGGAGGGTGACTACAAATGCGGAGAGTCCACGCGTTAGGCAGCGCAGCACGTCGGGGTATCGTAGGTGCGAACGCTCCTACGGCCCGTACAGCACGAGTTCCGTATCGGTGAGGTCAGCCAGCCGCGGACGATGCGGGCCCTTGAAATATTTGCGGCCGCGGCGCTCGGTATAAATACCGACAAGGCCCGCGATGGGCTCGTTGGAATCGACGATCACCGACATCTTGCCGAGCCGGAGCAGCAGCCGGCCGATGCGGCCCGCGCAGGCGGCGTATTCAGCGGCGCTGCGACAGTAGATCAGCTGCATCACGGGCGGTGCGATGAAACCGCGTCGGATGCGCACCGGTTGCAGGATGAAGGGGAAGACGCCCTTCGGCGTGCGGCAGACCAGGCTGAGGCAATTATAGCGCGCATGCCGCGTCAGCAGTTCGGTCTCGGCCTCTGAAAGTCCCTCGATCGTCTTGGCGTGCGGCGGGATGACCTCGATCTTGCTCCAGCGCGGGGCACGCGACAGCGCCGGCACCGAGACGAACAGGCCGCGGCAATAGGCGCGAAAACCCTGGGTCTCGATGATCGGCCAGGTCCACGGCGCCGGGCTGATGTTGAGATAGGTCACGTGCTTGTGTCGCTGCGCGATCTTGGTCAGCATCGGCGCGTAATTGCGATAGGCCGGCTCGACATACCAGCTCGACAAATTGCACTGGATGGCGGTCTCGTCGCCGACCTTCCGCGTTGTGTAGATCAGCAGCAGCACGCCGACCGGCACGCCGTCATTGTCGAGCATGTAGCCAAAGCGCGGATAGCCTTCCGGCACAGGCCGGAAGGCCTGCCGGCGGAGACCCTGGATCCAATAGTCGCGCGAGCGGCCGACGAAGCCGCGCGTCAAGAGGTCAGCGACCGCCTCGACGTCGGCTTCGGTGATCTCGCGGCATCGGACCTTGGTGTGGATCACGCTCGTCTTGCCCGTAGAAATGGCCGGCCTCTTAGAGTCTATCGTTTCGGCATGATCTTTCCGGAAAACGGCTTCGCACGTTTCCGGATCATGCTCTAGCGCCAGCCCTCGCCGTGAGCGTCGGCCGCGACCTGCGGCTGCATGGCCAGCATCTCCCGCACCTTGGCGGGCCAGGCGGAGAGATCGGTGCCGTGGGTGTGGAACATCGCGACAGCCAGACGATCCATGCCGAAGGCGACGCAACCGGTGTGGGCGGCCTCGCCGTTGGCGTCCTGGATTCCCCAGGTCGTGCCAAAATGTTCGCGGTGATAGTTGAAGCTCATGCACGCGGTCGGCTGCTCTTCCGAGCGCAGCGGGATCAGGAGCTCGAACTTGAGCTGCTGCTGCTTCTGGCTCACCGCCTTCATCTGGCCGACGCGGCCGAAGAAGGGGTCGCTGGCGTAGTCGACGCGAAAGGTCAGGCCGAGATCGGTCGCGATTGCCTGGGCGCGCACCATCCAGCGCTCGCGGAAATCGGCGACATCATCGGGCGTGCCGATGCAGACATATTCGCGCATCCGGAACGATTGCAGCCGGTCGAGATGCTTCGACGGCTCGCGGCGGAAGCAGTCGGCCGCGACGTCGAAGCGCAGGCCGCCCTTCGGCAACTGGCCGCGGCTCGCCGCGATCGGATAGACCGGATAGCAGGCGGCGGGCGAGAGCACGAGGTCGGCGGGCGAGAGCGATGTGGTCCAGTCGCCGCCGGCATCGAAGCGGCTCACCGCGGCATTGATCTCGCGTTCGGTGCCGTGCAGGCCGCAGACGCAGCCAAGCAGGTTCGGAAAGCTCTTGAGATAGCCGGACTTCTCCAGCTGCGCGCGGCTCATGACCGGCGGAAAGCGCAGTGCTTCGGTGCCGGCTTCGCGATGGCTGGTGATCAGCGCGGCGAGTTTCTCGACGACGCCCTCATAAAGCGCGGTGCGGGCGTAGACGCCGTCCGAGCCCATGCGGTGGAACAGCTTGTCGGCGAGATGATCGAGCGGATCGACGATCTCAGGCGCAGTCTCGGGCGAATCGGGAAGGACGGCAATGTTCATGGGAGGGTGTCCTGCTATCTCAAATTTGTTCTTGTTGATTTAGTCACGAAGGCTTGTCGGTACGCCGCTCATCAGGGTCGACGTGGCGGCGTTGGCAAGAATGCGGTCGTTGTTGATCATGATCGGCGACGACAGCACGTCGCGCAGATGGCGGCCCATGGTGAACTCGCCGTCGTTGCGGTAGCCGGACAGGCCAGCGGTGCGCATCGCATGCATCACGGTCTCGACCGCGATCTCGGAGGCCTGCACCTTCAGCAGCGTGATCGAGGATTGGAAGTCGAGCGAGCCGAGCGCGCGCTCGTCATGCTCGGCGCGGGCGAAGGCGTCGACATTGGCAGCGATCAATGCGCGAAGCTTTGCCAGCGACATTTTAGCGGCGGTGAAGTGCGCGGCGGCCGGCGGCATCTGGCCGCCGGAGCTACGGGCGGCCTTGCGGACGAAAGCCTGCGCGCGCGTGACCGAGGCGGCGGCAATGCCGGCCCAGACCGACGACCAGCACAGATGCGCAAACGGCGTCATGGTTTGCGCATGGATCTTGTCATAGGCTTCCGGGAAGACGCGATCGGCGGAGCAATCGACCTTCAGCTCGAAGCCGGTCGAACAGGTGCCGCGCATGCCGAGCGTTTCCCAGCCCTGCGTCTGCTTCAGCGAATAATCGTCCTTGGCGAGCGCCAGCAGCACCTGGTCGGAAGCAGCGGCGTCGGTGGCGCGGCGGGCGATGGTGACGAGGCCGTCGGCCTGGGCGCCGTACGAGATCACAGTGGCGTCGCGCACCAGCGAGACGGTTTCGCCGGCGTGGTCGACCGCGGCCGCGCTGGCGCGGATGTTGCCGCCGTTCTGGCCCTCGGTGGTGGAGGAGGCGAGCAGCCACTGGTCGCGGGCGACCCGGCGCATCATGGTTTCCATCCAGGGAATGCCGTGGCCGTGCCTGACGACGCAGGCGACCTTGGTCTGGTGCATCGCGTAGATCATCGCGGTCGAGGCGCATGCACGACCGAGCGTGTAGCAGATGTCGGTGACGTCATAGATGGAAGCGCCGAAGCCACCGAACTCGACCGGGATCATCACGCCGAGCAGCTTCTGCTCGCGCGCGGTGTCGAAAGCCTTGTGCGGGAAGCGGGCGTCGCGATCAACGCCGTCAGCGTCGGCCGCAGCCACGCTGGCGGTGCGCGCCGCGCGCTCGATCAAAGAGGGGCCGTGCTCAAGAAGGCTCGGCTGCGTTTCGTCGACAGTGAGGACTGCTTCACGCACGTTCATACTCGTCCGCCTCCGCTTCGTCGTTAGGGACCGCCGGCATCATTCGCGATGCCATCGGCGATCCTCCGACCATCTTTGCTTGTGAGAGGAGGCTACGGATTTAATTCAAATTCGTCGATGAAATAGAGGGTAAACGAACTGCAATTCCGAACGAACAGTTAAGGTCCGGTTGTTTGCAGAGCGCGGATTTCCGCGATCACGTTAGGGTTTTGGAAGATGCCCGAATTCCGGACAATCTGAGTCATCGTTTACTAAGAAACGCGAAGTAATGCTGGCGCCCATTGTGAGATCGGCCCGTCGCGCCCATCGTACCAAGCGACAGGTTCGATCTATTATGGACAGACGGGAATTTAACCATGCAGGCCTTCGACACTGACGTGCGTAACCGCATCATCAAGCTGGTGAAGGGCATCCTCGAGCAGAATTCGCTCACCGCCGACGTTGCGCCGTCCACGAAGCTCGTCGACGCCGGCCTGACCTCGATGGACATGGTCAATCTGATGCTCGGTGTCGAGGCCGAGTTCGACTTCACCATTCCGCAAACCGAGATCACGCCGGATAATTTCCAGTCTGTCGAGACGCTGGAACGGATGGTCGCGACCCAGTTGCAGCCGGCGACCGCGGCTTAAAGACCGGGCTCGTCCTCGCGAACGCCCGGACCCAATCCCCTCACCACCCCGTTCCAAAACCGCCGCAAAACTGGCATAGCTTAACCATGTCGCACGTGGCGAACAGGGTGGAGCGGGCATGACGCAGGCGGTATTGGGCATCATCGGCGGCTCCGGCATCTATGATTTGCCAGGCCTCGAAGGCGCGCACGAAGAGGTGATCAGGAGTCCCTGGGGCGAGCCGTCGGCGCCGGTACGGCGCGGCTCCATTGCCGGCCTGCCGATCGTGTTCCTGCCGCGGCACGACAAGGGGCACCGGCTCTCGCCCTCCGACATCAATTATCGCGCCAATATCGACGTGCTGAAGCGCGCCGGTGTCACCGATCTGATCTCGCTGTCGGCCTGCGGTTCCTTCAAGGACGAGATGCCGCCCGGTACTTTCGTTCTCGTCGATCAGTTCGTGGACCGCACCCACAAACGCGAGAGTTCGTTCTTCGGCAAGGGCTGCGTCGCGCATGTCTCGATGGCGCATCCGGTCTCGCCGCGGCTGCGCATCCATCTTGCTGCCGCGGCCGAAGCCGAGGGCATCGCGTTCGCGCGCGGCGGCACCTATGTCTGCATGGAGGGACCGCAGTTCTCTACCTATGCGGAAAGCATGACCTACAAGACGCTGGGCTATTCCGTGATCGGCATGACCAACATGCCCGAAGCAAAGCTCGCCCGCGAGGCCGAGATCTGCTACGCGACCGTCGCGATGGTGACGGATTTCGACTGTTGGCATCCCGACCACGACGCCGTCACCGTGCAGGACATCATTCGCGTGCTGACGTCCAATGCCGACAAGGCCAAGGCGCTGGTGGCGCGGCTCGCCAAGGATTTTCCGCGCGAGCATGAGCCGTGCCCGATCGGTTCGGATCGCGCGCTCGACACCGCGCTGATTACCGCGCCCGAGGCGCGCGATCCCGAGCTTCTGAAAAAGCTCGACGCGGTAGCCGGGCGCATTCTGCGCGGCTGAAACGAAAGGCAGAACGCCATGAAGGTCGACGGCAAGCATTTCCGCAGCATTTGGCGCGAACGTGACGGCTGGTCCGTCGGCGCAATCGATCAGCGTCGGCTGCCGCACGAGTTCATCATCGCAAGGCTGACCTCGTGCGACGACGCAGCGGTGGCGATCCGCGACATGCTGGTGCGCGGCGCGCCGCTGATCGGCGCGACTGCGGCTTACGGCATGGCTCTCGCGATGCGCGATGACGCCTCGGACGCCGGCCTGAAGCACGCTTACGACACGCTGGTCGTGACGCGGCCGACCGCGATCAATCTGAAATGGGCGCTTGACGAGATGCGCGCGGTGCTCGCGCCGATCGATCCTGTCGAACGGGCGGAAGCGGCTTACGCCCGCGCCGACGAGATCGTCGAGCAGGATGTCGAGATCAACCGCGGTATTGCCGGCAACGGCCTGAAGCTGATCGAAGCAATCGCGGCGAGGAAGAAGCCGGGCGAAACGGTCAACGTGCTGACCCATTGTAATGCCGGCTGGCTCGCCACCGTCGACTGGGGCACTGCGACGGCACCGATCTATCTCGCGCACGAGCGCGGCATCAAGATCCATGTCTGGGTCGACGAGACCCGCCCGCGCAACCAGGGCGCCTCGCTTACCGCATGGGAGCTCGGCCACCACGGCGTGCCGCACACGGTGATCCCCGATAATACCGGCGGGCATCTGATGCAGCATGGCATGGTCGATCTTGCCATCGTTGGCACCGACCGCGTCGCTGCCAATGGCGATGTCTGCAACAAGATCGGTACCTATCTGAAAGCGCTCGCCGCGCATGACAATGGCGTGCCCTTCTATGTCGCGCTGCCTTCGCCGACGATCGATTTCGCCGTCAACGACGGCATTCGCGACATCCCGATCGAGCAGCGCAGCGGCATTGAAGTGACCGACATGACCGGCCGTACCGCCGATGGTCGCCTGGAGACAGTGCGTATCGTGCCAGAGGGTTCGCCGGTTGCGAATTACGCTTTCGACGTTACCCCGGCGCGCCTTGTCACCGGTCTCATCACCGAGCGTGGTGTGCTGAAGCCGGATCGTGCTTCGCTTGCAGCCGCGTTCCCAGAACGGATCGCGACTGCGGCCGAATAATCCTGGTTAGGCGATATCTCGCCCCAGCCGTCGTTGCGAGCGCGATGACGAAGGATAGACTACCCCAGCCTCAATCCCGTTGCCGCCTCGAGCTCCGCGATCGCCTGTGCGCCGTTCGCAACCTTGATCGTGGTCATGCCCATTTCGCGCGCCGGCTTCAGATTGACGCCGAGGTCGTCGAGATAAACGCATTTCTTCGGATCGACCTTCAGCGTCTCCACCATCAGCTGGTAAATGCGCGGATCCGGCTTGCGCAGGCCAATCTTGGCCGATTCGATGACGTGGTCGAACAGCACCATCACCTCGGCGATGTAGAGCGAGCGGCCGGTCATGCTGCCGATGGCGTTGGCCGGCAGATTGTTGGTGATGCAGCCGGTCTTGAATTTGGCCTTGATGCGCTTCAGCGCCTCGACCATCTCGGGGCGCAGATCGCCCTGGAGCAATGGCAGCACGTCGCGTCCGCCCACCTCGGCGCCGAGCGCAAGCGATTCCGCCGCGAACAGCTTATCGAAAGTTTCGATGTCGACTTCGGCGCGCTCGAACCTCGCCCATGCATTTTCGAGGTGATTGGCGGCGTTGGTGCGCCGGATGATGTCGATCGGCAAGCCGCGCTCAGTCTCGAATCGCGAAAACGCCTCGAATGGCGAGCTCGTCAACACGCCGCCAAAATCAAAGATCACAGCCTCGATCGCCACTGTCCTGCCCTCGTCAATTCCTTTTCAAGAGGGCTAGCATGCGCTATCGGCAAGGGCCAGTCCTGCCGACATACGAGCGTGTTCCCATGAAGAAGCTTGCAACTCTCATCGTATCTGCGCTGCTGCTCGCCACGCCGGCTCATGCCATTGTCGGCGGCGGCACGCCGCAGATGGATGGCGTTGCGCGCGCGGTCGTCACCATCGTTGGCTCGCGCGGCAATTTCTGCACGGGCAGCCTGATCGCGCCGCAGCTTGTGCTGACGGTCGCCCACTGCGTGCAGCCCGGCGCCGACTACAAGATCGTAGATCGCAGCAAGGACGGTCAGCCGCAATTGCTGAACGTGCGCACCGTCGCGATCCATCCGAGCTTCAACATGCAGGCGATGCAATCGCATCGCGCCACCGCCGACGTGGCATTGCTGCAACTCGAAATTCCACTGAAGGGAAAATCGACGGTGACGGTCGGCGCACCGAATATTCCAATCCGTCTCGGCAGCCGTTTCACCATCGTCGGCATTGGCGTCACCGTGCGCGGCGATGGCAAGAGTGGCGGCGCGACGCGCGTTGCCGGCCTCGTGGCCACAGGCCAGCCCGGCACATTCCAGATCCGCCTGGTCGATCCCGTAACCAACGGTGTTCGCGACGGAATCGGCGCCTGCACCGGCGATTCTGGCGGTCCGGTCTTCGAGGACAAGCCTGGTGGCGCCGTGCTCGTCGGTGTCATCAGCTGGTCCACGGGACCGAACGGAGCGGCCGGCTGCGGCGGACTGACCGGGGTCACGCCGCTCACGCTTTACCGCGACTGGATCTTGCAGACGGCGCGGAACTGGGGCGCGGCGTTGTAGTTTGATCGCGACGTGATCTATGTCATTTTGCAAGGGAAGCGCGATGGCGGACCAAGCCTGTCGCGGAGGAAACGCGTCGCCGGTCAAAGGCGGCCTGAAAATGACAAGGCATAGAAGCAACAATGAATGTCGCGGTTCGCAGTCACGCCACGGCCAAGCAGGCTTCAGAACATTTCGACGTGCTGATCGTCGGTGCCGGCATCTCCGGGATCGGCAGTGCTTATCATATCGAGAAACAGCTTCCGGGCACGAGCTACGTCATCCTGGAGACGCAGGCGACGTTCGGCGGCACCTGGAGCACGCATCGCTATCCCGGGATTCGCTCGGACAGCGATCTCCATACCTTCGGCTACAGCTTCAAGCCGTGGGTCGGGCCGCCGATCGCCACCGCCGAGGAGATCCTCTCCTATATGAACGAGGTGATCGACGACAACGATATCGCCCGCCATATCCGCTACAAGCACAAGATCATTTCAGCGAGCTGGTCGAGCGAGCGGAATCTCTGGACCATCGAGTCGGTGACCACGGACACCGGCGAGGCGAGGACCTTCACCGCGAACTTCCTCTGGATGTGCCAGGGCTACTATCGTCATTCCGAAGGCTACACGCCGGAATGGAAGGGCATGGACCGCTTCAACGGTCGCATTGTCCATCCGCAGACTTGGCCGGACGACATCGACCTTGCGGGCAAGAAGGTGGTCGTGATCGGCTCGGGTGCGACCGCAGCGACACTGGTGCCGAACATTGCCGACAAATGCGCACATGTCACCATGCTCCAGCGCTCGCCCACTTACTTCCGGCTCGGCCGCAATGCCATCGAGATTGCAGAAGAGCTGCGCAGGCTTCAGGTCGAGGAGCAATGGATCCACGAGATCGTCCGTCGCAAGATCCTGTTCGAGCAGGACGCGTTCACAAAGCTCTGCCTGTCCAAGCCTGAACAGGTGAAGAAGGAACTGATTGGCCAGATCAGTGCCGTGCTCGGTCCGGACTACGACGTCGAGACGCACTTTACGCCGACCTACCGGCCGTGGCGCCAGCGCATCGCCTTCGTGCCGGATGCCGACCTGTTCAAGGGTATCGCCAGCGGCAAGGCGTCGGTCGTCACCGATGAGATCGAATGCTTCGTCGAGAACGGCATCCAGCTCAAATCGGGTAAGGTGCTGGAAGCCGACGTCGTCGTCACTGCAACCGGCTTCAATCTGGCGGCGCTCGGCGACATCGCCTTCGAGATCGACGGCAAGCCGCTCGCCTTCGGCGAAACCGTCACCTATCGCGGCATGATGTTCACGGGCGTGCCGAACATGGTCTGGGTGTTCGGCTACTTCCGTGCGAGCTGGACGCTGCGCGTCGATCTCGTCGCGGACTTCGTTTGTCGCCTGCTCGGTCACATGAAGGCGAAGGGCAAGAAGAAGGTCGAGGTCAGCTTGCGCGCCGAAGACCACAACATGCCGATCCTGCCCTGGATCGATCCGGAAAACTTCAATCCCGGCTACATCCTGCGCAACATGGATCTGCTGCCCAAGCGCGGCGACAAGCCGGAATGGCAGCACAGCCAGGACTACTGGACCGAGAAGGACGAGATCCCGAAAACGGATCTGGACGATAAGGCGTTTGTGTATGGGTGACGGCTCTGCCGCCGACCGATGACCATGCATGATTGATGTGAATGGCCGTCCATATGGATGGTCATTCTGCCGCAGCCGAACGTGTCAAAGCGTGGCGCGGTTGCAACAGCATGTTTCGAATCCACCCAAGTTGCAGGCCGCGGGACGGATTCTGATCCGACCGTAGTTCTACTGATCATCCCCTTGTCCTAAGTTCCCGGCGGCGCCGTCGGGAGCGCCGCGGGGTAGGGGTCGAGCGCGTGAAATCTGGGTTGCCATCGAGCGGGCAGGGTCGCGCGCGCTGGTGTGTTGCCGCTGCAATCTGGCTTGGCTTGGCCTTCAGCGCGGCCGTCGTGACGAGCCCCGCGTCCGCGCAGCAGATATTCAACGGATCGCAGACCACGCCCAACGGTTCGGTCAATGGTGGTGGCGGTGTCTGGGACAACACCACGACCAACTGGACAGATTTTTTTGGGACGACCAGCTCGGCTTATGATCCCGCGTCGGCCGGCACAATATTCGGCAGCAGCGGTCCTTCGACGCCGGCGACGGGCGGCACGGTTACGGTCACGCCGGGCGGTATCCAGCTCACAAGTCTCGTAGGCTTCGATCTCACCGGCGATGGGACGATCTACACGATCCAGGGCGGCGATCTCAGGCTGGCCTCGGGTGGCACCACGTTCTTCACCAGTGATGTGACCGGCACCTCGGATCCCTCGGCCGTGATCGCTTCCCGCATCGTCGGCGCTGGCGGCATTTCGGTGCAGTCCCCCGGCATTCTGGCGCTGCTCGGCGCCAACACCTACACGGGCGACACTTTCATTTGTTCCTGTGCGGCGCTGCAGCTTGGTGATGCAACCCATACCGCCAGCATCATCGGCGCCGTCAACAACGAGGGCACGTTCAACATCGTCAATGCCGACATGTCGGGCGTTACGTCGATCCTCAACGCCGGAGGTCAGACGATCTTCGGTACTTTTGGCGGAACCGAAACAGTAACGGCGGCCAAGGCTGCCATCGTCAACGACGGTGGCGGAACGGTCTTTCTTGCGCAGACGAGTGCTGGCGGAGCCAGCATTACCAATCAAAACGGCGGTGGCACGATCTTTCTGGAGCAATCGACGGCCGGCTCAGCGGCGATCGTCAACCAAAGCTTCGGGGTCACGTTCTTCGGTCAAACTATCGCCGACACGGTAACTGCCGGGAGCGCCACGATCACCAACGAGGCCGATGGCACCACGCTGTTCGCCGGCCGGTCGACGGCCGGCAATGCCACGATTATCACCAAGGACGGCGGTGAAACCCAGTTCTTCGACAATTCCACCGGCGGCAATGCACGTTTCATCACCACGGGGACCGGCATCACCGATTTCGGCGGCGGACCAGGCCCAGCCGGCCCGGCCGGCGATGGCCGCATCACCGCCGGATCGATCGAAGGCAGCGGCCTCTACTACATTGGTGGCGGCAACACGCTCGTTGTCGGCGGCAACAACCTGTCGACCGAGGTCAGCGGCGTCATCGCCGACGCCAATCCTTGCGGTTGCGGTCCCGCCGGATCGGGCTCTCTCGAAAAAGTCGGCAGTGGAACGCTGATCCTTTCGGGCACAAACACCTATACCGGCACAACGACCGTTAATGGCGGCGTCCTGCGCGTCGATGGCGACATCTCGCAGTCGAGCCTGACCACCGTGAACGCAGGCGGCGCGCTGTATGGCGCCGGTATCGTCGGCACCACTGTCATCGCCGGGGGCATCTACGCGCCCGGCGACGGCGGTCCGGGCTCGAGCATGCAGGTTCAGGGCGATCTCACCCTTCAGGCCGGCTCGGTCTATGTCGTCCAGGTCGGCAGCGGATCCAGCACGAGCCACGCGCTCGTCACCGGCAACGTCACGCTGAACGGTACGGTCGGCGTTGCGCTTTATCCCGGCAGCATGGTGATGAAGCACTATTCGATCATGGACTTCTTCGGCACCGCCACTGGCAATTTTACCGGCGTGGCCGCGCCGGGAGGACTGATCGGCACAACGACCGTCGGGTCGAACGAGGCCTTCCTCGATTTCACGCTGAACTACGGTGCGAAATACGCGCTCAATATCAACCAGCAGAACGTAGCCACGGTGCTGCAGAATTTCTTCAACACCAACGGTGTCCTGCCGGCTGGGCTCGCGGGTCTCGGCCCCGCCGGCCTGACGCAAGCCTCGGGAGAATCCGCAACGGGGTCGCAGCAGACGACGTTCAATGCGATGAACCTGTTCATGGGCCTGTTGACCGACGTATTCGGCGCAGGACGCAGTGGCACGCCCGGCGCGACGCCTTATGCAGACGAGACCAGCGCGAATTCTTACGCCGCGGCCAGCAAGCGCCCCAGCGATGCCTTTGCCTCGATCTATCGCAAGGCGCCGGTTGCGACGTTCGAGCAGCGCTGGGATGTCTGGGCGGCCGGCTTCGGTGGCTCGCAGACTACCGACGGCCATGCGGGGCTGGGCTCCAACAATACCACCAGCAGCGTCTACGGCACCGCGGTTGGCCTCGATTACCGCTTCTCGCCGTCGACAGTTGCAGGCTTCGCGCTCGCCGGCGGCGGCACCGGCTTCGGTGTCAATGGACTGGGCTGGGGCCACTCAGACCTGTTCCAGGCCGGCGCTTTCGTCCGTCACAACGCCGGCCCCGCCTATCTCACGGCCGCACTGGCTTATGGCTGGCAGGATGTCACCACCAACCGCGTCGTCACGGCAGCCGGCACAGATCAGTTGCGTGCGCAGTTCAATGCCAACGCCGTGTCGGGCCGTATCGAAGGCGGCTATCGCCAGGCAACGCCGTGGATCGGGCTGACGCCCTATGCCGCGGTCCAGGCCACGCTGTTCAGCCTGCCGAGCTATTCGGAATTTGCCGTGGTCGGCAACAACACTTTCGCGCTCAACTATGCCGCCAAGGACGTGACCAACACCCGCACCGAGCTCGGCCTGCGCGCCGACAGATCGTTCGCCGCTGCCGGCGGCGTGATGACGCTGCGCGGCCGCGCAGCCTGGGCGCATGATTTCAATCCGGATCGCACCGTCGGCGCGGTGTTCCAGACCCTGCCGGGGTCGGCCTTCGTCGTGAACGGGGCAGCGCTGGCGCGCGATTCCGCGCTGACCACGGCGTCGGTGCAGATGAACTGGATGAACGGCTGGTCTGTATCCGCCACGTTCGAGGGCGAGTTCTCGAACGTCACGCGCTCCTACGCCGGCAAGGGCGTCGTCCGCTACACCTGGTAGGCTCTAACGCTTCGGTTGCGCCGGCTTGCGCGGCGGGCGAGGGGCGGCGGCGGGCGCGGGCGCTCCGCTCATCTTGTTGGCGGCTTCGCTGACATCGAGCAGCGAGCGACGGGTGTCCTCGAGGAAGCTTGCCGATTTCTTCTTCATGGTGTCGGCGAGCTCGTGGAGTCCCTTGATCTTTTCGAACAGTTCGTCGGCCTTGCCGTCGACGAAGCCCGGCACCACGCCCTCGATCTTGGTGACTGCCTTGTCGAATCCCGCAAACGCATTGTCGACTTTGAGCATCACCGCGTCGATTTCGTCGCCCTTGCCTCTGAGATCGGCCGTATAGTTCTCGAAGGTGCGCAGGCCCTCCTTGATCGCGGGCGCGTTGCTGACGATGCTGCGATCGACGCTGTGCAGCGTGTCGACGATGGATTCGGCGTCACTGAGATCGGCGGTCAGGACCGGGACGCCGTCCGAATCCAGCGGCACCGGCGGGGCGGACGGAGCGCCGCCGATCAGTGAGACCGCCGCGACACCCGTGAGGCCCTGGAACTCGATGCCGGCCACCGTGTCCTTGCGAAGCGGCGCGACGTTGTCGAGCGACACCAGGGCCACGACCTTGCGCGGGCTCTCCAGCTTGATCGACAGGATCTGGCCGGCCGGCACGCCGTCGAAATTGACCGGACCGCCGCGACGCAGCCCGCTCGCGGACCCGCCCTCGAACACGACGCGCAACTGGCTGCGGCTCTGGATGCTGCGCCATTTCTGCACGCCAAGCAGGCCGCCGAACGCCACGGCGATCACCGCCAGCGTCGTCGTTCCGATCACCAGATTGCTCGCGCGTGCCATGCGCTGGGATTCTACGACCAAAGCGGGGAAGTTGGAAGGAGCCGCAATGGTACGCAGGGCGAGTTAGCGAAGCGTAACCCGCCAGGTTCTCGTGTACTTATGGGCAGAATTGGCGGATTTAGCTGCGCTAATCGGGCCCACGCGACATCAATGGCCTGCGGCGCGCCTGGCGGCTGCGTTGTTCAGCACGATCAGTGCATCGACCGCGACGCCGGTCTTGGCGTTGATCAGGAACGGGTTGACGTCAATCGATGCGATCCGGTCGCCGGCATCCGCAATCAAATTGGACAGGCCGACCAGCGCCTTCACGGCGGAGGCCTCGTGCAGAGCCGGCTTGCCGCGATAGCCGCGCATCTTGATGCCGGCTTTGGTGCGGCCGATCAGGAGCTTCGCCTCACCCTCGTCCAACGGCGCGCCCGCCAGCGCCACGTCCTTCATCAGCTCGATATCGATGCCGCCGGTGCCGAACAACACGACGGGTCCCATCTCTGCGTCGAGCGAGGCGCCGACCACGAGTTCGAGATCGGCCTTGACCTGCTGGGCGATCAGGATGCCGTCGAGGTTAGGCTTGCCCTTCAATCTCTTCACCCGCGCGGTGATGTCGGAGAATGCCTTCTTCACCTCGGCCGCGCTGTTGAGGTTCAGCACCACGCCGCCGATGTCGGATTTGTGAAGGATCTCGGCGCTGACAACCTTGGCTACGACCGGAAAGCCGATCTGCTTGGCGATCTTCACGGCCTCTGCCGCCGTCTGCGCGATTCCCTCCTTCGAAACGGGGATGCCATAGGCCTTCAGCAGCTTCTTCGAGGCGACCTCGTCGAGCGCGGCGCCGCTCGCCGAGCTCAGCGCCTTCTCCAGCACGGCGCGCGCGGCGGGCTTCGAGCCCGAGACGATGTCGGGCACTTCCTTACGCAGCTTCGCATAGGCAAGCAGCGATTTGATCGCGGTGACCGCGCGGTCGAGCCCTTGCATGACTGTGAGATGGGGTAGCGACTTGCGCAAACCTTTGGTGAACTCGGTGAAGCCGATCGACATCGCGCTGACATAGATCACGGGCTTTGAGGCCCGGCTCGCCATCTCGTCGACGATCCGCAGGTTCCGTTCGCGCAACTCATGCGGTGCCTTGGGCAGCTCGGCATCGATGATGACGACATCGATGTCGGGATCGTCGATCATCAGCTTGATCGACTTCATGTAGACGGAGGGGTCGACCACCGCTGCAAAGCCGGCGTCGAGCGGATTGCCGACGATCGATCCCGGCCCCAGCATTTTTGCGAGCTCGCCGCCGGTATGCGGACTCAACGGCGCAAAATTCAGGCCCTCAGCGTAGAAAGCGTCGATCAGCATGCCGCGCTTGCCGCCTGAGAGCGAGACCGCCGCGAGCCGATTGCCTTTCGGCACGGCCGCGTGGACAAAGCATTCAGTGGCTTCGATCAGCTCATCGAGCCCGTCCACGCGGATCACGCCTTCGCGGGTTGCAATCGCGTCGAATGTCTCGATCGATCCCGCCAGCGCGCCGGTATGCGCCATCGCGGCGGCGCGGCCACCTTCCGAGGATCCGAGCTTGAGCGCGATCACCGGCTTGCTCGCGGCACGCGCGGCCTTGCAGGCGTCGCGAAACGCCTTGGTGTTGCGCACGCCTTCGAGGTAGACGACGATCACCCTGATGCTGGGATCCTCGGCGAAATAGCGCATCAAGTCCGGTGTCTCGAGCCCGGTCTCGTTGCCTGTCGTCACCATGTAGCCGACCCCGACGCCACGGTCCTCCAGCGCCTGCCGGATCGCCATCACGATGGCGCCGGATTGGCCGGCGATCGCCACCGCGCCTTGTTCCATGGTGACGATGCGGTCGTCGATATTGGTGAAGAGCTTTTCGCCGGCGCTCAAATTGCCGAGACAGTTCGGACCGGTGACGGCGAGCCCCGTCTCGCGCACGGCCTGTTGCAGCTCTGCGGCGAGCTTCTGGCTGTCCTCGTCCTGCAACTCGCTGAACCCGGAGGTGACGATGGTGGCCGACCGCGCACCCGCGGCGGCGGCGTCGCGGATCACCTGCACGGCAAAGCGCGCCGGCACCAGCACCAATACATGATCAGGCTTCTCGGGAAGGCTGGCAAAATCCTTGTAGCAGGGCACGCCCCAGATGGTCTCGCGCTTGGCGTTGACAGGATAGAGCCCGCCCCCGTAGCCGTATTTGACCAGATTGTTCCAGATACGCTCGGCGTAATTGCCCGGCTTGTCGGTCGCGCCCACCAGCACGATGTTGCGCGGATGCAGCATGGCGTGGATGCCCTTGACGATGTCACTGGCATCGGGCGGCGGCGACCATGGGCGGGCAGGAACCGATGCAGCAGAAACCTGAGCTTCCATGGCGTGACCTCACCTGTTGTTCTTCTTGCTGGTGCGTCACGGGATCGTAGGGTGAGTTGCGTGGAGTGGCAACCAGCAGGGCTGCATGCCGCACGGCGGAATGAGAGGTGGACTGCCTTCGGCGACTTCATCGCCGTCGTGCGTCTCCTCCTCAGTAGCGCAAGGAGGCGCCGATGGCGGGCAACTATTCACGCTCTTCGATCAGAGTGGCATGCAGCACGTAACGTTCGGGGCCGGATGTGACGGCGTCGAACGGCCAGCAAGTCGAAAGGACAAGCTCGAAATCCTGCGTCGCTGGATCAATGCCCGATGCGTCGAAGCGGACAATCGCGGAAGCGTCGGCGCGGTAGCGAAAGTGTTTGCCGTCGCTTCGTGTAACATCAATCACGTCACCAATGGCAACGTTCCGCAAGAAGCGGAAATGGGTATCGCGATGTGCAGCATATACGGCAACACCGCGCTCGCCGGCATCCACCGTTTGGTCGATATGACCGGGGCCGAAGGCAAGGGCCTGGCCGCTCGTGCCGGAGAGCACGATGGCGCTGGCGCCGATCCGCTTCACCTCGATCCGCGCCACCGGCCAGGTATCGGCCCAGGACCACGGCTTGACCGGCTGGCCGGCCGTAATGCTCCGATCGAACGCACGTTCCAGTAGCACCTGCGCGAGCCAGGCCTTGGCGTAAATGTAGGCGCCATCGCCGAACAGGATCGTTCCGACGAGCACAAGGACCAGAGGGGAGACGAGGCGGGGCATGACAGGCTCTCTCGTCATTGCTTCGTCACTTCGCTGCTCGCAATGACAGGAAAAAATGCGCGCGCGACCGGTATGGGACGGGCAGCCGCGCGCGCCAAGCAAGAGGAGTTCGGGGGGACTCCTCTCTCAAGCGGCGTCAGTGAGCAAGGTCTGACGCCGGTTGAACACGAACAGGATCAGGGCGAGCACGATCATGATCAGGCCCGCGATCATCTTCAGCTCGGCTGAAGTCGCCGTCTTTGGCAGGCGAATCGTATCTGACGTGACGGGAGCCGGCCGTCTTGCCGCGGGCTGGCCTGCATCGGCGCGGCGTTCGCGCAGCTGCGTTGGCGTCAGTTGCGGACGTTCGCCGAACACCTTCGCGAAATCCCAGCCGGCCGGCAGGTTGATCGGCAACTCACTGAGCTTGAGCGGCTCGCCTTCGGGGCGGCTCGGCGTCTTGTCGACCGCGACGAGACTGGTCAGCCGCGTGACGATCTGATGGTCGAGCGCCAGCGCAAGGATCGACTTGTCGGCATCCTCCGGCGTCATCTCGCGGAGCGTCCGTGCCACCTCGGCATCGCCGATCTTGCGCCTGGCCCAGAGTTTTGACAGGCCCTTGCCTGCGGCGGCGTTTTGCAGCGGCAGCGTCACGGACCACGGACGGTCACCGACTCGGCCCTTGATCTCCAGCGAGCCCGCGAGCTTGTCGAGCTTCGCCGCCAGCACCAGCGGCTCGTCGCGATAGACGTCGGGAATGATCGCGGGGGTAATATCGGCCTTGGCCTCGGAGAATTTCGCGGAGAGGCCGGTCACGGCGGGGTTCTCCAGCTTGGCGAACAGGCCGCGCATCCGTTCCTCGACCTGCTCAACGGAGCCGATATGGGTGAAGGCCCCGCGGCCGAGCTCGGAGGCCCGCGTCATCAGATAGGTGTTGGGCGCGGAGCCGATTCCGATCATGAAGATGCGCGAGCGGCCGCGCATCGTGGTGATGGTCTCGAACAATTGCTGCTCGTTGCCGATCGCGCCGTCGGTGAGGAACACGATCTGGCGGACCATGTTGGTGTCGCCGAGCTTGTCGGTGAGCGCTGCGCGCATCGCCGGCACCATCTCGGTGCCGCCGCGGGCCTGCAATGCGCCGACGAACGAGGTCGCTTCGCCGACATGCGCGGCATCGGCGGGAACCGAGGCTGGAAACAACACGTCCATGGTGTCATCGAACCGGATCACGTTGAAGCGGTCATTCGGCTGGAGGCGGCCGAGCGCATAGAGAAGACTCGCTTTGGCCTGCTCGATCGACGTGCCGCCCATCGAGCCGGAATTGTCGATCACGAATACCACTTCGCGCGGTAGTGGCTTCTGCGTCGCCTGCTCGGCGGCCGGCGGCGTGACGAAGGCGAGCAGATAGTCGGCGTCGCCGACGTGCTCGCGGAACAGACCGACCGACGGTGCCTTCGCCGCCGCCGGCTTCCAGGTCAGTTCGAAGTCGCGATCGGCGGCTACGGTGTTGTCGGCCAGCGTCACGATGCGCGTCGCGTTATCAGGGCTTTCGATCCTGACATTGTGGTGATGGCTCTTCACCTCGCCGAGCGCAAAGCCGGAATTCAGGTGCACCGTGATGCTGGTCGGATTGACGGGCGCGTTGTTTGGAGAATTCTTGGCGGGATCGAGCACGGGCGGCGAGATGCGATCACGGTCCGGCACCGGGTCAGAATTGGTCGTGCCCCAGCCCGAGCCGTCCTTGCGGAAGTCGACGCTTTGCACGATCGGCGCCGGATTGTAGCGCGGCCCGACCACCAACGGCACACGCAGAGAGTATTCGCTGCCGGATTGATGCACCGGCTCCTGATATTCGATCTGCACCAGCACGGTTTCGCCGGGGCCGATATTGGCAACCGAATTGGTGAAGATGTTGGGCCGCTCCTGCTCGGTGAGCGCGGCCTTCTGTCCGGCGCGGCGTACCTGTTCGTAGATCACGCGTGCCTGCTGACGCTCCTTGACGTCGCCGACGATAACGCGATCGCCGACCACCATCTTCAGCGTGTCGACGGCGCCGTCACTGGCTAGCGGATAGACATAGGTCGCCTCGACCCAGTCCTTGGTGGGATTACGGAAAACTTGCGTGACGCGCGTGCGCAGCGTGGGACCTGAGACCGTGACGTCGATGTCGGTCCCGAGGCGGATGGCTTCGGTATAGGCGCCGTCTTCCTTCAGGAGAAGGCTGCCGGACCTGGCGTCGCCGGGCTGGAGCACGCTTGCCTGCTCCGTCGTCGCAGACCAGGAGGTCTCGAAGCTCACCAGCAGGGCCACGAAGCTGACCAGCAGCACGGCAATGCTTTGCGCCAGAAGGAACAGTCCGACCTTGATGAGCCTCTCGAGCCAGGGATGTTCGTGGCTGTCGACCGTGTCGTAATTGTCCATTTGGCCTGCTCCCGAAAGCTGTTTGGTGATGCCGAGCATCGGTCGGGAGGGGCTGGTTTCGCGAGCAGATTGATCGGCATTGTTCCGCCATGGCCGGCCTCGGCGGCCCGCCGCCTTGGCGGTCATGTCCGGTTTTGTGCTGACTTGTCCGGCCTGCTAGACTGGTGGCCGTGGAGCAGGGTTAACGATGCAGACGCAAGACAAGCTCTCTGACGGGCAGCTTTCGGACGAGCAGAGCCGCGAAGTCGCGGAGACGATCCGAGAGGAGATCGCCAGGCGCCGCATCTCACGGCAGGCGCTGGCCGAGCAGGCCAAGCTCAGCCTGTCGACACTGGAAAAGGCGCTCGGCGGCCGACGCCCGTTCACGCTGGCAACCACGGTCCGGCTGGAGCAGGCGCTGGGCGTATCATTGCGCAAGAGCCCGGTTGCGGCGGCGCCCGCAGCCGGCAACGATGTCGCGCCAGACAGCCTCGGCTCCTATTCGCATCGCGCCGTGACCTGGCTCGAGGGCGTCTACATCACGCTGCGGCCGTCCTTTGGCGACAAGGATGCGATCTTCGCCTATCGCACCGAGATCGTCTGGGAGCCGAAGGTCTCATCCCTGGTCTTCCGTGAGGGCGAGCGGACGGATGCGGCCTATGAGCACACCGGCGAGGTCGCGGTGCCGCATCAGTCCGGGTTCATCTATCTCGTCATCAACAAGCACGGCCAGCACCGGGTCATCACTGTGTCGCGGCCGACCGTGACCGGCGCGATGTATGGCATCATCTCGACGCTGCGCGCCGGCTCCGGCTCGCAACTGACGCCGGTCGCGGCGCCGATCGCCTATGTGCCACTCAAGAATGTCCCGACGCCGTCGCTCGGGCGGGTCGCGCCTGGGGACGCAAACCATGCGCTTTACCGCGATCATTTGCGCCGGACCGTCGACGATTCGTTCGCGCTCTTCCTGCCGGGATAATGCGTCCTCGCGGCTTGCAAAAAAAATAGCGGCCTTGCGGCCGCTATTTCCTTGAAATGTGCACGCTCGTCGTGAACTAACCGCTCGGTTCGGCGCTGATGATGGGGCCGAACAACTCCCACTGTCCGCTCTTGAACCGCCACATCTTGAGCTGCTCGATCGGGGCGAAGTCGGTAGCCGAGGTGTTGATCGTGATTCCCGGGATCAGCGTATCAGGCGTGAAGTCCTTCAGGCTGGCGGCCTGCTTCATTACATTCTCGCGGGTCATATTGTCGCCCGCCTGCTTCAGCACCTGCACCATGGTCTGGGCTGCGGCGTAGCCGTAAACCAGATTGGCGTCCGAAATGTTCGCGCCCGGCATGTACTTCTCGATGAAGGCCATGAACTCCTTCATGCCGGCATCGTCTTTCCACTGCGGATCTGACGCATCCTTGAGGTAACCGGCCGAGAGCACGCCCTCGGAGGCCTCGAGGCCGGCGGGCTTCATCACCGCGCCGATCGAGACCGACACGTCGGTCATCAGGTGCATCGGCTTCCAGCCAAGCTCGGCCATCTTCTTGATGGCTTGAGCCGCGAACTTCGGGGTTGCGATGTTCACGAAGACGTCGGCGCCGGTGTCCTTGAGCTTGACGATATGGGCGTCGATCGACGGCTCCGACGTCTCGTAGCTCTCTTCGGCCACGATCAGCTTCGAGGCCTTGTCGCCGAACACGTCCTTGATGCCGGCGAGGTAGTCTTTGCCGAAATCATCATTGGCATAGAAGATTGCGACCTTCGCGTCTGGCTTCTCCTTCAGAATGTACTTTGCGAAGATCCGCGCCTCGACCCGGTAGCTCGGCTGGAAGCCCATGGTCCAGGGGAAGTTGTGCGGGTCGTTCCACTTGCTGGCGCCGGTCGCGAGGAAGAGCTGAGGCACCTTCTTGGAATTGTGATATTTCTGCACGGCGGTCTGGGTCGGTGTGCCCAGCGCGTTGAACACCAGGAAGACCTCGTCGCTCTCGATCAGCTTCCGGATCTGCTCCACCGTCTTCGGCGGCGAATAGCCGTCGTCGTAGGAGATCCAGTTGATCTTGCGGCCGTTGATGCCGCCCTGATCATTGATCATCTTGAAATAGGCCTCTTCGGTCTTGCCGATGACGCCGTAGGCGGATGCCGGGCCGGAATAGGCCTCGACATTGCCGATCTTGATCTCGGTGTCGGTGACGCCGGTGTCATATTTCTTCTGCGCATAGGCAGACTGTGTCGCAAGCAGCGTCATCGCTGTTGCTGCGGCAAGTAGCGAGAGTTTCTTGTTCATGAAAATTCCTTGGGGTTCTTCTGGTTTTTGGGCAGGCACGTCAAAGAAGAAAAGCGCCCACGAGACGGACGCTTTGATCAGGCGTTGGCGACTTTCTTGTCTACTTCCGAGGTGATCGAGAATTCCTTGCGCAATGTTGGCTTGTGGATTTTTCCGGTGGCGTTGCGCGGCAACGCGTCGACGAAACGAATCTGGCGCGGACATTTGAAGCGCGCCAGGTTCGCGGCGCAATGTGCGAAGACGTCGGCCTCGGTCAGGCGCTGGCCAGGCTTCACCGCAACGATCGCGAGGCCGACCTCGCCCCATTGCGGGTCGGGAATGCCGATCACGGCGGCTTCGCCAATTGCGGCGAGCTGGTGCAGGACGTTCTCGACCTCGGCCGGATAGACGTTCTCGCCGCCGGAGATGTACATGTCCTTCCAGCGATCGACGATGTAGTAGAAGCCCTCTTCATCCACGCGGGTCGCATCGCCGGTGTGCAGCCAGCCGTCGGTGAACGAGGATTTGTTCGCTTCCGGCCTGTTCCAATAGCCCGGGGTGATGTTGGGGCCCTTGACCCAGAGCTCCCCGAGCTCGCCGACATCGGCATCGCTGCCGTCGGGACGCACGATGCGCACCTCCGTGTGCAGCACCGGCTTGCCGGCCGAGCCGGCCTTGCGCGCCGCGTCCTCGCGGTCGAGAACCAGCACGGCCGGAGACGTCTCGGTCATACCGTAGCCCTGCTGAAGTGCGACGCCGCGGGCCTCCCATACTTTCAGCAGCGGCACGGGCATCGGAGCGCCGCCGACGCCGCAGACGATCAGCCGGGAAAGGTCCGTCGTCGCGAAAGCAGGCTGCTGCGCCATGAACTGATAGATCGCGGGCACGCCGAAGAACACGTTGATGCCCTGCGCGGGATCGTTGATCAGGCCGAGTGCGGTGGCGGGATCGAAGGCGCGCATGATCGTCACGGTGCCGCCGGCGTGCAGCACAGGATTGGTGTAGCAATTCAGCCCACCGGTGTGGAATAGCGGCAGCACGGTGAGCAGCACGGAAGACGGCCCGATACAGGCGGGGCCGCCGAGGTTGACGCAATTCCAGAACGTCATGCCATGGGTGATGGTCGCGCCCTTGGGGTGACCCGTCGTGCCCGACGTGTACATGATGGTCGAGACATCATCGAGCGTGACCTCTTCCGCATGATCGAATGGCTTCGCGGCAGCGATGCCGGCTTCATAGGCGCCGCCGGCACCGAGCAGAAGGCTTGTCGCGACGTTGCAGAGTTTTGCGACAGCGAGCGCCGTCTCGGCCAGATCAGCGTCGTGGATCATCACCTTCGGCGCGCAATCGCCGGTGATGAACTGAAGCTCGGGAACGGTGAGGCGGGTGTTCAGCGGCACGAAGACGGCGCCGAGCCGTCCGCAGGCGAACTGCACCTCCAGCGTATCGGTGGTGTTCAGCGCCAGCACCGCGACGCGGTCGCCGCGCGAGACCCCCAACATATGGCGGAAGAACGAGGCAAGGCGAGAGACGCGGGCGTCGAACTGCGCATAGGTAAAGCGGCGATCGCTCGCGAGGTCGATGGCCGCGACTTTGCCGGGCGAGCGGCGCGCGTGATGAGCGATCCAGTCGTAGTAACGAACGGCCAAAAATTCCTCCCTCGGGCGGTCTTGTGCCGCCTGAATTTATTGCTGTGCAGCATGGCCGGCGTGGCCCTAGGGCCAGCCGGAGTTTGGTGCAGCAGTCTTTTTTTGATTTGGAGTTGGCCTGCGAGGGGTGAAAACCGTCTTGCGTTGAGTTGCTAGGTTACGGCCGGAGAGGCGCCGCGCCCGCAGTCAGCCACTCCGCGCAAGTGAGCCGCCGACCTTCCGGCCATGGTGGAACGAGAAGAGAGTCGTCGGAGACGCGTATGCGATGATGAGCCCGTTCTATACCGTCGATCACGACGCTTTCCGCGACGTCATGCGCCGCTTCGTCGACAAGGAGATCGCACCGTTCGCCCATGAGTGGGATGAGGCCGGCGAATTTCCCCGCGCGCTTTATCGCAAGGCGGCCGAGATCGGCCTGTTGGGGCTCGGATTCCCTGAGGAATATGGCGGGATCGCCGCTGATCAGTTCATGAAGATCGTGGCGAGCCAGGAGCTGGCGCGGGCCGGCGCCGGCGGCGTCAGCGCCAGCCTGATGAGCCACACCATCGGCTCGCCGCCGATCGCGCGCGCCGCGCGGCCGGAGGTGAAGGCGCGTGTGCTGCCGCAGGTGCTCTCCGGCGAGAAGATCTCCGCGCTCGCGATCACCGAGCCGGGCGGCGGTTCTGATGTTGCGAACCTCCGCACCAAGGCACGGCGCGATGGCAATCACTACGTCGTGAGCGGCGAGAAGACCTTCATCACCTCGGGCGTCCGCGCCGACTATCTGACCGTTGCGGTGCGTACCGGCGGCGAGGGCGCCGGCGGCGTGAGCCTGCTCCTGATCGAGGGCGATACGCCCGGTCTGTCACGGACCAAGCTGAAGAAGATGGGCTGGTGGGCCTCCGACACCGCGACCCTGCATTTCGACGAGTGCCGCGTGCCGATCGAGAACCTGATCGGCGAAGAAGGCCAGGGCTTCAAGATCATCATGCAGAACTTCAACAGCGAGCGCATGGGCATGGCCGCCGGCTGCACCGCGTTCGCCCGCGTCTGTCTCGATGAAGCCGTCGCCTATGCCAAGGAACGCAAGACCTTTGGCAAGCCGCTCGCCCAGCACCAGGTCATCCGCCACAAGATCGTCGACATGGCACAGAAGGTCGCAGCCTCTCAGGCGATGCTAGAGATGCTGGCGTGGCGGCTGGAGCAGGGCGAGAGTCCGGTCGCCGAAATCTGCATGATGAAGAACCAGGCGACGCAGACGATGGCATTCTGCGCCTCGGAAGCGGTGCAGATCTTTGGCGGCGCCGGCTTCATGCGCGGCATCAAGGCTGAGCGCATCTATCGCGAGGTCAAGGTCAACGCGATCGGCGGCGGCACCGAGGAGATCATGAAGGATCTGGCGTCGAGGCAGATGGGGTTGTGAATACTCTCTCCTCGCGTCATTCCGGGGCGCGAGCGAAGCGGAGCGAGCCGGAATCCATGCTCACGATGGTGGTTATGGATTCCGGGCCCGCGCCAAGAGGCGCGTCCCGGAACGACGAGGCTGAGAGAGAATGCTGTTCACCGCCGACCACGACGATATCCGCCGTTCCCTGCAGAAATTCATCGCCAACGAGATCAATCCCCATGTCGATGAATGGGAGAAGGCCGATATCTTCCCGGCGCACGAGCTGTTCAAGAAGATGGGCAGCCTCGGCTTCCTCGGACTGAACAAGCCCACCGAGTTCGGCGGCTCGGGCCTCGATTATTCCTATGCGCTGATGATGGCGGAGGAGCTTGGTGCGATCACCTGTGGCGGCGTGCCGATGGCGATCGGGGTGCAGACCGACATGGCAACGCCGGCGCTGGCCCGGTTCGGGTCGGACGAGGTGCGACGTGAATTTCTGACGCCCTCGATCTCAGGCGACTTCGTTGCCTGCATCGGCGTCTCCGAGCCAGGCGCGGGCTCGGACGTCGCCTCGATCAAGACCAGCGCACGCTCGGATGGCGACGACTACGTCATCACCGGTGGCAAGATGTGGATCACCAACGGCACCCAGGCCGACTGGATCTGCCTGCTCGCCAACACCGGTGACGGTCCCGTTCACCGCAACAAATCGCTGATCTGCGTGCCCATGAAGAGCAAGGGCGTCAATGTCGCGCGAAAGCTCGACAAGATGGGCATGCGCTCCTCGGACACGGCGCAGATCTTCTTCGATAATGTCCGCGTGCCCAAGCGCAACCGGATCGGCGAGGAGGGCAAGGGCTTTACCTATCAGATGATCCAGTTTCAGGAGGAGCGTCTCTGGGGCGCGGCAGCCTGCCTGAAGGCGCATGAATACGTCATCAACGAGACCATCGAATACACCCGCAACAGAAAAGCCTTCGGCCAGAGCATCCTCGACAATCAGGTCGTCCACTTCAAGCTCGCGGAGATGCAGACCGAGGTCGAGCTGTTGCGCGCGCTGATCTATCGCGCCGCCGAGCAACTGGTCGCCGGCGAGGATGTCACAAGGCTTGCGACCATGGCCAAGCTGAAGGCCGGTCGGCTCGGCCGCGAGCTCACCGACGCCTGCTTGCAATATTGGGGCGGAATGGGCTTTACCAACGAGACGCCGGTCAGCCGCGCCTATCGCGACAGCCGCCTGACCTCGATCGGCGGTGGCGCCGACGAGGTCATGCTGATGGTCCTGTGCAAGATGATGGGCACGCTGCCCGGAAGTCATAAAGTGTGAGCATGATCTTGTCGGAAAACCGCTTCACACTTCTCCGGATCATGCTCTGAAGGGAAGGCGACCTGATGATTACGCTCTATCACTGCGACGCCGCGCGCTCGTTCCGCCCGCTCTGGATGCTGGAGGAGATGGGACTGCCGTATGAGCTGAAGATGCTGCCATTTCCGCCGCGGGTCTTCGCCAAGGAATACCTCGCGCTCAATCCGCTCGGCACGATTCCCTTCATGGTCGATGGCGAGACCAGGATGACGGAGTCCTCCGGAATTTGCCACTATCTCGGCGTCAAGCACGGGCCGACGCCGCTGATGGTCGGCCCTGAAGATCCCGCCTATGGCGCGTTCCTGAACTGGATGTATTTCAGCGACGCCACATTAACCTTCCCGCAGACGCTGGTGCTCCGCTACACCCAGCTTGAGCCGGAGGAGCGCCGCAATCCGCAGGTCGCCACCGACTACGCAAAGTGGTTCCTGGGG
The DNA here is from genome assembly GCF_018131105.1 of Bradyrhizobium manausense. Classification (NCBI taxonomy): domain Bacteria; kingdom Pseudomonadati; phylum Pseudomonadota; class Alphaproteobacteria; order Hyphomicrobiales; family Nitrobacteraceae; genus Bradyrhizobium; species Bradyrhizobium manausense. The sequence continues at coordinate 3,684,770 of NZ_JAFCJI010000001.1, read as the reverse complement.
CGGTTGCGTGCGGTCGAGGCGGCGACCGCGCATGCCGAAACTTTGTGCGCGGGTCGTTTTACCGCCGCTGACATTGTCATCGGTTATGCGCTTCGCCTGGCCAGCAATATTGGTCTCGCCAAGGATTTCGGGCCGAATGTCACAGCCTATTGGGCGCGATTGCAGCAGCGCGACGGCTTCAAGCGCGCGGTTGCCGCGGAGCAGAAGGCCGGCACTGAACAGAATGTTGCGCCGCGCGTGAGAGCATAGGCATTCCGCAGGATGGGACTACCGTCTCACCGTGGTTCCGGGCGGGCTCATCTCTCGTCCCGGACTGGCAATCTTTTGCGCGCGATGACAGCGCTATCGCGCCGTGACAGCGCCCAAATTTCCGCTAAGGTGGCCTCCGTCCGCAGCGGCCAAAGAGCCGCGCGAGGAGGATCCCCATGGAAGATAACGGTCGCGAATCCGACCATTTGATGCTGATCACGCCGGAGCGGGTCTTCTATGCCGGCTTGCTCGGCAGGCCCCGCAAGCGGACCCCAGGTTGTTGCCACGTCTATGTCGCGGTGAAAGGCAGCTTGCATCTCACGATCGACGACGTCCTCGCCAGCGGCGAACTGTTCATCACTCTCCCAAACCAGCGGCATTCCATTGCCAGCGACTACCGCACTGCAATCAGCGTCACGCTCGAGCCGGAAAGCATGCCGGACGGCGTGCTGGAGGATTTGGCTCGGCGGCTGATGGGGCCGGACCGAGCGGTGTATGCCCGCAAAATCCTCGCCGCCTACGCGCTGCTGCGCCAGCGCCGCTATGGCGACATCAACACCGCCGAATTCGACGAGATGTGTTTTGGCGAGGCGCTGCCGCGCCGTGTGCTCGACCGGCGTGTGACGCGCGCCGTCGCCCGCATCGAGCGCTTCTCGGGCGAGCCGGTAACGGCCGATACCTGTGCGGCCGAAGCTGGTCTCTCGGCCTCGCGCTTCCTGCATCTGTTCAAGGAGGAGACCGGCATCTCGTTCCGCTCTTTCCGCGCCTGGAAGCGCGCGCGGCATCTGTTGCACTTCGCCAACCAGGATCTCAACCTCGCCCATCTCGCGCAGGACATCGGCTATCCCGATAGCACGCATTTCAGCCATTCGATCCGCCGCTTCTACGGTTTGAAGCCGCGCGCGATCTTCGTCGGCTCGCGCGATCTTGCGATCTATCGCAGCACCGAGACGGTGCGGGAGCTCGCGGAAGCGGGCTGACGCTGCTCTGGTAGGGTGAATTGGCCGAAGGCGTAGTCCACCAGTTCTGCATCCGCGGTGAGAGGCCTTGCTGGGTTACTTTGGCTAACTCACCCTACGATTGATGCCTTTTTTCAGCTTCTCCGCGCAAGAAGCCGCATGCCCCGCATCACATGATCGCAGGCGTTGAATTCTCAACGTGCGAGACATCAGTGGTATGAGCGACAAGGCCGTCATCACCTGCGCGCTGAACGGCGTGCTCACCGACCCGAAGCAGCACAACGTGCCTGTGACGCCCGAGCAGATGGCGCGCGAGGCCAAGGCGGCGTTCGATGCGGGCGCCTCCGTCATGCATATCCATCTGCGCCAGCAGGCTCCGAACAAGGGCCATCTGCCGTCCTGGGACGTCGCCGTCAGCAAGGAGATCCAGCAGGCGATCCGGGAAGCCTGCCCCGGTGTGATCATCAACCACACCTCGGGCGTCTCCGGTCCAAACTATAGCGGCGCGCTCGATTGCATCCGCGAGACCAGGCCGGAGATCGCCGCCTGCAATGCAGGCTCGCTGAATTATCTGAAGGTGAAGGCCGACAACACCTGGGCCTGGCCGCCGATGATGTTCGACAACGCAGTCGAGAAGGTGAAGGACTATCTCGACGTCATGAACGCGGTGGGCACTATCCCCGAGTTCGAATGCTTTGACGTCGGCATCGTGCGCTGCGTCGGCATGTACCACCAGGTTGGCATGTACAAGGGGCCGCTCGAATACAACTTCGTCATGGGCGTCGCCTCCGGCATGCCATCCGATCCCGAGCTTTTGCCGATCCTGATCAAGCTGAAGCGCCCCGAAGCGCAATTCCAGGTCACTGCGATCGGCCGCGAAGAGATCTGGCCGTTGCACCAGCGCTGCGCCGAGCTCGGCGGTCACCTCCGTACTGGTCTCGAGGACGCCTTCTATCTCGCCGACGGCAAGAAGGTGACCTCGAACGGCCAGCTGATCGAGGCCATCGGGGCCTGCGCCCGCCGTGCCGGCCGCGAGATCGCAAGCCCCGCCGAGGCACGGAAGATCTTTGGGACGAACAGGTAGGTATCGCCTCACCCGTCATTGCGAGCCGAGCGAAGCAATCCAGAATCGTTCCGCTGAGGCAGTCTGGATTGCTTCGTCGCAAGCGCTCCTCGCAATGACGACTGGGAAAGAATCATGTCCATTCTCGAAAACACCATCTCCCCCGGCAGTGCCGCCTACCATGCGAATCGCGATGGCATGCTCGGCTTGATCGACCGCATGCGCGCGCTGGAAGAGCGCACGCGTGCGGCATCGGCGGCAGCCAAGGATCGCTTCCATAAGCGCGGCCAGCTGTTGCCGCGCGAGCGCGTCGCGCTGGTGCTCGATCCCGGCGCGCCCTTTATCGAACTCTCGACGCTGGCCGGCTACATGTTCGACGTGCCGGATGCGGCCAAGAGCGTGCCGGGCGGCGGCGTCATCGCCGGCATCGGCTTCGTCTCGGGCATTCGCTGCATGGTCAGCGCCAACGACGCCGGCATCGATGCCGGCGCGCTGCAGCCCTACGGCCTCGATAAGACGATTCGCGTTCAGGAACTCGCGCTGGAGAACAAGCTGCCCTATGTGCAGCTCGTCGAGAGTGCCGGCGCCAATCTGCTGCGCTATCGCGTCGAGGACTTTGTTCGTGGCGGCAACATCTTTCGCAATCTCGCACGGCTCTCCGCCGCGGGCCTGCCGGTCGTTACGGTCACGCACGGTTCGTCGACTGCCGGTGGCGCCTACCAGACCGGCCTGTCCGACTACATCGTGATGGTTCGCGGCCGCACCCGCGCTTTCCTTGCCGGGCCGCCACTGTTGAAGGCCGCAACCGGCGAGATCGCAACGGAGGAAGAACTCGGCGGCGCCGAGATGCACACGCAGGTGTCCGGCCTCGGTGACTATCTCGCCGAGGACGATCGCGACGCGTTGCGCATCGCGCGCGACATCATGGCGGCGCTGGAATGGGAGCGGCCAGGCAGGGCCGTGCCGGAGTATAAGCCGCCGCGCTACGATCAGGACGAGCTGCTCGGCATCATGCCGATAGACCACAAGCGCCCCGTCGACATGAAGCAGGTGATCGCCCGCCTCGTCGACGATTCCGACTTCACCGAGATGGCGCCGAATTACGGCCCGGCCACTGTCTGCGGCCATGCCCGCATCGAGGGGCAGGCGATCGGTATCATCACCAACAACGGCCCGCTTGATCCTGATGGCGCCAACAAGGCGACGCATTTCATCCAGGCTTGCTGCCAGACCCGCACGCCGATCCTCTATCTCAACAACACGACCGGCTACATGGTCGGCAAGGCTTATGAAGAGGCCGGCATGATCAAGCACGGCTCGAAGATGATCCAGGCGGTAACGTCGGCGACGGTGCCGCAGATCACCATTTATTGCGGCGCCTCGTTCGGCGCCGGCAATTACGGCATGTGCGGGCGCGGCTTCCATCCGCGCTTCTGCTTCTCCTGGCCGAACGCCAAGACCGCCGTGATGGGCGGCGAGCAGGCCGCCGAAACCATGGCCATCGTGACCGAAGCTGCCGCCGCGCGCCGTGGCAAGCCGATCGAGAAAGACAAGCTGGAGGCCATGAAGGCGCAGATCGTCGGCGTTTTCGACGGCCAAATGGATGTGTTTTCGACGAGCGCCCGCGTGCTCGACGACGGCGTGATCGATCCGCGCGACACCCGCGCGGTCCTCTCCGAAGTGCTCGCGATCTGCCGCGAGGGCGACAGGCGGACACCCCAGCGCATGCAATTCTCGGTGGCCCGCCCATGAGGAACGGATCAGTGCAACACCGGCCGTTCTCTCGGGTTCTGGTCGCCAATCGCGGCGAGATCGCATTGCGCGTGATGCGCAGCGCGCGGCAGCTTGGGCTTGGCGTCGTTGCGGTCTATTCGGACGCTGATTGCGACGCGCTCCATGTCAAGCAGGCCGATCAGGCCGTCCGCATTGGCGAAGCCTTGCCGGCGCAGTCCTATCTCAACATCCCCGCGATCATCGCAGCAGCCAAGGCGAGCGGCGCGGACGCCGTGCATCCCGGTTACGGCTTCCTTGCCGAGAACGAAGACTTTGCGCAGGCCTGCAAGGAAGCCGGCCTCGTCTTCATCGGTCCGTCGCCGCAGGCGATCGAGGCGATGGGCAACAAGGCCGGCGCCAAGGAGATCATGAAGAAGGCCGGCGTGCCTGTTGTACCCGGCTACCAGGGCGCTGATCAGGGCGATGACATCATGTTTGCGGAGGCTAAAAAGATCGGCTTCCCCGTGATGATCAAGGCGGTGGCGGGTGGCGGTGGTCGCGGCATGCGGCTTGTCAATGACGAGGCGTCCTTCCCCGATGCACTGCGCAGTGCGCGTTCGGAAGCGAAGGCGGCGTTCGGTGACCCCACGGTGATCCTCGAGCGTGCTATCCAGAACCCGCGGCACATCGAGGTCCAGGTGTTCGGCGATCGCCATGGCAACGCCATTCATCTCGGCGAGCGCGATTGCTCGGTGCAGCGCCGGCACCAGAAGCTGATCGAGGAAGCGCCATCGCCGGCGATGACGCCGGAGCTGCGCGCGAAGATGGGCGAGGTCGCGGTCGCAGCCGTGAAGGCGCTGCGTTACGAAGGCGCCGGCACGCTGGAGTTCCTGCTCGACCGGAGCGGGGAATTCTACTTCATGGAGATGAACACGCGCCTCCAGGTCGAACATCCCGTGACGGAGGCCATCACTGGCCTTGATCTCGTCGAGCTGCAGCTGCGTGTCGCGCGCGGCGAGCCGCTGCCGGTGAAGCAGCAGGACGTCGAGTTCACAGGGCATGCTATCGAGGTGCGCCTGTGCTCGGAAGATGCAGCGCAGGATTTCATGCCGCAGTCCGGCCTCATGGCGCGCTGGCAGGTGCCTGACGGCATACGCGTCGAGCACGCGCTGCAGTCGGGATCGGAGATCCCGCCGTTCTACGATTCCATGATCGCCAAGGTGATCGGCCATGGCGCGACGCGCGAGGAGGCGAGGGGACGGCTGATTGTCGGGCTGGAGCAACTTACCGCGTTCGGCGTGACGACCAATCAGTCGTTCCTGATCTCGTGCCTGCGTCACCCCGGCTTTGCCAAGGGCGAAGCGACGACGGCGTTCATTGGCGCGCATCGCGACGAGCTGCTGGCGCCGCGTACCGATGCTGCATTCGACACGGCACTCGCCGGCCTGTTGCTCTACGCCACCAATCCGCGCGCACCGGCATGGCGCGGTGGCCGGAGCTTGTCGGCAACATTCCCGCTACCTGCCAAGCTCGAAATCGCCGGTCATGTGAATGAACTGGACGTCACGCGCGAGCGCAATGGGAGCTACACTGTCGCCACTGTCGCGCGGCAAGACAAATTCGAGATCGATCAGCTCGATCCCGACGCCATCCGTTTCCGCCACGACGGCGTGATGGATAGCGCCAAATTCCTGCGCGACGGCGATCGGCTGTTCGTCCAGCACCGCGGCAATTCGCTCGCGGTGAATGATCTCACGCTCGCTGCGCCAAAGGCTGCCGCGAGCAATGGCGGCGACGGAAAGGTCCGCGCCGCCATGAACGGTCGCGTCGTTGCCGTTCTCGTCAAGGCAGGTGATCGTGTCACCGCCGGCCAGCCCGTGATGACGCTCGAAGCGATGAAGATGGAGCACGTCCACAAGGCCGGCATTGACGGCGTCGTCGCCGCGATCGGTGTCGCCGAGGGCGAGCAGGTGACGACAGGCAGGATCGTGGCGGAGATCGGTGTGTAACGAGACCTACGCCGGTCGCCCCGTCCCGTCATTGAGCAGGCACGCCACCTGGTGTCCGTCGCCTGCATCGACCAGCACCGGCCGCTCCGCCTTGCATCGTTCCATCGCAAACCGGCAGCGCGTGTGAAACGCGCAGCCGGGCGGCGGATTGACCGGGCTCGGTACGTCGCCGTCGACCAGCGGCGCGAGCTTCTTCGCCAGCGGATTGGCGATCGGCACCGAGGCGAGCAGGGCTTGAGTGTAGGGATGGCGCGGATTGCGGAACAGCTCGTCCTTGTCGGCGATCTCGACGATGCGGCCGAGATACATCACGGCGACGCGGTGGCTGATATGGGCGACCACCGCGAGGTCGTGAGCGATGAAAAGGTACGAGAAGCCGTGCTGCTTTTGCAGGTCGATTAGCAGATTGATCACTTGCGCCTGAATCGAGACGTCGAGCGCCGACACCGGCTCGTCGCAGACGATCAGGCGCGGCTCCAGCGCCAGCGCCCGCGCGATGCAGATGCGCTGGCGCTGGCCACCGGAAAATTGATGCGGGAAGTTGCGCATCTGGTCGGGCCGCAGGCCGACCTGCTCGAACAGCCTTGCGACGCGGGCTTCCAGCGCCTTGCCGGTGGCGAGCCCGTGCACGGCAAGCGGCTCGCCGACGATGTCGCCCGCAGTCATGCGTGGATTGAGCGACGCGAACGGGTCCTGGAACACGATCTGCATCGAGCGGCGGTGCGGGCGCAGCGCCGCCTTGGACAGATGCGTGATGTCTTCGCCGTCGAGGCGGATCTGACCTGAGGTCGGCTCGACCAGCCGCAGCACGCTGCGCGCCACCGTCGACTTGCCGCAGCCGGATTCGCCGACGAGGCCAAGCGTTTCGCCGGCGCCAAGCGAGAACGAGACGCCGTCCACGGAGTGTACGGTGCCGACCTGCCGGCGCAGCACGCCGGCCCGCACGGGATAGTGCTTTTTGAGATCGGTGATTTCGAGTAGCGCGTTGCTCATGCGACCTCCGCCACTTCGGCCGCGCGCCAGCAGGCGGCGAAATGGCCGCCACCCCAATCGACCAGCGGCGGATATTCGGCCTCGCAGCGCTTCACTGCGAGCTTGCAGCGCGGCGCGAAGGCGCAGCCCTTGGGCAGCCGCACCAGCGACGGCACGGTGCCCGGAATTTCGTTCAGCCGCTCCTGGGCAGCGATGCCGGACTCGGGCACAGCAGGGATCGAGGCCATCAGCCCGCGTGTATAGGGATGCTTTGGCGCGGCGAACAGCGCCTCGACACTGGCTTCCTCGACCTTGCGTCCCGCATACATCACGATCACACGCTGCGCTGTCTGCGCGACGACGCCGAGATCATGGGTGATCAGCACGAGGCCGGTGCCGAGTTCCTTCTGCAGATCGAGGACCAGCGCCAGGATCTGCGCCTGAATGGTGACGTCGAGCGCTGTGGTCGGCTCGTCCGCGATCAGCAGAGCCGGCCGGCATGCCAGCGCCATCGCGATCATCGCGCGCTGGCGCATGCCGCCGGAGAGTTGGTGCGGATACTCCTTCACGCGCCGCGCCGGCTCGGGGATGCGGACCAGCCGCAGCATCTCGACCGCGATATTCTGCGCTTCCTTGGTCGACAGGTTTCTGTGCAGCCGCACCGCCTCGACGATCTGGTCGCCGATCCGCATGACGGGATTGAGCGAGGTCATCGGCTCCTGGAAGATCATGGAGATGCGGTTGCCACGGATCTTGCGCATCTCGGCTTCGTCCAGCGCCAAGAGATCGGTGCCTTCGAGCGAGACGGAGCCGCCGACAATACGGCCGGGCGGATCGGGCACCAGCCGCATCAGCGACAGCGCGGTAACGCTCTTGCCGCAACCGGACTCGCCGACGATCGCCAGCGTCTCGCCGCGGCTTACCGTGAAGGAGACGTCGTCGACCGCCTTGAACAGGCCGGAGTTGGTGAAGAAGACCGTCCTCAGGTTCTTCACGTCGAGCACGAGATCGGAGGTATCAGCCATCAGCCGCGCTGCCGGGGATCGAGGATGTCGCGCAGGGCGTCACCGAACAGATTGGCGCCGAACACGGCAAGGCTGATCGCGATGCCCGGGAAAATCACCAGCCACGGCGCGGTGCGCACATATTCGGCGGCGGATTCCGACAACATGCGGCCCCATGATGGGTACGGCTCGGGGATGCCGAGGCCGAGGAACGAGAGCGAGGCCTCGGTCAAAATGGTCGAGCCGAGCTGGGCGGTCGCAAGCACGATCAGCGGCGCGAGCGTGTTCGGCAGTACGTGGCGCAGCGCAATCCGCACCTCGCTCATGCCGATCGATTTCGCCGCTTCCACGAAAGGCTGCTCGCGCAGTGCCAGCGTGTTGGCGCGGGTGACGCGTGACACGGTCGGGATCAATGGAATGGCAATGGCGAGGATGACGTTCGGCAGCGATGGACCGAGTGCGGCCGTCATGATCAGGGCGAGCACCAGCAGCGGCAGCGCCTGCAAAATATCGGACACGCGCTGGAACACGAGATCGACCCAGCCGGAGAGATAGCCGGAGGTCAGCCCGACGATCACGCCGATCGTACCGCCGAGCGCGGTCGAGCCGATCCCGACGGCGAGCGAGATCCGCGCGCCGTGGATGATGCGACTGAACACATCGCGGCCGAAGGAATCCGTGCCCATCCAGTGCGCCAGGCTCGGACGCATCAGCGCATGGGCGGAATCGACGCTCAGCGGGTCATAGCGCGCGATGACATCCGCGAAGATCGCCGTCAGAACGAACACCGTCATGATGAAGAGCCCGGCCGCTCCCAGCACGTGCCGCTGCGCCAAAAACAGCACGCGTCGCCAACCGCCGGTGGCATGCGCGCCGGCCCGCCTCAGTTCAACGTCAAAGTCGATCGCAGCCAAGCTGATCTCCTAGTCCGTGTACCTGATACGTGGATCGAACACGGCATAGAGCATGTCGACGATGAAGTTCGCGCTCACCACCACGACGGCGATCAGCATCACGAGGTTCTGCACGATCGGATAATCGCGCCAGCGGATCGCCTCGACAAGGAAGCGCGCGACGCCGGGTATGTTGAACACGGTCTCGGTGACGATCAAGCCGCCGATTAGGAATGCCGCCTCGATTCCAATGACGGTAATGACGGGCAAAATCGCGTTCTTCAGCGCGTGGTGATAGTTCACGGCAGCGTCAGATGCGCCCTTGGCGCGTGCGGTGCGGATGTAATCCTGCCGCAGCACCTCGAGCATCGAGGAACGCGTAATGCGCATGGTCAGAGCCGCGCTGCGGAAGCCCACGGCGGCGGCCGGCACCGCGTAGGTCGCAAAGGCTTCGAGCCAGGTGGCCGGATTGGGATTGAAGATCGGGATCTGGCCGAACATTGCCACCGCCGCGGTGAGGATCAGCAGGCCGAGCCAGAAGGAGGGCAGCGACAGTCCGCTCAGGCTCACCACACGCAGCACGTAATCCAGCCGCGTGCCTTGCTTCACCGCGCTGATCACGCCGAGCGGGATGCCGATCGAGGCGGAGAACAGCAGTGCGAGTCCAGCGAGTCGCGCGGTGATCGGGATTCGCGGCAAAATCTCCTGAAGCGCCGGCTTCTCCGAGACATAGGAGTAACCGAAATCGCCGCGCAGAAAGCCGCTGATCCAGTGCCAATATTGCATGATCAGCGGCTGATCGATGCCGAGCTCCCTCTCCAGATTGGCCTTGTCGGCGGGATCGACATAGCCGGCTGCGGCGAACAGGATGTCGACGATGTTGCCGGGCACGATGCGCAACAGGAAGAAGATGACGATCGAGATCCCGAACAGGGTCACGAGCATCAGGAACAGGCGCCGCACCAGATAGGCAAACATCCTGCGGCCTCCGCCGAATTGTCAGCCTGCTACTTGTCCATCCAAACGTCTTCGTACCGGTACCCATTATAGGAGCTGTTCGACATGACCGTCACGCCCTTGACATAGGGTTTCCAGCACGTGCCGGTGCGGGCATGGAAGATGATCGGACGGGCGACGTCCTCCTGCAGCTTCTTGTCGATCTCCCACACCAGCTTCTTGCGCTTGGCGATGTCGGTCTCCTGCGACTGCACGTCGAAGAGCTTCTCGATGTCCTTGTTGCAATAGTTGGTGTAGTTGCGCTCCGAGCCGCAGGAATAATTCTCGTAGAACGACTGGTCCGGATCGTCGACGGCGTTGCCGGTCAGGTTGAGGCCGAGCATGTAGTCCTTGCGCGCAACTTTCGGGAACCAGTTGGCGGTCTCGACCACGTCGAGCTCGCCGTCGATATAGATGCTCTTGAGCTGGTCGATCAGGATCACCGCGGGATCGCGATAGACCGGGATGTTGCGCGTCGAGACCTTGACGGCGAGGTGCTTGTCGGGGCCGTAGCCGGCCTTCTGCATCAGCTTCTTGGCCTCCTCGCGGTTGGCCTTCACGTCGGGACCGTAACCGGGAATGGTTTCCAGCATGTCCTTGGGCATTGCCCAGAGCCCGGCCGGTGCCGGCTCCATGGTGCCGCCGATATCGGCCTGGCCCTCGAACAGGATGTCGACGAAGGCCTTGCGGTCGAGCGCCAGCGCCATGGCCTTGCGGATATCCGCATTGTCGAAGGGGGCAGCGGTCGAGTTGACGATGATGTTGGTCGAAACGTTATTGGGCTCGACGACACATATCGCGCTCGGATCCTGCGACTTGACGTCCTTCAGCAGCGGAATCGAAACCTCTGTCGGGAAGGTCATGTCGAACTTGCCCGCGACGAAGGCGAGGATCGCGGTCGAGCGGTTCGGGATGATGGTGAACTCGATGCCGTCGAGATAGGGCCGGCCCTTGCGCCAATAGTCGGTGTTCCGCGTCAGCTTGATCGATTCATTGGCCTTGAACTCGACGAACTTGAACGGGCCGGTGCCGATCGGATGCGTGCGCATGTCGCCGGGCGAGACGTGGCAGGGGTAGACCGGCGTGTAGCCCGAGGCGAGCAGCGCCAGCAGCGACGGCTGCGGGCGCTTCAGATTGAAGGATGCCTCGAAATCACCGTTGGTCGTGATGTCGTTGACCTCGTTGTACCAGGATTTGCGCGGATTCTGCCGGAATTTCTGCTGCGACTTGCCCATCAGCATGTCGAACGTGCATTTCACATCCGCTGAGGTGAAGGGCTTGCCATCATGCCATTTTACGCCCTGACGCAGCTTGAAGGTCAGCGTCTTGCCCTCATTGGTCCAGGCCCAGCTCTCGGCGAGTTCCGGAACAATGTTCTTGAGACTGTTCTGCGGCTCGTCCTGCTTGTAGATGACGAGATTGTTGAAGATTGGCATGAAGGGGACGTTGAGCGAATAGGTCGCACCCTCATGGATCGAGGCGTTGCCGGGGCTATCGCGGTGATACATCCGCAGGATTCCCCCCTGTTTGGGCTCGCCCGCAAACGCCATGGTCGAAATCGCCAGCAAAGATAGCGCCGCCGTCGCGGCGAGCGCCCATACGCTCCGCATCCTCGGTCCTCCCTGGACATCGGCCGTTTACGGCCTGTTTGACCGAACGATAGCCGAGCCGCGTGGAGGGAGGCAACCGGCCAACGCGCTTTATCGCCTTGGCAATTTGGATGACGTGACGCCGCAGGAGACACAATGTGAGTGCAGGTGCGAACGGTTCCAGAGCTGATGTTGTGCGATGCTGCATCCACAGGCTGCGCCGGGACGACACCGAGTGTGTGGGCGAGAGCTCCTCACACGATTCGCGACGCCTTGTTGCCCCAGTAGCGATCCCTGAGCAGTCGCTTGTAGAGCTTCCCCGTCGGCAGCCGCGGCAATTCCTTCTCGAAATCGACTGAGCGCGGTACCTTCTGCCGCGACAGCGAGGCGCCGCAGAAGGCGATCAGCTCCTCGGCGAGCGCTTCGCCGGGCATCACGCCCGGCATCGGCTGCACCACGGCCTTTACCTCTTCACCGAGATCGGCATTGGGCACGCCGAACACTGCGGCATCCGCGACCTTCGGATGGGTGATCAGCAAATTCTCGCATTCCTGCGGATAGATGTTCACGCCACCGGAGATGATCATGAAGGTGGCGCGGTCGGTGAGGTAGAGGAAGCGATCCTCGTCGACATAGCCGACGTCGCCGACCGTGCTCATGCTGCCGTCGGCCGAGCGCGCCTCCTTGGTCTTTTCGGGATCGTTGAAATATTCGAACGGCGATCCCGTCTTGAACCAGACCTGACCGGGCGTGCCGGTCGGGCACGCCCGCATGTTCTCGTCGAGAATATGGAGGTCGCCGAGCAGCACCTTGCCGACGGTGCCGCGATGGGCGAGCCATTCCTCGCTGTTGCAGGCGGTAAAGCCGAGGCCTTCAGTGGCGCCGTAATATTCGTGGATGATCGGCCCCCACCATTTGATGATGTCGTCCTTGACCAGCGCCGGGCAGGGCGCAGCGGCGTGGATCGCGATCTCCAAGGATGACAAATCGTAGCGGCCGCGCACGTCGTCCGGCAGCTTCAGCAGGCGCGAGAACATCGTCGGCACCAGCTGGCTGTGAGTGATGCCCCATTGCTGCACGAGCTGGAGGTAACGCTCGGGGTCGAATGTCTCCATGATCACCACTGTGCCGCCCTGGCGGATGGTGAGGTTGACGGCGGCCTGTGGCGCGGAATGATAGAGCGGCGCTGGCGACAGGTAGATCATGCCCTCGCGATAGTGCCAGAGCTTGTTCAGGAAATCGAACAGCGGCAGATTGTGCTTCGGCGGCTCTTCCGGCAGCGGCCGAATGATGCCTTTCGGCCGCCCGGTCGTGCCGGATGAATAGAGCATCGCGGTACCGAGCCATTCATCCGCGATCGGTGTCTTTGGCAGGTCGGCGGTGACGTCGGCCAACCCAACGATGCTATCGTTTTCGCCGGGACCGTCGGCGACGATGCAGAGCTTGATATCGGGGCAGGCCTGGATCGCCTCGCGCGCGATGTCGAGCTTTGCCAGAGATGTGACCAAAATCTTCGACTGGCTGTTGACCAGGAGATAGGCGAGCTCGCCCGGCGTCAGGAAAGAGTTGATGCAGGTGTAATACAGCCCGGACCGCTCGCCCGCGCTGCAGGCTTCGAGGTAGCGGGAATTGTTCTCCATGAAGATCGAATAGTGATCGAGCCGCTTCAGGCCGTGCTTGCGAAACAGATGCGCGAGGCGATTGCTGCGGGCATCGAGTTCACGATAGGTGACGATCTCGCCTGTCGCCGCCATGATGAAGGCGGGTTGCAGCGGGCGTAGACGAGCATGCTGACCTGGGTACATCAGTCCTCCGGCTTGGATTATGCGGCGAGCAGCAGAATTTCCCGCACCTGCGCGGGGCTCTCGATCTTGCGCGGATTGCGCGGGATCCAGTTCGTGCGCATCGCCTGCTCGGCGATGGCATCGAAATGCTCCGCCGGGACGTGCACCGCGCTGAGGCTTCGCGGCATGCCGAGCGAACGGATGAAGGCATCGAGCACGTCGGCGGCGTTGTGACCGGGGAAGCCCATGGCGGCGGCGACGATCATCTGACGCTCGGCATTGGCGCTCGCATTCCAGCGCATCACCGCCGGCAGCATGATGCAGGAGGTGTAACCGTGCGGTACGTCGAACGCCGCACCCAGCACGTAACCGATGCCGTGGCTCGCTCCCATCGGCACGCCGGCCGCAAGCGCGCCCATCGACAGCCAGGTGCCGATCTGCGCATCCATGCGCGCGTCGAGATCGCGAGGATCGGCCTTCACCCGCGGCAATGCGTCGGCGAGCATGGCGAGACCCTTCACCGATTGGGCGTCGGCGTAAGGGTGCGTCTCGCGCGAACAGATCGCCTCAACGCAATGGTCGATGGCGCGGATGCCCGTGGACAGAAACAGCCATTCCGGCGTGTGCACGGTGATAGCAGGGTCGAGGATGGTCGCGCGCGGCACGGCAAGCGGATGCCGCAGCATCTGCTTCACATGCGTGCTGCGGTCGGTCACGCCGGCGATCGATGAGAACTCGCCGCCGGCGATCGTGGTCGGCACGCTGATCTGACGTACCGTCGGCGCTATCATGTCAGGCGCGGCGCCCTTGTGCACGCGAATGCGCTCGATGCCGCCAATATCGTCGATGCCGTTGGCAAGGCAGAGCTGCACCGCCTTGGCGCCGTCGGTGATCGAGCCGCCGCCCACGGTGACGATCAAATCGGCGCCGGCCGCGCGTGCTGCGTTGGTCGCCGCAATCACCGCCTCGCGCGGCGTATGCGCGGGCATGGCGTCGAACAGCCCGGCGCAGCGCGGGCCTAGCGCCCGCACGATTTTCGCGATTTCGTCTGTCTCGCGGTTCAGCGTGCCCGAGACCATCAGGAAGGCGCGGCGCGTCCCCAACCGGTCCATCTGCGCGACAATGGCCTCAGTCGCCGGATGGCCGAACACGACCTCCTCGATCGCGCCGTAAACGACACGTCCCTGATGCACGCCTGTCCTCCCCGGACAATTCGTCTTGTTTTGTAAGGGGTAATCTAGCCGAGCCGGCCGCGCCCGTCATGTGCGAAGACGCTGGGTGCGCTCTCGTCTCGCTCTTCCCGTGTTCACGGGGAGAGGGCGGGGTGGGGCTCCGTCGGATGGGGGCGGGGGAAATAGTCTCGCGGAGACTCCCCTCACCCGCGAAGGAAGGTCGGCGCACACGCCGAACTCTCTTCGTGTCAACCCGTCATCCGGCCAGGGCATTCTCCGGAGCATTGCGCACGGCGTAGTCTTGAAGATTTCATTATCGCCACCCATCTTGTGGCGCCCGCGGGTCGGCGAGTACCCTGCATATTCCGCGGCTTTCATGCGAGGACCTGGGATGAGCGGACCAGACGGAAGCGAGCAATTTGTCAAAACGCACGATTTCGTTCGGCCCCGGCCCTACGTCATGGCCGGCCTTCTCGCGGCGGCATTCGCGCTCAGCGGCTGTGGGCAGCCGACGTCGCAAGCGGCCGCGCCGCCGCCTCCGCCGGTGACTGTTGCCCAGCCGGTCAAGCGCACCGTCACCGATTGGGACGAGTACACCGGCCGCTTCGAGGCGGTCGAGGAGGTGCAGGTGCGCCCCCGCGTCGGTGGGTTCGTCAACTCGGTCGAGTTCCAGGACGGCGCCATCGTGCATCAGGGCGATCTGCTCTACGTCATCGACCCGCGCCCGTTCGAGGCCGTTGCCGAGCAGGCGGACGGCCAGCTCTCCGACGCCCGCGCCAAAGTCGAGCTTGCCAAGCGCGAGCTCGATCGCGGCCTGAACCTGGTGCAGACCAGCGCCGTCTCCGAGCAAGTTGTCGACCAGCGCCGCCAGGCCCTGCAGGCCGCGCATGCCGCCGAGACCCAGGCCGAGGGAGCGCTGAAGGCCGCCCGGCTCAACATTGAGTTCACCCACGTCACCGCGCCGCTCACCGGCCGCGTCGGCCGCCATCTCGTCAGTCCCGGCAATCTCGTGCAGGGCAGCGACAATGGCTCGTCGACCTTGCTGACCTCGATCGTGACGATGGACCCGATCTACATCTATTTCGACATGGATGAGACGACCTTCATCAAATACAGCAAACTCTGGTTTGAAGGTAAGCGGCCGAGTTCGCGCGACACAGCGAATCCCGTACAGGTGACGCTCGCCGGCGAGACCAAGCCGTCGCATGACGGCGCCATCAACTTCCTCGACAACCGCCTCGATGTCTCCACGGGCACGCTGCGCAGCCGTGCCGTGGTCAAGAACACCGATCTCTCGATCCTGCCCGGTCAGTTCGGCCGCGTCCGCCTGATTGGCAGCGCACCCTATGAGGCGCTCTTGATTCCGGATGCCGCAGTCGCGACCGACCAGTCGCGCAAGATCGTCTTTGTGGTGAAGTCCGATGACACCGTGGAAGCGCGCCCCGTGGTGCTCGGACCACTCGATGACGGACTGCGCGTGATCCGCGAAGGGCTGACGGCGGAGGACCGCGTCATCGTCAACGGCATCCAACGCGCCCGCGTCGGCGCCAAGGTCGCGCCGAAGACCGCTCAAGCGCCGGCCGGTGGCAAATCATGAATCTTGGCCGTCTCTCCATCAACCAGCCCATTCTGGCGATGGTGCTGTCGATCGTGCTCCTGATCGTCGGTGCACTCGCTTATTCGACGCTGCCGATCTCCGAATATCCGCAAGTGGTGCCGCCGACCGTCGTCGTCACCACGCAATATCCCGGCGCCTCGGCGCAAACCGTGTCCGACACCGTCGCCGCTCCGATCGAGCAGCAGATCAACGGCGTCGAGGACATGTTGTATCTCTACAGCCAGGCGACCTCGAACGGCCAGCTCACCATCACCGTGACCTTCAAACTGGGCACGGATCTCGACAAGGCGCAGGTGCTGGTGCAGAACCGCGTCGCGATCGCGCAACCGCAGCTGCCGGACGAGGTGCAGCGGAACGGCGTCGTCACCCGCAAGAACTCGCCCGACATCCTGATGGTCGTGTTCATGCTGTCGCCGGACGACACCTTCGACCAACTCTATATCTCCAACTACGCACTGCTCCAGGTGCGTGATCAGCTGCTGCGCATCGACGGCGTCGGCGACATCCAGATCTTCGGCGCACGCGACTATTCGATGCGGTTGTGGCTCGATCCTGACCGCATCGCCAATCTTGGCCTGACCTCGACCGAGGTGCTTGCGGCGATCCGCGCCCAGAACGTGCAGATCGCGGGTGGCCAGATCGCCGAGCCGCCCATCGCCGACCGCGCCTTCCAGCCCAACCTCGTCTTCACCGGACGGTTGAAAGACCAGAAGCAGTTCGAGGATATCCTGATCAAGGCCGGCTCCGACGGCCGCACGGTGCGCCTGCGCGACGTTGCCCGCATCGAGCTCGGTGCGTTGGCCTACTCGACCAACAGCTTCCTGTTGCGCAAATCGGCGGTCGCCATGCTGGTGACGCAGCGGCCGGGGTCGAATGCGCTCGCGACGGCGAAGCACATCTCCGACACCATGGCGAGGCTTAAGGAGAGCTTCCCGAAAGGGCTCGACTACAACATCGGCTACAACCCGACCGAGTTCATCGCGCAATCCGTCCACGAGCTGATCAAGACCATCTACGAGGCCATGCTGCTCGTGGTCGTCGTCGTGCTGGTGTTCCTGCAGGGCTGGCGTCCGGCGATCATCCCGATCATCGCGATTCCGGTGTCGCTGGTCGGCACCTTCGCGGTGATGGCGGCGCTCGGCTTTTCCATCAACAATCTCACTCTGTTCGGGCTCGTGCTTGCCGTTGGCATCGTTGTCGATGACGCCATCGTCGTGGTCGAGAATGTCGAGCGGCATCTCGAGCATGGCCTGAGCCGGCGCGACGCTGCGCTGAAGACCATGGAGGAGGTCGGCGGCGCCTTGGTCTCGATTGCGCTGGTGCTGTGCGCGGTGTTCGTGCCGACGGCGTTCCTCGGCGGAATCTCCGGGCAGTTCTTCCAGCAATTCGCCGTCACCATTGCGGTCGCGACCGCGATCTCCTGCTTCTGCTCGCTGACGCTGTCGCCGGCGCTGGCCTCACAGCTCCTGGTGCCACATGCGGAGAAGCGACCACCGGCGCACTGGAATATTCTCGCGCGCGGCTGGAATGGCTTCACCGGAGCCTTCAACCGCGTGTTTGACCGTCTGGCGCACGGCTATGCCGGCCTCGCCAATTTCCTGATCCGGCATTCAGTGGTGATGATCCTGATCTATGTCGTGCTGATCGGCAGCGCGGGCTGGCTGATCGGGACGACGTCGCAGGGATTCATCCCCGCGCAAGACCGCGGCTATGTCATCGTGTCAGTGCAATTGCCGGGTGCGGCATCGCTGGCGCGGACGACTGAAATCGTGCGCGAGATCGAGCGGATTGCGCTGGATACGCCGGGCATCATCCGCGTTGCCGCCTTTGCCGGCTTCTCCGGCGCTACGCGTACACAGGCGGGCAATGCAGCTGCGCTATTCCCGGTGTTCGATGAGCCAGAGGCGCGCATCAAGAAAGGGCTGACCGCGAATGCCATCACGGCCGAGCTGCGCAAGCGCCTCGCCGCGATCCAGGGCGCCTTCATCATCGTCATTCCGCCGCCGGCCGTGCCCGGCATCGGCACCGGCGGCGGCTTTGCGATCCGCATCCAGGACCGGCAGGGTCGCGGGCCGGAGCTGCTGGCGTCAGCGACCGACGAGCTCGTCGCTGCCGCACGTAAATCGCCCGCGCTCCTCGGCCCCACCGTGTTCTCGCCGTTCTCGGCCAGCACGCCGCAGCTGTTCGTCGACATCGACCGCACCAAGGCGCAGAAGCTCGGTGTGCCCATCGCCAACATCAATGACACGATCCAGACCTATTTCGGATCGACCTATGTCAACGACTTCAACCTGTTCGGCCGTACCTATCACGTCACCGCGCAGGCTGATTTTCCGTTCCGGAAGGAACCGAGCGATCTCGCGCGGCTGCGCACGCGCAACGCCTCCGGCGACATGGTGATGCTCGGCAGCGTGGTCGACTTCAGGGATGTCTCGGGTCCTGACCGGGTCGCGCGCTACAATCTCTATGCGGCGTCCGAGCTCCAGGGTGAACCCGCGCCGGGCACGAGCTCGACCACCGCGCTCAAGGCCATCAAGAAGCTCGCCGATGACACGCTTCCGAGCGGCTTCACCTTTGAATGGACGGACCTGTCTTATCAGCAGATCACTGGCGGCAATGCCGGCCTCTATGTGTTCCCGATCTGCGTGCTGTTCGTCTATCTCGTGCTCGCCGCGCAGTATGGCAGCTGGACGCTGCCGTTCGCGGTGATCCTGATCGTGCCGATGTGCCTGCTCGCTGCCACCATCGGCGTGCGTATCATGGGCCAGGACGTCAACATCCTCACCCAGATCGGCTTCGTCGTGCTGGTGGGATTGGCGGCGAAAAACGCCATCCTGATCGTCGAGTTCGCGCGCGACATCGAGAAGGAGGGCAAGCCGCGGCTCGAGGCCGTGATCGACGCCTGCCGGCTGCGCTTGCGGCCGATCCTGATGACGTCCTTCGCCTTCATTCTGGGCGTTCTGCCGCTGGTGATCTCGTCCGGCTCGGGCTCCGAAATGCGCCAGGCCGTCGGCGTCGCCGTCTTCTTCGGCATGATCGGCGTCACGCTGTTCGGCCTGCTGTTCACGCCGATCTTCTATGTGGTGGTGCGAAACCTGGCCGAAGGGCGGAACGAGAAGAAGCCGGAGGTGGCGGCTTAAGGCTGCCTCCGGGGCCATCGGCGTATCCCCAATTACAGTAGCGTCCCGGTGAGGCCGGGCCAACGGCGGAGAATGCCGCACCATCTCCATGACGAAATGGATGGGCACGGCCGGGGTTCTCCACTAGTATCCGCGCGATTTCAGAACAGAACAATGCTGGGAGATAACAGATGAAATCAGCACTTTTGGCCGCTGTCGCAACGTCGGCTTTGCTGCTGGCCGCGCCGGCTTCCGCCCAAGGCGTCAAGATCGGCATTCTCAACGATCAGTCCGGTGTCTACGCCGATTACGGCGGCAAGTACTCCGTTGAAGCGGCCAAGATGGCGATCGAGGATTTTGGCGGCGAGGTGCTCGGCCAGAAGATCGAGATGGTCACGGCCGATCACCAGAACAAGCCTGATCTCGCCACTTCCATCGCGCGGCGCTGGTATGACGCTGACAATGTCGACATGATCACGGAGCTGACGACGTCTTCGGTGGCGCTCGCCGTGCAGGACCTGTCGAAGGAAAAGAAGAAGATCGACATCGTGGTCGGCGCGGCCACCTCGAGCATTACCGGTTCCGCATGCTCGCCCTACGGTTTCCACTGGGCGTTCGACACCCATGCGCTCGCGGTCGGTACCGGCGGTGCGTTGACCAAGGCGGGCGGCGACAGCTGGTTCTTCCTCACCGCGGACTATGCCTTCGGTTACGCGCTGGAAAAGGACACCAGCGAGATCGTCACCCATAATGGCGGCAAGGTGGTGGGCTCCGTTCGCGTGCCCCTCAATTCCTCGGACTTCTCCTCCTTCCTGCTGCAGGCGCAGAGTTCGAAGGCGAAGATCGTCGGCCTCGCGAATGCCGGCCAGGACACTACAAACTCGATCAAGCAGGCGGCCGAGTTCGGCATCGTCTCGGGCGGCCAGAAGCTCGCCGGCCTCCTGATGACGCTCGCCGAGGTCAATGGCCTCGGCCTCCAGGCAGCGCAAGGCCTGGTCCTCACCGAAGGCTTCTATTGGGATCAGAACGACACCACGCGCGCCTTCTCCGAGCGCTTCTTCAAGCGCACCGGCAGAATGCCGAGCATGATTCACGCCGGCACATATTCGGCAACGCTGAGCTATCTGAAGGCGGTGAAAGCCGCCGGGACCAAGGATACCGAGGCGGTCGCCAAGAAGCTGAAGGAACTGCCGGTCGACGATGCCTTCGCCAAGGGCAAGGTGCTCGAGAACGGCCGCATGGTCCACGACATGTACCTGTTCGAAGTCAAGAAGCCCTCGGAATCGAAGAAGCCGTGGGATTATTACAAGCAGCTCGCCGTGGTTCCCGGCGACCAGGCCTTCTTTACCGCCAAGGAAAGCGGCTGCCCGCTGACGAAGTAGCTAGTGAGTAACACCAGTACTCGCGCCGCACTCTCAGTGTCGTCCCGGCCCGCGCCGGGACGACCGCGGAATGTGTGGCCGCTCCTCGTGCCTCACTTCGCCAGCCGCAACAGCACCGCCCCTAACGCCCCCACCCACAAGGCAATGGCGGCGAACGCCTGGATTGCAAAGCCCGGGCCACGCTTGGCTGCAGCTTTCGAGTAACCCATGAAGTAAACGATCCGGCCGATGACCCAGACCGCGCCGATGGCGGCGGCAACGGCGTCGCTGATATAGACCGCGAACAGCCAGAGCGACGGCAGGACAATTGGCATCCATTCCAGCGTATTCGCCTGGATACGGAAGGCGCGCTCGAAATCCGGATGGCCCGACGTCGCCGGCACCTTGATGCCGGTCCTCGCTCGCGCCCGCGAGACATTGACAGTGACGAACAGATAAAACGCGATTGCCAGCAGCGTGACGAACGCGGTGAAATGGTACATCGCGAAATCCTCTCAAACAGATCGCGCTTCAATAGCCGGTCAGCTCGAGATAGCCAACGCCATCGTGCGTGCCGATGAAGCTGATCGGCCCTTCCCAATAGGAGAAGCCGGTCCCCATCCACGCCTTGGCATTGAGCGGCTTGCAGGTGATCGAGAACGAACGCGGGGGGATCGCGATCTGCCACTCCACCGGCAGCTTGCGGCCGGCGACCTCGGCTGTCGCTTTCGGAGTCATCTGGATGTCGCTGCCCGCAATCATCTCCGTGTGGCCGTTGGCGTTGATCCAGTTTCCGAATGGATAATCCTTGCCGTCCTTCTGGCGCAGCCGGTACAGCATCAGCTTGTCGCCGGATGCGAGATGCAGTGACAACCAGTCCCAGCCGGTCTGGTCGGTGTCGAGCGGTTGGCTGCTCCATTCGCGATCCATCCAGGCCTGACCGGAGACATCGACCGGCTTGTCGTCGATGGTGAGCGTGCCGCGCGCGCGGTAGAACGGCTGGCTGTAATAGTATGATGCTTGCCCGCGTTCGGACTTGCGGCTGTAGCCGTGGTCACCCTGCAAGACCACGGCGCGATCCGCTTCAAGCGTGAGCGCGTAGCTGAAATCCGTGCCAGATGCCTTCAGCGTTGCCGGCGCCAGAGTGCGATTATCGGTGCGTTCGGTCCCTTTCATCTCCCAATCGTCGATCCACGCCGCGAACGGCTTTGCCTCGACGCTCGCCTGCCCGATACCACCGCGCGAAAACAGCTCGTTGAAACGGTGGGCGTCGGCGCGCGTCACTGCGGCATGCGCCATCCAGATCTGTTGATTGGCCCAGCCTTCGGCCTGCGGCCCCGGCCGCGTCGCCTGGCGGAACAGGGTCCATTGCAGCCCGCAAGCCGCACCATCGCTGTCGACGAGGTTGGCCGTGAGATACCACCACTCGATACGAAACTCCGGATGCGGTCCGTGATCCCCAGGAAAGGCAAACACTTTTCCGGGCACGACCTTCGCAAAGCCGTTGGCCGTCTCGCCGAGCCCGGCATAGCCTTGCGCGCTGGCGCGGCGGGCGGCCGCGAGCGCAACGATGCCGCCGGCAAAGGCGCGGCGCGAGAGTTTGTCAACGTTCATTGGCAAACACCTTGACGAGGCTCGCCGGCTGCATCCGCGCAAGTCGCAAGACCGGCAGCAACGCGGCGAACAACGAGGCGATCAAGGCGACCGCAACCAGCTCGACGAGCTGCAGCGGAAATACGTGGAAGGGAAGCCGCCAGCCGAACGCCTTCACGTTCACGATCGCGATCAGGCACCACGCCACCAGCAGGCCGAGCGGCACCGCCAGCAACGACGTGAACAGCGCAACCGACAGCGTCTTGGTCAGTTCGATCGCGGCGAGGCGGGGGCGCGTGACGCCGATCGCCCAGAGTGGCGCGAGCTGCGGCAGGCGCGAGTTCGCCAGCGTCAGCAGGCTGGTCAGCAGCGCAATGCCGGCGACACCGAGAGTGAAGGCGTTCAGAGCCGAGGTCACCGCAAAGGTGCGGTTGAAGATGCGGATCGATTCCGCCTTCACCGTCGCCTGGTCGGCCACGCTGCGATCGTCGAGCGCAAACTGCCTCTGCAGCGCCGCGATCAGGCCGGAAATCTTGTCCCGAGGAACAATAAGCCCGATGCGCGTCTGTGGTGTCTGCGGAAACTGCCGGATCAGCGCCGCGACATTCACTGCAAGCTGCCCCTTGGGATTGCCGTAATCGGCATAGATGCCGACGATGTCGAGCTCCCAGGTTCCGCCCGGCGCCGGCACCTCGATGACGTCGCCGACGCGGACGTTGAGGCGGCGGCTGAGCTGCTCGCTGATGAAGGCGGCATTGCCTGGCACCAGTTGCGTCCATGCGCGCGGCGCGGCCTCCAGCAGCGGCCAGCGCTCGCGATAGAGCGCATGATCGGGCAGGCCGAACAATTCTACCGGCTGACCCTGCACTTGTGTCTCCGCGCGTCCGCCCGACAGGATCGCCTGTACTTCGCTGCGGTCTTTCAACCAGTTGCGGATCGCGATCGCCTGTGCGTTGTCGGCCGCGCTGATATAAACGTCGGCGGCGAGCCGTCCATCGAGCCAGCCGACGAACGTGCGACTGAACGTTTCCACCATGGTGGACACACCGACATTGACGGCAAGTGCCAGCAACAGCGCCATCAGCGCCAGCGACAATCCGGAGAGCTGCTGCCGGCTGTCCGCCCAGAACCACAACGCCAGCGGCCCGCGTGCAAGACGCTGGCCGACGAGAAGAAGCATCTCCAGGAAGGCCGGCAGGATCAGGGCCGCGCCAAGCATCAGGGCCGCCAGCACGCCGAAACCCGCGATCAGCGATTGCCCATATTGGAGCAACAGAAGCGCGACGGCGAACACGATGCAGGCGGCCCCACTTTGCAGGACGAGCCAGCGGCGCTGCCGCTGCTGCCAGGCCCGCGGCTGCGCGGTCGCCAGCACCGGCATCCTGATCGCCTTGATCAGACTGGTCGCCGCCGCCACAATCGCACCGGCAACGCTGATGCCGATCCCGGCGAGCCACCACTCGGGTTGCAGCGTGAGCTGCCCCGGAATCTGCGCGCCATAAAGCCCGCGCAGCGACGCCGCGACGTCTGGCAACAGTGCGGCCGCAATGAAATAGCCGCAGGCGAGCCCGATCAGGCCGGCAATCAGTGCCAGCGCCACCAGCTCGAGCACCAGCACGCTGTTGACCAGCCGCGCCGAGGCGCCACAGGCGCGCAAGGTGCGCAGCATCGGCAGCCGCTGCTCGAAGGCAAGGCCGACGGCCGAGTTGACGATGAACAGGCCGACGAAGAACGACAGCAGGCCGAAAGCGGTGAGGTTGAGATGGAAGCTGTCGGTGAGCCGTTCCAGCTCGGTCTCGGCGGTCGGCTCGACCCGTTGCAACTGGTCGCCGACGACGCTTTGCAGCAGCGCGGGCTTGCCCTTGGCCTTGCTGATCAGCAGGCGCGACAGCTGATCCGGCTTGTTGAGGAGTCGCTGCGCGACGCCGATATCGACCACCAGCACATCAGGGACGAGCTGTGGCAGCACATGCAGCGGCGGCAGCGTTGCACCGCTGCTGATCGATGGCGTCACACCTTCTGGTTCATGCAGATCGCTCAGCGTTTCGCGCGCCACCAACGCCTGGCCGGGCGGCGTGACGAAGCTGCTCAAGTCCGCAGCCCCGAGGCGCGGTGCGTTGCCGACATCGGCTGGCAGCGTCACTGGCTCGATACCGAGCAGCCGCATCGAGCGTCCATTGATCTGCACCCGGCCTTCCAGCACCGGCGAGACCGGCCAGCCCGCGCGGCGGAGTTTTATGAACAGATCCTGCGAGAACGTCGCCGCATTGGGCGCTACCAATGTCGGTGTGCGGACGCCTCCAAAAGTCGCTGCCGCGCGGTCATAGGCCGTGCGGGCCTGCTGGTTGATCGCCTGCACCCCGCTCCACAGCGCGGTCGCCGCGATCAGCCCGATCAGAAGTGTCGCGAACTGCATCCTGTGCCGTAGCCAATGGCTGAGCAGTACCGCCAGCACCCACAGCGCGCGCCTCATGCGATCCGCCCCGCATGGAGGACGATGCGGCGATCAAGTGTGCCGGCCAGATGCAGGCTGTGAGTCACCATCAGGAAGCCGCAGCCGGTGCGCGCGACGAGGTCGCGCGTCAACGCGAGCACGTCGTCGGCAGTAGCTTCGTCGAGATTGCCGGTCGGCTCGTCCGCGAGCAGCAGCGATGGCTTGGTCGCCAGCGCCCGCCCGATCGCGACCCGCTGCTGCTGGCCACCTGACAATTGCTCCGGATAACGCTTGAGCAGGCCGCCGAGCCCGAGCCGCTCGACCAACTCCCTGGTCCAGACTGCATCGTGCCGGCCGGCGATCCGGGCCTGGAAGGCGAGGTTGTCGGCGACCGACAGGCTCGGGATCAGGTTGAACTGCTGAAACACAAGGCCGATCCGGTCACGCCGCAACTCGGCGCGGCCGGCATCAGCGAGTGCTGTGACCTCGGTGTCTTCCAGCCGGATCATGCCGCTATCGGCGGCATCGAGCCCGGCGATCAGGTGCAGCAGCGTGCTTTTGCCGCTGCCCGACTCGCCTGTCAGCGCGACGCGCTCCCCGGCCTTGAGGTCGAGATCGACGCCGCGCAGCACATGGACCGGCTCGCCGGCCGAGGTGAAGGTTTTGGAGAGGTTTCGGATGCTCAGCAAGATCAATGCGCCGGACGGAATTAACTCAATGCTGCGTAGCACACTTACCGTGGAAATGCCGGGGTTGCGTTGCCGTTCAAGCCGTTGTTAGCTCCCGAGACGGCCAGATCAAAAGTGCCGACAAAAAGACATGCGGGGAGAATGATGAGCGCTCAGGGAACGCCCAATGTGGCGGGCACGACGGCGGGGGTATCCCAAGGGACAAGAGAAACGCCGAAAGGTGCCTGGGCCGTCACTTTTCTCCTGTTTCTCTTCATGGTGGTGAACTTCGCGGACAAGATCGTCGTCGGTCTCGCCGGCGTGCCGATCATGACCGATCTGAAGCTCGAGCCAGCGCAATTCGGCCTGCTCGGCTCCTCGTTCTTCTTCCTGTTCTCGATCTCGGCCATCGTGGTCGGCTTCATCGTCAACAAGGTGGCGACGCGCTATGTGCTGCTGGCCTTGGCGGTGGTCTGGGCGCTGGCGCAGTTTCCGATGGTCGGCACCGTCTCCTTCACCACGCTCTTGATCTGCCGCATCGTGCTCGGTGCGGGCGAAGGTCCGGCCTTTTCGGTTGCTGCGCATGCGATCTACAAATGGTTTCCGGACGAGAAGCGCACGCTGCCGACCGCGATCCTGTCGCAGGGATCGGCCTTCGGCGTCATCCTCGCCGTGCCGGCGCTGAACTGGGTCATCGTCAATCATTCCTGGCACTACGCCTTCGGCGCGCTCGGCGTGACCGGCCTGATCTGGGTCTGTGCCTGGCTCGCGCTCGGCAAGGAAGGTCCGCTCGAGGATACGAAGGCGCTCGCTGCCAATGAGCCGAAAATTCCCTACGTCCATCTGCTGACTTCGCGCACCTTCCTCGGCTGCGTGATCGCGACCTTCGGCGCCTACTGGGCGCTCTCGCTCGGGCTGACCTGGTTCACCGCGTTCATCATCACGGGTCTCGGCTTCTCGCAGCAGCAGGCCGGCTTCATCTCGATCCTGCCCTGGGTGTTCGGCGCGACCATCGTCATCCTGACCGGCTGGATCTCGCAGGTCATGATGGCGCGCGGTTACACCACGCGCATCTCGCGCGGGGTGCTCGGCTCGGTACCGCTGATCCTCGGCGGCCTCATCCTGGCGACGATGCCGCACGTCTCGGGCGCCGGTCTCCAGATCGCGCTGCTCGTGATCGGCTCCGGCCTCTGCGGCGCAATCTATGTCGTTTGCCCGCCGATGCTCGGCGAATTCACGCCGGCTTCGCAGCGCGGCGCCATCATCGCGATCTACGGCGCGCTCTACACGCTTTCGGGCATCATCGCGCCGATGGTGATGGGCACCGTGATCCAGCGCGCCGGCAGCATGCTCAACGGCTACATGACCGGCTTCACCATCAACGCGCTGGTGATGATCGGCTCCGGCGTCATCGGCCTGCTGCTGCTCTGGCCGAACACGGAAAAGGCCAGGCTGACGCGTGGTGCTGCCGCGCAGGCCGCGCCGCTGAAGCGCGCGGTGTCGCCGACGTAAGGATTGGCTTAAAGCCAACCACAACGCGATTGTCGTCCCGGCGAAGGCCGGGACGACAATCGAGAATCCTCAGTCCCAACCTCCGTTAATTCACCCCCTGCGCGCCCCGGATCAACTTCCCCGGCCGGCGTCCCGTCGCCTTGCCGTGCCGGCGCGTCACCACGCCCGACACGATCGTGGCGTCATAGCCGTCGACATCCTGCAACAGCCTGCGACCACCGACCGGCAAATCGTAATGCACTTTTGGCGGATGCAGATGCAGCCGGTCGTAATCGATGACGTTGACGTCGGCCTTGTAGCCCGGCGCGATCAAGCCGCGATCGGTCAGCCCCACCGACAGCGCGGTCTTGCGCGACTGTGCCGCGACCACGAACGGGATCGTCAGCTTCTCGCCGCGCGTGCGGTCACGCGTCCAGTGCGTCAGCAGATAGGTCGGGAAGGTCGCATCGCAGATGATGCCGCAATGCGCGCCACCGTCGGAGAGGCCGGGCACCGACTGCGGGTCGATCAGCATCTCACGCGTCGCGTCGAGATTGCCGTCGGCATAATTCAGGAACGGCACGTAGAGCATGCCGCGGCCCTCGTCCGACAGCATCGCATCGTAAGCGAGTTCCTCCGGCTGGCGGCCCTGCTTGCGTGCCTGCGGGCCCAGCGCGTTCTCCGGCGGCTGCTCGTAATCAGGGGGATCGCCAAGCAGGAACATCTTGTCGTAATTCGGACGGAAGAACAGCGGATCGTCGGTCGACGTCGCCGTCTCCCTCAGGATCGCCTCGCGCACATCGCTCTGATGCAGCCGCGTCAGCCGCTCCTTCAGCGGCAGATGCGCGATCGTCTTGTAGCTCGGATGGGTCTGGAACGGGTTGCGCGAAAGCTCGAGCCCGAGCAGCAGGCCGACGGGTCGCGCGGCGATCTGCGCGGTGATGGAGAGGCCGCGCTTGGCTGCGGCGTTGATCTCATCGAGCGTCTGGCGCCAGCGGTTGGGCGATTTGTCGTTCTGAGTGATCGAGAACGAGATCGGACACTTTGTCTGGTCCGCCACCCGCAGCATCATTGGCAGATCTTCGTGGATGGTGGAGAGATCGAGCACGAATTGCAGCACGCTGCGGCCCTGGCTGTGCATCGCGCCGGCGATGGCGGTGAGCTCGTCTTCGCCCGCCTTCAAGGTCGGTGTGAAATCGCCGGTCGAGGTGCGGTGGTTGAGTGTGCGCGAGGTCGAGAATCCGAGCGCGCCGGAGCGCACGGCTTCGCCGGCGAGCTTCGCCATGGCTGCATTGTCTTCCGCCGTCGAGGGATCACGCCGCGCGCCACGCTCGCCCATGACATAGACCCGCAGCGCTGCGTGCGGCAGCTGCGCGCCGACATCGATGTCGAAATCGCGCTTCGACAGCCAGTCCATATAGTCAGGGAAGCTCTCCCAGGCCCAGGGAATGCCGGCGCTCAGCACGGGCTCGGGAATATCCTCGACGCCTTCCATCAGCTGGATCAGGCGGGTGTGATCGGCCGGTTTGCACGGCGCGAACCCGACGCCGCAATTGCCCATGATCGCGGTGGTGACGCCGTTTTGCGACGATGGGGTGATGTCCTGGCTCCAGGTCACTTGCCCGTCGTAGTGGGTGTGCACGTCGACGAAGCCCGGCGTCACGAGTTTTCCGCGCGCATCGATCTCTTCGGCACCCGTGGCTGAGACCTTGCCGACCTCGCTGATCTTGCCGCCGGTGATGGCGACGTCGGCTTCAAACAACTCGCCGCCGTGGCCGTCCGCGACAGTGCCGCCGCGGATCACGAGATCAGGGATGCTCATGCGTTTCTTCCCGCTTTTTGTTTTGTTGCTGTTCTTGTCGTCCCGGCCTTCGCCGCGACGGCAATGAATTCCTGGCTACGCCCTGGCTTGCGGCTTCCGTTCCGTGAACGGCGACAGTACGACCGTGGCGACCATGAAGATCACCGAGGCGCCGAACACCCAGTGCGGCGCGCTCTGGTCCATGATCCAACCGAACAGCAGCGGGCTGACGATGCCCCCGAGATTGAAGCCGGTGGAGACGATGCCGAAGGCGCGGCCCGCCGCACCGGGAGGCGCCGCATTGCGCACCAGCATGTCCCGCGACGGTGCAATGACGCCTGAGAGGAAGCCTGCGGTTGCCATCGTGGCGGTCAGAGCCCAGCCCGGCAGCGTGACCAGTGCGATCAGCAGCACGATCGCGGCATTGGCGGCGAAGCAGGCGGCCGCGACATAACCATGGCGCTCGGTATGGTCGGCGAGGAAGCCGCCCGCGAGCACGCCCACTGCGCTGGAGCCGAGGAATGCGGTTAGTGCGACATTGGCGATGGAATAGGTCGCGCCATAGCCGCTCATGAGCGCGACCACACCGAAATTGTTGATGCCGGCGACCGACAGGCTCAGCAGCATGAACAGCGCCGTCAGCGTGATCAGCGCCGGCGTGATGACGGCCTGCTTCGGCACATTCGCCGCGCCCGGCTTGGCCTTGTGCGCGCCGGCATCGGGAATGTTCATGGCGACCAGCAACAGCGCCACCAGCACGCCGATCGCGCCCGAAGCGATAATCGCACCCGTCCCGCCGGAGACGGCGATGAGTGCCGCCACGATCGCGGGCGCAACGGCGCCACCAAAATAGCCGGCAAAGGTGTGGACCGAGAAGGCACGGCCCATCCGCGCCTCGTCCATATGCTCGGTGAGGATGGCGTAGTCGGCGGGATGATAGACGCTGTTGGCGAGCCCGAGCAGCACGCCGCAGGCGATCAGCGAGGCGTAGCTCAGATGCAGGCCGAGCATGATCAGCGCGAGCCCTCCGAGCGTCAAGCCGCCAAGCAAGATCTTGCGCGCGCCAAAATGGTCGACGAGATAGCCGGTCGGTGCCTGCGTCAGACCGGAGACGACCGCAGAGACGGTCAGTGCGAAGCCGAGCTCGACATAGCCGACGCCAAGCTGGTTCTTCAGGAACGGAAACAGCATCGGCAGAACCAGCAGATGAAAATGGCTGACCCAATGCGCGATCGAAATCCCGGTCAGCGTGCGCAGCGCGCTATCCGCCTTGCCTTGTTGCGGTGCGGCGAGAACGTCGACCATTGCAGTTCCATTTTGCGTCTTAAGGGAGGCGCAAAGTATCGGGCTGTCAGGTTATTTGTCCATGAACGCAGGCGCATGGCTGGTAGTGCGGGTAGGGGCGTGAGGTGGGAGGCATCACCCCTCACAACGGCTCGTCATCATTCCCGTAACGATCGCGCTTCGGGGTGGCGATATCGCCGTCTTCGTAATCGTCGTCGGTGTCGCGCGGAGGCGACGGCTTTCTGGCCTTGTCGGCCGCGGTCTTCGTCTTCGGCGCTTCGCTCGGCTTGGCTGATTTGGCCATGGCGGGTCCCGGATGGTGATGCGTCATCCGCTTCTAACCATAAAATCTATGCGGTTCCTGACCTATCTCAAGGGCCTGCGCTGATGTCGTCAGCCGTGCACCACCGGCCCGCCTGCCTTCTTCCAGGCATCAATACCGCCGGCGATGTGGGCGGTGCTGGCAAGGCCGGCTTCCTTGGCGGCGGCGACAGCCATCGCCGAGCGTTCGCCGAAGGCGCAGAAGAACACGACGCGGCGCCCTGTCGCGGCCGCGACCTCGCGCAGCATGCCGCCCGGCTTGAGGCTTTCTTCGACGCTCGGATATGGCGTATGGAGCGCGCCCTCGAGCATGCCGTGCTTCATCCGCTCATTGCCTTCGCGAAGATCGACCAGCAGGATATCGGGCCGGTGGAGCGAGCGGATCGCCTCGACGGCGCTGAGCGCGCGGCCTTCTTTTTCCAGTTCCTCCTGATGCAGGCCGACCCGCATGTTGGCGGGTACCGCAACGTCCATCATCTTCGGATTGGGCAGCTTCAGGTTCGCCATCAGCTCGATATATTCGTCGACCGAGCGCACCTGGAGCCGCGGATTGTAGCGCTTCTCTTCGCCGATGGTGGAGACGGTATCGCCCTTGTAGTCATGCGCGGGGAAGACCATCGTCTCATCGGGCAGCTTGAGCAGCCGGTTGAAGATCGATTCGTACTGTGCGCGCGAAGATCCGTTCTGAAAGTCGGTGCGGCCGGTGCCGCGGATCAGCAGCGTGTCGCCGGTGAAGACGCGGTCACCCATAAGATAGGAATAGGAATCGTCGGTGTGGCCCGGCGTGTACATCACATCGAGCGAAAGGCCTTCGATCGTCACCTTGTCGCCGTCGGCAACCCGCATCGCCACCACGTCGGCCTTGGTCTGGTCGCCCATCACGGTCATGCAATGGGTGCGGTCACGCAGCTCGCCGAGGCCGGTGACGTGGTCGGCATGCAGATGGGTATCGACGGCCTTGACCAGCTTGAGGTCGAGCTCTCGCAGCAACTGGCAGTAACGGTCGACCTTTTCCAGCACAGGATCGAGGATCAGCGCCTCACCGCCGGGGCGGCTGGCGAGGACATAGCTGTAGGTGCCCGATACGCTGTCGAAGAGCTGGCGGAAAATCATGGCAAGATCCGGCGTGGACTGATCTCGCGAATTCTACTACGCGGGCGGGTAGAAAGAGAAGTAATTCACTGCACGGGGAAGTGATTTTAGAAGGTTTTTATTGCGCGGAATGATCTCCCCGCCCACCGCCGTCATCGCCCGCGAAAGCGGGCGATCCAGTATTCCAGAGACAGCGAGGAGG
The DNA here is from genome assembly GCF_018131105.1 of Bradyrhizobium manausense. Classification (NCBI taxonomy): domain Bacteria; kingdom Pseudomonadati; phylum Pseudomonadota; class Alphaproteobacteria; order Hyphomicrobiales; family Nitrobacteraceae; genus Bradyrhizobium; species Bradyrhizobium manausense. The sequence continues at coordinate 3,653,383 of NZ_JAFCJI010000001.1, read as the reverse complement.
TACGGAGCGGCCGCGGCCTACTGGATTCCCCCTTTCACGGAGAATGACAGCAAGTATGCAGAGGTAACGTGTCACCAAACGCTGTTCGGACGGCCGCGAAGTGTGCAGCCGGCCTACGGCCGCACCACTGTGTATCCATTTTCTGCCAGAAACAGGATCTGCCCGACGCCCACCTGCACCGGCGTCGCCGCCGGGATGAAATCTGGCCGCTTGCCCGTCTCCCGCTCGATCGTATCGACCGTGTTGAGGCAGATGTCGAAGCGCACGCCCTGTGCAATCAGGCTTTCGACCTGCTTGCGGCGCTCGCTGCCTGACAGCAGCAGATCAATGCCGGGGCCGAAAGCGACCACCTCGACTGCGATCTTGTCGGGGTCGTAGGCCTTCAGGAGGTTGCTGGCGACGCTCAGCACCATCGCCTGCTTCTTCGCGTCTCCATCGGAGAGCTGGAGCACGACCTTGTGCTCGGCGAACGGCTTGTCCTGAAGCGGCACCTGCTGCGCTCGAGCGGGCGGAGCCGCCGCCAGGGCGAAGAGCGCAAGCATCATTGCGCGGAAAATTTGCGACCGCATCGTCTCTATCCCGCAATGCCCGGATTGCCGTCGACGCCCTTCAGCGTGACGCCGTTGCCGAGGCGCTCCTGAAACATCCGGCCCGAGTGCAGATATTTGCCGACGACGTCCCATACCGGCGCGCCCTGCTGGTTGTTGACCGATGCCCAGCCCGCAACCTTGTAGTGTCTGACGGCGCTGAGCGCCTTGCCGTTGGCGAGCCTGAGCTCCGAGATACGGCTGCCGATCGCGTTAGCGGGGCTACAGGCGTAGCTGAGGCCGCCCGCGCGCACCATGTCGCCGCCCTGCTGATAATAGGGATCGGCATTGAAGAGATTGTCGCAGATGTCTTCCAGTACGTCCTTGATCTGTGCGCCGGTCATCTCCTGCACATAAGTCTCTGGATAGGTAATCGCGGTTTCCGCAAGTACGTCTTCCATGGTGATCGGCTGGCCGGACAACGCGGTGACACCCCAACGGAAGCCCGGCGACAACGCGATCTCGGCATCGAGCTCGGTGCGCAGCGCGGCGCAAATCACCTCGTCGATCGGGCCGGCGAAATTGTCGCGGCGATAGAGCAGGCGATCGGGCGTTGCGATCTTTTCCGACCAGTCGGTGACATGCGGCGCGCGCAGCTTTCCGATCAGCTCCGCCATCGCGGGATCGGGCTTCAGTAGTTCGGAATAGACCGGCAGCAGATGGTACCTGACATCGCTGACCTTGCCCTTGTCGAGCGCGAGATCGAGCACGGCCAAAAACTTCCCGTTGGAGCCGGCGTTGGTGACGAGCGTCGTACCGCTGGCGTTCTTCACCGGGATAGGCTGCGGCACGGCATCATGGGTGTGGCCGCCGAGGATGACGTCGATGCCGGTGACGCGGCTTGCGAGCTTGATGTCGACATCCATGCCGTTGTGCGAGAGCAGGATGACTGCATCGACCTTGTCGGTGCCGCGCAAGCTGTCGACATGCTTCTGAAGTTCTTCTTCGCGAATGCCAAAGGTCCAGTTCGGCGTGAACCGCTTGGGATGGGCGATCGGCACGTAAGGGAAGGCCTGGCCGATGATCGCGACGCGATGGCCGCTGAGCTCCTTGATCATCGACGGTTTGAACGCGCGCCCGGTCGCCTTGTCGAAGGCCGGGGCATCGTTGAAGGCGGCCTCCTCGGTCAGGAAGACGTTCTGCGCCAGGAACTCACCCTTGAAGTGCTCGAGATTGTCGCGCAGCGTCTGCTCGCCATAGGTAAATTCCCAATGCCCGGTCATCGCTTCGATGCCGAGCAGATTGGAGACCTCCACCATGTCGCGGCCCTGCATGACATTGGCGAGGCCCGTGCCCTGCCAGAGGTCGCCGCCGTCGACCAGCATCGCATGCTTGTCGCCGACATCGCCGCGCAGGCGGTCGATCAGGGTCTTCAGATGGGCAAAGCCCCCGAGCTTACCGAAACGGCCGGCGGACTTTTCGAATTCGACGGAGGTGAAGGCATAGGCATCGGCGCTGTCGGGTCGGATTCCGAAGCGCTCCAGGAAGGCGCGGCCGACCAGGTGTGGTGGCCGCCCCGCCATCTCGCCAATGCCGATATTGACGCTGGGTTCGCGGAAATAGACCGGGTTGAGCTGCGCATGCGTGTCGGTCGTGTGGAGGATCCGGGCATTGCCGAAGCGCTCGATGTCGTAGATGCTGGCGGCCTCAGCACCGCGCGCAAGCCGCGGCAGCGCAAGCGATGCGGCAGCAACGGCTGAGCTCTTCAGAAAATCGCGGCGGCGGATCGCCATCACACATACTCCGCGCCGATTCTCGGCAGTTTCACTGGGCGCCAGCTTAGCGGATTTCCATCGCCTTCCAGGCTTCTTTTTCGGATGTGGCCTGGACAACCGACGCCTTCGCCAGCGCTTCGGCTTCCTTGGACGCGGCCACGGCGCGGTCGAAATCGCCGCCATCGCCAGCCTTCCTGGCGGCCGCCAGCGTCGAGACGGTCGTGGTCCATTGGTTGCGCATGCCGGCGGCCTCCTTGGACGCAGCCTCCGCAGCGGCATAAGCCGCCTTGTAGTCTGCCTCGCTCGCTGCGCGCGCGGAGGGCGCGAAGCTCAAGAGCAGCAACATGGCCAAGGTAAGTGACCGCTTCATGGCCGCGCTCCCGGGCCCGATATCGGCAGGCCGTTGGCGACGTAGGAGAGGAAATATTCAACGTCGCGATATTCATCCGCCTGCGGCTCCAGCGGAACCGCGCGGGTCTGGCTGTTGCACGTCATGAAGCGGCGGCTGATCGTGCCCATGCCGCTCCACTCGGAGCGGTAGATCGGCATTGCGTTCAAAATTCCGAGCGCCGGCGCCAAAATCTCGGCACGGATGCGTTCGCCCGGGCTCTGCACGTGGCAGCTCGCGCAGGAGAAATTCAGCTGGCCGCGGCGGGTGTAGAAATAGCGCTTGCCGTTTTCGAACGCTTCGAGCGCGCGAGGATCATCCGGGATCTTGATGTCCATCGCCTTGCCGCGCGACGTGAAGGCCATGTAAGCCGTAAGCGAAGCCATCTCGTCCTTGACGTAGGAGTAGGGTGCCTCGCCATTGGCCTCGCGGCAGCGGTTGAGCGCGAGCTCCAGCGTGACGACCTTGCCTTCCTTGGTGTCGAAGTAGGGATAGTTCTGGCGAATGCCGATGCCGCCGTTCGGGAAGCAGTCGGCATAGGTCTTGCCGTTCTTGAACGGGGTTGAAAACATTTCCTTGCCGGCGTCGAGCGCAAATTCGTAGGGCGGGAATTCTTCCTTCTCCTGCCACTGCCGCTTCATGTCGTCGTTCATGGAATAAGGACCGTTGACGAAATCCTCGTGCTTCACGTTCGGAAATTTCTGGAAGAAGAAATTCTGAAACGCCTTGGCATCAGCAGCGGGATCGACCTTGTCGGCCGCGACCACGCGCGGAGAGGTGAGCGCGAACGCGACGAGCGCGGCACTCAGCGAGCCGAGCAGGAAAGAAGTGCGGGTCCTCATCACGCGATCTTCGCGGTGGTCTCGTCGGAGCCACCCTTGTTGTCGGTCCAGGATATCTTGAGATCGTCGCCCTTCCTGGCGCCCTTGAAGCTGAACTTGACGTAAGGGTCCTTGGAGATCGCGGTGCCCCAATTGGCGACGAAGACGTCCTTGCCGTTACATGCGAACTTCAGTTCCTGGATATAGTGCGCGGGGATCAGTTCACCCTTGGAATTCTTGACCAGGCCGGTATCCATGGGGTGCTGGATCAGCGTCTGCACCTCGGTGAGGTCGCCGTTGGATGTTGCGCGTACGCGAATGCTGGATGCCATCTTTATTCTCCTAGCCGCCGCAGCCGCCGACAGTGACCTTCACTTCCTTGGTCGCGCTGTAGAGCTTGCCGTCGGCTTCCACGATCGCGGTCACGTTGCTGGTCTTGGCCATTTTCAGGCGGTTGGCGACAGCGGGGATGGTGCCTTCGGGAAACTTGTAGCTTGCTGCGAGCGCGTTCGGGTTCTCGGCGACGAAGAACGAGATCGAACTGACCTTGTCGAGCGTCGTCGTCACCGACATCGGCACCACGCCGCCATTCTCGGCGATCTCGGGCGCATCGAGCTTGATCTTGTCGGAAGGTTCGGCGGTCCTGCCGTAGAGCGCCTTGATCGCGTCAGCCTCGTTCTTCAGCTTGAACGCTTCTTCCGGATATTTGTCGTTGGCCGCGGCGCGCGCAGGCGCAAACGGCACATTGCCGAGGCCGATCAGTGCGACCGAGACCGCGCCCTGAAGGATCAGGCGCCGCGTCGGATGAGGGCCGGTATGCGTAGTCATGTAGAGTCTCCCTGGCCCGCCGTTACAGCGTCTGCAGGAAATCAACGATCGCGTTGATCTCCTGCTCCGTCAGAATGCGGTTGCGGCCGAATGGCGGCATCATGGTCTGCGGGTTGCGCTTGGTCTCGTCGAACAGGATCGCGACCAGTTCGTTACGGTCTGGGTATTTGGCCTTGAGGTCCTTCAGCTCCGGTCCGATCGTGCCGGGCAGATCGCCGCCCTTGATGACGTGGCAGGTCAGGCAATTGCCCTTGCCGCGGTCGAAAGCGAGTTTCTGGCCGTCGGCGACGGGCGACTGCGCCCATGCCGGGTGAGCGGGGAGGCCCGTGAGGACGACCAACGCGACGAGCAAAGCGGGCTTGTGAGGAAAGGCGATCAAGGCGTCGTTCCGAGGCTCATTGTCCAAAAAAGATAGTGTTCAAAAGCACAAAGGACATGTCCTGACAATCAAGACTATGCACGGCGCAAAATGGCGTTAATATCTCCCGCATTGCAACTGAAGAGATAGATCGTTCATCAAGCCGGCTTTGTCCGGCCCTGTTTTGGGGGCGCTTGGCCCTTGCTCGCGTTTTGGTCTGCTTTCTCATTTTCCGGGGACGTGAATTGGCTGAATATGTCGTTGAATTTGGCCGGGACGGCGGGCGGGTCGAGCCCGATGGCCGTCTCGATGCGCCGGCCTTCCACCGCAATCACGAGCCGCTCTGGGCTGTACTCGAAAGGCATCTCACCGGGCGATCGGGCGACGTGGTCGAGGTCGGCAGTGGAACCGGCCAGCACGTGGTCCATTTCGCCCGCCATACGCCGGATCTGGTCTGGTGGCCGAGCGACCTCAACCAGCGTCATGTGAAGAGCATCGAGGCCTGGCGCGTGCATTCGGGCCTGAAAAACGTCCGCAGCCCCTTGCGGATCGATCTCATCGATCCCGACTGGTGTCCCGAGATGAAAAGCGGGCAGGGGCCGAACGATCTTGCCGCCGTGTTCTGCGCCAATGTCATTCACATCGCGCCCTGGACCGTGGCCGAGGGTCTGTTCGCCGGCGCCGGCCGGTATCTGCGCGCCGATGGCGAACTGTTCCTCTACGGCCCGTTCAAGCGCGACGGCAAGCACACCGCGCTCAGCAACGCCGTGTTCGACACGTCGCTACGCGAAGGCAATCCCGAGTGGGGTGTGCGCGACGTCGGCGACGTCGAGACACTCGCACGCGGGGCGGGCCTCCGCCTCATCGACACCATGGACATGCCGAAGAATAATCTGACGCTGGTGTTTGCGCGCGGCTAAGGCACGAGGACGTCAGGTCTCGTCGTCCCGCCAGCCGATCTTGTCCTTCAGGAATCGGAAGCCGAGCACCTGGAAGCCGGCGCGCTCCTTGTTGTCCTTGCCGTAGCCGTGGCCGCCGGCGGCTGGCTCGTAGAACCAGGCGTCATAGCCCATCGTCTGGAGCTTTGCGGCCATCTTGCGTGCGTGGCCGGGATGGACGCGGTCGTCGCGCCGGGTCGTGGCGATCAGGATCGGCGGATAGGGCTGGCCGGGCTTTGCGTTGTGATAGGCGGAGTAGGTCTTGAGCCACTCCCATTCAGTGGGCTTGTCGGGATCGCCATATTCGGCAATCCAGCTCGCGCCTGCGAGGAGCTTCGTGTAGCGACGCATATCGATCAGCGGGATCGTGCAGAACAGCGCACCGAACCGTTCGGGGTAACGCACCAGCATGTTGGTGATGAGGATGCCGCCGTTCGATCCGCCCTGCGCGGCGATGCGTTTCGGCCTGGTCACGCCGCGGCGGACGAGATCGGCTGCGACCGCTGCGAAATCGTCGTGCGACAGCTTCTTGCCGGCGAGCCGTCCCGCATCGTGCCAGCGCGTGCCGAACTCACCGCCGCCGCGCAAGTTCGCGTGCACAACGGTGCCGCCGCGCTCCATCCACAGCTTGCCGAGCGATGAATTGTAGAGCGGGCGGATCGAATGTCCGAAGCCGCCATAGGCGGTCATGTACACCGGTGCATCGCCGGTCTCGCCGATAGGGCCGGCTTGCACATAGGGAATCCGCTCGCCGTCGACCGAGATCGCCTCGTGCTGCGTCACAACGAGACCCTCGGCATCGAACGTCTTCGGCGCCTGCTTGAGCACATTAGGACTTTCGACTCCGCGCTCGATCAGCATCAGCGACGACGGGGTCAGCGGGTCCTGCACATTGGCAAGCAGGTCGCCATTGCTCTCGGATGGATGGTGATCGAAGGGCCAGACGTCGACCACGCCGATCCGTGGAAGACCGCGTAGCGTCTCTCGGCTCCAGCCGGTGGCAGACGGCGTGCATATCTCGAACACCGGCTGCAACTCATCCAGGATGGAGAGCAGGAGCTTGCCATCGGACCAGAAGAATCCCTGGAGCGCGCGTCGTGCGCCTGGCTCGAACACGACAGCGAAGTTGCGATCGCCCGCGAGGAACGCCGAGAGCGAGATGCCGAGCACGCTGTCGGCCACATAGGTTCGACCCGCAACGGTCCAGTCTTGTCGCAGCTTGATCGCGAACCAGTCGCGATGCGCCTGCATCCATACGCCGCTCGGGAGGTCAAGCTTGGTGAGCGTACCGGCGGCGTCGCGAAGCCAGATCGCGAAATTGAAGAAGTCGACCTGATCGATGATCCAGGCGCGCGTCGTCGCGCCGCTGTCGTCAACCCCGCAATAGACCCGCATCCTGTCGGCGGTGGTTTCGAAGATCACTTCCGCCTGCTCGACTGGTTGCCCACGCCGCCACAGCCGGATCGTTCTGGCGTATCCTGACGTCGTCGCCATGCCTTCGCCATAGGCACTGGAGAGGACAAGCGTATCCGGATCGAGCCAATCGACGCTGCCCTTTGCCTCAGGCAGGACGAAGCCGTCGCTTACGAAGCTTTTCGTCTCTCCGTCGAATTCCCGCAACACGACGGCATCGCTGCCGCCGCGCGACAGGCTCAGCATGATCCGCGAATAGCCGGACCTCGACGCCGTCCAATGCAACAGCCAATCCTCGCCCTCGCTGGCGGCGAGCTGGTCGACGTCGAGGATGGTCTCCCAACTCGGGTCGGCTTTTCGAAATTCATCCAGCATGGTGCGCCGCCACAGACCGCGCGGATGGGCTGCATCCTTCCAGGTGTTGTAGAGCAGGCCGCCGCTGCGGCTGGCATAGGGAATATTGTCTGGACGATCGAAGATCGTCGCGAGGATATCGCGGTCGCGCTCGAACGCCGCTCCACCGAATTGGTCCAGCGTCAGGCGATTCTGCCGCTCGACGAAATCGAGCGCGCGGGCGCCTTCGACCTCCTCCAGCCACAGCCAGGGATCGTCGTCGGGAGCGTTGGGCGTAGGCCTGTCATCGACGGACATGAACGAAACTCCCAGGAAATTGCGCCGGATAGGATTTGATCGCGCACAAGCCGTCAAGAGCGTGGCCCGATATCATTGGTCCGATTGCGTCAGCGGCATGGCCTGCGCCCGTTTGCGCCGGTTGCCCGGCCGTTTCGGCCCCTCCATAGTGCCGGGAATCACCAAGCCTTTTGGGCGGACATGCCGATGATTGACGTAACTTCAGCCAATGAGATCGCCGACGACGCGCGCGTGCGTGGCAACGTGGTACGCCTTGCCGCCGCGCAGGCGCTGACCGGCGCCAACTCGGCGGTGATCTTCGCCACCGGCTCGATCGTCGGCGCAACGCTCGCCCCCGACATGTCGCTCGCGACCGTGCCGCTGTCGATGTACGTGCTGGGCCTCGCTGCCGGCACCTTGCCGACCGGCGCGATCTCACGCCGCTTCGGCCGCCGCTGGGCCTTCGTTATCGGCACCGGTCTCGGCGCGCTTACAGGCCTGCTCGGCTCGTTCGCCATCCTGCACGCCTCGTTCGCGCTGTTTTGTCTGGCGACCTTCCTCGGAGGCCTCTACGGCTCGGTGGCGCAGTCCTATCGCTTCGCCGCGGCCGACGGCGCCAGCGCGGCCTACCGGCCCAAGGCCGTCTCGTGGGTGATGGCGGGCGGCGTGTTTGCCGGCGTGCTTGGTCCGCAACTCGTGCAATGGACCATGAATATCTGGTCGCCCTATCTGTTCGCCTTCAGCTTCCTGGTCCAAGCGGCCGTTGCACTGATCGCGATGGGCATCGTCGCCGGCGTCGACATGCCCAAGCCGGCCCCCGCTGATCTCCACGGCGGAAGGCCGCTGCTGACGATCGTGACCCAACCACGCTTCATCGCCGCCGCCTTGTGCGGCGTCATCTCCTATCCCATGATGAATCTGGTGATGACCTCGGCGCCGCTCGCGATGAAGATGTGCGGGCTGAGCGTGAGCGATTCCAATTTCGGCATTCAATGGCACATCGTCGCGATGTATGGGCCGAGCTTCTTCACGGGCGCCCTGATCGCCCGCTTCGGCGCGCCCAAGATCGTCGCGGCTGGTCTGCTGCTGGAGGCCGGCGCTGCCGGCATCGGTCTCTCCGGCATCACCGCGATGCACTTCTGGGCCACGCTGATCGTGCTCGGCGTGGGCTGGAATTTCTCCTTCATCGGCGCCTCCGCGCTGGTGCTGGAGACACATCGTCCGCAGGAGCGCAACAAGGTGCAGGCCTTCAACGATTTCCTCGTGTTCGGGATGATGGCGATCGGCTCGTTCTCCTCGGGGCAGCTGCTTGCAAATTTCGGCTGGTCCGCGGTGAACATGGTGGTGTTCCCGCCTGTCGCGCTCGGTCTCATCGTGCTTTCGCTGGCGTCCTGGGCCCGCCGCCGCAGGGCCCGGTTCGATGCCGCCATGGGCGAGTTCCCGGACGCGATATAACTGGCGGGAGGCTGGCAGCAACGTTGATAGTTCGATCGCTGTCTGAGTGATTTTGGAGACCATTTATTAGATGATGCGTCATGGCCGGGCTTGTCCCGGCCATCCACGTCTTAGGTGCGGATCGAAGAATGTGGATGCCCGGGACGAGCCCGGTGACGGAGTAGGCGACATGCTCGACAATCCACAACACACCTCGATCGATGAATCCTCGCTCCGCTATGAGGGATGGCGCATCGTCGCGGTCTGCTTCCTGCTCGCGACCTTCGGCTGGGGGCTCGGCTTCTACGGCCAGAGTGTCTATGTCGCCGAGCTCCAGCGCGCGCGCGGCTGGCCGGCGTCGCTGATTTCCTCGGGCACGACGTTCTTCTATCTGTTCGGTGCGCTGCTGGTCGTGTTCGTCGGTGAGGCCGTCCGGAAATACGGCCCACGCATCTGCCTGATCGCGGGCACGCTGGCGATGTCGGCTGCGGCGGTCGCGATCGGCGCGGTGCGAGAGCCCTGGCAGCTTTATCTCGCGGATGCCGTGCTCGCTTTCGGCTGGGCCGGCACCAGCCTCGCCATGATCACCAACACGATCAGCCTGTGGTTCGACCAGAAACGCGGCATGGCCATCAGCCTGGCGCTGAACGGCGCTAGCTTCGGCGGCATCGTCGGCGTGCCGCTGCTGGTGACGTTGATCGGCCACACCGGTTTTGCCAACGCGATGTATGCCGCGGCCGTCGCCATGCTGGTGTTGCTGCTGCCGGTGATTTTGTTCGTCGTCGGCCGGCCGCCCGATCTTCATGGCTGGCAGGGGGCGGCGAAGCCGAAGACGCAATCCTCGACAGAGATCCGTCAAGCTGCGCTGCGCGATGTCGGCTTCCTCACGGTGACGATTGCCTTTGCTTTGGTGCTGTTCGCGCAAGTCGGATTCATCGTGCACCTGATCTCGTTCCTCGATCCCGTGATCGGGCGCGAGCGTGCCGCCGTGGCTGTCGCGGTGCTGACCGCTATGGCGGTGATCGGCCGCGTGCTGTTCTCGATGGTGATCGACCGGCTCAACCAGCGGCTCGCCTCGGCGCTGTCGTTCCTCAGTCAGGCGGCGGCACTGTGCGTCGTGACCAATCTTCACAATGACTATGTGCTGATCGCGGCCTGCGCGGTGTTCGGCTTCTCGGTCGGCAATCTCATCACGATGCCGTCGCTGATCGTGCAGCAGGAATTCGACGGTGCCTCGTTCGGCGTGCTGATCAGCCTGAACACCGCGATCAACCAGGTGACCTATGCGTTCGGCCCCGGCGTAGTCGGCTTCCTGCGCGATTGGTCCGGCGGGTATGCGATGCCGTTCTATCTCTGCATTGCGCTGGAGGTGATGGCGGCTGCATTGATCATGGTGCGTGGGACGCCGCGGCCGGAGGCGGCGTAGGGCGCGGCGTCGCTTCCACGCACTCCGTCATTGCGAGCGCAGCGAAGCAATCCGCAGTCATTTCGCGGAGGATTCTGGATCGCTTCGGCGCTGCGCTCCTCGCAATGACGCGGCGAGAGCGGGACTACGCCTCGCGCTGCTTTAAGAGGCCCTCAACATCCAGCCGTTTGGTAAACATCGCGAGCTTCCCATCCGGTCCGAACGGCCATTGCTCCCTCGGCTTGTCCCAATACAGCTCCACGCCGTTCTCATCGGGGTCACGCAAATACAGCGCCTCGGACACGCCGTGGTCGCTGGCGCCATCCAGCGCGATGCCTGATGTCAGCACGCGATGCAGCGCATCCGCCAGGGCCGGCCGTGTCGGGTAGAGAATTGCGGTATGGAATAGCCCGGTCGTGCCGGGCGGCGGTGGTGAGCCGCCCTTGCTTTCCCAGGTGTTGAGTCCGATGTGGTGATGATAGCCGCCGGCCGAGATGAAGGCCGCGCCCGAGCCCATCCGCTGCATCAGCTCGAAGCCGAGCACGCCGCAATAGAAGCCGAGGGCGCGATCGAGATCGGCGACCTTGAGGTGGACGTGGCCGATCCTGGTGCCGGCGGCTACGGGGGATGTTTGCGACATGTGGCTGCTCCGTTGATTATCTCCACATAAGGCCGGCCTCGGGACAGTGCTACCGGCCTTACCCGAAACCCATCGTTTCCGGATACGAAGCTATGACAGCTCCGGGACCTCGCCCTCCGGCAGCTCGAACTCAAACGCGTTCAGCGTCATCGACACCATCGTGTAATAGCCGCATAGCCCGATCACCTCGACCACGCCGCGCTCGCTGAGCAATTTCACCGCCTCGTCGTAGAGGCCCTTCTCGACGCCGTGTCCTTCGTGCAGCGACTTCGCAAGATCGTAGATCATCCTGCCCTTGGGATCGTCGAACTCTGGCGTGCGACGATCGCGGATCGCGTCGATGATTTTGAGGTCCATGCCGCCCGCAAGAGCGAGGCGCTTATGCGCATACCATTCGTAATGCGCGGTCCAGTGCCGGGCCGTCACCAGGATCGCAATCTCCGAAAGCTTTGCCGGAAACATGGTGTCGTAGCGAAGCATTTCGCCGAGCCGCGTCGCGTGACGGGCCATGTCGGGGCTGTTGAGCCAGGCCATCATCGGCGCCGGCGGTTTGCCGCGTTTGCCGGCAATCGACTCGTCATAGGTCTGTCTCTGGCTCTCGTTCATTTCGCCAGGCGAAAGAAGTTTCAGGCGCATGCGCGTTTCCTCTATGTTTTCAAGCACCGTCGTGGGGCGACTATAGCGGATGACGCGGCATGGAAGTGGTTGAATTCCGCAGTGCGATGGCCCAGAGTCGCCCTCAACAAATTTGATGTGATTGATGGAAGCGACCATGAGCGAATCTGAGACCACCGATCTCGAAGAATTCCGCCGGCAAACGCGCGCCTGGCTGGAAGCCAACTGCCCGCAGGAGATGCGCAAGCCTGCGACGGCCGATACCGATGTGTTCTGGGGCGGGCGCAACGCAAAGTTCTCGTCCGAGCCGCAGCGCGTCTGGTTCGAGCGCATGCGCGACAAGGGCTGGATCGTGCCGGACTGGCCGAAAGAATACGGCGGCGGTGGCCTCAGCGCCGCCGAGCACAAGGTGCTGCGCTCCGAAATGGCGAAGATGGGCGCACGCCCGCCGCTGTCGAGCTTCGGCATCTGGATGCTCGGACCGGCGCTGCTCAAATACGGCAACGAGGCGCAGAAGAAGGAGCATCTTCCGAAGATCGCTGCGGGGCTCATTCGCTGGTGCCAGGGCTATTCCGAGCCGAACGCCGGCTCCGATCTCGCCTCGCTCCAGACCCGCGCCGAGAGCGACGGCGATGATTTCGTCATCACGGGCTCGAAGATCTGGACGTCCTACGCCAACTACGCCGACTGGATTTTCTGTCTCGTGCGCACCGATCCCGCCGCGAAGAAGCACGACGGCATCAGCTTCATCCTGTTCGATATGACGTCGAAGGGTGTCACCACCAAGCCGATCCTTCTTATCTCAGGCTACTCGCCATTCTGCGAAACTTTCTTCGACGGCGTCCGCGTGCCGAAATCGCATGTGGTCGGTACCGTCAATCGCGGCTGGGACGTCGCAAAATATCTGCTGCAGCACGAGCGCGCGATGATATCGGGCATGGGCGAGCGCGGCGTCGGCCGTCCGCTCGGCCAGATCGCGGCCGATTCTGTCGGGACGGACGCGCAAGGCAAGCTCGACGATTCCATGCTGCGCGGCCGGATTGCGACATTCGACGTCGATGAAGCCGCCCTTGCGGCCTGCGCCGAACGCGCCGTCGATCTCGCCAAGGCGGGCCAGGCGCACCCGGCATTCTCGTCGGCGATGAAGTATTACGGTACCGAGCTCAACAAGCGCCGTTACGAAATCCTGATGTCGGCCGGTGGCGTCGATGCGCTGGAATGGGAGAGCGAGCGCTCGCGGCAGGGCGCCCGTCCGCGCGCCTGGCTCCGAACCAAGGCCAACTCGATCGAAGGCGGCACGACGGAGGTGATGCTCGGCATCGTCGCCAAGCGCATCCTGGATTTGCCCGGGGCTTAAGCACGCTCTCACAACGTCATTCCGGGGCGCGCAAAGCGGGAGCCCGGAATCCATCGCACCGCGTACACGCTGCTTGATGGATTCCGGGCCTGGCCCTGCGGGCCATCCCGGAATGACGACAACAACATAGATTTCGAATCGGAAACACGCACATGGCCCTCGTCCTCACCGAAGAACAATCAATGCTTCGCGACTCCGCGCGCGGGCTGATCAGCGACAAGGCGCCGGTGTCGCATCTGCGCGGCTTGCGCGATAGCAAGGACCCCACCGGCTTTTCGAAGGAGCTGTGGCATTCCTTCGCCGAGATGGGCTTTGCCGGCTTGCTTGTGCCGGAAGAGTTCGGCGGCAGCGGTCTCGGCTTCATGGAAGCCGGTGTCGTGATGGAGGAGATCGGTCGCACCTTGATGCCGTCGCCCTTCCTTGCGACCAGCGTGGTCGTGGCTTCGGCCCTCAACCGCGGCGGCAACGCCGCGCAGAAATCGGAACATCTGCCGAAAATCTCCAACGGCTCGCTGCTCGCGACCCTTGCGATCGACGAGGGCGCAAAGCATCGCCCGCTCCAGACCAGCCTGCAGGCCGTGCGCGCCGGCAATGGCTTCAAGCTCTCCGGTGCCAAGGCGCTGGTGGTTGATGGCCATGTCGCCGATCTCTTCATCGTTGCTGCGCGCACTGCGGGCTCCGCCGGTGAGCGCGATGGCCTGACGCTGTTCCTGGTCAATCCCAAAGCCAAGGGGGTGTCGATCGAGCGGACCATCATGGTCGACGCGCACAACGCGGCGCGGATCGAGCTTTCCAACGTCGAGGTCAATGCCGGCAGCGTGCTTGGCGAGGTCGATCAGGGTGCGGGGCTGCTCGACGGTGTGCTCGATATCGGTCGCGGCGCGGTTGCAGCCGAGATGGTGGGTTTGAGCGAAGAGGTGTTCAACCGCACCGTCGAATATCTCAAGAACCGCAAGCAGTTCGGCAAGCTGATCGGCGAATTCCAGGCGCTCCAACACCGCGCCGCCGAGCTCTACGTTGACATCGAGATCACCCGTGCTGCCACGATGAAGGCGCTCCAGGCGCTGGACACGGATGTCGCCAAGGCTGCGTCGAGCGTCGCTGTCGCAAAGGCCCGCGCCGGGACCACCGCCACCCGCGCGGTGCAGGAAGGCGTGCAGATGCATGGCGGCATGGGCATGACCGACCAGTTCGACATCGGCTTCTTCATGAAGCGCGCGAGGGTGTGCGAGGAATTGTTCGGCGATGCGAACTACCACACCGAGCAGTTGGCGCGGACGCGGGGGTATTGAGGCGAGCGGCAGGGCGCGAGGACGCGCCTCACCCTCGGTGTTGTCGCCCTGCTTGACAGGGCGACCCAGTACGCCGCGGCCTCTCCGTATGCGTTCGACGTCTCTGGAATACTGGATCGCCCGCTTTCGCGGGCGATGACAGTTGAGAATGTGGAAGGCGTCTGCCCCGAGTTCGTCATTGCGAGGAGCTCTTGCGACGAAGCAATCCAGACATTCACCGCCAGGGGATTCTGGATTGCTCTGCTTCGCTCCCAATGACGGCGGAGTGGCCCGCGCTTACCTCTTACCTCATCGGCGGCGCATACTGCACGCCACCGGCATTCCACAGCTGGTTCATGCCGCGCGGAATCTTCAGCTTCGACTTCTCGCCGATATTGCGCTCGTACATCTCGCCGTAATTGCCGACATGGCGGATGATGCGTACGGCCCAGTCCTTGGTCAGGCCGAGCTGCTCGCCGTAATTGCCCTCGGTACCGACCAGCCGCATCACTTCCGGCTTCTTCGACTTCAAGGCCTCGTCGATATTCTCCGAGGTGACGCCGAGCTCTTCCGCATTGATCATCGCGTAGAGCGTCCACTTCACGATCATCATCCAGTCGTCGTCGCGCTGGCGCACGACGGGGGCCAGCGGCTCCTTGGAGATCATGTCGGGCAGGATCATGTGGTCGCCGGGCTTGGACATGTTCAGCCGCAGCGCATAGAGCTGGGAGACGTCGGCGGTCAGGGTGTCGCACTTGCCGGCGTCGTAGGCCTTCACCACGTCTTCCAGCTTGTCGAACTTCATCAGCTCATACTTCATGTTGTTGGCTTTGAAGTAGTCGGCGAGGTTGAGCAGCGTCGTGGTGCCTGATTGTACGCAGACCTTGCTGTCGGCGAGGTCGAGCGACGTTTCCTTGTTGCGCGAGCGCGGCACCATAAAACCCTCGCCGTCGTAATAGGCGACAGCCGGGAAGTAGAGATCGTAGTCGAGCTCACGCGACATGCTCCAGGTGGAGTTGCGCGAGAGGATGTCGACCTTGCGGCTCTGCAATTCCTTGAAGCGCTCGCTGGCATCGAGCGGCACGAACTTGGCCTTGTTTGGATCGTCGAAGATCGCGGAAGCCACCGCGCGGCAGAAATCGACGTCGAAACCAGACCAGTTACCCTTGTCGTCGGGGATCGAGAAGCCCGGCAGGCCCTTGTTGACGCCGCACAGCACTTCGCCGCGACGCACCGTGCGCTTCAGCGTGCGGGTGTCGTAGAATTCGTAAGTGATGGCCAAGGCGGCGACCAGTATGGCGACCGCGAGCCCGATCAGCAGGCCGCCTCGAAATGTGCGCATCATGTTGCTCTCTCGAAAAAATCGGGAAAAGGAATTTGGAGGAGGGCGGATATCTAGAGTTCAGGCTTCTGCCGGATGACCACCTTGGTGCCAACAGGGACGCGATCGTAGAGATCGGCGACGTCGTTGTTGACCAGACGGAAGCAGCCCGAGGACACCTTGGTGCCGATCGTATCGGGACGGTTGGTGCCGTGGATACGATAGACCGTGGTGCCAAGATACATGGCGCGTGCGCCCAGCGGATTGCCGGGGCCGCCGGCCATAAAGCGCGGCAGATAGGGCTGGCGCTGGATCATTTCCGGCGGCGGCGTCCAGTCCGGCCACTCCTTCTTGTTGGTGATCTGCACCAAGCCCTGCCACTGGAAGCCGTCGCGGCCGACGCCGATGCCGTAGCGGATTGCGCGCCCGCCGGGCTGCACCAGATAGAGGTGACGCTCTGAGGTCGAGATGATGATGGTGCCCGGCGGCTCGGCCGTGCGGTAGTACACGACCTGCTTCTGCCATTCCGGATCGAGCTGGTAGCTGTCGTCGGCGATCAGGCCGGGCTCGTCGCCGCGGTCCGGCTGCTGGGCGAAGGCTTGCGGCCCGGACAGGATCAGGCCGATCGCAGCCACAAATGCCCCAGTCAGGCGACGATAATCCAGCATTTCAAGTTCTCCCCGCTGCCACAGCGCAAATCGTTAGGAACCATCTGAACTCAGGGGCAGCTTCGTGGCAAGTTAAAGGCACGCCCGGGTGGTATGTCACGAGAATGCTTTGGTTTTTTGACGTGGATCAACACCATGAACAAGGCGGGTTGGCGCGAAAAGCCGCATCGGCGATCTCGCCCGTGGGTTGAGACGCCCTAAATCTGACTGGCCTCCGCCCCGATCCCGAGCCGCCGGACGATCTCAGTCCCCACGGCGCGGGCTTCGTTGCGCGAGCCGATGCGGGGGCTGCGAAAGCGCCGTCCGGATCGCAACCGGATCACGACGATGCAGTGTTCGTCCTCGGACCGGCCACGGCGCTCGACCGTGATCGCTTTGACGTCGTGCCCTTCGATCTGGTCCGCGCGCGGCTGGCCATTCCCCCATAGGCGTTCGACGCGAATGTCGCTCTCGCGAATGATCCAGAACGCGCCGGTCACCAGATTGGCAAATCGGTAGACGCCGAATGCTGCGATCACACCAAGCGGCAGCAGCATGAAGTCGATCGCATTGGGCGGCAGGCCGCGCCACAGCCTGTAAGCGTAGGGTGCGACACTCAGTGCGACGACGATCAAGGCTGCGATCCGGATGTCTCGCTGGGAGAACGGCTCGACGGGTTCACCAAGCCGCATCTCGGGATTGCTCGCATCGAGCGGATTGACGGGCGCCTCGACACCGGCGACGTCGAATTGCGTCGCGATCCGAGTCACGGTGTCATGAACATGGGTGACGTCGGAGAGCGGCGGAGAGGTCAGGCGTTCGCCGGAGGCCAGTGTGAAGGCCAGTTGGAAGCGGGCTTTCGCGGTTTTGCTGCCGGGAACCTGTAGTCCCGCGATGTCGTCTTTCCCGACGACCCGCGTCTGGAGCTTCCCGAACGGACGCTGCCGTCCGATCAGGATCTCATTCGGCGTGATGATCCATACCACCGCCGGCGTCAGCATGACCACACCGACAAACGCCGCGCCCGACAGCAGCGCGACCACGGAGATGATCACTTCGAGGATGTCGTGCGTGAACAGACCCGGCGTAAAGCAGAGCGCAACGGCCGCAGCAGAGCCGCCCACGACCAGCCGCTGCGCGATCGAGGAGCCTTCGCGGAGGCGGATGTCGTTGCTGGTGGTCGCGTCGTCCATTGCGGCGGCTGATTTGGAGGCTGCGAAACTCCACGGACGGGTCCGTGGAGTCAAGCAGCATCATCACACAGCCGTGGGATGCGGCATCAGCTATCGGCCTTCAGCAGCTTCGCCACCGTGCGGTCGATCTCGTCGTAGCGGCCTTCGCCGGCATGCTGGAACACGATCTTGCCGCTCTGGTCGATGATGTACTGCGCCGGCCAATACTGGTTGCTGTAGGCGTTCCAGGTCTTGGAATCATTGTCCTGCGCCACCGGATAGGTGATGCCGTGGCGCTTCAGCGCGGCCTGCACGTTTGAGGCGGAGCGCTCGAACGGGAATTCAGGCGTGTGCACGCCGACCACGACGAGGCCCTTATCCCGGTATTTGGCATAGAGGTCGGTGACATGCGGCAGCGTGTTGACGCAGTTGACGCAGCCATAGGTCCAGAAGTCGACCAGCACGACCTTGCCGCGGAGATCGGCGATGTTCAGGGGCTTCGAGTTGAACCAGTTGCTGATGCCCGCGAAGTCAGGCGCGGTCGCCGTCTGGTTCGCGGCTGCGATCTTGACCGGTACCGCGGGCGCGGCCTCGTCGCAGATGCCGGGAATGACGGCGCCGGTGACGGCAAAGCCGATCAGTGCGGCGGAGACGGCGAGCAGCTTGAAGGTCATGGACTTGTTCTCCGTTGAGAGGAAGCGATCACAGGCCGATCTGGCCGGTGGGATAGAAGCCGGTGAGCCACGCCACGATCAGCGTGTCGTATTGAAAGTAGGCGGCGAGCGCGAAGGCGATTACGACGACGCCAAAGCCCTGCTGCAGGCGCGGCGAGATGCGGGCAAGGCTACGTACGCGCGTGGTCGCGGCCTGCCCGCCATAGGCGATCGCCAGCATCGGGATTGCCGCTCCGATCGCGTAGGCGACCAGCAGCGTGCCGGCCCAGGCCAGATTCTTTGAGGTCGCGACCAGGGTCAGGATCGAGCCGAGCACGGGGCCGGCGCAGGGCGTCCAGACCAGGCCGAGCGTGGTGCCGAGCACGAGCCCGCCGAACGCGTCCTCGCGCTGGGCGCCGCCGGTCGCACCGAGATTGAGCCAGCCATTGAGCCGGACCGACAGCCATTCGAACGGAGCCGGCCACAGCATCAGCAGGCCGAAGCCGAGCAGCAGGACCGCCGCCGCCTCGCGGAGCACATTGGGATCGAAGTCGAACAGCCGCGTCAGCGCGCCGAGCAGCAGCGCGACCGCGGAGAAGGAAATGACGAAACCGAGCGCGATCATCACAGGCCGCAGCTGCGAGGTCCGTCCGATCGAGGCGCCGAGCAGGATCGGCAACATCGGCAGCGTGCAGGGGGCCGCGATAGTGAAGATACCGGCGAGGACAGCGAAGAGAAATTCCAGCATGGGGCACTCGTGAGGAAGGTCACGAGAGCAGTTCGGGATAGGGATGCCGGACGTTACGCGCCGTCACGCGCTCGTGACGTCGTGGCGGCTCCTGCCCCCAGCCCCAAATACAAAACGACCCGGAGGGGGGCATCCCGTCCGGGTCGCTGGAGGTCTTGGGAGGTTTAACGAAACCGTATGTGATCCTTATAGGGACGAAGTTTTTCCGCCTGATGTTGTGCTTTGTTTCATTTGTTTCGTCGGCGGTAACGCTTTCGTGTCCCGGGATGGGGCCCGATATCGGGCCCTATCTCATTGAAATATTTAGATTTAGGCGGCGAAGCGGTCGACGCCGCAACCCTTAAGCAAATCGGCGAGCTGCTTGCGGGCGTAGAACATCCGCGTCTTCACCGTGCTCTGGGGGATGCCGATGATCTGCCCGACCTCCTCCACCGACTTCTCGTGGTAGTAGACGAGGGTGATGATCTCGCGATGCGCGGGCGACAGCTTCTGGACGCAGGCGCGCAGGATCGCGCTGGTGTCGTTGCGGTCGAGCGAAGCCTCGGGCGTATCGGCACCGTCAGCAATCTCGCGTACGTCTTCCTGGTCGATGTCCTCGAACCGGCGCTGGCGCATGGCGGTCAGTGCCTTGAAGCGCGCGATCGAGAGCAGCCAGGTCGAAACCTGCGAGCGGCCTTGGAACTGGCCGGCGGTGCGCCAGACGTCCAGGAACACCTGGCTGACCAGATCTTCCGCCGTGGTGGCGTCACGCACGATCCGCAGGATGAAGCGGTACACCCGCACATTGTGACGGCAATAGAGAATGTGCATGGCCGTCCGGTTGCCGTCGGCAATGCTTTCGAGAAGCATGTCGTCCGAGGTCGCCTGAGCGGCAATGATGCTCTGGCTGGCTTGGGCGTTGATGGCGATGACGTTCGGCATGGACCTAGCTCCCCGGTGCGCCGCAACCGAGCGGCGTTTCCTTGGACCAAAGTGTTAATGAGCCAACGTTTCGGGACGTCTGCACGAAAAGGGGAAAATGGTTTCGTGCGCGGCTAAATTGTTTCGTCAGATAAACCGCGACGAAACATTCGGACCAAAAAAGCGTGGAATTTCAATGTACGAAAAATGCGGACCTGCGGATTTGGACTGGGAGGAACCAATTTCCGGCGCTTGCGTTTGGTCGCGCTACGCCCATCAGCGTCCCCGGATCGGCGCTCCGCTTGTCCGGGACGACAGCGGTGCGCGACGCGCCCTTAGGCCTTCTCGCCCGCGGGCGAGAACAGGTAGCCGCCGCCGCGGATGGTGCGGATCACGGCAGGCTTGGTCGGGTCGGGCTCGATCTTGCGGCGGATGCGCATGATGCGCAGGTCCACGGCGCGGTCGAAGGCTTCGGCGTCGCGCGCATTGGCCAATTCCAGGAGGCGCTCGCGCGACAGCACGCGCTTCGGATTGGCCGCGAACACCTTGAGCAGCCCGAACTCGGATGCGGTCAGCGGATGCTCATTGCCCTCGTCGTCGCGCAGGGCCTGGGCTTCGAGATCAAGCCATTTGGTGCCGAAGCGCACCAATTGATCCTTGTCTGATTTGGTGGACCCGGCGTCCGACGCTGCGGCTTTCACCGGCACGCTCCGCCGCAACACCGAGCGTATGCGCGCCATCAGCTCGCGCAGTTCGCAGGGCTTTGCCACGTAATCGTCGGCGCCGAGTTCGAGGCCGACGACGCGGTCGATCGGGCTCGCGGTCGCCGTGAGCATGATGACGGGCACGTTGATGCGGCTCTTGAGGTCGCGGATAATCGAGAGACCGTCTTCCTCGGGCATATTGAGATCGAGCACGACGAGGTCGGGCATGCTGCCGTCGATCGCGGTGCGCAAGCTCTTGCCGCCGTCACACAGCGTCACGGTGAAGCCGTGCATCTTGAGGTAATCGCCGACCATCTCCCGGGCCGGGGCCTCGTCGTCGACGATCATGATGTGCTGGCTTTGTGTCATGTCACTCAGATCTCAATACTCAAATCATGGTATCTCGGTCGCGGGCAGGGTGATGGTGAAGGTCGAGCCCTTGCCCGGGCCCTCGCTGTCGGCGGTTACCTCGCCGCCATGCATGTCAATAATACGCTTGACGATGGACAACCCAAGCCCTGTCGAGCTCTCGCCTGCCGTCGGCTTTGCGGATAGCCGCTGGAATCGGCCGAACAGGCGGCCGAGATCTTCCGGCGACAGGCCGGCACCCTCGTCGCTGACGCGGATGATGGTGTCGTTGCCCTCGTGGGTGACCGCGACGGTGATCTTGCCGGAAATCGGCGAGTATTTGATGGCGTTGCTGATGAGGTTGTCGATCGCCTCGCGGATGCGATCCGTGTCGCACATGGTGACGATGTTGGCCGGCGCGCTGACGTGGATGGCCTGCTGCTTGTTGACGGCGAGCGGCTGGTTGGCCTCGGCGACCTCCTTCACCAGCGCCGCGACGTCGACCGGCTCGCGGCGGATGGTGATGTCGAAGGCATCGGCCATCGCGTCCGAGATCAGATGGTCGACCATTGTGGTCAGGCGCTTGGTGGCGTCGCGGATATGATCGACCTGGGCGACCACGCCTGAAGACGAGGCACCGGTCGAGATCAGTTCCTTCAGCATCTCGGTACGGCCGAGGATGACGCCGAGCGGGTTCTTCAAATCGTGAGCGACCGTGCCGAGAATCTCGTTCTTGAAGCCGTTGGCGCGCTGCAGCCGCAGCCATTGCGCTGACAGCCGGCGATTGGCCTGCATCAGCGCGCGGGTGCGCTGGGCGACGCGGTCTTCCAGCTGCGTGTTGGCGGCCTGGAGCTGCTGGTAGAGGATGACGTTGTCGAAGGCGATCGAGAGCCGGCTGGAGAAGATCTCGACCAGCGAGCGGTCGGTCTCCGACAGATCGCGCTCGGACTGGAGCAGCACCACGACCTCCCGGCCGGATCCGGTGCGCAGATAGATTACGCTGCGGTGGTCGGCGAACTCGTTCTTGCGGCGCTGGAAGGCATCCTCGACCAGTTGGCGCAAATCAGGGTCGAGCGCCTTCGACGACGTCGTGCCGATGAAGCGGCTGTAGCAGCCGCTGCCGGCGAGCACCGAAAGCTCGGGGTCGACGCCGCCATTGTCACGCAAGACCAGTATACCGGCGCAATCGACATTGAGCAGCGAGGCGAGCTGGGTCAGCACGCCCTCGGCAAGCCGCTGCATCGACTTGAAGTCGTACAGCGTGGAGGCGGCATCGATAATGATCTCGAGCCCGCGCCTGGTCTGCAACATGCGCTCGAGCTGCTGGTAGGAGCGCAGCGCTGCGGTTAGCGAGGTGAACAGCTTGTCGGCGGTGAGCTCGGTCTTGGCCTTGTAGTCGTTGATGTCGTATTGCACGATCACGCGCCGCTCCGGCGCCTGACCGGGCTGGCCGGTGCGCAGGATGATGCGCACGGTCTCGTTCTTGAGCACGTTGCGGATATATTCGACCAGCTCGAGGCCGGCGACGTCGGTCTCCATGATGACGTCGAGCAACACCGCGGCGATGTCGTTGTGCTCCGCCATCAGTTTGCGGCCTTCCGCCGCGGAATGGGCGGACAGGATTTCCAGGCTCTGGCCGTTCAGGCTGTAATCGGACAGCGCGAAGCGGGTGCCGTCATGCACCGCCGGATCGTCGTCGATAACGGCGATCTTCCATTTCCGGGCGGTGGTATCCTCCGACGCGGTACCGGTGTCGTCGATCAGGTGGAGGACATCGTCCTGTTCGGCCATTGAGAAGTCCCGTCACTTTCTGTGCTTTGCGCGCCGCCCTTGGCGATCCGCGGCATGATAATCCGAAAAGTAGTGCCTTGTCCCAGCTTGGATTCCAGCATCATGCGGCCGCCGAGCTGCTGGGTGACAAGGTTATAGACGATATGCAGGCCCAGTCCCGTGCCACCTTCATTGCGCCGGGTGGTAAAGAATGGGTCAAAGGCCTGGCGCTGCACGTCCGGGGTCATGCCGGCGCCGTCATCGGCGAAGCTGATCTCGATATCGTCGGTGCCGCGCGGCCGGGCCGAGATCGTGATGGTGCCGGCGCGGCCGTCGGCAAAGGCATGGTTGGCGGCATTGAGAAACAGATTGGTCAGGATCTGGCCGTAGGAGCCGGGATAGCCGTCGAGCAGGAGCCCCTCGGGCACGTCGACCTGGAGCGTGATCGGCGAGCGCTTCAGCACAGGCCGCAGGCTGGCGATGATCTGGTCGGTTGCTTCGCTCAATGAGAACTGCCGCCGTTCGGCATGGGAGCGGTCGACCGCGACCTGCTTGAACGACTGGATCAGCTCGCCGGCGCGGGTGAGGTTGGCGACGAGCTGCTGCGAGGCGTCGCGCGAGGACTGCACGAATTCCTCGAGCTGCGAGCGGCGCAGGCCCCCGTCGCCCCTGAGCTGGGCCTCAAAAATCTCGCTGCGCCTTGCGAAGCTCGAGGCCACGGTCAGGCTGATGCCGATGGGGTTGTTGACCTCATGCGCGACGCCGGCGACGAGGCCGCCGAGCGCGGCGAGCCGCTCTGCATCGATCAGATTCTGCTGCGCGGTGTTGAGCTCGAGCAGCGCGCTCTCGGCCTTTTCCTTGGACGTGCGCAGCTCGTCTTCGGTCTCGCGTTTCGCGATCGCGTTCTCGCGGAACACTTCCACGGCGCGCGCCATGGCGCCGACCTCGTCGCGGGCCTTGGTGCCCTGCACCTCGCGGCCGAGATCGCCGAGCGTGATAGCGCGCATCGCGGCCATGATCTGCTGCAGCGGCAGCCGGATCGACAGCGCGATCAGCACGCCGGCGGTGAGGATGATGCCGAGGAAGATCACCGCGATGGAAAGAACACGACGAGAAATATCGGCCAGCGTGCGGTCAAACGTCTCCTGCGCCTTCTGCTCGCGCCGGCGCATTTTCGTCGAGAGGTCGTCGATGGCGCCGATTGCCTCGGCCTGGCTGGCGTCGATGGTGTTGCGCAGGAGTTCGGTGCGGTTGGTCAATTGCTCCGATAGCTTTGCAAAGCCCTCGCGCAGCGCCATGGTGCGGGCCCCGAGCTTCTGCAGCGCCATGCGCTGGAGATCGTTGTCGGCGAGATCGATCATCACAGGGATGGTCTTCTCGATCGTCTCGGTGTTCCGGCGCGCATCGTCGGCGGCGCCGGGCGACAGCGACAGGTAATAGGAGTTGGCCGCGACCAGCATCGCGGTGAAGGCCTCGCGCGACTTGCCGAGCGAGGGCCAGATCAGCGCGTCGCGGTGGCCGGTGGCGCCTTCGATGATGGAGTACAGGCCCGCCATATCCTTGGCCGGACCCTGCACCTGCTCCTCATAGGTCTTGGCGATGGTCGCCTGCACGGTGCGCAGATCGCCGAAGCCGTTGAGGAAGCGGTCGGTGGTGCGCTCCAGCTCCTCGACGGAGCCCGACAGCATCGGGTCCTTGGCGGCGCGGTCGGTCAGCGTGCCCAGCACGGCCTCGCGCAGCAGCAGGATCTCGGCGAACAGGTCCGGGCTCGGCTGGTTGATGTAGCGGTGGATCAGGTTCTGGAGCCGTCCGGTCTCGCTTTCGAGCAGCGCCAGGATCCGGTCGGATTCGCGCACCTGTCGCACGTCGTCCCAGGCCGATCCCAGCACCTGCGCGCCATTCCAGATCATCGCCACCAGCACGATCACGACAGCCGAGTTCAGCGCCGCGATCGACAGGATGCGCCAGCGGATCGGCACCGCCCGCAACACGCCGACGAGGCGCGCGCGCATCCGCCCGATCGGGCCGGGCGGCCGCTCTGCGTTCTCGCTGGTGCCAGTCGCGATCAAGCGGCGTTACTCCACCTTGCGAATGCGTTCGATCAGCGCCGCGGCGGCGGGATCTTGCGCGGCCTTGGCGTAGACCGGCGCCATCGCATCTTCGAACGGCTTGCGGTCGATATCCTTGGTCACGATGATGCCGGCGGCCTCCGCCTTGTGCTGGGACTGCTCCTCGAGGTCGCGCCATTTTTCGCGCATGAACTGGCTGGAGCGCTGTGCGGCCTCCCTGAAAATGGTCTGGTCCTCCGCCGAGAGGCTGCGCCACGCCTTGAGCGACATTACCAGCACCTCCGGGCTCATCGTGTGTTCGGTGAGGGTGTAGTAGCCGGCATATTTGTAATGGTCCGTCGTCACGAAGGATGGCCAGTTGTTCTCGGCGCCGTCGATCAGATGGGTCGCGAGCCCCGTCAGCACCTGGCCATAGGGCAATTCGACCGGCTCGGCGCCAAGCGATCGAATCATCTGGCTCATCAACTCCGATTGCTGCACCCGGATCCGCAATCCCTTGAGGTCGGCCATGCTCTTTACCGGACGGACGCTGTTGTAGATCGAGCGTGCCCCGGAATCGTAGAAGGCGAGCCCGACGAATCCGTAAGGCTCGAAGCTGCCGAGGATCTCGTTGCCGATCGCTCCGTCCAGCACCTTCTGCATGTGCTCGATGGACCGGAACAGGAACGGCATCGCCAGCACGTTCATCGCCGGGACAAAATTGCCGATCAGGGCCACGTTGGTCCGGTTGAGGTCGATTGCGCCGGCGCGGGTCTGCTCGATCGTCTCCTTCTCCTCGCCGAGCTGGCGGGAGTGAAACACCTTGATCTCGTGGCGGCCGCCGGTGCGCTCGGCGATCAGCGCGCCCATATAGCGGAGCGCCTGGACGGTCGGGTAGTCCTCGCTCTGGGTGTCGGCGGCGCGGAATTCGCGCGCAGCGGCGCCCGTCGCGCAGATGGCGAACAGAAGCGCAACGAAAATCACCCCGGTCCGCGAGAATTCGGCACGGTTTAACACTGGCACACTCAACCCCTCGGAGATGGAGTCTATGGCGGGACCAAAAGGTTCAATGCAATCTAGCAGATGGTTAAGGGAAGGCCATCCCAGACCCTAGCCGGCCGGGTGATTGTGCGCCGCGGTCTGCCTTCAT
Organism: Bradyrhizobium manausense; assembly: GCF_018131105.1. Lineage (NCBI taxonomy): Bacteria > Pseudomonadati > Pseudomonadota > Alphaproteobacteria > Hyphomicrobiales > Nitrobacteraceae > Bradyrhizobium > Bradyrhizobium manausense. The sequence continues at coordinate 3,627,522 of NZ_JAFCJI010000001.1, read as the reverse complement.
TCCCGGTTGAAACCGCTCGTGCTGCGCCTTAAGCAAGGTTCGGTCGCCTTTCGCCGCTTGATCCGGGAAGAGCCATCGTGACTTCAGCATTGCGCCTTTTGCAGGTCGCCGCCGCCGCTTTGGCTCTCGCATTGAGCTGCGAGGCGCGTGCCACGACCGACATCGCGTGGTGGCACGCCATGTCGGGCGAGCTCGGCAAGCAGCTCGATAAGCTCGCTTCCGACTTTAACGCCTCGCAGTCCGATTATCGCATCGTGCCTGCCTACAAGGGCAACTACACCGAGACGGTGACGGCCGCGATCTTCGCCTTCCGCTCGCGCAGCCAGCCCGCGATCGTCCAGGTCAATGAGGTTGCCACGGCGACCATGACCGCAGCAAAAGGCGCGATCTATCCGGTCTACAGCATGATGCATGACATGGGCGAGCCGTTCTCGCTCACCGACTATCTTCCGGCGGTCTCCGGTTACTACACCGACGCCGCCGGCAATCTGCTGTCGTTTCCGTTCAACTCGTCGACGCCGATCCTCTACTACAACAAGACCATGTTCCGCGACGCCGGCCTCGATCCCGAGACGCCGCCGAAAACCTGGCCTGAGCTTGGTGCTGCTGCAAAGCGCCTGCGCGAGCGCGGCGCGGTCTGTGGTTTCACCACGTCGTGGCCGTCCTGGATTCATGTCGAGAATTTTTCGGCGTTTCACGATCTGCCGCTGGCCACGCGCGGGAATGGCTTTGCCGGCCTCGATGCGGAATTGACCATCAACAATCCGGTCGTGGTCAAGCACATCGCTCAGCTCGCCGAATGGCAAAAGACAAAATTGTTCGACTATAGCGGCCGTGGGCAATCGGCCGAGCCGCGTTTCCAGAACGGTGAGTGCGGCATCTTCATCGGCTCCTCGGCGACGCGCGCCGACATCAAGGCCAATTCGAAGTTCGAGATCGGCTACGGCATGATGCCGTACTGGCCCGACGTGAAGGGTGCGCCGCAGAACTCCATCATCGGCGGCGCCACGCTGTGGGTGCTGCGCGACCGGTCGCGCGAGGAATACAAGGGCGTAGCGCGGTTTTTCGCCTATCTGTCTCAACCCGGCGTCCAGGCCGCCTGGCATCAGAACACCGGGTATTTGCCTGTGACCCGCGCCGCCTTCGAGTTGACGCGCGCGCAAGGTTTTTACGAGCGCAACCCGGGCTCGGCGATCTCGTTCGAGGAGATCACGCTGCATCCGCCGACCGCAAATTCCAAGGGCATCCGGCTCGGCTCGTTCAACCTGATCCGCGGCGCGATCGAGGAAGAGCTCGAGCAGGCGTTTGCCGGCCAGAAGAGCGCGCAAGCCGCGCTGGATACCGCAGTCGAGCGCGGCAACAAGCTGCTGCGCCAGTTCGAGCGCGCCAGCCCGGATCGCTAGCCGAGGCGTTGATCTCGCGATCGTACACGCGAAGCGCGAGCTTCGTTCGCGGCGAATGCGAACCGGGCGTTGCTCAACCAGAGATGTGTGTGCGAGTTCACACGCAACACGCCGGGTCCCTGCAATAATCCTGGTCGCGTCACGCCCGTCTGCGGCAACGCTCGTCGCCGTTGGGCGGCCATGACCTTGCGGTTGTTTCATTCATCATTTTCGAAAAGCTGTATTGGAGGCTATCGATGCCCTGCTCATGCTTCATCATCCCGAACGACGTTTTGACCAGGCTCTCCCAGGACAAGAAGCTCGCGGCTCCGATTCGCAAGCGGATGGTCGACACCGTCCAGATCAGTCACGAACTGCGCGAATTGCGGACGCAGGCTGCGAGGTTCACCAGCGTTGCCGCGACGCGCGCCAGTGGGCTGGTTACGCTTGCCGCGGCACCGTCCGTCACGGTCTACGATTGCAAGCATACGCAGACGCTGCCGGGTACGCCCGTTCCGAAGCCGAAGTCGTCGCCCGACGCGTCCGTCAAGCGTGCCTTCAACCAGACTACCAAAGTCGCGAAATTCTATCAGCAGGTTTTCAACCGGAATTCGATCGACGATCACGGCATGACCATGATGTCGTCGGCCCATTTCGGCGAGAAGTACAACAACGCCATGTGGAACGGATCGCAGATGATTTACGGCGATGGCGACGGCAGCATCTTCGTCGACTTCACCAGGGGGAACGACGTCATCGGCCACGAGCTGACTCATGGCGTGACCCAGCACAGTCTCCAACTCGCCTACAGCGGCGATGCCGGCGGCCTGAACGAAAGCATGTCCGACTGTTTCGGTTCGATGTTCCGGCAGTGGGAAGCCAGGCAGACCGTCAAGAAGGCGGACTGGCTGATCGGGCGCGACATCATGGGCCCGGCGTCGAAGAAGAAGGGCTTTACCTGCCTGCGCGACATGGCCAATCCGGCCGGCAAACACTGCCTGGCGCCGCAGCCGACCAAATACTCCCAGATCACGCCGGGCATGGATCCGCATTATTCGAGCGGGCCGCCCAATCTGGCTTTCTATACGGCCTGCGTGACGCTCGGCGGGAATAGCTGGGCCGAGGTCGGCCAAGTGTGGTATCGTTCGCTGACGGGCTTCGGCCCCACGCCAAACATGACGATGAAGGCATTTGCCGCCCGGACCCGTCAGGTGGCGCAAACAATGTACCCGAAGGCGCCCGCCGTCGCCGCTGCCGTCAATGCGGGGTGGACGAAGATCGGGCTGTGAAGGGTCAAGCACGCCCCGAAAGGAAGACAGCGTGGATCGCCTGAAGATCGAGCGCGTCGGAGGGGTCGCCGGTTTCGGCGGCCCTCACCTCAAGAGTCGCGGCGAGTTGGCCGTGTCTGATCTGTCGTCCGCCGACCAGAAGACGGTGGACCAGCTGTTCGCCGACCCGAAGAAAATCCCTGCGGCGCGTTCCGGGCAGGCCGACGCGTTCACCTACCGCATCACGCGCGGTACCCAGACCATTGAAGTCCCCGAGCATGCCGTGCCCTCGACCATCAAGAACAGCGTCAAGGATGTGCTGGAGTAGAGCTGGGCGGACGCTGTGATGGACGCGACGCTACCGCCTGACGCGGCCGGGGTGTGGGGCGCATCGGCTTCGGCGAGCCGAGAGGCTTATCGCGCCTTGCGCGCCGACCCCTCCCGATGGCTGCCAGTAGCGCTCGACATTGCGCGCGGCCATGGTCTCGATATCAACGCGCCGCATGTGTTTTCGACCGGCACCAACCTCGTGGTCGGGCTCGGCGACAAGCTGATCCTGAAGATATTCCCGCCGCTATTGCGCGCGCAATTCGTCTCGGAGCGCAGCTCGCTGACGCAGCTTGTGGGCCGGCTTCATCTGCCGATTCCCGAGATCATCGTGGAGGGTGAGCGCGATGGCTGGCCCTATCTCGTCATCACGCGCCTTTCAGGTACGCTCGGCTCGGAAGTCTGGCCCTCATTGCCAGAAGCGCAGAAGGAGCGCGTGTTGCGCCAGATCGGCGAGACCATTGCCGCTGTGCAGCGCGCGCCGCTCGGCCCGCTGGCAGAGATGGAGCCGCGGTGGGACGCGTTCATCCGCGCGCAGATGCTGGGCTGTCGCGCGCGCCACACCCGTCTCGGCCTCGCGCCGAAATTCCTTGAAGGCCTCGACGATCTCCTGCGCGATGCCGCAATGCTGATCCCGATGGATGCGCCGCCGGTGATCCTGATCGGCGAATACATTCCGGAGAATTTTCTGCTCGCCTGTCGCAACGGCGACTGGTCACTCGCGGGCCTGTTCGACTTCGGCGACGTCCGTGCAGGCTGGCGCGATTACGATCTGCTCGGCCCCAGCGCCTTCATGTCTGCAGGTCGGCCGCGGAGAGTGCGCAGCCTGCTCGAAGGCTTCGGCTACTCAAATCCCGATTTCGCGCTCAAGCGCCGCCTGATGGCTCTGATGCTGCTGCACCATGCCAGCGACCTCAACAGCCACATTTGCATCGAGGGCTGGCAGGACAAGGCAAATGATCTTGTCGAATTGCAGGAGTTGATCTGGGCGGAGTGATCGCCGGGGGCCGGCTGCCCTTCGAAGCGTGCGACGTTGCCTATTAAGTAGGCTGCCCTCGCAACGATCCAAGGCTCGAGCGCCAAGGTCCAGCCTTCCAAAGTCACAACTTATTACGTAACGTCATGTTGACGGCGATCCGCATCCGCCGTTGCCGGTGCACTGATGTTTGGGAGCGTGATGGCCGATCTGCTGGACGACTATATCGACGCCGTATCGAAAGCCTTGGCGCTGCCGGTGGAAGAGGCCTGGCGGCCTGCGGTACGCGCCAATCTCGAAGTCTCGCTGCGGCTCGGCCGCCTCGTCGACGAATTCGCGCTGCCGGACGAGACCGAGCCGGCGCCGATCTTTACCGTCTGATGCTGCCATGACCACCAAGCCAGAGATGACGGCGTCAGGAATCGCGAGCGCGGTTGCGGGCGGAACGATGTCGGCGCTCGATGCCACTGAAGCGGCCCTCGCGCGCATCAAGCAGCACGACACCGTCCTCAATTCCTTTACCGACGTCACCGCCGATCGCGCCCGCGCCAGGGCGCTCGCCATCGACGCTGACATTGCCGCCGGCAAGACCGTCGGCCCGCTCGCCGGCGTGCCCTTCGCGGTCAAGAACCTGTTTGACGTCGCCGGGCTTCCGACGCGCGCGGGCTCGAAGATCAATCGCGACCTCGCGCCCGCCAAGCGCGACGCCACGCTGATCGAGCGACTGGAAGCGGCCGGCGCTGTGCTCGTCGGCGCGCTCAACATGGGCGAATACGCCTACGACTTCACGGGCGAGAACACCCATGACGGCCCCTCGCGCAATCCGCATGACACGACGCGGATGACCGGTGGCTCGTCGGGCGGTTCAGGCAGCGCCGTCGGAGGCGCGCTGGTGCCGATCGCACTTGGCTCCGACACCAATGGTTCGATCCGCGTGCCATCGTCCTTCTGCGGCATCTTTGGCCTGAAGCCGACCTATGGCCGGCTGTCGCGGGCACGCTCGTTTCCGTTCGTCGCGAGCCTCGATCATCTTGGCCCGTTCGCACGATGCGCCACCGATCTCGCGCTCGCCTATGACGCCATGCAGGGTCCGGATGATGACGATGCCGCCTGTACGACGCGAGGGTTAGAGCCGACATTGCCGTTGATTTCCAATCCGATCTCGGATTTGCGGATTGCGATTGCGGGCGGTTATTTCCAGCAGAATGTGTTTCCGGAAGCCGTCGAAGCTGTCAGCCGTGTCGCCAGGGCGCTTGGTGCAACGAAAGTGGTGGACGTGCCCGAAGCCTTGCGGGCGCGTGCGGCGGCTTATGTCATCACCACCACCGAAGGCGCCTCGGTGCATCTCGACCGCCTGCGCAAGCGCCCGAACGATTTCGATCCGGCTGTGCGGGATCGATTGATCGCCGGCGCGATGGTGCCGGCGCCGCTGGTCGACCGCGCGCAGAAATTCCGCCGCTGGTATCGCGCGCAGCTTGCCGAGATCTTCAAATCCGTCGACGTGCTGATCGCGCCGGCGACGCCCTGCACTGCGCCGAAGCTCGGCCAGGTGAACTTCAATCTCGACGGCGTCGAACTGCCGGTACGCGCCAATATCGGCATCCACACCCAGCCGATCTCGTTCGTCGGTCTGCCCGTGGTCGCGGTGCCGGTGCCGCTCGAGCCGTTGCCGATTGGCGTGCAGATCATTGCCGCTCCCTGGCGCGAGGACATCGCGTTGCGCGTCGCGTACGCATTGGAGAAGATGGGCGTGGTCGCTGCGCCTAGCCCAAGAGGAATTTGAGATGGAGATCGATCTCCCCGACGTGATCGCGGAAGTCAAAGCCGCGTTCGAACGCTATGAGCAGGCGCTCGTCACCAACGACGTCGCCGTGCTCGGCGAGTTGTTCCGCAACGATCCTCGCACGCTGCGCTACGGCATCGGCGAGAACCTCTACGGCTATGAGGCGATCTCCGGCTTCCGCGCCGCGCGTTCGCCGGTCGGCCTCAACCGCCGCACTGCCAAGACTGTGATCTCGAGCTACGGCCGCGACACAGCGGTGGCCTCCACCCTGTTCTATCGCGACACGGTGCCTGGCAAGGTCGGCCGGCAGATGCAGACCTGGATTCGGTTCCCGGAGGGCTGGCGTGTCGTCGCGGCCCATGTCAGCATCATCGACGAGTCGAAAAAGACCTGACCGTATGACGCTTGACGATTTCCCGCCCGGGATACGGCCGGCCGAGCCGGTGGTGCCCCGCATCGACCGTGCCGCTTCGTCGGTGCAGAGGATCACGCGCGCCGAGGAGTTGCGGCTTCAACTCGCCGACGAGATCGTGCAGGGAACTTTTGCGCCCGGGGCCCCCTTGGATGAGACCGACATCGCCCGCCGCTTCCGCGTTTCGCGGACCCCGGTGCGCGAGGCGCTGCGCCAGCTCGTCGCGAGCGGCCTCGTCGAAGCGCGTGCCCATCGCGGCGCAGTGGTAGCGCAGCCGTCGGTCGAACGTCTCAAGAGCATGTTCGAGGCGATGGCGGAACTGGAGGCGCTGTGCGCCGGTCTTGCCGCCGAGCGCATGTCGGCGGCCGAGCGCCACGGCCTGGAAGCGATCCACGAGGAGCTGCGCGTATTGAGCTCCGCCGGCAATCCCGATCGCTTCCATGACGTCAATGAGCGCTTCCATAACGCGATCTATGCGGGCTCGCAGAACGGCTACATCGCCGAGATCACGTTGGCGACGCGCGTCCGCGTGCAGCCGTTCCGCCGCGCCCAATTCCGCAATCTCGGCCGCCTCGCAAAGTCGCAAGCCGAGCACGACCGCGTCGTCGTCGCTATCATGCGCGGCGACAAGCAGGGCGCAGCAGCGGCGATGCGCGCGCATATCGGGCTGGTGCGCGGGGAGTACGAGATTTACGCGGTGTCGGTATAGGTCGTGCCTACGCCGTTGCGGCTTCCGCCATAAACTTCCGCCAGCCGCCATATGACGTGATATCCCGCGCCGCGTTCAGCACTTCCGGCTCGACGAGGAACCCCTTCACATTGCGGCCATCCGCAAGCCGGATCGTGCCGATCGCCATCGGCGCAGGAATCGCGTCGACGAATTTGCCGAAGGCGGACGACGACAGCGACCAGATCTCGAGTTCGATCGATGCGCCCTTGCCGGCCTCGACACGGAGCAAGCCCGGCTTCGGTGGCGTAGTCCCGAGCGCAAAAAGCTTGTAATCGGGCGCCGTATTTGTCGCCTCGACCAGCTTGGCGTTCAGCGCCTTCAACTCGCCGTTCAGCGCCATGCCCGAGAGATGCGCACCGACCACCGCGATCGGGATTTCGTCGCTGCGGCCTTCCGGCAAAGGTGCAAGCGGTGCCTGCGCAACACCCTTGGCGCCAACCGTCAACCTGGTATCGGCATGGAAGACGCGGCCGATGCTGGCGAGCAGCGCATCGCGGCCCGCGGGCGCGAGCAGGGTGATGCCGAACGGAATGCCGTCCGCGCGCATCGATGCTGGCACGGCGAGGCCGCAGAGATCTAGCAGGTTCACGAAATTGGTATAGGTCCCGAGCCGGCTGTTGAGCTCGATCGGATTGGCGAGCACCTGCGCCGTCGTATACGTTGTCGGAGCCGTCGGCAGCACGAGCGCGTCGATGTTGGCAAACGTGCGTTCCGCGGTCTTGCGCAGGCCCTGCAGGCGGTAGAGTGCGGAGAAGGTCTCGGCCGCCGTCAGCCGCGCGCCGGCGGCGGTGATCTCACGCGTCACCGGGTGGATCGAGTCGGGTGCGGACGCGAGCAAGTTCTTGATCACGAGATATCGCTCGGCGACCCACGGGCCTTCGTAGAGCAGCCGGGCCGTCTCGTAGAACGGCTCGAGGTCGAATTCGACCAGCATGGCGCCGAGCGCGGCCCAGCGCTTCAAGGCTTCGCCATAAGCCGCTTCTGCCGTCCTGTCGCCGAAGAAGATGAGCTGCCCGTTACGCGGCACGCCGAGGCGCAGATTCGCGGGGAACGGCGTGACGGGCTGAAGCGGCAGGTCGCGGGAGAATGGATCGGCCTGGTCAGGCCCGGCCAGCACGGAGAGCGCCAACGCGGCGTCGTCCACCGTCAGCGCGAAGACCGAGATGCAATCGAGCGTGCGGCAGGCCGGAACGAGCCCCGCATTCGAGATCATGCCGAGGCTCGGCTTCAGCCCGACGATGTTGTTGAGCATCGCCGGCACGCGGCCCGAGCCGGCGGTGTCGGTGCCGAGAGATAGCGGCACCAGTCCCGCTCCTACCGCGACCGCCGAGCCCGAACTCGATCCGCCAGGAATCAGATCCGCGCGGATTGAGTTCCTCGGAATGCCATAGGGCGAGCGGACGCCGACGAGGCCGGTTGCGAACTGGTCGAGATTTGTCTTGCCGATGATGATCGCGCCGGCCGCGCGCAGTCGTTCGGCTGCAGTCGAGTCATACGTCGGTGTGTAGGAGAAAGCCGGGCAGGCCGCCGTGGTTGGAAATCCCAGAGCGTCGATATTGTCCTTCACCGCGACCGGCACACCATAAAGCGGCAGGCTGGTGGCATCCTTCACGGCGAGCCTTTCGGCCTCCGCGATTGCGTCCTTCTCGTCGCGCAGGCTGATGAAGATGGCGGGATCATTGTGGTCGCGGATGCGCTGATAGGTCCGCGCGATCGTCTGCGCCGGCGTCAGCGTGCCCGCGCGGTGCGCGGCCACAATCGCGGCGATCGTTTCAGGCTGTTCAGCCCCCATGGTGAAAAACTCCGGCAACGGCTTCAGCCTGATTGAAGCAAGTGGTGTGCCATTGTGTACAATGCCCGGGCCGCGCGGCTGCTCCGGATGTTATCGAAAAATCAGCAGCTTGTGCGATGCCGCGATGATTGATTAGGCGATCGTGCCGAGGCTCCGCTGCAATATTTGCCTAAATAATAGGCGGCCTCGATTCAGGTGAAGCCAGCAAGGATCTGGAGTAGTCGCTCCCGGTTCTCCCTGCCGATCTTGTCTTCGACATGCCGCTCGTGCTCGGCTGCGAGGCGCTTGAACTTGGCCAGGGCAGTCTCGCCCGGGGCCGTGAGGTGCAGCGCATGGGAGCGCCGGTCCGCTTTCGACTTGATCCGCTTCACCAGCTTGCGCTGCTCAAGGCTGTCGAGCAGATGCACCAGGCGGGCGCGTTCGATGCCGAGGCGTTTTGCCACCGCCATCTGCGACAGGCCGGGATTGGCGCCGATCACGGTCAGGACCGAGTACTGCGTTGGCCTGATGTCGACGTCGCCGAGCGTTTTGATGAAGTCCTGAAAGATCCAGATCTGGAAGCGCCGCACCGCATAGCCGGCATGGCCGACCAGCGCGTCGAGCCCGATCTCGTCGGCGTCGATCCGCCGCGCCGCCCCGTTGCCGCCGTGTTTGCGCGGGGAGGTGCGGGTATCGGCTCTGGCTGCGCTGGTTCTCACATCGTGTCTCCTGCCGGCTGACCCTAGCGCCTCGACGGCCGAAACGGAAGATTGTTGTTGACGACAACAATTGCCATGATCAACATTATAGCCAAGGCAGCCCGGAACGAGGCTGCGACCGATCCCTGATGCGGGCGAGGAGGAAACCATGACGTCGGCCACTCGCGGCGACCCTTCGGGCCTGTTCGCCACGCCAAAGACCGTCGCGGAGCATCGCGCCGACGGCAGCATCGTGCTGCGCTCGGCGGATTCCCTGCGTGATAGCGCGCGCTGCATTGGCGATTGGCTGGAGCAATGGGCGCGGCAGACGCCGGACAAGGTCTTCCTCGCCGAGCGTGACGGCGCCGATACACCCTGGGCTACCGTGACTTACGCGGGTGCCTTGCGGCGGGTACGCGGAGCGGCGGCCTGGATCCTGGCGCAGGGTCTCAGCGCCGAGCGCCCAGTCGTCATTCTCTCCGACAACAGCATCGATCACGCATTGCTCGCGCTGGCCGCCCAGCATGTTGGCGTTCCCTCGGCCGCGATCTCGCCGGCCTATTCGCTGATGTCGAGGGATTTCGACAAGCTGAAAAGCATGGTCGCGCTGCTCGAGCCCGGCGCGATCTATGTCTCCAGCACCAAAACGTTTGCGGCAGCGCTTGCCGCGATCAAGCCGCTGCACAAGGCGCAGATCATCAGTGGCAACGCCGGCGACGCCGATGCGCTCGCCTTCCGCGAGATCGCGGCAACGCCTGAAACGGCCGATGTTGCAAAGGCCTTCACCGCGGTCGCGTCTGATACGATCGCAAAATTCCTGTTTACTTCGGGTTCGACCGGAACGCCGAAGGCGGTCATCAACACCCAGCGTATGCTGACCTCGAGCCAGCAGGCCAAGGCGCAGACCTGGACGTTCCTGGAGCAGGCCGACAGCGATCTCGTGATCCTCGACTGGCTGCCCTGGAGCCACACCTTCGGCGCCAATCACAATTTCAATCTGGTACTCCGCAACGGCGGCTCGCTCTATATCGACGGCGGCAAGCCGGCGCCAGGTCTCTTCGCGGCCTCGCTCGCGAATCTGAAGAGCGTAATGCCGACGGTCTATTTCAACGTGCCGCGCGGTTTTGACATGCTGATCGCGGCGCTGCGCGGCGATGAGGAACTGCGCCGCCGCTTCTTCGGCGAGGTGAAGTTCGCCTTCTATGCCGGCGCAGCGCTGCCCCAAAATCTTTGGGACGCGCTTGAAGAACTCTCGATCAAGACCGTCGGCCGTTCGATGCCGATGGTCTCAGCCTGGGGCTCGACCGAGACCTCGCCGCTTGCGACGGACTGCCATTTCCTTGCTGAACGCTCCGGCAACATCGGCGTGCCGATTCCCGGCACCGAGCTGAAGCTCGTGACGTCCGGGGACAAGCTGGAGGTGCGCGTGCGCGGACCCAACGTCACGCCGGGCTATTGGAAGGCGCCGGAGCTGACAAAGCAGGCTTTTGACCAAGAGGGCTTTTATCTCATCGGCGACGCCGTAAAGTTGGCGGACGCAGAACGGCCCGAGCGTGGACTTTTCTTCGACGGCCGCGTTGCGGAAGACTTCAAGCTCAACTCCGGCACCTGGGTCAGCGTCGGCACGCTCCGCGTCGCGGGTATCGCCGCGCTTGCGCCGCTCGCGCAGGATATCGTTGTCACTGGTCATGGTGGCGACGAGGTGCGGTTTCTGGTGTTCCCGAACATCGCGGCCTGCCGCGCGCACGCCGGTCTGCCCGAGACGGCAGTCGTGAATGATGTTCTGACGCATCAGAAGGTCAGGACCGCGATCACACAGGGCCTGGCAAAGCTGAAGCAGCAGGGCGCCAATTCCTCAGGTCACGCGACGCGCGCGCTGCTGCTTGCGGAACCGCCTTCAGTCGATGGCGGCGAGATCACCGACAAGGGCTACATCAACCAGCGCGCGGTGTTGACCCGGCGGGCAGAGGCATTGGCGCAGCTGAATGATGACGCGCCGGGTGAGTGGATTGGGTTGTAGCGGCTAAGCGGCGCTACGCTGGTAGTCCCAGGCGCACTCTCCTCACCGTCATTGCGAGCGTAGCGAAGGCAATCCAGAAGCTCACCGCGGAACGACCGGATAGCTTCGTCGCTTCGCTCCTCGCAATGACGGAAGAGGCAAGCGCCCGCCCAAATACGCCAGTCATTCTGCCGCATTACCCTGCACGATTCTTTTGTTGCCGAAGCAACTAATTTATGCGAACCGTTCCAGATCGGGACGACGGCGGGGAAACCGCCGCATCGAATCGGAGGAAACGATGCTCGGCAGAGACGGTGCCGCCGGCAATGGCCGGCGCGCGCCCGGAAGGGACTCGGGATCGCGCCTGGAGGGTAATCCGTCAGGCCTCGGTACCGCTGGTCACCGCGCCGAGATTCTCGTGCAGCCGGCGCAACAGGTCGATCAGCACCTCGCGCTCGTCCTTGTTCAGGCAGGACAACAGCCGCCGCTCACGTTCGAACGCGGCGACGATCACCTTGTCATGAGTGGTGCGGCCCTTCGCCGTCAGCGAGATCGAATGCGTGCGGCCGTCGTTGGGATCGGTGCGGATCGACACATGGCCGCGCCTCTCGAGGCCCGCAAGGGTGCGGCTCACCGGGCCCTTGTCGAAACCGATGACGTGGCAGATGCGCGAGGCGGGGATGCCGGGCTCGATCGCCAGCAACGACATGATTCGCCATTCCGTGACGTTGACGCCGAACTGCTTCTGATAGAATGCGGTCGCGCTGTTCGAGAGCTTGTTGGCGATAAAAGTGATGAAGGCCGGAACGTAACGATCGAGATCGAGCGTCGGCCCGACGTCCGCGGGCACAGGTTTTTGGCGGGATCTGGTCGAAGGCGGCATATCGGGATTCTGTCTCGCGGCGTAGCCAATGACCTAAGGGCAAGCGCTGCCCTTTCACAAGTTCAAAATGAGGGAGGGTGTCAATGAGCTCATCTAGCCCCGCCGTTTCAGGCGTCCCACATCTCGACGTCGATCCTTTCGACATGGCCTTTTTTGCCGATCCCTATCCGACGCATGAGTTGCTGCGCGAGACGGGCCCGGTCGTCTATCTCGACAAATGGAAGCTCTATGGTGTGGCGCGCTATGCCGAGGTCCATGCCGTGCTGAACGACCCCACGACGTTCTGCTCCAGTCGTGGCGTCGGCCTGTCCGACTTCAAGAAGGAAAAGCCGTGGCGGCCGCCGAGCCTGATCCTCGAGGCCGATCCGCCCGAGCACAATCGCACCCGCGCGGTGCTGTCAAAGGTTCTGTCGCCGACTGTGATGAAGGGGCTGCGCGACCGCTTTGCCGCGGCGGCCGAGGAGCGGGTCGATGTGCTGCTGGAGAAGCGCAGTTTTGATGCGATTGCAGATCTTGCCGAGGCCTACCCTCTTTCGATCTTCCCGGATGCACTTGGCTTGAAGCCCGAAGGGCGCGAGCATCTCATTCCCTATGCGAGCCTGGTGTTCAACGCCTTCGGGCCGCCGAACCAGCTGCGCCAGGAGGCGATTGCGCGCTCCGCGCCGCACCAGGCCTATGTCACCGACCAGTGCCAGCGCGACAACCTGACGCCGGGCGGCATCGGCGCCTGCATCCACGCCCATGTCGACGAGGGCGCCATCACGGCGACCGAAGCGCCGCTGCTGGTGCGTTCGCTGCTCTCGGCCGGGCTCGACACCACCGTCAACGGCATCGGTGCAGCCGTGTATTGCCTCGCGCGCTTCCCCGAGCAGTGGCAGCGCCTGCGCGGCGATCTCACCCTCGCGCGCAACGCGTTCGAGGAGGCCGTGCGGTTCGAAAGCCCGGTGCAGACCTTCTTCCGCACCACCACGCGTGAGGTCGAACTGTCCGGCGCGACCATCGACGAGGGCGAAAAGGTGCTGATGTTTCTCGCCGCCGCCAACCGCGACCCCAGGCGCTGGGACAAGCCTGACAGCTACGACATCACCCGCCGGACTTCAGGGCACGTCGGCTACGGATCCGGCATCCATATGTGCGTGGGCCAGCTCGTGGCGCGGCTCGAAGGCGAGACGATGCTCTCGGCCCTGGCGCGCCGTGTCGCCACGATTGAGATCACCGGCGAGCCGAAGCGCCGCTTCAATAACACGCTGCGCGGGCTGGACAGCCTGCCGGTGACGATCACGCCGGCCTGACAGGGCTGGCGACGAAACCGATGAACACAGGGGAGGGACCAATGAAGAATCTGAAGTGGACGCTCGCGCTGGCTGCGAGTCTCATCGGCGGCGCGGCGAGTGCCGAGATCTCGGACAATGCCGTGCGCGTCGGCGTGCTGAACGACATCTCCGGCATCTTCCAGGACACCAATGGCATGGGCTCGGTCGAAGCCGCGCGCATGGCGGCCGAGGATTTCAACGGCGGCGGCAAAGGGATCAAGGTCGAGATCGTCTATGCCGACCACCAGAACAAGGCTGACGTCGGCAATGCCATCGCGCGCAAATGGCTCGATGTCGAAGGGGTCGATGCCATCGTCGACGTGCCGAACTCGGCGGTTGGCCTCTCCATCAACACGCTCCTGCGCGGCAGCCGGATGACATTCCTGGCGTCGTCGACCGCGAGCGCCGATCTCACCGGCAAGGCCTGCTCACCCAATACCATCCAATGGGTCAACGACACCTGGGCAACCGGCAACACAACGGCGGCGGCGATGCTATCGCGCGGCGGCAAGGACTGGTATTTTCTGACGGTCGACTACGCGCTGGGCAAGGGCATCGAGGCGGAAGCGCAGAAATACATCGAGGCGCATGGCGGCAAGGTGCTCGGCTCGTCCAAGCATCCGCTCGGCACGTCGGACTTCGCGTCCTTCCTGTTGCAGGCACAGGGATCGAAGGCGCAGGTGATCGGGCTTGCCAACGCCGGAGGCGACACCATCAACGCCGTGAAGCAGGCCGCCGAGTTCGGCATCCAGCAGAGCGGGCAGAAGCTCGTCGCCTTCCTGCTCTTCATCAACGACGTCCACGGCATGGGCATCAAGGTCGCACAAGGCCTCCAGCTGATGGAGGCCTTCTACTGGGATATGAACGACGACACCCGCGCCTTCGCAAGGCGCTTCGCCGCGCGGCCCGGCATGAACGGCAAGATGCCGAGCGGCAACCAGGCCGGCGTTTATGCGTCCACGCTCGCTTATCTCAACGCGGTCGCGGCGACCGGCAGCGACAATGCCAAGGACGTCGTGCCGGAGATGAAGAAGTTCAAAGGCAAGGACAAGCTGTTCGGCGACACCGCAATCCGCCAGGACGGCCGTGTCGTGCATCCCATGTACCTGTTCGAGGTGAAGAAGCCAGAGGAATCGAAATATCCATACGATTACTACAAGCTGGTCTCGACGATTCCGGCGGAGCAGGCGTTCCGGCCGTTGGCGGAAGGCGGATGCGAGTTGGTGAAGTAGGTCTCGTGCCCGGACGCAGTGCGGCGCGTAGCCCTGCGCTGCAGAGCCGGGGTCCACAGCTTCTGGGTCCCAGCTCTGCGACGCGTCATTTCGTGCCGCGCCGCGTCCGGGACACGAGCGGAGTACTTACACCACCTTGCTGCTCCCCTGCGTGATCAGCCGCGCCGCCCGCTGGTCCCGAGCGTAGATCCACAGCCAGCTCAGCGCGACGCTGAGGCGGTGGCGGAGGCCGATCAGGAAGTAGATGTGGGCGATGCCCCAGATCCACCATGCGATGGTACCGCGCAGTTTGACCTTGCCGAAGTCGATTACCGCGAGCCGCTTGCCGATCTGGGCGAGACTGCCGGAGTGCTTGTAGCGAAACGGACCGGTGGCCGCACTGCGCAAGCGCGCCTTGATGGTCTCGGCGACATGCTTGCCCTGCTGCTTGGCCGCCGGTGCGATGCCAGGCACCGGTTTGCCGTCCCAGGCGTTGATCACAACGGTATCGCCAATCGCAAAGATCTCGGGATGACCGGGAATGCTCAAATCGTCTTCGACCTGCACGCGGCCCGCACGATCGCTCGGTGCGCCCAGCCATTCGGCTGCAGGTGAGGCCCGCACGCCGGCGGCCCAGATCCGTGTCTTTGCATCGAGCCGTGTGCCACCGAAGACAACGCCCTCGCGATTGATGTCAGTCACCGCCTGACCCAGTACGACCTCGACGCCGATTTTTTCGAGCGAGGCCTGCGCGTAGGCCGAGAGCTCATCCGGAAATCCGGCGAGCACGCGCGGGCCAGCCTCGATCAGCACGACGCGCGCCTTGGTCGTGTCGATGTTGCGGAAATCACCGGGCAAGGTGTGATGCGCCATCTCGGCGATGGTGCCGGCGAGTTCGACGCCGGTCGGGCCGGCGCCGATGATCACAAAGGTCAGCCGCGCGGCGCGCCTCGCCGGATCGGTCTCGCGCTCGGCGCGCTCGAACGCCACCAGGATGTGACGGCGCAGCGTGGTCGCGTCCTCCAGGGTCTTCAGGCCCGGTGCCCACGTTTCCCATTCGTCATGACCGAAATAGGCGTGGCGCGCGCCGGTCGCGAGCACGAGGGTGTCATAGGGCACCTCGCTGCCGTCATCGATCAGCACGCATCGGCGCGCGGCATCGACGCCGCTCACGGTCGCAAACAGTGTCGTCACTTCGCGCCTGTCGCGCATGAGATGGCGGACCGGCCAGGCGATTTCGCTGGTCGAGAGCGATGCGGTCGCGACCTGATAGAGCAGCGGTTGAAACAGATGATGGTTGCGTCGGTCGATCAGCGTGATCTCGACCGGGCTGCCTGCGAGCCGGTGGGTCGTCTCCAGCCCGCCGAAGCCGGCGCCGACGATGACGACACGATGGGGAGTTGTGGCCATGATGCACCCTCGAATCTCGCTGCTGCTCTCACTCATTTAAGAGCGGATTGGGCGCCGTGGTCCAATAGCCGTCATCAATCGGGGAATAGGCCTGATGTATCGATCTGCCGCGAAAAAGCGCCGCAGCACCACGGCCGACCTTTTTGCCGGCCTCGGCCGAAGTGAGTAGAACTATATTTCTTGCCATCCCGGTTTGGGGCGAAATATGGTGCAGGGGCGGGCGCTGAGCCATTGGCGGCGCGACGGATTTTGCGTTCAATAGAGACAGGCCCGGGGCGGCGATGACCCCGTTTCCGGGATCAATAATAAGGAGGGGAGTGGTTATGAGGACGACATTCTGGCTGGCGGGCGCAGCGGCGCTGGTGCTGGCAAGCCCGGCTTTCGCCGGCGACACCATCAAGATCGGTTTCGTTTCGACCTTCAGCGGCCCGACCGCCGTGATCGGTAACGACATGCGCAATTCCTTCGAGCTCGCACTCGACCACATGGGCCGCAAGATGGACGGCAAGCCGGTCGAGGTGATCTACGAGGACGATGGCCAGAAGCCTGATGTCGGCAAGCAGAAGACCGAGAAGTTGGTGCAGTCCGACAAGGTCGACTTCCTCGTCGGCTACATCTGGTCGAACGTGCTGCTCGCCTCGCTCAAGACCGCGGTGGACTCGCAGACCATTCTGATCTCGGCGAATGCAGGTCCGTCGCAGCTCGCCGGTGAGCTGTGCTCGCCTTACGTGTTCTCGACCTCGTGGCAGAACGACCAGACGCCCGCCGCCATGGGCCTCTACATGAACCAGAAGGGCGTCAAGAGTGTGTTCCTGATCGGCCCGAACTACGCGGCTGGAAAGGACATGCTGGCGGGCGTGAAGAGCACGTTCAAGGGTGAGGTCAAGGGCGAGGAATACACGGTCTGGCCGAGCCAGCTAGATTTCTCCGCCGAACTCTCGAAGGCGCGCGCCTCGGGCGCGGAGTCGATCTTCGTGTTCTATCCCGGTGCGGCCGGCGTCCAGTTCCTCAATCAGTACGCGCAGGCGGGCCTGAAGAGCACGATGCCGCTCTACACGGCGTTCACCGTCGACGAGCTGTCGCTGCCGCTGCAGAAGGATAACGCGCTGGGCGTTCCCGGCGCGCAGGAATGGGTCAACGACCTGCCCAACGAGCAGAACAAGCGCTTCGTCGCCGACTACCGCAAGAAGTACACCGGCCTGCGCCCGACCTATTACGGCGCGCAAGCCTATGACGCCGCCCAGCTCATCAACAGCGCGGTCGTCGCGGTGAAGGGCGACACCAGCAAGAAGGATGCGATGAAGGCCGAGATGGAGAAGGCCAACTTCAAGTCGCTGCGCGGTCCCTTCAAATACGGCAAGAACCACATCCCGGTGCAGAACTTCTATCTCCAGGACGTGGTCAAGGACGGTGAAGGCCAGCTCTCGCTGAAGACGGTTGCGACCATCGTGGAGAACGACCAGGATCGTTTCCACGACAAGTGCCCGATGAAGTGAAGCTTTGCTCGCTCCCTCTCCATGCGCCTGTCTCGCCGAAGCTTTGGCGGAGGCGGATGCGGGGAGAGGGGCTCTCCCTCCGTCATTGCGTGCGTAGCGAAGCCACCCAGAATCTTCCCGCGAAGGGATTCTGAATCGGTTCTTCGCTGCGCTCCTCGCGATGACGGGGTGGCTGGAGCCTACGCCCGCGGCATGCTCGCAGGCCGCACCTCGCGCGCCTGCGCCGCCAGCCTGATGCCGGCATTGGGCGCGCCGAAACCCTGATAGCTCCGCCGCTCGACGATCTCGAAGAAGAAGCGCTCGTCGAAAATGTGCGTATAGACCTGGAAGAATTCGCCATCACCCTCGCGATCGTAGAGGATGTGGTTGGCGCGGAGCTTTGCCATGACATCGGGCGCCAGGTCGTATTTGGCTTCGATGTCGTCGTAATAATTACCGGGGATATCCAGGAAGTCCGCGCCGCGCGCACGCATCGCGGCGACGGTGGCGAAGATATCCTCGCACGCAAAGGCGACATGCTGCACGCCTGAACCGAAAAACTCCGAGATGAAGCGGGCCGGCAGCGTGCGGTTGGCGGAGGAGCCGTTGACGACGAAGCGCAGGCTCTGGTCGCCATTGATGAGGGCCTGGCTCTGCACGAGGCCGCGGGGGTCCGCGATCTCCATCTGCGGCAGCCGCTTCAGGTCGAGGATGCCGGTGTAGAACAGCAGCCACGACAGCATCTCGTCATAGGGCATCGACTGCGCGATATGATCGACCGCGAGCAGCGCATCGGCACTTGTGTCGCTCGTCACTGGCTCAAAATCCGTGTCCCAGTTCCTGCCGGCCTGGTCGAGAAAATAAAGAAGGCTGCCGCCGACGCCGTGGATCGCAGGAATCTCCAGCTCGCCCGGTCCGACCGGCTGATAGAAGGTGCGCGCCTTCAGCGTTTCGGCCCGCTGCATGGCAAGGCCGGCATTGTCGACATCGAGCGCGATGGCGCAGACGCCGGGGCCGTGCGTGACGTAATGCGAATGCGCAAAGCCGTCGGTCTCGGAGTTGATCACGAGTTCGACCTTGCCTTGCGACCAGCGCTCCACCGCCTTGCTGCGATGCCTGCCGGTCTTGCGGAAGCCGAGCTGTGAAAACAGATGCGCGAGCTCGCCGGCCTTGGTCTCGTTGACCGCGAACTCGATAAAGCCGGTGCCGCTGCTCTTGGCCTTTGGCGCCAGGGGCTCGCCGACGAGCTTTGGCCAGTACGGGGCGAGCTGGTCCTGCAACAAGATCAGCGAGCGCAGGCCGTCGACGGCGGTCTGCGCCGCCGAGCCCGCGCGGAACTGGTCGTTGAAGATCTCCAGCGACCATGGCCCGGCATAGCCGGTCGCGGCGATCGCCTGCATGAATTCGACGACCGGCAGATCGCCCTGGCCAGGAAAGGAACGGAAGTGGCGGCTCCACGACAAGATGTCGAGCTCGAGCTTGGGGGCGTCGGCCAATTGCACAAGAAAGATCTTGTCGCCGGGGATCGAGGCCATGGCGCGGACCGGGAAGCCGGGCGCCAGCGCGTGAAAGCTGTCGAGGATCACGCCGATCGCGGGATGATCAGCGCGCCTCACGATCTCCCAGGCGTCACGGTAGTCGTTGACATGCCGCCCCCAGGCCAGTGCCTCGTAGCCGACGCGCAAGCCCCGCTTGGCGGCGCGATCGCCGAGCTCGCGAAAATCATCGGCCGCGCGGTCGATGCCGCCGAGCGAGGCAGGCGACACGTT
Organism: Bradyrhizobium manausense; assembly: GCF_018131105.1. Classification (NCBI taxonomy): domain Bacteria; kingdom Pseudomonadati; phylum Pseudomonadota; class Alphaproteobacteria; order Hyphomicrobiales; family Nitrobacteraceae; genus Bradyrhizobium; species Bradyrhizobium manausense. The sequence goes on along the minus strand of NZ_JAFCJI010000001.1, from coordinate 3,608,115 downwards.
GGAGCAGATCAGCAGCAGATCGGTGCCGAGCTCCTGCATCAGGTCGAACTTCCGCTCGGCCCGGGCGAAGTTGCGTGAGCGCTGCGGCTCCGGCATGCCCTCGAAATCGCGGAACGGCTGGAACGCGCAGATCTCGAGATTGAGGTCCTTGCAGAGCTTTGCGATGTCGCGCGGACCTGCACCGAACGACAACAGATCGTTCTCGAAGATCTCGACCGCTTCGAAGCCGGCGGATGCGATGGCGCGCAGTTTTTCGTCGAGGGGGCCTGAAAGAGAGACGGTTGCGATCGAGCGCTTGTTCATGCTGCCTGCTCCATGAGACGGCCCGGAGATATTTTTTGGCCCGTACGCGCGGCTTTGCTGACGGCTTCGACGACCGCGAGCGTCCCCATCGCATCTTCAACTGAGATGAGTGGCTGTTCGCGGCCTGCGATCACCGCGCAGAAATGCCGGAGCTGCTCGGCGAGCGGATCGAATGCCGGCGGTGCGATGGTCGCGCGCGACAACGGCGCGTGCCAGCCGGGCTGTTGCGTATAGGACCACAGCTCCATGTTCGGTACCGACAGCGAGCCGGCGGTGCCGGAGAAAATGTAACAGGGTTGGTCTTGCTTGGGGTACGCAGCGTTCTCGCCGGATGCGAGCTCCCAGCTCCATGGCGCCGGAGTTGCGTCCGACACGGTTACCGTCCCCAGCGCGCCGTTGGCGAACCGCAGCAGCAATGCAGCGGTGTCCTCGACGGCGAAGCCCCGAACCTTGTTCGAGGTCAGTGCCTGCACCTCGGTGATCTCCCCGCAGATGAAGCGGAGATTGTCGATGTCATGAATGAGGTTGATGAGCAGCGGACCGCCACCATGCTCGCGCCGCCATGCCACATCAAAGTAATCATCAGGCTTTTTCAGCAGCCACAACCCGACCACAGCGGTGAGCTGGCCGAGTCTGCCGCTCGTCACCGCCCCACGCGCGGCCTTGATGATGGGATTGTGGCGGCGATGATGGCCGACAAGCATCGGCACGTCGCTCCGTTTGACGGCCGTGCACAAGCGTTGTGCGGCCGCGACGGTGTCGGTCACCGGCTTCTCGATCAGCGCCGGCACGCCGGCCTGCGCGCAGTCGAGCGCCATCTGGAAATGCAGCGCGTTCGGCGAGGCGATGATCAGGCCGTCGGGCTTCTCGTCCGCCAGCAGCGCGCGGTGATCCGCACGCCAGGACGTGTTGAGCGTCCGCGCAAACTCTTTCGCTGCGGGCGAAGGGTCGGCAATGCCGGCCAGCACGCAATCCGGCGCAGCGTCGATCAATTCGACATGGCGGCGGCCGATCAGGCCGGCACCGGCAATTGCGATGCGCATGGGCGCGCTCATGCCGCGCTCTCCTCCATGGCGCCGCCGAGGAAGAGCTGGCCGATGCGGGGATCATTCAGGATGCGCTCCGCCTTGTCGACCATGCGGGTCTGGCCGAGCTCGAGCACGATGCCGATGTCCGAGATCTCCAGCGCCGAGCGCGCGTTCTGTTCGATCATGAGGATGGTGACGCCGCGGTCTCGCAGGCCTTTGAGGATGTCGAATGTCTGCTGCACCATCAGCGGGGAGAGGCCGATCGAGGGCTCGTCGATCAGAACCAGCTTTGGCTCCAGCAGCAGCGAACGGGCGATCTCGAGCTGCTTCTGCTCACCGCCCGAAAGCGTCGACGCCTGTTGGGCCGACTTGCGGCGGAGCGCCGGAAACAAGTCGAGCGCGGCTTCGATCCGCGTCGGCAGGTCGATGCCCTTCCCGGCGGAGACGCCGCCGAGCTCGATATTGCTGCGAACTGATAACTCCGGAAAGATGTTGCGGCCCTGCGGCACGTAGCAGATGCCGGCATTGAGCAGCGCGCGCTGGCTCAAATTCGTGACGTCGCGACCCGCAAAGCTGATCTTGCCATCGCGCAGCTTCAACAGGCCGAAGATCGCCTTGAATACGGTCGACTTGCCGGCGCCGTTGGGGCCGATGATCGTGGTGATTGTGCCCGGCGGCACCGAGAAGGTCGTGCCGTTCAGGATCGTCATCTTGCCGTAGCCGCCGACGAGATTTTGAACCGTAAGGATCGGATCGCTCATGGCTCGCGCTCCTTAATGCCCGAGATAGGCTTCGATCACGGCGGGGTTCTTGCGCACCTCGTCCGGTCGTCCCATGGCCAGCACCTTGCCTTCCGCCATCACCATCACGCGCGAGCACAGCGACATCACGAATTCCATGTTGTGCTCGATCACGACGAAGGTGGCATTCCTTTCGCGATTGATCGCGACCAGCCGCTCCTTGAGGTCGGACAACATTGTCGGATTGACGCCACCGGCAGGTTCGTCGAGCAGCACCAGGCGCGGGCCGCCCATGAACGCCATGGCGGCATCGAGCAGCTTTTGCTGGCCGTAGGACAGGCCGCCGGCCGGTTCTTCCGCGAGATGATCGAGCTTGAAGAAGCCGATCATCTGGTTGGCTGCATCGGTCAGTCCGGCATCTGAACGGCCGACCAGGCGCGAGGCCATATTGCCCTGATGCTCCTGTCCTGCGAGGATCAAATTCTCGCGCACCGAGAGTTTTGGGAATACCTGCAGAAGCTGGAACGTGCGGCTGACACCGAGCTTGTTGAGTTCCGCTGGACGCAGGCCGGTGACGAGCTTGCCGTCGAGCTTGACCTCGCCACCCGTCGGCGTGAGCTGGCCGAGGATGCAATTGAACAAGGTCGACTTGCCGCACCCGTTCGGGCCGATCAGGCCGAGGATCTCGCCCTCGCGAACGTCGAAGGAAACGCCGTCGACAGCAGTGATGCCGCCAAAGCTCTTCCTGATGTCTGTGACTTCGAGCACCGCACTCATTGCGCCGTCTCCAGGCGCGATTTCGCGACGGCCCGCAAAGCCGACGCAGCCTTGGTGCGGCGCTCGGCCACATAGCGGTCGAGGATTCCCAGAATGCCGGTAGGCGACCAGACCAGGAGCCCCATCACCGCGATCGCGTAGAGCATCAGATAATACCCTTCGGTGAAGCGCAGCCATTCCGGCAGCAGCACCGCGATCATCGCGCCCAGGAACGGGCCGAAATAGAAGCCGGCGCCGCCGACGATCACCATCATCAGAAGATCGAGCGAGAGCGACAAGTTGAACGGCACGGGGTCGATATACTGCGTCAGCGGCGCATAGAGCGCGCCGGCGACGCCGCCGAGCGCCGAGCCGATCGCGAACGCCATCAGCGTATACCGGCGGGTGTCGATGCCGAGCGATTGCGCGCGCAGCGGATTTTCGCGCAGCGCCATGAAGGCCCGGCCCCAGGGCGAACGGATCAGCCACCAGATGGCCAGTGAGACGATCGCAAGCGAGCCGAGGCAGACATAGTAGAACGGCAGCGGCTTGGTGGTCGCGATCCCGAAGAAATGAGGGCGCGGAATGTTGGAGATGCCATAGATGCCGCCCGTCAGCCAGCTCTCGTTGCGGAACACGAGGAAAGCGAGCGTGGAGAAGGCGAGGGTGACGAAGGCGAGGTAATGGTGCTGCACGCGCAGCGCGGGGTAGCCGAGCACCCAGCCGACCGCGAAGGCGAGCACGATCGCCACCACGATCGCGGCCGGCAGCGGCCAGCCATGCGTTGTCATGATCGCTGAGGCATAAGCGCCGATGCCGACGAAAGCGCCTTGCGCCAGCGAGACCTGGCCGGCATAGCCGAGCGTGAGGTTGAGCCCCATCGCGGCGATGGTCATCACCGCCCATTGGCTCAGGATGAACAGGCCGTAGCGGTTGAAGTTCATGGGAATCGCGATCAGCCCCGCGATGACGATGAGCCCGAGCGCGATCTTCAGGGGTTTGGCGAAGCCGCTCATACCGTGCGCTCCTCGGCGCGGCCGAGCAGTCCTTGCGGCCGGAACAGGATGACGGCGATCAGGAAGATCATCGGCACGGCGGCGCGATACTGCGTCGAGATGTAGGCGGCCGCGAGGTTGTCGAGCACGCCGATCAGCAGGCCGCCGGCGATGGCGCCGCGCACCTGGTTGAAGCCACCGACGATCGCGGCGATGAAGGCGGCCTGGCCCAGCACCTCACCGGAGGAGAATTTGGCGAGATAGATCGGGGTGATCAGGAGCGAGGCCAGCGCGACCAGGAAGGCGTTGATCAGGAAGGTCAGCAGAATCATGCGTTCGACGGGCACGCCGATGATTCGCGCGACCGTCGGGTTTTGGGCTGCCGCCTGCATCTGGTGACCGAGCGAGGTACGGTTGAGCAGCGTGGTCAGGCCGAAGACGGCCAGGATGGCGACGACGAGCACGCCGATGCTTTGCAGCGAGACCACGTGTCCGAGCACGGTGATGTCGCCGGTCGGCACGATCGAGGGGAAGGGTGAGGCCTCGGCGCTGAAGAACTGCTTCACGGCTTCCTTGATGCCGATCGCCAGCGCCATGGTGGCGATCGCGAGCGGCAGCACGCCATGGCGCATCATCGGATCGACCAGCAGCATCTTGAAGGCGAGGCCCAGCAGGATCATCGACAGCAGGATGCCAAGGATGATCGCGAGCCAGAACGGCGCGCCGACATGCATCGCGGCCAGCATCAGGAACGCCGGCAGCATCACGAACTCGCCTTGCGCGAAATTGATGGTCTGCGAGGTCTGCCACAGCAACGTGAAGCCAACCGCAACCAGCGCATAGATCGCGCCGGTGGCCAGTCCCGCGACCAGAAGATCGAACAGATTGGACATTGTCCCCTCTCGCGTCCCGTGCCCGCTCCTTCTTCTCCCTCTCCCCGCGAACAGCGGGGCGAGGGAGAAGGGATAGACCTCACTTCACCTTCGGCAGCACCTGCTTCACCACCTGCTTGCCGTCGACCACCTCGACCAGGAAACTCTGGCGATCGATGTCGCCGTTCTGGTCGAAGGTGACGTCCATCAGAATGCCTGGCTCGTCGGCGGCCTTGATGGTCAAGCCATGCAGCGTGTCGGCAAACGCCTTCGGATCGACCTTGCCCATCTTCTCGGTGGTGGCCTTCACCATGTAGACGGCGAGGTAGCCCTTCAGGCCGTTATGATCGGGCACATAGTTGTACTTCTTCGAGAAGCGGTCACGGAAACCCTTGATCAGGTCGACCGGCGCGTCGGTGGTGAGGCCGACATGGCCGCGCGCGCCGTTGGCGGCATCACCGGCGAGCTCGATCACCTTCTGGCCGATCAGCGTGGTCTCGCCCATCAGCGGCGCGGTGACGCCCTGGCGCTTCAGCTCCTTGAGAATACGCGCGCTCTCTTCTTCGTTGAGGTAGACGAACACGGCGTCGGGGTTGGCGGCTTTGATCTTGCCGACGTCGGCGGCGAAATCGGCCTGGCCCGCTTCGGTGGAGAGGTCGGCGACCACCTTGGAGCCGAGCCGCTCGAGTTCCTTGATCACGACGTCGCGCCCGCCGCGGCCGAAGTCATTGTTGACCCAGACCACCGCGACCGTCTTCGCCTTCATGTCGTCATGGATGTATTTTGCGACCTTCGGCATCGAGGATTGCTGGCCGAACGAAGTGCGGAACAGGAACTTGTTGCCGGCCTGCGTCAGCTCGGCGGCCTCGCCGCCCATGATTTGTGTGATGCCGGCTTCGGCGGCGAGTGGGGCGGTGACTTTCACCGAGCCGGAATAACCGGGCCCGAGCAGCACATAGGGCTCGGCGTCGAGCGCCTTCTGCACCTGCGCGCGCGCCACGCCGGGGTTCGACTGCGAGTCGGCATGGGTGACTTCGAGCTTGCGGCCGAGCACGCCGCCCTTGGCGTTGATCTCCTCGATCGCGAGGTCGATGCCGTTCTTCCAGTTGGTGCCGACCGTGGCGCCGCCGCCCGAGAGCTCAGCGACGTCCGCGAGCTTGATCGCCTGTGCGAAGGCGCCCGTCGTCGTGATTGCGGTAAGCAGCGCGCCCACCAGTAGCGTTGACTTCATCGTCCTCTCCTCCCGTTTCAATTTTGCAAGCGGCCTTGTGTCCGGCCGCTTCGTCTCAGGTTGCCTGATAGGCGGCGCCACGTGCGGCCATCACGGCGTCAAAAGCCTCTCCCATGACTTCGGTCGACGGGGCAAGGCCGGTGAACAGTTCGAAGGCGTCGGCGGCCTGGTAGATCGCAAGCTCGCGCCCGGTCATGATCCGCGCGCCCTTTGCTTGTGCAGCGGCAAGCAGCGGCGTGATCAGCGGCGAATAGACGGCGTCAGCGACCCACAGGTCTTTGCGCAGCAGGGCCGGCGGCACCGGCGTGTCGCGGTTCGGCAGCATGCCGACCGGCGTGCCGTTGACGAGGCCGGTTGCGCCGTCGAGCGCATCCGCGACGCTTCGGGCCACCCGCGCGCCGCCATGCTTGGCCAGCAGCGCGGCGAGCTTCTCGGCCCGCGCCGGCTCGCTGTCGAAGATGCGAAGGTCCGCCACCTGAAGGCTCGCCAGCGCAAAAGCGATCGCTTTGCCGACGCCGCCGGTGCCGATGACGGCCACTGCATTTTTGGATGGCGCCAGCAACGGTTTGACGGCGCGCGCAAAGCCGGTGGTGTCGGTATTGTGGCCGATCAGCCGGCCGTTCTTGACGACGACGGTGTTGACCGCAGCCATGGTGGCCGCGGTCGTGGCCAGCTCGTCGAGCAGCGGCACCACGGCTTCCTTGTAGGGGAACGTGACGTTGACGCCGGCAAAGCCGAGCCGCCGCACGCCCTCGATCATCATGCGCAGCCCAGCGGCATCGGCGCCGGCGACCTCGATGAGCTGGTAATGACCGCGCAGGCCGAGTGCCTCGGCGGCGCGTTCATGCATGGCAGGGGAGGCGGAATGGGCGATCGGCGCGCCGATCAGGCCGGTCAGGAGCTTTTTGGGGGCAGCAGGGCCGCGGCTAGACATGATCCACTATCGTCTCTTGAGGCGCGTTGATATCAGGCCATTAGCGGGGAAATCCGCGCAATTCCAAGAGGGACGATAGTCATTCCCCTGCCTAACACAATTACCCATTTATCCGGCAAACCTAACATTATGTTATTTCTTTCGGCCGCGCCCCACTGCGGTTTTGCCGTTGTTCCGCGACGGCTCGACCGCGCGCATCTCGGCGCGCAGGAACTCGATGAAATGCTCGACATGGAGCGACAGCGGCGCGCCGCGCTTGACCGCGATATAGGTGTCGAAGCGGGTCGGCTCGGTGATCTTGATGAGTTCGATCCCGGGATAGCCGCCATGGGCGACTGTGAACTGGTCGATGATGGCGATGCCGAGCCCCGCCTTCACCAGCGCACAGACGGTGGTGCCGAATCGCGCGCGGATGGTGATGTTGTACTCCAGTCGGTTGCGCGCGAAGATCTCGGCCATGATCCGGCCGTAGGGATCGTTGGGATCGATGCCGATGAGCGGATAGCGGGTGATCTCGGCGGCCGAGACCTGCTTGCGGCCGGCCAGTTCGTGGCCCGGCGGCACGATGCAATAGAGCTCGCCCGAGGCGAGCGGCATGAAGTCGAGCCCGGAATGCTCCAGCCGGTAGCTCATCGCGACGCACTCGCCGCGGCCGAGCATGAGATAGTCGATGGCTTCCTCGAGCTTGAGGATGTTGATGTCGATGCCGAGATCGGGATAGCGGCGGCGGACGCGCTCGATCGCGCGCGGAACCATCACCTGCGAGATGCTCGGCACCGAGCCGATGCGTAGCTCCGACAAGCCGCCGCGGCCGATCTTGGAGATGATCTCGGAGAGATCGTCGACCTTCTTGTAGACACCGTTGATCTGCTCAAAGATGTTCTCGGCTTCCGGCGTCGGGACGTAGCGGCCGTTCTGGCGCTGGAAGAAGCGGATGCCGAGCGAGCGCTCGGTGTATTTGACCAGGCGGCTGATTCCCGGTGCCGAGACGTTGAGCAGCTTGGCGGCGCCGCCAATGGTGCCCGTCACCATCACGGCACGGATCACTTCAACCTGGCGCAGCGTCATCATGGTCATGGCATCCGAAAGACGATCGGTGCGGCGATCATCTCACGAGAGCTGCGATGTCAGCTAGCGGCAAGTGTCCGACGGTGTGGATGAAGGAGGCGCCTCACCCACCAGGGGAGGACAGGAACTCATTCACGACGATATTGGCAGATCAGGTTCGCGGTCGGAAATCAGCGCGCTCAAATCGAAGGGCGTCGTCGCGTGATCTGTTGCGCCGGCGTCGTTTGCTGCGACCGCGTTCTAGCCTGCCGGTCCCTCCGGCGTCACGCTGCCGGGGCGCTCCGCGCGTTCGCTTCGCAGCACGTCCCGCGCGAACTCGATGATCTTCTGCTTGTTTGCCGTATCGCGGACGGCGAAAAACACGCGGTTCAATTCCAGGCCGAGCACGCTGTTGAGGGCGATGTTCTCGTCTTCCATCATGGCTTTCCCGCTCTAGACGCCTTAGGTGTAACTGGACGTTACTTCCTCCACAAGTAGATTAAATCTTCGGTGTCAGGGCCACACCGGGGAATTACGGACGCGGTGAATTGAGGCAGCCCCCAAAGACGTGCTATAGCGAACGAAGAGGATCAGGAAACGCATCGATGTCCGCCGTGGATTATGGCCGCGAAGCGCTGGACTTCATCGAAGGGCTGGGGGCCTATCGCTGCGTCCCTGATGCCATGGACGCGCTAGCGGTCGCGTTCGGCCGCTACGGCTTCGAGCACATCATCGTCACCGGATTGCCGAATCCCGATCAGCGCTTTTCCCAGATGGTGCTGGCCAAGCGATGGCCGGCGGAGTGGTTCAGCCTCTACACCGAGAAGAGCTACGACCGCGTCGATCCCGTGATCCGCAAGTGTCGCCAAACGGTCAATCCATTCGAATGGTCGGAAGCGCCTTACGACGCAGACCTGGAGCCGGGCGCCGTCGAAGTGATGCGGCGCGCCGCCGATTTCCGCATGTCGCGCGGCTTCGTCGTGCCGATCCACGGCTTGACCGGCTATGAGGCCGGCGTCTCGCTCGGTGGCGTTCACCTCGATCTCAATGCTCGCAGCAAGCCGGCCCTGCATTTGATCGCGATGTACGGCTTCGACCACATTCGCCGTCTGCTGGCGCCGTCGCCGCATCCGTCGCCGCGCCTGACCCCGCGCGAGCGCGAGGTGATCACCTGGGCGTCGCAGGGCAAGTCGGCCTGGGAGATCGGCGAGATTCTGAACATCACCCAGCGCACGGCGGAAGAGCATCTTGCAACTGCTGCGCGCAAGCTCGGCGCCGTCAATCGGACGCACGCGGTCGCGATCGCGATCCGCCAGAGAATCATCAATCCCTGAAATCCTCGCCTACTGGGAAATTTCCCAATAGTCGGTTGGGCTGATTTCGCTGAGGCTCCCCTCATTTCAGTCTATGGGGGAGTTCATGATTCATGTGATTTCTGCCGTCAATCGGCACCTCTACGAAGACGTCCTCGATCAGCATTTCCGGGTCCGTCACGAGATTTTCGTCGAGGAGCGGAAATGGGAAGCGCTACGCAAGCCCGACAGCCGCGAGATCGACGCTTATGATAACGAGGACGCGATCTACCTGCTGGCCCTCGAGAACCGCCGCGTGCTCGGCGGCTCGCGCCTGTATCCGACCACCAAGCCGACGATGATGAGCGAGGTGTTCCCCCACCTCGCCGTGGTGCGCGGCTGCCCGGTCGATCCGCAGGTCTGGGAGTGGTCGCGCTTCTTCGTGACGCGGGAGCGCCGCGACGGCGCGTTCAACCTGCAACTGATGGCCGCAGCGCAGGAGTTCTGTCTCGATCAGGGCATCGAGCGGCTGTGCCTCGTCATGGAGACATGGTGGCTGCCGCGCTTCCACGACATCGGTTTCGTCGTCACGCCGCTGGGATTACCGGCGCTGGTCGAGGACTCCTGGACCATGGCCGCGACCATCGAGATTCGCCAGGGGTCGCTCAACATCGTGCGTGACCGGATCGGGATGAAGAATCTCGTCCATCAGGACGGACCGCGTCTCGATTGTATCGCCCGTGCCAACCTCTGCGGCCGCACCGCCGCCCAACGAAAGAGCGCCTGAGATGTCGAACATGATGCGAGACAGCCAGATCATGGCGCAAATCAAGGACGAGAATCTCGGCTACATGTCCGACATGGCGCTCGAACTGGCGCAGATGGCGGAAGAGACCGGGCTGACAACGCTCGCCTATCTGTTCCGGATGGCGGCGCTGGAGGCCTCGACCGCCAACAGCGAGCTCAATGAACCGGAAGATCTCCCCCGCCGGGCTACGTCGCACTAGACGTAGCCTCACTTCGACAGGTGTCGCACCCTCTCTCCGGCAACGGAGGGAGGGTGATCCTTTAGGTGCGGCAGGCTGCCTCACCCTGCGCGGCAGCTTTTCCTGCACGGTCGATTTTGATCACATGCACCGGCATGCAACAAAGTGCATGTCCGGCACGGAATCACTCTTGCCTCGGAACGATACTGCCATTACCCATTTTTCCGCCTTGTAGAGGCAGGGGGGACTCTTTCACTGATGGCGACTGTGTTCGAACATCGGCGCGCGTCTGCATGCGCCTGAAAGAGTCTTGATGCTGCTCGTCGTCGAACAGTTCTTGAACGGATTGCAGTTCGGCCTGCTGCTGTTCCTGCTCGCCGCCGGCCTGACGCTGGTGTTCGGGATCATGGATCTCGTCAACCTCGCGCACGGTTCGCTCTACATGATGGGCGCCTACTTCGCCGCGACCTTCGCAGCCTGGACCGGCAGCTTCCTGCTCGGCGCGCTGCTGGCGCTCGGTGCCACGCTGATCCTCGGCATCGTGCTGGAAATGGGTGCGCTGCGACATCTCTACGGGCGCGACCATCTCGACCACGTGCTCGCGACCTTCGGCCTGATCCTGTTCTTCAATGAGGCCGTGCGGCTGATCTGGGGCCCGGCGGGCCTCGCGCTGCCGCTGCCGGCCTGGCTCACGGTGCCGGTGCCGATCCTGCCCGGCATTCACTATCCCGCCTATCGCCTCGCTATCATCGTCGTGGCGCTGCTGGTGGCATTGCTGCTCTATCTCGGCGTGATGCGCACCCGCATTGGCATGCTGATCCGCGCCGGCGCCTCCAATCGCGAGATGATCGGCGCGCTCGGCATCAACATCAAGCTGCTCTACACGCTGGTGTTCGGCTTGGGTGCCGCCCTCGCCGGCTTGGCCGGGCTGATGCAGGCGCCGATCCTCACCGTGCAGATCGGCATGGGCGAGAACATTCTGATCCTCGCCTTCGTCATCATCGTGATCGGCGGCATCGGCTCGATCCGCGGCGCGTTTCTTGCGGCAATCTTCGTCGGCATGATCGACACGCTCGGCCGTGCCTTCCTGCCCAATCTGCTGCGGCAGGTGCTGAGCGGCGCCGCAGCTTCCACCGCCGCGCCCGCGCTGTCCTCCATGCTGATCTACCTCCTGATGGCGATCGTGCTGGTGGTGCGGCCGGAGGGGCTGTTTCCGGCCAACCGTCGATGAAGCGCTTCTCGGTGAGCAAGGCCGTCACGGCCCTGATGCTGGCGGGCCTCGTGCTGCTGCCGCTCTATTCGTATCTGTCCGGCAACATCTTCATCCTGACGCTGTTCACCCGCATCGTCATCCTGGCGTTGGCGGCCGTCAGCCTCAACCTCATCATGGGCTTTGGCGGCATGATGAGCTTCGGTCACGCCGCCTATCTCGGCATCGGCGGCTATGCCGTCGGCATGCTCGCGCAGGAAGGTGTCGGAAGCGGTTTCATCCAGTTTCCGGTCGCCCTCGCGGCATCCGCGATCTTTGCGCTGGTGATCGGCTCGCTGTCGTTGCGCACCCGCGGCGTCTATTTCATCATGATCACGCTCGCCTTTGCGCAGATGGCCTATTACGTTGCCTCCGGCCTCGCGCGTTACGGCGGCGATGACGGCCTCACCGTCTACAAGCGCAGCGACTTCTCCGGGCTGATCAACCTGTCGAACCGCACGCAGTTCTATTATCTCTGTCTGGCCTGCCTGTTCGGCGTGATCTTCCTGGTGTGGCGCATCGTCAATTCGCGCTTCGGTCTCGTTGTGCAGGGCCTGCGCTCCAACGAGCAGCGCATGCAGGCGATCGGCTTCCCGGCGAAGCGCTACCAGCTGGTCTGCTTCGTTATCTCGGGCACGATGTGCGGCCTCGCCGGCGCGCTGCTCGCCAACAACACCGATTTCGTCAGCCCGGCGGTGATGTACTGGACCCGCTCCGGCGACCTCATGGTGATGGTGATCCTGGGCGGCATGGGCACGTTGTTCGGCCCGGTCGTGGGTGCCGTGGTCTATTTGCTGCTGGAAGAGTTTTTGTCGCAGATCACTGAATATTGGGCGCTGATCATGGGCCCGCTGCTGCTGTTGATCGTGTTGTTCGGCCGCGGCGGCATCATGGGCCTGCTCGGGAGGCTCAACCGTGGCTGAACCGCTGCTCCGCGTCGAAAAGTTGGTGCGTCGTTTCGGCGGCATCATCGCGACCGACAACGTCTCGCTCGATGTTGCGAGCGGCGAACTGCACGCCATCATCGGCCCGAACGGCGCCGGCAAGACAACGTTGATCAGCCAGCTCACCGGGCATCTTGAACCGCATTCCGGCAGCGTCTCGCTCGGTGGCCGAGACATCACCTACCTGCCGGCCTACCGCCGCTGCGCGCTGGGGCTGGCACGTTCGTTCCAGATCACCTCGCTGCTGCTCGACTTCACGGCGGCCGACAACGTGGCGCTGGCAGCCCAGGCACACGCTGGTCACTCGTTCCGCTTCTTCGGCAACGCGCGCAAGGAAAAGGGCTTGCGCGACGCCGCCCATGCCGCGCTCGACCGCGTTGGCCTCGCTCATCGCGCCGATGCCGTCGTGTCCAGGCTCAGCCATGGCGAACGCCGCCAGATCGAGCTCGCAGTCGCGCTCGCGAGCAAGCCGAAGCTGCTGCTGCTCGACGAGCCGATGGCGGGCTTGGGCGTCACCGAATCCCAGCGCATGGTGAAATTGCTGCAGGAGCTGCGCAAAGAGGTTTCGATCGTGCTGGTCGAACACGACATGCCGGCGGTGTTCGCACTCGCCGACCGCATCTCGGTGCTGGTCTATGGCCGCGTCATCGCTTCCGGGGACCCCGATGCGATCCGGGCCAACGAAGACGTCAAGCGCGCCTATCTCGGCGATCAGCATGTGGTGACGCACCATGGCTGACACCTTGCTCGACGTCGATGCCATCGAGACCTGCTACGGCCTTTCTCAAGTGCTGTTCGGCCTGTCCTTGTCGATCAAGCCGGGCGAGATGGTTTCGCTGATGGGCCGCAACGGCATGGGCAAGACCACGACGATTCGCTCCATCATGGGGATGACCCCGGCGCGATCAGGCGCGATCCGCTTTGCGGGCACGGAAGTCCGGCAGCTTCCGTCGTACCGCATCGCCAAGCTTGGCGTCGGCCTGGTTCCCGAGGGGCGCCAGATATTCCCGAACCTCACTGTGCGCGAAAATCTCGTCGCGGCCGCCGCTGATCGTTTTGGCAGCGCCAATCCCTGGACGCTTGCCGCGATCTACGTGATGTTTCCGCGCCTCGCCGAGCGCGCCGCCAACATGGGCAACCAGCTCTCCGGCGGCGAGCAGCAGATGCTCGCGATCGGCCGCGCGCTGATGACCAACCCAAAGCTCCTGATCCTGGATGAGGCCACCGAGGGCCTCGCGCCGCTGATCCGCGAAGAAATCTGGAACTGCCTGTCGCTGCTCAAGAGCCGGGGCCAGTCGATCCTGGTCGTCGACAAGAATGTCGATCACCTCGCCCGCATCTGCGACCGCCACTTCATCATCGAGCGCGGCAAGACCGTGTGGAGCGGGACATCGGACGAACTGATGGCCGACCCGGATCTACAACATAAGTATCTGGGGATTTGAGCCGCCGCTCTCTCGTCCGTCATTGCGAGCGTAGCGAAGCAATCAGGCTCTCCCCGTTGAGGCAGTCTGGATTGCTTCGTCGCTTTGCTCCTCGCAATGACGGTGGAGAGAGCGTGAGCCCCTCACCAATAAATCCCGTGCCGATGCAATTCGCGGATCACGCGCGCCTCGATGGATGGCTCGCGGTGCTTCGGCTTGGATGTTCCGGCGACGATCCTGACGTGTGTTGCGGCCGGCGCGTTCGCGGTCTGCACCGCTGTCGCCGGCGGAGTCGAGGCCGGCGTGGTGGTCGCCGTCTGCATATTCGCCGGCGGCGTGGCCGCCGGAGCCTGCGTTGCTTGCGGCACCGCCGTCGTCGCTGGCTGCTCGGTCGCCTGGCTCGCATTGGTCGATGCAAGGCTGAGGCTGCGCGAGCCCCCGGCATGAGCCTGTGTTGCGAGGAGCGACATCGCCGTCGCGATCAGGATGAGCTTGCGCATGGAAAGCTCCCATTATCTGGTCAGTCTGTCTTACCTAACTCTATCCGCCGAGATGGTGCACGCCGATCTTGACCAGCGTGGTCCGGCAGGACAGGCGGTAAATCAGGCTCAACAATTGACCCAACATGATCGAACTCCATCGTTGATCATGGCCGGCAAGGATAACCGGCGCACTTTTCAGGCGGTCTTCGCCGCGCCGGGAAAACAGCTTCGTCGGAGCGTGGAGTGATGTCGTCGGAACCGACGGGATGAAGTCGCCTCACGGGAGTGTGAGGCGGAGCTGCGTCAAAACATTTCGAAATATTCGCGATGCTCCCAGTCGGTCACCTCGGCGAGGAAGCGGTCGATCTCGGCGTTCTTGATGTGGGCGTAATAGTCGATGAACTCCGCGCCGAACTTTTCGCGGAAGAAAGAATCTTCCCTCACCGCCGAGACCGCATCGCGCAGGCTCTTCGGCAGGAACGGCGCCTCGGTCTCATAGGGCGTGTCGGCTGAGGGGCCGGGATCGAGCTTGCGATCGACGCCGTCGAGGCCCGATAGGATCTGGGCAGCCATATACAGATAGGGATTGGCCGCCGGCTCGCCGACCCGGTTTTCCAGACGCGTGGCGGCATCGCCGGCGCCACCGAGCACGCGGATCATCACGCCGCGATTGTCGCGGCCCCAGATCGCGCGGTCCGGTGCCAGCGAATAGGAGCGGTAGCGCTTGTAACCATTGATGGTCGGCGTGGTGAACAATGTGGCCGCACGGGCGTGATCGAGCAGGCCGGCGAGATAGAAACGGCCGAATTCGCTGAGGGGCTGCCCGTTCTCCCTGGCAATGAACAGATTGTCGCCGCTCGCGCGCGAGACGACCGACTGATGCAGGTGCCACCCGCTCGCAAACAAATTCGGCAGTTTCGGCCGGCACATGAAGGTGGCGTGATAGCCGTGCCGGCGCGCGATCTGCTTCACGGCGCTGCGAAACAGCACCATGTTGTCGGCGGGCTCCATCCCCTTCTTGGGCGCGAAGGTGAACTCACACTGGCTCGGCCCATACTCGACCTCGACCGAGCGCAAGGGCAGGCCGAGTGCGACGATGTCGCGGCGCAGAATCTCCAGCACCGGCTCCATCTGATCGAAGCGCTGCTCGGTGAGGTATTGATAGCCGTGGGAGAGCAGGCTCACCGACGGAGGCGTGCCGGGCTGGCCCGCGTCCTCCGGGCGCATATGCGGATCGTCGAGCTTGAAGATGTGAAATTCGACCTCGAGGCCCGCCACGAAATCGTGGCCACGGCTGGCGAGTTCATTGAGGGCCTTGCGATAGAGCCCACGCGTCGCGAACGGCACCGGACGGCCGTCATTGAAATAGAGGTCGCAGAGAACCGAGCCGGTGGACGGCGCCCATGGCAGCACTCGAAAGGTGGTGGGATCGACGACCATCAGCACGTCGGCCGCGCCTTCCATCTCCTTCATGCCGAAGCCGCCGCCTGAGGTGAACACCGGAAATACCGTGCGGTGCGAGGTGTCCTTGGCGAGCATGGTGGTGGTGATGGAGCAGCCGCTCTCCAGCGACGCGATCGCCTCGGAGGCGATGATGGTCTTGCCGCGCAGGATGCCGTGCTGGTCGGGGAAGGCGAGGCGGATGACCTCGAGGTTCTTCTCCTCGACGAGGCGGCGCATCCGCGCGGCAGCGTCCTTCTGCTCATCCGACCACAGCGCATGACGCGCGACAAAAGTCACGTTGATTGCTCCTCAGTCACGGTGCTCGACAGGCACAAGACGCTTGCCTCAGATTCCGTCATTGCGAGGAGCGAAGCGACGAAGCAATCCAGAGTCGCTCCGGAGAGACGGTCTGGATTGCTTCGCTTCGCCCGCAATGACGGTGGAGACGGTTTCACCCTCACTCCGCCGCCGTCAGCCGATGCACGTTGTCGGCGATCTCCTTCGGCACCGGCGCTGTCCAAGGCGCGCCGCGGCGACGCTTGACGTCGACTTCCATCCAATAGGTCTCCCAGCCACGGGTCGGGCCGATACCATCCATCGTCGCCGGACCTTGAATGCTGCGTGCGTTGGCCTCATCCAGAAACAGCATCGGCCTCTCGCCGCAGCCGACTTTCTCGATCTCCTGCCGCAGCAGGCGGCGATATTGCACGATCGCCTTGTCGCTCGAGCCGAGATGCTCCTTGGTGCGATCCTGGATCGCGCCCATCGATTCCACTGCCCACTGGTCGTGGACGTTGATGTCGGTGCCCATGCCGGTATAGGTCGCGGTCTGCTGCTCGTGCGGATCGAAACCGTAGTCGTTGCTGCGGTTCTTGCGCGAGACGTAGTCGGGCAGTTCATAGAGTTCGAGCCGCTGTTCGCGCATTTTCTTCTTGTCGACCGGGTTCGAATAGCTGGTGAAGATCGCGTACCAGTAGCAGTTCTCGTCATCGACAGGCACGTGCCACTGGGTGATCGTCATCTCGGTGCTCATGGGGATGACGAAGCCGTGCGGGAAGAGCTGGTTGGTGACGCGGACATGCGTCCGCTGCTCGTCGATCTCGCGAAGCGCGATCAGCCGCAGGCCGTATTCGGTGTGCTCGACATTGATGATCGGGCGGTCGTATTCGCGCAAAATCTTCGTCATCGGCAGGTCGGTGCCGGCGGAAGCGCCGCGGAATTGCTTGCCGTAGGCCGTCGACGTGTCCTCGTCCTCGAAGAAGCGATGCAGATAGGAGGCGTGGGCGGGATCGATGCCGACCTCGAGCGCCTGCAGCCAATTGCAGGCCATGTGGCCCTTGAACGCAAACGTGTGGGTATCAGGCGCGACGAAGCAGTCGAGCTCCGGAAACGCCGGCGGCTCACCTTCGCCGAGATAGGCCCAGAGGATGCCGCTCTTCTCCACTACGGGATAGGAGCGCTGGCGGATGTTCTGGCAGAGCTTTGAATCCTTCGGTTCGGCCGGGGTCTCGATGCACTGGCCTGATGCGTCGAACAGCCAGCCATGGAAGGCGCAGCGTAGTCCGCCATGCTCCAGCCGCCCGAAAGCGAGGTCGGCGCCACGATGCGCGCATTGGCGATCAATCAGGCCATAGCGTCCGCTCTCGTCGCGAAACAGCACCAGGTTCTCGCCGAGCAGACGCACGGGACGGATCGGCCGCTCACCCTCAAGTTCATCGACCAGCGCGGCCGGCTGCCAGTAGCTCCGCATCAGCTTGCCACAGGGGTCTTTCGGCCCGGTGCGGGTGATCAGGTCGTTCTGCTCCTGGCTCATCATGGCGGTCGCGTCCTTTTTCTGGAGGGGCGGTTTGTTCGCCTATTGAACGAATGGGCGAATTATGCCATGTCAGGGATCGGCAGCAAGCACTATTTTGCAGGAATGTCCCGAGCCGATGCCCAAGCTGAAGCGGAGCGAGACTGACGACCGTGCGACGGATTTCGTCGAAGCCCTCGATCGCGGCCTGCGCCTGCTGCAGTGCTTCGGCGCCAACGCAGGCCCGATGACGCTGAGCGATCTCGCCCGTGCCGCCGAGCTGCCGCGGGCGACCGCACGGCGCATGCTGTTCACGCTCGAGCGCGGCGGCTTTGTCAGCAGTGACGGCAAGCTGTTCTCGCTGACGCCGCATGTGCTGACCCTGGCAGCGTCCTATCTGCGTTCCAGCCAACTCGCCAGCGTTCTGCAGCCGGTGCTCGATCGCGTCGCGACCGCGGCGAACGAAATCTCCTCGCTCTCGGTGCTCGACGGCGATGATGTCGTCTTCATCGCTCGCAGCAGCCCGGCGCGGATGTTCTCCGGCGGCCTGGAGATCGGCTACCGCCTGCCGGCGTACTGCACCTCTGTGGGGCGGGTCATGCTCGGCCAGCTCGACGAGGCCGATCTGCTCGCGCGCCTGAAAAAGATGAAGCGCGAGGCGCTGACGCCGCAGACGGTGACCGATCCCAAGGCACTACTCGCCTCGATCACTGCCGATCGCGCGCAAGGCTATTCGCTGGTCGACCGCGAAGCCGAGCCGCATTTCCGCTCGATCTCGGTGCCGGTGCGCCGCTACGACGACGTCATCGTCGCCGCCATCAACATGGGCGCCCATATCGATCGCGTGCCGGCTCAGGAATTGATCGACCGATTCCTGCCATTGCTGCGCGAAGCGGCGGAGTCCGTGCGGTCGCAGTTGTTGTGAATCTGTAGGACGGATTAGCCGAAGGCGGCCTCGCTTGGTCACCGCGCCGCCGCCTCCCGCTCCATGTCGCGGCCCGACAGATCCTCGCCCTGCATGTTGGCGTAGTCGCGCGCCATCTCGCGCATCAGGAATTTAGCCGGCACGTCGTGGTAGGTACCGCGGTCGTTGACATATTGCATGTAAGCGCGCCCCTCGCCGTCGAACGGGTGCAGCAGCGCATCGCTGTGGCCGTCGAAGTCGAGCGGGGCAACACCGACCTTGGCGCAGAGCGTGTCATTGAAGGTCGGCGTCGCCTTGCGCCAGGCGCCATCGACATGCACTTCAGTAAAGCCGTGCCAGGTGAAGATGTCGGTGCCCATGCTCGCGCGGAGCTTCTCGGTGGTCAGATGGTTCTTCACGTCGGCAAAGCCGACGCGAGCGGGTATGCCGTGGACGCGGCAGGCGGCGGCATAAAGCGACGCCTTGCCGACGCAATAGCCCTGGCCTGCGGCGAGGACGCTCGAAGCGCGAAACGTCTCGGCGACGCGCATGCTGACGTAGGGATTATAGCGAATGCCGTCGCGCACTGCCTTGTAGAGCACGCTCGCCTTTTCGCGGGCACTCGCGTCCGCGCGCACCGCGCCTTCCGCGAATTCGTGCACGGCGGGGTGATCGCTGTCGATGTAATCGCCGGGCTCGGTGTAGAGGCGGCGGATGGTATCGGGAAGGATGTCTGTCATGGCGAAATCTTAGCAGCCGGCTTTGATCTGGCTCAATTCCGTTCGTTGCAGGCCGCCTATGCTCGCTGCACTACCCGGTCACCGCTTGCGTCAAGCCGCTATCGCTTTTGCAGGCGGCAATGCTGCGCTAGGCTGATCGGAACCGGGGAAGGGGAGTGGTCGCGTGCTGAAGTGGTGTGCCCATTGTCAGCAGTTCATCGGTGAGACGCCGCCGCATGCGGATCTCGGCATCACGCATGGGCTGTGCCGGAAATGCGCGGGCGAGCAACCGGACCTGCTCAGCGGCGATGAATACGCCCATGCGGTGGTGCTGCGGGACATCTTTCAGTCGCTGTTTTCTGCCGGACGCAGGAACGATTTCAATGCGGCCGGGCCGCTGGTCGACAACGCCATCGCCGCTCATTGCCGGCCGGTCGACATTCTCGTCGGCATGATCGCGCCGATGCTCTACGAGATCGGCAGCGCCTGGGAGCACGGCACGCTCACTGTCGAAGGCGAACACGAATTCACCGCATACGCCGAGCGGGTGATCGATCTCATCGAAGCCAGGATGCGGATGGCCTGGTCGCAGCCGGTACGGCCCCGCGGTGACGGCTGCTATTTTCTGATGAATGCGCCCGGCAATATCCATGTGGTGGGCATTCGCATCCTCGGCCTCTGGTTGCAAAACCAGGGATGGCGAACGCAGCACGTCGATGAGGTCACTCTGCTCGACGCCCTGTCCGAGCCGGCAATGGAGGGTGAGCCCAAGACGCTGCTGGTCTCGATCGCGCTGCCCGAGCAGTACGACGCCGTCACGACGCTAGTCGAACGCGTCCAGGCGTTGCCGGCGCCTCACCGTCCCAACATCGTGCTTGGCGGCTATGCCGTCAAAACGGGCCTGGTGCCGCGGATGCCCGGTGTGAAGCTTGCCGCCGACATCAGCGCGCTCGGCCTCGACTAGCCGCGATTGCGCATCCAGTCGGCCAGCCCGGAGATCGCGCGATCGAGATCCTGCCGCGCGGCGGCGTCAGGGACGGTCTCGTCCATCGCCCCGCGCATGCACAGCAACCACGCATCGCGCTCGGCATCGCCGATGGCAAAGCCGATATGCCGCTGCCGCAATCGTGGATGGCCCTTTTCGGGGGAATAGAGTTTTGGGCCGCCCGTCCATTCGGTGAGATAGCGCTTGAGCACGTCCCTGATCAGGCCGAGATCGTCCGCATGCATCGCGCGAATGATCTTTGCTTCCGGCAGCGTGTCCATGCGGTCGTAGAAGCGGTCGACCAGAAGATCGATCGTGGCGCTGCCGCCGATGCGCTCGAACATGGAGGTTGTGACGTCGCTGGAGGTCATGCGAATTGCCGACTTACAGCGCTACGCTCCGCAGCCCAAAGCTGCGCGCTTCGTTCTGCAGCACCGGGCGCACCGCATCGATCAATCGTGCTGCCGCCGCATCGACCGATAGCCCTGCCGTATCCACTACCGCCGTCGCGCGCGAATACAACGGCTCGCGGCTGAGCAGGATATTGCGCAGCTCTGCCATGGCGGAGCGATCATCCGCCATCGGACGGAGATCGCCCTGCCGGCGGACGCGAGCCATATGCTCCTCCGGTTCGGCCTTGAGCCAGATCGTGTAGAACGACGACAGGATCTGGTCGAAGGTCAGCGGTTCCGAGACGATGCCACCGCCGGTCGCCAGCACCATCAGCTCGTTGCGCGCCAGCAGTTGCTGCAGCGCCGCCTGCTCCATGCGGCGAAAGCCTTCCTGGCCGTAGAGCGCGATGATCTCGGCGACCGAAAGGCCATTCTGCTGCTCGACCTCCTTGTTGAGCTCGACAAAGCTCCAGCCGACCTTCTTCGCCAGCATTCGCCCAAGCGTCGATTTGCCGGCGCCGCGCAGGCCGATCAGCGCGATGCCGCAGAACGGTGCATGTCGCGGCGCGGATGCACTGCCGCCGGCAAGCAGGTCCTTGGCCTGCGCGATCTGCGCCGGCGTTGCCTTGCGGAGGAGATCGCGGAACATCTGCCAGTCCGGCGCCGGATCGGCTGATGGCAACAGATCTTCGAGATGCGCGCCCATCGCGTCGGAGACGCGGCGCAACAGCACGATCGAGACATTGCCTTTGCCGCTCTCGAGCTGCGCGATGTAGCGCTCCGAAATTCCTGATACCTTGGCGAGCACCTTGCGCGACATGCCGCGCAGCGCGCGCATGGTGCGCACGCGCTGGCCGAGCTGTTCGAGAAAGCGGGATTCGGCGTCGGGACTGTCGGTCATGAGCCTTCTTTACAGGTGTCCTGCGGCGCGTTTTAATGAAACATAGTGCCTGCTGGCATTGACAGCAAGCCGTCGCAATGTCTTTCTATGAATTATAATTCTAAATTCTGGGGAGGCGACCGTGAGCGAGGGATCCTACAACGCGGTGACCTGGCTGCTCGACCGTAACGTCGAGGAGGGCAGAGGCAGCAAGCTTGCCTTCGACGACACCGTCTCACGGCTCACCTATGGCGAGCTCCAGCGCGAGACCCGCCGTGCGGCGAACATGCTGCGCCGGCTCGGCGTCCGCCGCGAGGAGCGCGTGGCGATGATCATGCTGGATACGGTCGACTTCCCGATCGTTTTCCTGGGTGCGATCCGCGCCGGCATCGTGCCGGTGCCGCTGAACACGCTGCTGACCGCGGATCAATACGCCTACATCCTCGCCGACTGCCGCGCGCGCGTGCTGTTCGTCTCGGAGGCGCTCTATCCCGTCATCAAGGACGTCGTCGGCCGCATGCCGGATCTCGAGCATGTCGTGGTGTCCGGTGCCAAGCAGAACGGTCACAAGCAGCTTACGGAAGAGATCGCAGGCGAGAGCGACCAGTTCACGACGGCTGCGACGCATCCGGACGAACCGGCATTCTGGCTCTATTCGTCGGGCTCGACCGGCATGCCCAAGGGCGTGCGTCACATCCATTCGAATTTGCAGGCGACCGCCGACACCTACGCGAAGCAGGTGCTTGGGATCCGCGAGAACGACGTCGGTCTCTCCGCCGCAAAGCTGTTCTTCGCCTACGGCCTTGGCAATGCGCTGACCTTCCCGATGTCGGTCGGTGCGACGACCATTCTGAATAGCGAGCGGCCGACGCCGGCGCGCATGTTCGATCTGATGAGCCGCTACAATCCGTCGATCTTCTACGGCGTGCCGACGCTGTTCGCGGCGATGCTCAACGACGAGGCGATGAA
This sequence comes from Bradyrhizobium manausense, assembly GCF_018131105.1. Taxonomy (NCBI): domain Bacteria; kingdom Pseudomonadati; phylum Pseudomonadota; class Alphaproteobacteria; order Hyphomicrobiales; family Nitrobacteraceae; genus Bradyrhizobium; species Bradyrhizobium manausense. The sequence continues at coordinate 3,585,748 of NZ_JAFCJI010000001.1, read as the reverse complement.
GAGTGAGCGCGGCGGCAAATCCTTGCGCATCTGCACCTCGGCCGGCGAGGCGCTGCCGGAATCCGTCGGCAACAACTGGAAATCGCGCTTCGGCGTCGACATCCTCGACGGCGTCGGCTCGACCGAGCTCTTGCACATCTTCCTGTCGAACGCGCCGGGCGACATCAAATACGGCTCATCCGGCAAACCGGTGCCGGGCTATGCGGTGCGGCTGGTCAACGAGGCCGGGCAGGACGTCGCCGACGGCGAGGTTGGCGAACTCCTGGTCGACGCGCCCTCCGCGGGCGAGGGCTACTGGAATCAGCGCCACAAGAGCCGCCGCACCTTCGAGGGGCCGTGGACGCGTACCGGTGACAAATATGTCCGCGACACCGATGGCCGCTACACCTTCTGCGGCCGCGCCGACGACATGTTCAAGGTCTCCGGCATCTGGGTCTCGCCCTTCGAGGTCGAGAGCGCGCTGATCACGCATCCCGCCGTGCTCGAAGCCGCCGTCGTGCCGGAAGCCGATCCGGAAGGGCTCTTGAAGCCAAAGGCTTTCGTCGTGCTGCGCCCTGGTGCGACAACGAGCGACTTGCAGGAGATGCTGAAGGAGCACGTCAAGCAGAAGATCGGCCCGTGGAAATATCCGCGCTGGATCGACGTGGTGGACTCGCTACCGAAGACGGCGACGGGAAAGATCCAGCGGTTCAAGCTGCGGGAAGGGGTGAACTAGCCCCTGTCGTCATGGCCGGGCAAAAGCGCGAAGCGCGTCTCGAACAAAATGCCCCGGTCATCCACGTGGGGCCGCGATTGAACGAAGGCGTGAATGCCCGGGTCAAGCCCGGGCATGACGACCGAGAGAGAAGAGCGCAATCATGATAACCTTGGCCCCGACCGGCTTCCTCAGCATCGGCAACGCCAGCCTCGAATATGTCTGGCGCGCGCCGCAATCAGCCGACGCGCCGATCATCGTCATGCTGCACGAAGGTCTCGGCTCCGTCGGGCTCTGGGGTGACTTCCCCGAGAAGCTCCAGCAGGCCACCGGCGCCGGCATCTTCGCCTATTCGCGTGCGGGCTACGGCCAATCGAGCCCGGTGGCGCTGCCACGGCCGCTCGATTACATGCAGCGCGAAGCGCTCGACGTGCTGCCGAAGGTGCTCGATGCGATTCCCTTCAAGCGTGGCCTCCTGCTCGGCCATTCCGACGGCGGTTCGATCGCGGCGATCTACGCCGGTTCACGCCAGGATCATCGGCTGCAGGGCATTGCGCTGATCGCACCGCATTTCATCGTCGAGGACATCTCGGTGAAGTCGATTGCTGCGATCAAGACCACCTATGAGACCACCGATCTCAAGGCAAAGCTGGCGCGCTGGCACAGGCACGTCGACAACGCCTTCTACGGCTGGAACGGCGCCTGGCTCGACCCAAAGTTCCGCGATTGGGACATCTCGGAATATCTGGCCTACATCCGCGTTCCTGTCATGGTCGTGCAAGGAAGGGATGACCAATATGGGACACTGCGTCAGGTCGAAATTGCGCAGGAAGAGTGCTATTGTCCGGTAGATTTGAAAATTATTTCAGACGCGGGCCATTCCCCGCATCGTGAAGCGCCCGGAGCGACGCTTGACGCCATTGAGCAATTTGCAACAGCGGCCCTGCGCGACGATCAGGGACTTCAGGGGCGCGCCGCGTGATCGTGCGAAGGCACATCTATGAATGTGCCTTCACATGTGACCGGCCCGTTGCCATGGCCGCGCTGGGCCTATGTGCCGGGCGAGACGGCCGAGGTCGATGCGGACTATGAGACGCTCGATATGGCCAAGGCGTTGGTGCCCCCGGCCTTTCGCGGCTACGTACCGGCGCGCCATCCGGCACTGCGTTACGGACTCGTGCTGAACGACCGCGGCTATTTCTGGGAAGCGCAGGAGGTGTTGGAAGCGCTGTGGGCGGCTGCGCCCCAAGGTGGCCGCGAGCGCATCCTGCTGCGCGCCTGTGTCCATGTTGCCAACGCCAACTTGCGGTTGCGGATGCAGAAGGCGCATTCGGCTGCGCGGCTGTTCGGCGACGCCCTTACCGAGTTGCGTGCGTTGAGCGCGCGCAAGGTCGGAGCTGCCGGCGATGGCTTTGTCGAGAGCTTTCCGGTGCCGGCCCTGACCGCGCTTCTCCAGGCCAAGCTCGGCCGGGCCCAGCTCACCAAGGCCGACTGGATCGGGCTCGGCGCTATTGTGCGGTCTTAGGCACCCTCATGAAACAAAGTGCATGTCTCGTCGATTAAGGGCTGGACGCGCTCCGTAACATGCATTATTGTGCATCTAACGGTAAAATCAAGACGAGCTCAAGGGTGGCCCATGGCCGGCGAAGATCGGCGCCTCGCAGGCGGCGCGACATTCATCGATTTCCAGACCGAACCGTCCCGCTACAAGCACTGGAAGCTTGCGGTCGACGGAGACGTCGCGACGCTCACCATGGATGTCGATGAGAATGGCGGCCTGTTCGAGGGCTATCTGCTCAAGTTGAATTCCTACGATCTCGGCGTCGACATCGAGCTTGCCGACGTCGTGCAGCGGCTGCGCTTCGAGCATCCCGAGGTGAAGGTCGTGGTGATGCGCTCGGCCAAGAACCGCGTGTTCTGCGCCGGTGCCAACATCCGCATGCTCGCGGGCTCGACCCATGCCCACAAGGTAAACTTCTGCAAGTTCACCAACGAGACCCGCAACGGCATGGAAGATTCGTCGGAGAATTCCGGCCAGCGCTTCATCACGGTGGTGAACGGCTCGGCTGCCGGCGGCGGCTATGAGCTCGCGCTTGCGACCGATCACATCATCCTCGCCGACGACGGCGCGTCTGCCGTGGCGCTGCCCGAAGTGCCGTTGCTCGCGGTGCTGCCGGGTACCGGCGGTCTGACCCGCGTCGTCGACAAGCGCAAGGTGCGCCGCGACCACGCCGATTTCTTCTGCACGATCGAGGAAGGCGTGAAGGGCAAGCGTGCGGTGCAGTGGCGCCTGGTCGACGAGATCGCGCCGAACTCCAAGTTAGAGGCAAGGATCGTCGAGCGCGCCAAGGAATTCGCAGGCAAGTCGAAGCGCGCCGGCAGCGGCAAGGGCATTGTCTTGACCCCGCACAAGCGGACGATCGACGAAACCAGCATCCGCTACGAATTCGTCAGCGTCGATATCGATCGCAGCGCGCGCATCGCCACCATTTCGATCAAGGCACCGGAAGCGGCACCGCCGGCCGACATCGACGGCATGATGGCGCAAGGCGCGTCGTTCTGGCCGTTGCAGGTCGCGCGCGAACTCGATGACGCGATCCTGCATTTGCGCATCAACGAGCTTGAGATTGCGATGCTGGTGTTCAAGAGCCATGGCGATCGCGCGCATGTGCTCGCCAGCGACGCTTTCCTCGAAGCCAACAAGGCGCACTGGCTCGTCAACGAGATCAGGCACTACTGGAAGCGCGTGCTCAAGCGCATCGACGTCACCTCGCGTACGCTGGTGACACTGGTCGAGCCCGGCTCCTGTTTCGCCGGCACCTTGGCTGAGCTCGTCTTCGCCGCCGACCGCTCCTACATGCTGATCGGCGCGCGCCAGGGCGACAACCAGCCGCCGCCGTCGATCGAACTCTCGGCGATGAATTTCGGCTCGTATCCGATGAGCCACGGACTGACCCGGCTGGAATCGCGCTTCCAGGCCGATCCGGCCGACGTCGAGCGCGCGGAAGCCACGCTGGGCACGGCCCTCGACGCCGAGCAGGCCGAGGAACTCGGTCTCGTCACGTTTGCGCTCGACGACATCGACTGGGACGACGAAGTCCGCGTCTTCCTGGAGGAACGCGCGAGCTTCTCGCCTGACAGCCTTACCGGCATGGAAGCGAGCCTCCGCTTCGTCGGTCCGGAGACGATGGAATCAAAAATCTTTTCGCGCCTCACCGCGTGGCAGAACTGGATCTTCCAGCGCCCCAACGCCGTCGGTGAGGAGGGCGCGCTGCGCCGCTACGGCAGCGGGCAGAAGCCGAAATTCGATATGACGCGGGTTTAAGGAGCACGAACATGAACATGAACATCATGAACGTCGACTACTCGACCAAGATTCCGAACAACGTGAATCTCGCCGAAGACCGTCAGGTGCTGAAAGCGCTCGAAGGCTGGCATCCCGGCTACATGGATTGGTGGAGCGACATGGGGCCCGAGGGCTTCCAGGAGTCGCTGGTCTATTTGCGCACCGCATACTCCGTCGATCCCCGCGGCTGGGCGAAGTTCGACTATGTCCGCATGCCCGATTATCGCTGGGGTATCCTGCTCGCGCCGCAGGAAGAAAATCGCGTCGTTCCGTTCGGTGAACATTTTGGCGAGCCGGCCTGGCAGGAAGTCCCGGGCGAATATCGCGCCATGCTGCGCCGCCTGATCGTGATCCAGGGCGACACGGAGCCCGCTTCCGTCGAGCAGCAGCGCCATCTCGGCAAGACCGCGCCCTCGCTCTACGACATGCGTAACCTGTTCCAGGTCAACGTCGAGGAAGGCCGCCATCTCTGGGCGATGGTTTATCTGCTCCAGAAATATTTCGGCCGCGACGGCCGCGAGGAAGCCGATGATTTGCTTCGCCGCCGCTCCGGTGACGCCGACGCGCCGCGCATGCTCGGCGCCTTCAATGAGGCGACGCCTGACTGGCTGTCCTTCTTCATGTTCACCTACTTCACCGATCGCGACGGCAAGATGCAGCTGCACTCGCTGGCGCAGTCGGGCTTCGATCCGCTGTCGCGCACCTGCCGCTTCATGCTTACGGAAGAAGCGCACCACATGTTCGTCGGCGAGACCGGTATCACCCGCGTCGTGCAGCGCACCTGCGACGCAATGCGCGAAGCCGGCATCACCGATCCGACCGACATCGCCAAGGTCCGCGCCCTCGGCGTGATCGATCTTCCGACCATCCAGAAGAAGCTGAACCTGCACTACACGCTGTCGCTGGACCTGTTCGGCTCGGAGGTTTCGACCAACGCGGCGAATGCCTTCAATACCGGCATCAAGGGCCGCTATCACGAGACCCAGATCGACGACGATCATCAGCTCAAGAACGCGACCTATCCCGTGCTCAAGTTCATCGATGGCGAGATCAAGCTGGTGGACGAGCCGGCGCTGACCGCGCTCAACATGCGCCTGCGCGACGATTACAGTCAGGATTGCGTCAAGGGCATGCTCCGCTGGAACAAGGTCATCTCGACCGCAGGCTACGATTTCAAGCTGACGCTGCCCAACGTCGCCTTCCACCGTCACATCGGGGAGTTCAAGAGCATCCATGCGACGCCGGATGGACTTTTGATCGACGATGCGACCTGGGCCAAGCGCAAGGACGATTGGCTGCCCTCGACCGCTGACGGCGACTTCATCACTTCGCTGATGCAGCCCGTCACCGAAAGCGGCAAGTTCGCGTCATGGATTTCGCCGCCGAAGGTCGGCATCGACAACAAGCCCGGCGATTTCGAATACGTGAAGATCGAGTCGTAGGCGTCAGTAGCCGACGCTCGCGCCAAAACTCCGCTGTCGTCCCGGCTTTCGCCGGGACGACAGCGGTGTGTAACGTCCCGACTTATCCCGCGATCTCCAACCCGGCATTCGCATATACCACGCCGCCATCGACGGCGATGGTGTTGCCCACCACGTAATCTCCCGCACGCGAAGCGAGATAGATCGCAACGCCCGCCATGTCCTCGTCGGTGCCGATGCGCCGCGCTGGAATGCGCTTGGCGACATCGTCCGAATGGTCGCGTGCGGCGCGGTTCATGTCGGACTTGAACGCACCCGGCGCGATCGCGGTGACGTTGATGTTGTCCTTGATCAGCTTCGTCGCCATGCGCCGCGTCAGATGGATCACCGCGGCCTTGCTCGCGGCATAGGAATAGGTCTCGCCCGGATTGACGAAGATGCCGTCGACGGAGGCGATGTTGATGACCTTGGCCGGCCGCGCGTGCGAGGCCGCCGCGCGCAGCGGCTTTGCCAAGGCCTTGGTCAGGAAGAACAGCGACTTGACGTTGAGGTCCATCACCTTGTCCCAGCCGCTCTCCGGGAATTCGTCGAACTCCGCGCCCCAGGCTGCGCCTGCATTGTTGACGAGGATGTCGAGCTTCGGCTCCAGCTTGATGATTTCGCCAGCGAGCTTGTCGCAGCCTTCGACGGTCGAGATGTCGATCGGCAGCGCGATGCATTCGCCGTCATACTGCGCCGAGAGTTCTTTCGCCGTGGCCTCGCAGGGCCCGGCCTTGCGCGCGGTGATGTAGACCTTCGCCGCGCCGGCGCCGAGATATCCGGCCGCGATCATCTTGCCGATGCCGCGCGAGCCGCCGGTCACGAGTGCGATGCGGCCCTTGAGCGAGAACAGATCGTTGGACATGGTGCCTCCCTTGGTTGGCGCCCGTTGTGGGCGGGGAGGGAAGGGGAGTCAAGGAATGCGCGGGTGGGTGGACCTACGCCGCCGAGATCCGCCGAAAGCCGTTCCACATCGCGGTCGCGGCGCCCGAGGTCAGCACCGGCAGAATGCGTGCATCCTGGTAATTTCCGTTGAGCGAAACGCGCGGCAGCGCCGTGATGTGGCCGGCGTTCTCGGCGAACAGCATGCCGGGTCGTGTCGTCACCGCGGTCTTGAAGCCGGCGGACGCGGCCAGCGCGAATTCGCGTGTCCCTGCGGCCTCGCGGTCGCCATAGGGGTAGGCAAGGTGCAGCACCTCGCGCTCCAGCGCGTTCTCGATCCGCACCCGGCTCACCGCCATCTCCTGCGCGGCGATCTCCTCGCTCTGCTTGGCGAGATTGCAATGGCTGATGGTGTGGGCGCCGATCGTGACCAGCGGATCGGCCGCAAGCCGCTTCACCTCATCCCACGACAGGCAGAGGTTGCGGCACAGCGCTTCCATGTCGACATCATGCGCACCACAGAGCGCCTCGATCTCGCGCTTCAGATCGTGCTCGCCCGGCAGTGCGCGTAGCCAATCATGCAGGCGATCGAATGCCGCCTGCTTTGCGGCCGGCGTCGTTGCATCGAGCCGCAGCGCGGAATGGCCGATCTGCACGTCGACCTGTTCGGCCTTGGCGATGACGGCTTCCAGCGCGACCCACCACAGCCGCCCTGTGCCCTCGGCAAAGTCGCTGGCGACATAGATGGTCGCGGGCGCGTCAAATTCGCGCAGCACTGGCAGTGCGTGGTCCCGGTTGTCGCGATAACCGTCGTCGAAGGTGAAGGCGGCGAAGCGGCGCTCGAAGCGGCCCTGAACCAGCCGTTCATGCAGTTCGTCCATGCTGACGATGTCGATCTCGCGCGCGCGCAAATGGCACAGGGCCGTACGCAGAAACTCCGGGGTGACCTCGAGATGTCGGTTCGGCCGGAACGCGCCCTCACGGGCCGGCCGCACATGGTGCAGCATGAAAATGGCGCCGACGCCCGACAGCAGCGGGCGCAGCAGATGGTGCGCCCCGCTGAAATAGAGTGCTCCCAGCCCGGCGCGAATGACGTTGTTACGGAGTTGTTTCATGACCGGCTGGCCGACCCCTGGCATTCCGCCTGCAACTCTAGGGAATGACCCTTGAAGAAAAAGTTATTCCAATTGTCCACGCATGGCCTCTGAAACGGCCCCATTTCCGGTTTGACAGCCTGCCAAGGGTTTGTTTTGTCTCCGGTTCCAGAGTTCGGGTCGTCGAATGCAAATGCTTTTCAGGTGGGCCAGCAAATGGTGGCTGGGGCTGATTCCCTTGGCCGTCATGTGGGGATTTGCGGCCTGGAATAACACTTTGCCTGTCGAGGCCGACCTGGCGGCCCGCAGCTCGGCTGCGCTCAAGGACACCGTCCTGGACAAGACCCGGATCGCGGTCGACGGGCGTGACATCAGCCTGGCTGCGGATGCCTTCTCCGAGGAGGGGCGCCGCGATGCCGTGACCGCGGTCGAGCTGGTTCCAGGCGTGCGGCTGGTCGATGACCAGACCCGCCTTGCTCCCGAAGCAAAACCCTTCGTCTGGAACGCCGAGCGTGACGTGGTCCGGGTGACGCTGTCGGGCTCCGCACCGCTGCCGTCGATGAAGGCGCGCCTCACGGAGGCCGCGCGAAAAGAAGTCAACGGGACCGAGGTCGCCGATCAGATGGGCCTTGCCCGCGGCGCGCCGCCGCGGTTCGAGGCGGCCGCGATGCTGCTGCTCGACCAGATCGGCAAGCTGAAGGACGGCAAGATCTCCATCTCCGATACCAAGATCAATCTCTCGGGCATGGCGCGTGATCTCGGCGGTCGCGAGGCGATTGCGGCGGCGCTGAAGAACCTGCCTGAAGGTTTTTCGATCGCTGCCAACGAGATCAAGGCGCCGCCGTACATCTTCCAGGCCTACAAGGATCCGGTCGCGGCCACGGTGACGCTGACCGGCTACGTCCCCGACAACAACGTGCACGCCGCGATCGCGACCAGCGCATCGCGAAAATTCTTCACCGAGAAGGTCGTCGATAATCTCAAGGCCAGCATCGGCGCGCCCGCTTCGTTCAACACGGCAGTCGTCGCAGCACTCGGCGCGTTGTCGCGGCTGTCGACCGGCACGCTCGTCGTGTCCGATCGCGAGGTGAAGCTGTCGGGCGATGCGCTGTACGAAGGTGCCGCCAACGACATTCGCGCCGGCCTCGGCAAGGATTTTCCAAAGACCTGGCAATACAAGCCCGAGATCACCGTGAAGCCCGCGGCGGGGCCGGTCGACGGCACCGTCTGTCAGCAATTGTTTTCGGAGCTGCTGGCGAAGGGCAAGATCCGCTTCGAGCCCAAGCGCGCCGATATCGATCCCGACTCCGCCGGCATTCTCGATCATCTGATCGAGACGGCGATGCGCTGCCCGACCACCAATATCGAGGTTGCCGGCCATACCGATGCCGATGGCGAGGACTCCTTCAACCAGGCGCTGTCCGAAAAGCGCGCGCAGGCGGTGATTGCCTATCTGGTCAAGGCCGGTCTGCCAGCAGATCGTTTCACCGCAGTCGGTTATGGCAGCACGCAGCCCGTCGCCGGCAACGATACCGACGACGGCAAGGCGCAAAACCGCCGCATCGAATTTCTGGTGAGGTGAAGATGCCCTATCTCGTCTCGTTCCATATGGGCTGGCTGATCGGCTCGGTGCTGCTGGGCTTTTGCGCGGGCTGGATCTCGGTGGTCCAGCGCGGGAACGGCACCTCGAAGGTCACGGCGCGCTGGCTCGCGGTCCTGGTCGCAGGGCTTGTCGCGGCCTCGTTTGCGCATGTGGTTCCGGGCCGCTTCGGCTACTGGCTCGACCTCGGCCTCGTCATGTTCGCGTGCTACCTCGTCGGCTGCACCATCGGCGCATGGCTACGATATTGGGTGGTCTCGCGGAGCCAGCCGGCAGGCTGAACTTTCGTCCAAAAGCTCGGTAACGGGTTGATCGGCCATGAGATTGCCGATGGCGCAAACTTGCGCTTGACAATAATACGTACGTACGTATTAATTTACTCATGCCAAAACCCTCACTCAAAGACGCCATCCTCGACGCCGGCCTCAAGGTCATGTTCCGGACCGGCTATCACGGCACCAGCGTGCGCGACGTCACCGCTGCGGCGGGCGCGCCGCAGGGGTCGTTTACCAACCATTTCCGCTCCAAGGAGGCGTTCGCCTCCGAGGTGCTCGACCGTTATTTCGACATCACCAGGGGGCTGGTTGCCGAGGCCCTCGACGACGTCTCGCTGACGCCGCGCGCGCGGCTCAGGCGCTATCTCGACATCATCACTGGCCGGCTGGAGGCTGATGGCTACGGCCGCGGCTGCCTGATCGGCGATCTCAGCCTGGAGGCATCAGGCAGCAGTGAGCTGCTGCGCGCGCGCCTTGCGGCGATCTTTGCTGAATGGCGCTCGCCGTTCGCTGCCTGCATCAGGGACGCCCAGACCAGCGGCGAGATCGCATCCGATTTCGAGCCCGAGGAGCTTGCCGACTTCCTGCTCGCGTCCTGGCAGGGCGCGATCCTGCGCATGAAAGTCGACCGCAATCCGAAGGCGCTCGAGCGCTTCAAGACCATCGCATTCCAAACCGTGTTCAGGGAGCCGACATGACCAAGCCGATCGACATCGAGATTCGCAAAACGTCCGTGCTGGGAAGCAACATGGCCTATCGCGAGACAGGCGCGGAAGGCGCGCCGGTCGCGCTCTTCCTGCACGGCAATCCGACCTCGTCGCATATCTGGCGCAACATTTTGCCGCTGGTGTCGCCGGTGGCGCATTGCATCGCGCCCGACAACATCGGCTTCGGTCAATCCGACAAGCCCGACATCGGCTACCGTTTCCTGGACCTCGCCCGCTATCTCGATGCTTTCATCGAGGAGCGCGGCATTACGTCGGCCTATCTCATTGCGCAGGATTGGGGCACGGCGCTGGCATTTCACCTCGCCGCGCGCCGACCGGATCTCGTGCGCGGATTAGCCTTCATGGAGTTCATCCGTCCGATGCCGACCTGGCAGGATTTTCACCACACCGAAGTTGCGGAAGAGCAGGGCCATGCCGAGGCGGCGCGGGCGGTGTTTCGCAAATTCAGGACGCCCGGCGAAGGCGAGGCGATGATCCTCGAAGCGAACGCGTTCGTCGAACGCGTGCTGCCCGGCGGCATCGTGCGCAAGCTCAGCGACGACGAGATGGCGCCTTATCGCGCGCCGTTTCCGACACCGGAGAGCCGCCGTCCTGTTCTTGTGCTTCCGCGCGAACTGCCGATCGCAGGCGAACCTGCCGACGTCTATGCCGCGCTCCAATCTGCGCACACCGCGCTGGCGGCGTCCTCCTATCCAAAGCTGCTGTTTACGGGCGAGCCCGGGGCATTGGTCGCGCCGGAATTTGCCGAGCGGTTCGCGGCCTCGCTGAAGCACTGCGCGCTCGTACGTCTCGGTGCCGGATTGCACTTCCTTCAGGAGGATCACCCTGAGGCGATCGGCCGTTCCGTCGCCGGCTGGATCGCCGGCATCGAAGCGATGCGTCCGCAGCTTGCAGCGTGAAGGAGGACGAGATGTCTGACGTGACCATCATCTATTGTCGCCCGTGCGGTTACGAGAAGCGTGCAAAGGACGCAGCTGCGGCACTTCGTCGGCAATTGGCCCTGGAGTCCGATCTCGTGCCGGGCAAGGGCGGCGTCTTCCAGGTCAAGCTTGGTGAGCGGATCGTCGCAACCCGCAGCAAGGGCTATTTCCCCGGCAGCGACGAAATCGTGGCCGCTGTCGCCGCTGCGCGGCGCTAAGGCGGGGGAGGCTTTCGCAAATGTCGATTGTCTGGACCGACGATCTCGCTGCTGTCGACTGGAACGAGCTCTCCGCGCTCTACCGTATTGCCCCGCTTGGCAACAAGGCGCCGGCCGATCTCGCGCTCGTGTTCGGCAACAGCATGTTTCGCGCCGTCGCGTTTGACGAAGGCCGCCTTATCGGCGCCGGGCGCGCACTGGCCGACGGCCGCGACTGCGCTCATCTTTGTGATGTTGCGGTGCACCCGGACTATCAGGGACGAGGTCTCGGTCGCGACCTCGTCGCGCGGTTGCTGGCGCGATGCCGCGGGCATCGCAAAATCATCCTTTACGCGGTGCCCGGCAAGGAGGGCTTCTACGCCCGCCTCGGATTTCGGGGCATGGCCACCGCCATGGCGATTTTCGACGACCAGGTCAGCGCCTATCGGCGCGGCTATCTGACGGCACCTTGAGCGCTCTCCCCGGGCCGCTTCTCGGAGGCGGCCCGCTGCGGCGCGGCCCCCTTTCAACCGGCCCAGGCGGGCCATAGATTGATTCCGACTTAAGCCGTAGCGGAGCATTGCCTGGTCGAAATCATCAAAACTTCACGGCCGCTGCGCAGGATCGCCGTGAAGATTCCCTTCGAGCTTGGCGCCGAAAGCGCCAATCCGTCCATCAGGAGCCCACGACCCTGCCTAAAATATTGAAGGCACGCGATTTTGTTCACATTGGCGAATTCCACTCCGCCCCGAAACGCGCTAGTGGAGGGGCGGGGGGCATGCGCGAGGCCGGAGCCGGCGGTGAGGGTTTCGTTGAGTGCCTGTGCGTCGTCCGCCTGTTCCTCGGCCACCCTGGCCGTTGAAGCGTTGTTCGAGGTCTAGATGCTGGAAGCCATACGCAGGGCGATGACGTTTCTGCGCCAGAAGCAAATCCTGCATAAGCTTGGAGTTGTGATCAGCGTCGCGGTCATCGGCATCGCTTGCTACGTGCTCTACCACATGCTGCGCGGCATCGATGTCAACGAAGTGATCGAGGCGATCAAGAGCACCGAGCCGAGCCAGATTGCGATGGCGGCGCTGTTCGTCGCGGCGGGCTATTTCACGCTGACGTTCTACGATCTGTTCGCAGTGCGCGCGATCGGCCATTCCCACGTGCCCTATCGCGTCAACGCGCTCGCCGCCTTCACCAGCTATTCGATCGGCCACAATGTCGGCGCCAGCGTCTTCACCGGCGGCGCGGTGCGCTACCGCATCTATTCGGCCCATGGCCTGAATGCGATCGACGTCGCCAAGATCTGCTTCCTGGCCGGCCTCACCTTCTGGCTCGGCAACGCCGCCGTGCTCGGCCTCGGCATATCCTATCATCCGGAGGCGGCCGCCTCGATCGACCAGCTGCCGCCGTGGCTTAACAGGGCGATCGCGATGATGATCATCGCCGGCCTGGTCGGATATGTGGTCTGGGTTTGGACCCAGCCGCGGGTGGTCGGACGCGGGCCGTGGACCGTGGTGCTGCCGGGTGGCGCGCTGACCCTGCTCCAGATCGCCATCGGCATCATCGATCTGGGCTTCTGCGCGCTCGCGATGTACGTGCTGGTCCCTGACGAGCCCAATCTCGGTTTTGTCGTCGTGGCGGTCATTTTCGTATCGGCGACGCTGCTCGGCTTCGCCAGCCATTCGCCCGGCGGGCTTGGGGTATTCGACGCCGCCATGCTGGTCGGCCTCTGGCAGATGGACCGCGAGGAACTGCTCGGCGGCATGTTGCTGTTCCGTGTCCTCTATTATCTCTCCCCGTTCGTCATCTCTGTAATCTTGCTGACGTTTCGCGAGGTTATCATCGGCGCTCGATCGAAACGCCTACAACAGGCAGCGCTCAAGCTCGATCCAGGCCCTGCGCCCAAAGCCGCCTATGTGAGAGAGCGCAGCGACAGCAGCGGCGCCTGACCGGCGCAGGCCTTGAATTTAGAGTCCCCAGGAGAAGTCCGCTCCGATGGCGATCGACGCCCCATCTTCTCCCCCCGCACGGCCCTGGTCCGACCGGCTGCGGCATTCGACCGTGATCCTGATTGCCGCGGCGCTGGCGCTGTCGCTGGTGGTCTCACTCGGCGAATTGTCGGTGATACGGGGGGCATCGGTGTTCCTCTGCATCGCCGCTGCCGCGCTGATTCCCTGGCGGCTGCATGATACCGCTGCCTCGCGCGAGGACGTGCGGCGCGTCAATCCGGTCGAGAGCGCGGCGGTGGCCGCCGTCGTCGCCGGCATGCCGGATCCCGCCGTGCTGCTCGATCGCGCCGGCCGCGTCATCCATCTCAATGCCGCCGCCGCCCAGCTCGCGCCGGCGCTGCGCAAGAACGAACTCGCCCAGTTCGCGCTGCGCTCGCCGGAGATCATCACCGCGCTGCGCGAGTCCATCGCCACCAGCGAGCAGCGGCGCGCGACCTATCTCGATCATGTACCGGTCGATCGCTGGATGGAGCTGATCATCACTCCGGTCCCGGTGCCGACCAATTTCGGCGGCGCCGACAAGTGCATGCTGATGACCTTCCACGACCAGACACCGTTGCGCCGGGTCGAGGAGATGCGCGCCGACTTCGTCGCCAATGCCAGCCATGAATTGCGCACGCCGCTGGCCGCGTTGTCCGGCTTCATCGACACGCTCCAAGGCCAGGCCAAGGACGATCCCAAGGCACGCGAGCGCTTCCTCGGCATCATGCACAACCAGGCCACCCGCATGGCGCGCCTGATCGACGATCTGTTGTCGCTGTCGCGGGTGGAACTGTCGGCCCATGTGCGGCCCGACACCCTGGTCGACCTCTTGCCGATCATCTTCCAGGTCGCCGACGGGCTCGAGCCGCTGGCGCGGGAACGCCAGGTCGCGGTCGAGACCCATCTGCCCGAGAGCCCGGTGATGATCGCCGGCGATCGCGAGGAGCTGCTCCGCCTGTTCGAGAACCTGATCGAAAACGCGCTCAAATATGGTGCCTCCGGCGGGCGTGTCATCGTGTCGCTGACGGCGACCCCGGCCACCGATGGAACTCAGGAAATCCGAGTCATGGTGCGCGATTTTGGCCCCGGCATCGCGCCCGAGCATCTGCCGCGCCTGACCGAACGCTTCTACCGGGTGGACGTCGGCGACAGCCGCTTGCAGGGCGGCACGGGCCTCGGATTATCGCTGGTGAAACATATTCTTAACCGTCACCGCGGCCGTCTTTTGATCGAAAGTGTGCCCAAACAGGGCGCCACCTTTACCGCCTGTTTTCCCCCGGCTAAGACTTTAGTTTAGGCGATAAATCCAAGCGATCTCAGCGGCTTAGCGCTGTCATCCCGCTGTCACCAAACCTTCGTAAAAGCTCAGCCGACCGCTTCTAAAGGGGCGGCGCGGGGAGCGCGATCGGGCGCGGATGGCGCTTCGCTCCCCTGTATGGAGACCAGCATGAATTTCATCAAGACGATCGTGGCCGCCGGTCTGGTGGCCGTGGCTACGCCGGCTTTCGCCGCCGACATCACCGGTGCCGGCTCGACCTTCATTTTCCCCGTCCTCTCCAAGTGGGCCGATGCCTACAAGAAGGAATCGGGCAGTGGCGTGAACTACCAGTCGATCGGTTCCGGTGCCGGCATCAAGCAGATCCAGGCCAAGACCGTGACCTTCGGCGCCACCGACGCTCCGCTGAAAGTGGAACAGCTCCAGAAGGACGGCTTCGCCCAGTGGCCGATGATCATGGGCGGTATCGTCCCGGTCATTAACGTTGAAGGCCTGAAGGCTGGCGAGCTCGTGCTCGACGGCGCCACCCTCGGCGACATCTTTCTCGGCAAGATCACCAAGTGGGACGACGCGGCGATCAAGAAGCTGAACCCGAATGCCAAGCTGCCGTCGGATGCGATCGCGGTCGTTCACCGCGCGGACGGTTCGGGCACCACCTTCAACTTCACCAACTATCTCTCCAAGGCCAGCGCCGACTGGAAGAGCAAGGTCGGTGAAGGCACCGCCGTCGAAT
Source organism: Bradyrhizobium manausense (assembly GCF_018131105.1). NCBI lineage: Bacteria > Pseudomonadati > Pseudomonadota > Alphaproteobacteria > Hyphomicrobiales > Nitrobacteraceae > Bradyrhizobium > Bradyrhizobium manausense. Next base: position 3,570,561 of record NZ_JAFCJI010000001.1, on the reverse strand, counting down.
GGCCGGTTGGTGTCGGCGCCAAGGGCAACGAAGGCGTTGCCGGCAACATCGCCCAGACCAAGAATTCGATCGGTTACGTCGAATACGCCTATGCCAAGCAGAACAAGCTGACCTACACCAAGATGGTCAACAAGGCCGGCAAGACCGTCGACGCGACCAACGAGTCGTTCCAGGCTGCCGCTTCCAACGCCGACTGGACCAGTGCTCCGGGCTACTACCTGATCCTCACCGACCAGCCCGGCGACAAGTCCTGGCCGATCGTCGCGACGACCTTCGTGCTGATGCACAAGGAAGCCGCCGACAAGGCCGCGTCGCAGGAAGCGCTGAAGTTCTTCAAGTTCGCCTTTGAAAAGGGTGCAAAGTCTGCCGAGGAACTCGACTACATCCCGATGCCCGACAGCGTCGTGAAGCTGATCGAGAAGAGCTGGTCGGCTGACATCAAGAGCTAATCCCTCAGCTCTCTGGACGCGGTGCGGCTTCTCACGGCCGCATTGCGGGCCACGCGACTTTTCGGCCCCGGATCAGCCTCGCGGCTCTATCCGGGGCACGACACCAAACAAAAGCGTGTATTCTTGGTATAGGGGATCGGCGTGGCAGAAATGGCCGTTCAGAGCGATGTAATCGACGACGCCGGACCTTACGATCGCGCCAAGGCCTTGAGCGCGTTCAAGCTCGGCGATGTCACCTTCTACTGGATCACGCGGCTCAGCGCGATTTCGGTGCTTCTCATTCTCGGCGGCATCATCGTTTCGCTGATCGTCGGCGCTATCCCGGCGATGAAGGAATACGGCTTCGCGTTCCTGTGGACGCAGCGCTGGGCGCCGTCGGCCGATCCGCCGGTGCTCGGCGCGCTCGGGCCGATGTACGGTACGCTCGTCACCTCCTTCATCGCGATGCTGATCGCCATTCCGGTCGGTCTTGGCATTGCGATCTTCCTCACCGAGCTCTGCCCGCAATGGCTGCGCCGCCCGATCGGCATGGCAATCGAGTTGCTCGCGGGCATTCCCTCGATCATCTACGGCATGTGGGGCTTCTTCGTGCTGGGACCGTTCCTGGCCAATACCTTTCAGCCCTTCATGATCAAGATTTTTGACGGCGTCCCCGTGCTGGGCGCGATCTTCGCCGGTCCGCCGTCCTATCTCAGCCTGTTCAACGCCGCTCTGATCCTTGCGATCATGGTGCTGCCGTTCATCACCTCGATCTCGGTCGACGTGTTCAAGACGGTGCCGCCGGTGCTGAAAGAGGCGGCCTATGGCGTCGGCTGCACCACCTGGGAAGTCGTGCGCAGCGTCGTGATCCCATACACCCGCGTCGGCATCATCGGCGGCGTCATGCTGGCCCTGGGTCGCGCGCTCGGCGAGACCATGGCGGTGACCTTCATCATCGGCAATTCGTTCCGCATCTCGTCGTCGATCTTCGCACCGGGCACCACGATCTCGGCGGCGATCGCGTCCGAATTCGCCGAGAGCGACGGCCTGCACCAGTCCGGCCTGATCCTGCTTGGTCTGCTGCTGTTCGTGCTGACGTTCTTTGTGCTCGCCGGCGCCCGGCTGATGCTGCTGCGCCTGGAAAAGAAGGCGGGGAAGTAACATGAACCCGATCTATTCGCGCCGCCGCCGCAAGGACATCGTCATTCGCGGGCTCTGCATCGGGGCAGCCGCCTTCGGCGTCACCTGGCTCGCGCTGATCCTGATGACACTGCTTTATAACGGGTTGGCGGGCCTGAACCTCGACCTGTTCATCTCCGACACCCCGCCCCCGGGCTCGACCGAAGGCGGCCTGCGCAACGCCATCGTCGGCTCGGTGATCATGACCGTGATCGGCGTCGGCATCGGCGCGCCGCTCGGCCTGTTCGCCGGCACCTATCTCGCCGAGTATGGCCGCAACGACAAGCTGACCTCGGTGATCCGCTTCATCAACGACATCCTGCTGTCGGCGCCCTCGATCATCATCGGCCTGTTCATCTACGGCGCGGTGGTGGTGCCGATGCGCGGCTTCTCGGCGATCGCAGGCTCGCTCGCGCTCGCCGTCATCGTGATCCCGGTGGTGCTGCGCACGACCGAGGACATGCTGCTGCTGGTGCCGAACGCGTTGCGCGAGGCGGCCTCCGCGCTCGGCCTGCCGCGCTCGCTGGTGATCAAGCGGATCGCCTACCGCGCCGCGCGCTCCGGCCTCATCACCGGCGTGCTGCTCGCCACCGCCCGCGTCGCCGGCGAGACCGCGCCGCTGCTCTTCACCGCGCTGTCGAACCAGTTCTTCAGCCTCGGCCTGAACAAGACGATGGCGAACCTGCCTGTGACCATCAACAATTTCGTCCAGAGCCCTTACGCCTATTGGAAGCAGCTCGCCTGGAGCGGCGCGCTGCTGATCACCCTCACTGTGCTTGCCTTGAACATTGGCGCGCGCATTCTCGGCGCCGAGAGGACTGCAAAATGACCGATCTTTCCGTATCGATGAGTGCGTCCGGCGGACTGCCCCAGGCGCCGGTGCTGCCCGAGGCGCCTGCCAAGGTAACGGTGCGCAACCTCAACTTCTATTACGGTGAGCACCACGCGCTGAAGAACATCAATCTGGCGCTCGGCACCAACCGTGTCACGGCCTTCATCGGCCCGTCCGGCTGCGGCAAGTCGACCCTGCTGCGCATCTTCAACCGGATGTACGACCTTTATCCGGGCCAGCGCGTCATCGGTCAGCTGATGCTCGACCAGACCAATATCCTCGACCCCAAGCTGGACCTCAACCTGCTGCGCGCCCGCGTCGGCATGGTGTTCCAGAAGCCGACGCCGTTCCCGATGACGATCTACGAGAACATCGCCTTCGGCATCCGTCTCTATGAGAAGATCTCGAAGTCCGAGATGGACGACCGCGTCGAGAAGGCGCTGCGCGGCGGCGCGCTCTGGAACGAGGTCAAGGACAAGCTCAACGCCTCCGGCCTGTCGCTCTCCGGCGGCCAGCAGCAGCGTCTCTGCATCGCCCGCACCGTCGCGGTGCGGCCCGAGGTGATCCTGTTCGACGAGCCCTGCTCGGCGCTCGATCCGATCTCGACCGCCAAGGTCGAGGAGCTGATCCAGGAACTGTCCGAGAACTACACGATCGCGATCGTCACCCATAACATGCAGCAGGCGGCCCGCGTCTCCGACAAGACCGCCTTCATGTATCTCGGCGAGCTGATCGAGTTCGACGACACCAGCAAGATCTTCACGTCGCCGACCGACCGGCGCACGCAGGATTACATCACCGGCCGGTTCGGCTGAGGAGACGGAACATGGGTTCTGAACATACCGCAAAAGCTTTCGACACCGACCTCCAGGAGCTCACGCGCCTGGTGGCCGAGATGGGCGGCATCGCCGAGCGCATGATCGTCGATTCCGTCGATGCGCTGATCCGCCGCGACGTCGCGCTCGGCCAGCGCGTGGTCACCATCGATGCGGAGCTCGACGCGCTCCAGAAGAAGATCGAGGAGCGCGCCGTGCTCACCATCGCGCGCCGCCAGCCGATGGCGGTGGATCTGCGCGAGATCGTCGGCGCCATGCGCGTCGCCACCGATCTCGAGCGGATCGGCGACCTCGCCAAGAACATGGGCAAGCGCGTCGCCGCGCTGGAGACGGATTTCCATCCGCTCAAGCTGTTCCGTGGCCTCGAGCACATGACCGATCTCGTTCAGCAGCAGGTTAAGTCGGTGCTGGACGCCTATGCCGCGCATGATCTGCCGGCGGCGATGGCGGTGTGGAAGGGCGACGAGGAAGTCGATGCCATCTGCACCTCGCTGTTCCGCGAGCTCCTCACCTACATGATGGAGGATCCGCGCAACATCTCGTTCTGCATCCATCTGATGTTCTGCGCCAAGAACATCGAGCGGATCGGCGACCATGCCACCAACATTGCCGAGACCGTGTTCTACATGATCGAAGGCCAGGCCATCACCGACAAGCGGCCGAAGGGCGACATGACGACCTTCGCCACGACGGTCCCCAATACCTGAATCCTCAAGGAGCGACGACCCTATGGGCGCACGCATTATGGTGGTTGAGGACGAGGAGGCTCTGACCGAGCTTCTTCGCTACAACCTCGAAGGCGACGGTTATGACGTCGAGACGGTGATGCGCGGTGACGACGCCGACACCCGCCTCAAGGAGCACATCCCCGATCTGATCGTGCTCGACTGGATGTTGCCGGGACTGTCGGGCATCGAGCTGTGCCGCCGGCTGCGGACGCGGTCCGACACCAAGCAGCTGCCGATCATCATGCTCACCGCGCGCGGCGAGGAGAGCGAGCGGGTGCGGGGCCTCGCGACCGGCGCCGACGATTATATCGTCAAGCCGTTCTCGGTGCCCGAGCTGCTCGCGCGCGTGAAGGGCCTGCTGCGGCGCGCCAGCCCCGAGCGGCTGGCAACCGTCCTGGCCTTCGGCGACATCGAGCTCGACCGCGAGAAGCGGCGCGTGGCGCGCTCCGGACGGCCGATCGATCTCGGCCCGACCGAGTATCGCCTGCTCGAGTTCTTCCTGGAGCATCCCGGCCGGGTGTTCTCGCGCGAGCAGTTGCTCGATAGCGTCTGGGGCCGCGACATCTATATCGACGAGCGCACCGTCGACGTGCATATCGGCCGTTTGCGCAAGCTGCTCAATCTCGGCCGCGAGCAGGACCCGATCCGCACCGTCCGCGGCGCCGGCTACGCGCTCGATGACCGCTTTGCGAAGGCGGAGCAGGCATCGAGCTAGCTGCACGCTAGCCAAACAAAAAAGCGCGCCCGGTGGCGCGCTTTTTTATGTCTCGATCGGCCCGGCCTGTGCCGGAACGACGTCGTCCAAGGCTGTGCTCAGCGCGTGCCCGGCTTCGGCGCCGCACGACGGCGATCGGCGGCCGGCTGATACGCCACGCGCGAGTGCTGGGCGCAATAGGGCAGGCCGGAGAGTGCCTTGCCGCCGCAGAAGAAGAAATCCGGGCTCGAGGGATCGCCGACCGGCCAGTGGCAGGTCGCCTCGTTCAGCTCGAGCAGCGATAGCCGCTGGCTCATCGGCACCACGTTGTCGTAGGTGACCGGTTCGGCCTCGACCTCGACCTCGAAGGCCTGCGCCAGCGCGGTGTTGCCGCGTGAGATCGGGCGGCTCACCCGCATCATGTGCTGCGCGGGACGCGCCTTGCGCGGCCGCGGAGCTGCCGAAGACGGGCTCTTGGCGCGGCCGGACAGGCCGAGCCTGTGAACCTTGCCGATCACGGCGTTACGGGTGACATTCCCAAGCTCAGCGGCGATCTGGCTGGCCGAAAGTCCGGCCTCCCAGAGCTTTTTAAGCTGTTCGACGCGATCGTCGGACCAGGTCAAAACCGTCATTGCACCCTTTCCTTCGCCGCGCGCCCGCCATCCTGGGGCCGCACGGCGAATGCCTAAGCTTCGAAAAACCCGTGCCGCCAGAATCCCTTAAGGCTCGCCGGGCGCGATGAGACGCCCGAACGTTTACGCCGGTACAAAGAGGACTCTTGGGATCAGAACCGCTGCACGAGATGTCGTATCTGACAAGCCAAACGCTACAATATGGCGTGACTCGCGCGCAAGAGTCCGCCGACTCGCTTCCACATGTTCCGTGGTGGAAATCCCGCAAATTCGTCACCGCAAGACTACGGATTCAGCGTTTCGCCAGGCTTTCCGGGCGGCATTGACACCCGTTTCACCAGGCCTAAGATGGTCATGCGTGCCGCCCTTAAAAGGCGGCACGTTTCGTTTTCCGGGCCGGTCAATGGTGCGTTGCGCAATGCACGCGTCGTCCGTCCGCAACAATCAAGTGATCGTCATGACCAACAGCGCAGCGCCGCATTTGCTCCCCGTTTTCGCCAGGGCCGACATCGGTTTTGAGCGCGGTGAAGGCGTCTGGTTGATCGCAACCAACGGCGATCGCTATCTCGATTTCACCTCGGGCGTGGCGGTGAATGCGCTCGGCCATGCCCATCCGGCGCTGGTCAAGGCGTTGCAGGAGCAGGCGACCAGGCTCTGGCACATGTCGAACCTGTTCCAGAGCCCGGACGGCGAGAAGCTCGCCCAGCGCCTGTGCAACGAGAGCTTTGCGGACTTCGTGTTCTTCTGCAATTCCGGCGCTGAAGCGCTGGAGGGCGTGATCAAGCTGGTCCGCCATTATCACTTCTCCAAGGGCCATCCCGAGCGCTATCGCATCATCACCTTCGAGGGCGCCTTCCACGGCCGCACGCTGGCGACGCTGGCCGCGACGGGCTCGGCAAAATATCTCGAAGGGTTTGGTCCGCCGATGGAGGGTTTCGATCAGGTCCCGCACGGCGACATCGAGGCCGTGAAGAAGGCGATCGGTCCGCACACTGCCGGCATCCTGATCGAGCCGATCCAGGGCGAGGGCGGCGTGCGCTCGGCGACGCCGACTTTCCTCAAGGCGCTGCGTCAGCTTTGCGACGAGAAAGGCCTGCTGCTTGCGTTTGACGAGGTGCAGACCGGCATGGGCCGCACCGGCGATCTGTTCGCGCACCGCCGCACCGGCGTGACGCCCGATGTGATGTCGCTGGCCAAGGCGCTCGGCGGCGGCTTCCCGATCGGCGCGGTGCTGGCGACCGCTGAGGCCGCCTCCGGCATGGGACCCGGCTCGCACGGCTCGACCTTCGGCGGCAATCCGCTGGCGATCGCGGCTGCGAATGCCGTGCTCGATGTCATGCTCAAGCCCGGCTTCTTCGACCACGTGCAGAAGATGTCGCTGCTGCTCAAGCAGAAGCTCGCCTCCGTGATCGACCGTCACCCCGATATCGTCAGCGAGATTCGCGGCGAGGGGCTTTTGATCGGCATCAAGGCCGTGGTGCCCTCCGGCGATCTCGTCGCTGCGCTCCGCAATGAAAAGCTGCTCACCGTCGGCGCCGGCGACAATGTCGTGCGCTTCCTGCCGCCCCTGATCGTCACCGAGGCCGAGATCGAGGACAGCGTTGCGCGGCTCGAACGCGCCTGCACGGCGCTCTCAGGCAACAAGCGGGCGGCAAGCTGATGAGCAAGACCCCCAAGCACTTCCTCGATATCAACGAGCTGCCGCTGTCGGAGCTCAAGAGCATGCTCGCGGCCTCCTCCGCCATGAAGGCGAAGCAGAAGGCGCATCAGCCGGTGCGGCCGCTCGAAGGCAAGACGCTGGCGATGATCTTCGAGCGTCCGTCGACCCGCACGCGCGTTTCGTTCGATGTCGCCATGCGCCAGCTCGGCGGCGAGCCCATCATGCTCACCGGCGCCGAGATGCAGCTCGGCCGCGGCGAGACCATCGCCGACACCGCGCGCGTGCTGTCGCGCTATGTCGACGCCATCATGATCCGCATCCTCAACCACGAGGCGTTGCTGGAGCTTGCGGCGAACGCGACCGTGCCTGTCATCAACGGCCTGACGCGGCGTTCGCATCCATGCCAGGTGATGGCCGACCTCATGACCTATGAGGAGCATCGCGGTCCGATCGAAGGCCGGACCGTGGCCTGGACCGGTGACGACAACAATGTGCTGGCGTCCTGGGCCCATGCCGCCGAACGCTTCAAGTTCAAGCTCAATGTCGCGACGCCGCCGGAACTCGCCCCGAAGAAGGTGATGCGGGACTTCATCAAGGCCACCAACGCATCGATCGTGCTCGGCACCGATGCGGAAGCCGCCGTGAAGGGCGCCGACTGCGTCGTCACCGACACCTGGGTGTCGATGGGCGACAAGGAAGGCGAGCACCGCCACAACGTGCTGAAGCCCTACCAGGTCAATTCCAAGCTGATGTCGCTGGCCAAGCCCGACGCGCTGTTCATGCACTGCCTGCCCGCCCATCGCGGCGAGGAAGTCACCGACGAGGTGATCGACGGCCCGCAATCGGTCGTGTTCGACGAGGCCGAAAACCGCCTGCACGCGCAGAAGGGCATTCTGGCCTGGTGTTTTGACGCGGTGAAGTAATCTGGCCAGAGGCCCGGTTGCAGCCCCATACACAATTGTCGTTCCGGCGAAGGCCGGGACCCATACCGTGTGAAGTTTCTTATGGCAGGTTGGTCGAGACTGACGGTCTTCGCCAAACTTTGGCCTGTGGTTACGGGTCCCGGATCTGCGCTTCGCTTGTCCGGGACGACAACGAGTTTGAGGTTGCTTCGTAGAACGCTACCTGCACCCGGAACGCACCACCTCGCGCCCCTTCCATTTCCCGCCCTCCGACCCCAGATAGAGCGCCATGGTTTCCCAATCCCCTGACATGAAAGCCGGGCCTGAAGGCCCGGTTCGCGCGCCATCGGCGGTTCCGATCGATGACGCCGTGCTGCCCTACGAGGTCGACGCGCTCGATGTGCGCGGTCGCCTGGTGCGACTCGGCCCTGCGCTCGACGAGATCCTGACCAAGCACGATTATCCCGCACCTGTCGGCAAGCTGCTCGGCGAGGCCATCGTGCTGACGACGCTGCTCGGCTCGGCGCTGAAATTCGAGGGACGCTTCATCCTCCAGGCCCAGACCGACGGTCCGGTGTCGTTCCTGGTGGTGGACTATCAGGCGCCGGACCGCCTGCGCGCCTATGCGCGCTTCGACGCCGAGCGTCTCGGCGACGCCAAGGACTCCGGTACGCTGCTCGGCCGCGGTCATCTCGCCATGACCATCGACCAGGGGCCGGACATGAGCCGCTACCAGGGTCTGGTCGCACTCGACGGCGGCAGCCTCGAGGACGCCGCCCACGAATATTTCCTGCGTTCCGAGCAGATCCCGACGCGCGTGCGCCTTGCGGTCGGCGAGGAATGGCGCTCGAGCGACGGCGGCAAGCATCGCTGGCGCGCCGGCGGCATGCTGATGCAGTTTTTGCCGAAGGCCCCGGAGCGCGCGCGGCAGGCCGATCTGCATCCCGGCGACGCGCCTGACGGCATTGAGGTGCACAGCGTCGCCGAGGACGATGCCTGGGTCGAGGCGCGCTCGCTGATCGAGACCGTCGAGGACGTCGAGCTGATCGATCCCGATCTCTCGGGCGAGCGGTTGCTCTATCGTCTGTTCCACGAACGCGGCGTGCGCGTGTTCAATCCGCTCGTCTTGAAGGCGCAATGCTCCTGCTCACGCGATGCGGTCGCCTCGATGCTGAAGAGCTTTTCGGCGGATGATCGCTCGGCGATGGTCAAGGACGACAAGGTCGTCGTGACCTGCGAGTTCTGCTCATCCGTGTACGAGTTCACGCCGGATGAGGCGGGCGTCGAGGACGCGTAGGCGGTCCATCCACCGTCATCGCGAGTGCAGGGACAGCCCCTAATTCAACACCCGCTTGTTGTCGGGGCTATCCAGCGAAAACGTCGGCACGTTGACCTCGAAGCGTTCGCCGCTTGCGCTGACCATCTGGTAGCGACCGGTCATGAAGCCGGAGGCGGTCGAGAGCGGCACGCCGGAGGTGTATTCGAAGCGCTCGCCGGGCGCGAGTGTCGGCTGCTCGCCGACCACGCCTTCGCCCTTGACCTCCTGCTGGCGGCCGGAGGCGTCGGTGATGATCCAGTGCCGCGTCTTGAGCTGCACGGTCTCATCGCCGGAATTGATGATGACGATGGTGTAGGACCAGAAATAGCGCGAGCGGTCGGCCGACGACTGCTCCGGAACAAAGTTCGGCTCGACGGTCACTTCGATCTGGCGGGTCACGGCGCGGTACATGGCTGCCATCATAACGAAAACCCCGCCGGGAACCAAACCCTGCAGGCGTCCCGGGCGACATCGTCCCGCCAGAATTCACGGGGAAGTAGAACTCAATTGTGATCCGGCCGCTTTGCTAGGCGACAGCCGGACCGGTACACTCCTCAAGCGTCGTGATTTGCGGAAGGGTTTTTGGCCCCCGATGACCATTGCCGATCAAGTGACGGGATCGACGATCGCAGGAACCGCGGAGGCCAAGCCTGCGGGAGCCAAGCCGCGCATTGTTGCGCCGGCCATCACGCTGCCCGCCATCGGCGAGCGTGAGCTCAGGCTCGACCTGTTCCGGGGCCTCGCGCTGTGGCTGATCTTCATCGACCATCTGCCGCCGAATCTGCTGACCTGGTTCACGATCCGCAATTACGGCTTCAGTGACGCCACCGAGATCTTCATCTTCATCTCCGGCTACACCGCCGCCTTCGTCTATGGCCGCGCGATGCTGGAGAACGGCTTCCTCATCGCCACCGCGCGCATCCTGCGGAGGGTCTGGCAGATCTATGTCGCTCATGTCTTCCTGTTCACGATCTTCCTCGCCGAGATCTCCTACGTCGCGACCAGCTTTGAGAACCCGCTCTACACCGAAGAGATGGGGATCATGGATTTCCTCAAGCAGCCCGACATCACCATCGTCCAGGCGCTGCTGCTGCGCTTCCGCCCCGTCAACATGGACGTGCTGCCGCTGTACATCGTGCTGATGCTGGCGCTGCCGCTGATCCTGTGGTCGATGAAGCGGCGGCCCGACGTCACGCTCGCGCTCTCGGCGCTGCTCTACGCGGCGACCTGGGAATTCGATCTTTACTTCTCGGCCTATCCGAACGGCTTCTGGGCGTTCAATCCGCTCGCCTGGCAATTGCTGTTCGTGTTCGGGGCATGGTGCGCGCTCGGAGGTGCACGGCGCATGTCGCGCATTCTGGCATCACCGGTGACGATGTGGATCTCGATCGCCTATATCGTGGCGGCGTTCTACGTGACGCTGACCTGGTACGTGCCGCAGCTGTCGCACTTCATGCCGAAGCGGCTCGAGCAGTGGATGTATCCGATCGACAAGACCGATCTCGACGTGCTGCGCTTCACGCATTTCCTGGCGCTGGCCGCGCTCACCGTACGCTTCCTGCCGCGGGAATGGCCCGGCCTGAAGTCGCCGTGGCTGCGGCCGCTGATCCTGTGCGGCCAGCATTCCCTCGAGATATTCTGCCTCGGCGTCTTCCTGGCCTTCGCCGGCCATTTCATCCTGGCCGAGGTCTCCGGGGGATCAGCCATGCATGCGCTGATTAGTCTCTCCGGAATCCTGATCATGTGGGGCGTGGCCTGGGTGATTTCGTGGTACAAGCGTGTGGCCGACAAGAGCGGTACGAAAACCAAAGCCGCCGCCGGCAACGCCGATCTGGCGGGAGGGGGCTGATGAAGGTGAGGGTTCTCCTGAGCCTGATCCTGTTGTGCGCTGGTCTCGCCGCGCCTTCGGCGCGCGCGGGCGATGCCGTGCCTGCCGCACCCGCTGCCTGCGAATTGCCGCCTTACCTGCTCACCACCGACAGCCAGCTCCACAAGGTCGCCGACACCGTCAAGGCGGGCAAGCCGCTCGAGATCCTGGTGATCGGCAGCCGCTCCACCACCATTCCGGCCCAGGAGGACAGCTCCTATCCGGCGCGCATGCAGGCCATCCTGAAGGACAAGCTGCCGCCTGCGGAGATCGTGCACGTCTCCGTAGAAATACAGAGCAAGAAGACCGCGGAGGAGGCCGCTGGTACCTTCGTTAAGCTCATGGAAGCAAAAACGCCTACTTTGGTCATCTGGCAGACCGGGACCGTGGATGCTATCCGATCCATCGATCCCGATGACTTTCGCGGCGCCGTGACCGAAGGGGTCGCTGCGTTGCAAAATGCAGGGGCTGACGTCGTCTTGATGAATTTGCAGTACAGCCCGCGTACCGAAACCATGATCTCGGCGCCACCTTATCTCGACAATATGCGGGTGGTGGCGCAGGAGCATGATATCCCGCTGTTCGACCGTTTTGCGATAATGCGGCAGTGGAATGATCAAGGTCAGTTCGACCTGTTCAGCCCCTCCCACGGCCCCGAGCTGGCGAAGAAGGTCCATGATTGCCTTGGCCGGGCGTTGGCGCAGTTTGTGATCGACGCTGCCCATTTGGGGCCGGGCCAGCAGCAAAATTGAGAAATTGAGGTCTAGCGTTAATGAGTTCTCTCCGCCCTTTTTGCCTGTCGACATGGCTGGCTGCGCCCGCAGCGGCGGCGCTGCTGATGTTGACGCCCTTTGCGCAGACGCCGGCGCGCGCGCAAACGGCGCAGGCGACGCCCGCGCCGCAGTCGGCCGCTGATCCCGCACCGGTCTCACCGTCGCAAACCACGGTTGCAGCGACCACCCAGCAGTCCACCGAGCCGCGCGGTCTCACCTCGCGCGCCATCGACAAGGTGAAGCAGGTCGCGAAATCCGCCGGCGACATTTTCAGCCGCGTGCCGTGCCTGTCGCCGAAGGGCGGCGTGAAGGCGATGGGCTCGTTGCCGCATGTCGCGAACAAGCTGATCGCCGGCCGGCCTGTCGTGATTGTCGCTTTCGGTTCGTCGTCGACCGCGGGCTACGGCGCGACCTCGCCCGACTTCAACTATCCGAACCGTCTCGCTGCGCAGCTGCGCCGGCAATATCCGACTGCCGATATCTCCGTCATCAACGCTGGCGTCGGCGGCGAGGATGCGCCCGAGATGATGAAGCGCCTCCAGAAGGAGGTGATCGATGTGCATCCGGATCTCGTGATCTGGCAGGTCGGCACCAACGCGGTGCTGCGCAATCTCGATCCCGGCGATACCGCAAAGCTGGTCGAGGACGGTGTTACCCGCATCCAGGCTGCCGGCGACGCAGACGTCGTGCTGGTCGACCCGCAATATTCACCGCGCGTCACCGAGCGTCCCGAAAGCGCGAGCAAGATGGTGAAACTGCTCGGCAAGGTCGCCGAGCTCCGTCACATCGGTATCTTCCCGCGCTTCGAGGTGATGCGCGACTGGCACGAGAAGCAGTCGCTTCCGGTCGAGAGCTTTGTCATCGCCGACGGCCTGCACATGAACGATTGGGGCTACGCCTGCTTCGCCCAGCTGCTCGGCGACGACATCATCCGCTCGGTCGGGCAGATCAAGCTCGGCGTGAACGTGCCCGCCGACGTGCGGACCTATCGGCCGATGTAACCCCGCTGCCGTAGGGTGGGCAAAGGCGCGAAGCGCCGTGCCCACCATCTGTCTGTGAGTCTCGCGATAAAGGCACGTGGGTACGCTTCGCTTTGCCCGCCCTACGAGACCTCCATTGCCTCACGCCTTCTCCAGCGCCGCAGTCAGATCCTCGATCAGATCATCCGCGTGCTCGAGCCCGGCCGAGAAGCGAATGAATCCTTCGCCGATCCCGAGCTCGGCGCGCACGTCCGGCTTCAGCCGCTGATGCGTCGTCGTCGCGGGGTGCGTGACAAGGCTCTTGGCATCGCCGAGATTGTTCGAGATTTTTGCGAGCTTCAGCTCGTTGAGCACGCGGAACGCAGCCGCCTTGCCGCCCTTGACCTCGAAGCCGACCAGCGTCGAACCGCCGCGCATCTGCTTCTTCACCAGCGCGGCCTGCGGATGATCATCGCGGCCCGGATAGACCAGCCGTGCGATCTTGGGATGGCTCGCCAGCACGTCGGCGATGCGCGCCGCGGTGTCGGTCTGCGCGCGCACGCGCACGCCGAGCGTCTCCAGGCCCTTGAGCAGGACCCAGGCGTTGAACGGCGAGATCGACGGACCGGTCTGGCGCATGAAATTGTGGATGTGCTCGGCGATGAAGGCCTCCGACGACAGGATGATGCCGCCGAGACAACGGCCCTGGCCGTCGATGTGTTTGGTCGCGGAGTAGACGACGACGTCGGCGCCGAGCGCGAGCGGGCTCTGCCAGATCGGCGTCGCGAACACGTTGTCGACCACGAGCCGCGCGCCGCCTGCGTGCGCGATCTCGGCAATGCCGGGAATGTCGAGCACGTCGAGCGTTGGATTGGTCGGGCTCTCCAGGAAGAACGTCTTGGTGTTGGGTTTCACCGCGCGCTGCCATTCATCGAGATTGGCACCGTCGACCAGCGTGGTCTCGATGCCGTAGCGCGGCAGCAGATCCTGCACGACGTAGAGACAGGAGCCGAACAGCGCGCGCGATGCCACCACGTGGTCCCCGGCTTTCAGCGGCGCCAGGATCGCGGTCGTCACCGCGGCCATGCCGGTTGCGGCCGATCGGGCGGCCTCAGCGCCTTCGAGCTCGATCATGCGGCGCTCGAACATCGCGATCGTCGGGTTCGAGTAGCGCGAATAGATGAAGCCGGGGTCCTCGCCCTTGAACCGCGCCTCGCACTCCTCGGCGCTGTTGTAGACATAGCCCTGGGTCAGGAACAGCGACTCCGACGTCTCGCCATATTGCGAGCGCAGGGTGCCGGAATGGACCAGACGGGTTTCGGGACGATATTGCGCGGCGGACGCCGGGGACTTCGACATAGGACCTCCTCTGCGTGACCATCTGAAAATGGTCACAAAAAAACCGGCCTGGATAACTTCCACGGGCCGGGATCACAGAGGTCCCCGGCCTGTTTAGCGACTTATTTAACGTGGCTGCAAGCCGGCCGGCTCAAATCACCACGGGATAAGTGATGCTCATATTCCGCAATGGCCTTTCCGTCAAGGCGTCCATCGGATAGCCGTAAAAGGCTAGTATTTCCGGCATGTCCGGATGCATTTGACCCCAGATGAGGACCCCCGGTTGACGTTCACGGTCGCGCCCGACGCCAATGGTATCCTGCCCGACCGCATGATCGCGGCGATGGCGGAAGCGGGCCTCATCCTGCCCGCATACGATTTCGTCGAAAGCCAGATCCAGCCGGCAAGCCTCGATCTCCGCCTCGGCGACATCGCCTATCGCGTCCGTGCGAGCTTCCTGCCTGGTCCGGGCGCCACGGTCGCCGAGCGCATCGATCAGTTGAAGCTGCATGAGTTCAGCCTCGCTGATGGCGCGGTGCTGGAGACCAATTGCGTCTACATCGTGCCGCTGCTGGAAAGCCTTGCGCTGCCGCCGGAGATCGTCGCGGCCGCCAATCCCAAAAGCTCGACCGGCCGCCTCGATGTCTTCACCCGCGTCATCGCCGACGGCACTCGCCGCTTCGACATGATCGGCGCCGGCTATCACGGTCCGCTCTATGCCGAGATCAGCCCGAAGACGTTTCCGGTGCTGGTGCGCGAAGGCTCGCGGCTGTCGCAGGTTCGCTTTCGCACCGGTGACGCCATCCTCGATGCCGACGCGCTCGAAAGCTTGCATGCCTCCGAGCGTCTCGTCGACATGGATGATGCCGATCTTGCCGGCGGCGTGGCCGTCTCGGTCGATCTCTCCGGCGAAAAGGGCACTGGCTTCGTCGGCTACCGCGCCAAGCGCCACACCGGTGTGGTCGATGTCGATCGTCGCTCGGGCTATGGCGTGGAGGAATTTTGGGAGCCGATCTCGGCGCGTCCCGACGGCAGCCTGATCCTCGATCCCGGCGAGTTCTACATCCTCGCCTCCAAGGAAGCGGTGCAGGTGCCGCCCGATTACGCCGCGGAGATGGTGCCGTTCGATCCGCTGGTCGGCGAATTCCGCGTGCACTATGCCGGATTCTTCGATCCCGGTTTCGGCTATGCCGGCGCGGGCGGACAGGGTTCCCGCGCCGTGCTGGAAGTGCGCTCGCGCGAAGTGCCGTTCATCCTCGAGCACGGCCAGATCGTCGGCCGCCTGGTCTACGAGAAGATGCTGGCACGCCCTGATGCCATGTACGGCCAGCGCATCGGCTCGAACTACCAGGCGCAGGGCCTCAAACTATCGAAGCATTTTCGGGTGTAGCCACATCCTGTAGCCCGCATGGAGCGAAGCGAAATCCGGGAAGCTCATTTGTGGCAATATCCCGGATTACGCTTTGCTGCATCCGGGCTACGAGGTGGCGCCATGACCGATCAATCCCGACTCGACGCAAACATCCTCAACGACGTCGCGGACGCGCTGATCTATTCGGATCGCTCCGGCACGATCACGCGCTGGAATCGGGCATCCACCGCGCTGTTCGGCTTCACCGCGGATGAAGCGCTCGGCCAGAACCTCGACCTGATCATCCCCGAACATCTGCGCGCCGCGCACTGGAAGGGTTTTGAGGCCGCGCTCGCCAGCGGGACGATGAAGCTTGCGGGCCGACCGACGCTGACCCGCGCGCTGCACAAGAGCGGACGCAAGCTCTACATCGAAATGACCTTCGCGCTGGTGCGGGATGCAGGCGGCATTGTCCAGGGATCGGTCGCAATGGCGCGCGACGTCACCGAGCGCGTCGAGCGCGAGCGCGCGGCCAAGGCTTCGCAGAATTAAAAGGCTTCGCAGAATTAAGGCTTCGCAAACTTCGTGATGCGGAATTGACGAGCCGATCGTGCAGGGAGCCCTGCACGCGCATCATGTTGCCTGTCATCCGGCGCGGTGACACACTCGATCAAAACAACGATCGGGAGTGAACATGACCGCAGCAGCAGATGCCGCGCTGGACGCGCAATGGAAACGCTGGCGCGCGGTTGCCGACCTCTATCACGCCTACTTCACCGGCCTCATCCTCACCGTGGTCACGCGCCGCGGCACGGCCGATGCGGCGGAATTCGTCTTCCGCGTGTTCCGCCGCCAGCAGCAGGAGCGCTTCCTGCCGGGGCTCAAGAAGCTCGGGATCGATCATCTGCCGCCGGCGGTGGCGGCTGCGCAATATCACTATCTCTCCAACTGGATCGGCGGCGTGCACGTCGAATACATGTATGAGAGCGACACCAAGGCCTGGATACGCTATCCGCCGCCGCGCTGGATCTGGAAGGGCACCGCGATCTGCGGGGTGCCCGGCGAGGTCTCACGGGCGATGCTGCGCGGCTGGCACGCCAACAACGGCGTCGCGCTCGGCGACACCAGGCTGGGCTTCGTCTGTACCAAGCAGAGCGTCGACGGTCAGGACGGGCTCGAAGGCTATTATCATCAATACGACCACCCGCTGGAGCTCGACCAGCGCCTGGTGTTCGCGCGCCATCTCGAAGCGCCGCTGTTCGATGCGAAGACCGCGCCGGCGTTGCCGGTCGCGAGCTGGCCGAAGGCGCGCCTGGAAAAGGCCTATCGCAACTATGCGATGGAATATGTGCGCACGGCAGCGCCCGTGATGGTGCAGCTGTTCGGCCCGGAAGATGCCGGCTATCTCCTGCATCTCACCGGCAAACTGATCGGCATGCAGTATTTCGACGAGGTCGCGGCGGCACTGTCGATGACGCGCGGTGGCGCAAGCGAGTTCGCATCGTTCATCGGCGCGTTGTTCTCTGCACAGGACGACGTGGCTGAGACGACGCAATCCGAAGGTAGCCTCGAAATCCGTCAGCAGAGCTGGAAGCTGATGGACGACGTCCCCGATTATCATCGTGCCTGCGCCAAGGTGCTCGAGGGGTTGTTCGATGGACTGGCTGCGGGATGCGGCCGGCACATTGCTGTGCATCTGCGCCCGACAGTGGGCGGCCGGTCGCCTCTGGTCTGGACGATCAGCTAATTCCACCGCTTGAAATGCGCTGCCGCAGGGCACGCCTGCACCTGACGCAGGCGGAATCGGCAGCCGCCGTGCTAACAAGTGCTGGCCGCGCCTTTCGCGCGAGGAAATTGATTGTCACACCTATGCATTGCCGCGCCGCAAATGGCGCTTGTGCCCCGGAGAGGAAATGACTGAGGTCGCCGAGATCCCGGTCGATGAACAGGAGCGTCCGCTGCCGCCGCCACCGCGTCCGGTGCGGAGCGCGTTGATGGACGGGCCGATCCTGCGCACGCTGCTCGGGCTCGCCTGGCCGAACGTGGTCGCACTGTCCGCGGGCACCTGCGTGGTGATCGCAGAGACCTCCTATATCGGCCGTCTCGGCGTGGAAGCGCTGGCCGCGATGGCGCTGGTGTTTCCGACAGTGATCCTGACCATGACCATGTCGGGCGGCGCCATGGGCGGCGCGGTGGCCTCCGCGATCGCACGCGCGCTCGGCGCCGGCGACCGCGAGCGTGCCGGCACACTTGCCGCGCATGCGCTGCTGATCGGCATCACCTTCGGGCTCGTCTTCATGCTCGGCATGCTGATCTTCGGTCCCCAGGTGCTCACGATGCTTGGCGGCCGCGGCAATGTGCTGGCGCATGCGATCGCCTACACGCAGGTGTTTTTCGGCGGTGCCGTGCTGCCCTGGCTGCTCAACACCATGGCGGGCGTGCTGCGCGGCACCGGCAATATGAGGCTGCCGTCGTTCCTGATCCTCAACTCCGCGGTCTGGCAGATCGTGCTCGGCGGTACGCTGGGCCTCGGGCTTGGACCTTTCCCGCAACTCGGCATGCGCGGCGTCGCCGCCGGCGCGCTGATCGCCTATTCCATGAACATCAGCGTGATGGGCTGGTATCTGTTCTCCGGCCGCGCGCGCGTCGTGCCGAAGCTGCGCGGACTGCGCATCCAATGGGCGATGTTCTTCGATATCCTCAAGGTCGGTGCCATCGCCTGCTTCTCGCCGCTGCAATCGGTGCTGACGATCTCGATCTTCACCCACATGCTGGCGAAGTTCGGCACTGCGATCCTCGCCGGCTACGGCATCGGCGCGCGGCTGGAATTCCTGCTGACCTCGATCGCGTTCTCGTTCGGCATTGCCTCGGTGCCGATGATCGGCATGGCGGTCGGCGCCGGCCGCATCGGGCGCGCGCGGAGCATCGCCTGGATCGCGGGCGCCACTGCTTTCGTCGCAGTCGGCGCGCCGGCCTGTCTCGTCGCGCTGTTCCCCGACCTCTGGGTCAACATTTTTACGGACAGCACCACGGTGCGCGCGACCAGCCATCAATATCTGTCGACGGTGGCGCCGTTCTACGCCTTCATCGGTCTTGCCTCGACGATGTACTTCTCGTCGCAAGGCGCGGCCAAGGTGCTCGGCCCGGTGCTGGCGCAGACCGCGCGTCTGGTCTACATCGCGACCTGCGGCTGGTGGCTGTCGACGCATGACGCCACGGCGCAGGACTTCTTCTGGCTCGCCGCGAGCTCGATGGTCGTGCTCGGCCTGCTCTCATGCTCCAGTGTCGTGCTGACGCGCTGGGGACCGCGCCAAAGCAAGGTTGCGATACGTCCGGCGCTGACGAGCTAGTGGTGCCGGTGATGCCGGCCGCCGCCGCCGAAATTCATCATGCTCATCATCTGCGGCATCATCGCCATCATCTGGCCGGCCATGGGGCTGCTCATCATGCTCATCATGTCGCCGCCACCCATGCCGCCGAAGCCGCCCGGCATCATGCTGCCCATGCCGCCCATCATGCTGCCCATTCCGCCACCGCTGCCGTCCATCATCGGACCCATGGTCTGCATCAGCGAGGCGAAGCGGCGCTTGCCCATCTTGGACTTCATCATCTCGAGCATCGGCGCCATCTGGGTCATCATGTCCTGACCCCCGGCGCCTCCGCCGCCGCCGAAGCCGGCGAACTGCGCGTGCGCCGGTGTGTTCGTGATCGAAAATAGCATCATCGCGGCGGCTGCCGCGCAGATCAGCTTCTTGGCACCTCTCATGACCAGCTCCTCGCGCCATGGCGCTCCACCGGGACGGCAGAGCCAACCGGACGTATCGGTCATGGTTAGAGCGGCCGGTCCGAACGCTCTGTGAGGAAGGTCACGCAGGACTATCGGCCGGCAGGGGAAATGCCTTGTGGATCGCGATCACGGCGGCCTTGGTCTGCTCCTGTACGTAAGGCGCAAGCTCGTTCGGCAACATGTCGATGATCCAGACCAGGCGGCAGTTTGCCTCGCCTTCGGTGATGACCTGCACCGAGGCGCTGTAGTGCTTCAGCCGCTCGTTGTCGATCGCATACACCAGCCGCTGCCGCGCGTCGTCGCAATCGACCAGAGTCTCGCGCGCCACCGAACCATTGGCGAAGGTGACGATGCGCGCGTCGCCGTCGAGCGTGCAGGCCGTGACGAAGCCCGGCGCCAGCCGCTGCGGCAGCGCGCCGAAATCGCGCACCGCATCCCAGACGTCGCGGGCCGATGCGGGAAGGGGGATGTCGTTGTGGATGGAGGCCATGAAGGTGTCCTTGATTGGGGAAGTCGTCACCGCACACGCCGCCATTGCGAGCGCAGCGAAGCAATCCAGGAATGTGTCCGCAGAGATAGTCCGGATTGCTTCGTCGCTTCGCTCCTCGCAATGACGGGGCTAGCAGCGAGGGCTCACGTGCAAACCGCCTCGACATTGTTGCCGTCGGGATCGATCAAGAACGCCGCATAATAAGTCGGGCTGTAATCCTTGCGCGGCCCGGCGCCGCCATTGTCATGGCCGCCGCTCTTCAGGCCCTCGCGGTGAAATGCTTTCACCGCGTCATGGTCCTGGGCGCGAAACGCGATATGCGCGCCGTCGGCCTTGCGGCCCTTGTTCAGATGCAGCCAGAGCGCCGGCTCGCCCTTCGGTCCGAAACCGGCATAGCCGTCGCCGCTCGAGCACAGCACGTAACCGAGCGGCGCCAGCACCGCGGTGTAGAAGCGCGTGGCGGCGTCGAGGTCGGCAACGCGCAGTCCGATATGGTCATACATGGTCGTCTCCATTGCAAAGCGCGCCGCTTGTGGCGCGCGCCGGAGACGACCCTAGTCAGTTGAGGGCGAGCTGCTCTTGGAGAATCTTGCGCCCGCCCTTCGAGGCCTGACGGAATTTTGTCGGCGACATGCCGGCGGCGCGGTGGAAGGTGCGGACGAAGTTGGAGAGGTCGCCGAAGCCGACGTCATAGGCGATGTCAGTGACCGCGATGTCATCGTCGGTGAGCAGGCGCGCCGCGTGACGCAGCCGCGAGCGCACGAGATATTGATGCGGGGTGACACCGAGCACGTTGGAAAACAGCCGGAGGAAATGGAACGGGCTCAGATCTGCCAGACGCGCGGCCCGTTCGAGATCGATCCCGGCATGCGAGTTGTCGTCGATCCATAACGCGGCCTCGACTGCGCGGCGGCGGTCACGGGCCGTCGGTGAGGCCTGCTTGCGCGGCTTGCCCGAGACCACATCGACGAAGCGGCTCGCAAGAATCTGGCCGACCTCGTCTATCCCAAGGTCGCTGTTGCCATCTGCCGCCGTCTGGGCGAGCTCACCCAGCACCATCAGCTCGGGCAGCGGCGGCGTCGCGCCGACCTGCCAGGTCTCGCGTCGTCCGCCGAGCGTATCAACCAGCTCCTCGCTGAAGAAGAAGGACAGGCAGACGTCGCCGGAGACGTGTTCATGCGTGCAGGTGTATTCCTCGCCGGGCGCACCGACCAGCAGCGAGCCCGCCACCAGTTCGAAGAAGCCGGCACGGCAATGGCACCCAAAACTGCCCGAGCGCACGTAGGCGATGGAATGGCCGGTGCGGCACTCGGCAAACGGCATATCGCTAGGTCCCGCGTCGCAGCGAAACTCGGAGACCGTCATCGCTTGGGACGTCAGCAGTGTGGTTGCATCCATCCCGAATATTTAGGAAGGCGAGCGCGGCGGGGCAACGGGCAGCAGCACCTCGAACAGCGTCTTGCTGGCGATCGGGTGGGCGCCCTCGAGCGCCAGCAGCCGCCGCTTGGAGATCACCCCGCCGTAAGGCGAGATCCGGTCGGCATAGCCGCCCGCTTCCAGCACCCGGTGGCAGGGCACGATGATCATGTAGGGATTTCGCGAGATCGCCTGCGCCACTGAAAGCGCGGCGCCGGAGACACCCAGGGCCTTGGCGATCTCGTGATAGCTGCGCGTCTCCCCGCGCGCGATGGTGCAGGCATATTCATAGACCCGCCGGTTGAAGGCCGGCACATCCCCGGCATCGAGGCTGACGTCGGAAAAATCAGGATCGCCGCCCTGCAACAAGGTGACGATGCCCTCGATCGCCAGTTCGGCGTTGAGCGGCGCCGCCTGCTCGCGCGCCTCGGGATGGACCTGGAAAATCCGGCGGCGGGTGTCGATCTCCCGCGCCTCCGGCAACTGCACGGCGACGACGCCGGAATCGCTCCAGACAATGCCGCAACGGCCTATCGCCGTGTCGAAAATTGCGTAAGCCCGCCCCACCATGCACACGCCCCACTCAGTGCAGGTTTTTCCCCAGACGCCGGATCATAACACTGCCACAATTCGGCGCACCTGGAATCTTGCCAGGACGTTAACAACCATCCGGCCTGACGCGCCAAACCGCTTGGCGCCGGACACCGTCTCGGCTAATCAGGACGGGTGCGGAAGACGCGCATCAGCGGGCGTAGTTCAATGGTAGAACGGCAGCTTCCCAAGCTGCATACGAGGGTTCGATTCCCTTCGCCCGCTCCAAAGCCTCAGGATAGCAAATGGCCGACAAGGACGAGAGCACGCGCGTGGTCGCGATTGCCTGTGATCACGGGGGCTTTGCCCTCAAGGAAGCGCTGAAGTCGGCGCTGCCCGATGTGGCCTGGCTGGACCTTGGCACCGACAGTGCCGCCTCCGTCGACTATCCCGATTTCGCCCACAAGCTCGCCGACGCGATCAAGGATGGCAAGGCCGGGCGCGGCGTTCTGGTCTGTGGATCGGGCATTGGCATTTCGATTGCCGCCAACCGCCATGCGCACATCCGTTGCGCGCTCGTGCACGATGCCACCGGCGCGCAGCTGTGCCGCCAGCACAACGACGCGAATGTTCTGGCGCTGGGCGGACGCACGACGGGCGATGTGGTCGCCAAGGAATGCGTCGAAGCGTTCCTGGGCACGGCGTTCGAAGGCGGTCGCCATCAAAAGCGTATCGACAAGCTGAGTTCCTGCTAGGGCTCTCAGCCCGGCAGGCTGCGCAGGAAATCGACCAGCGCCGAGTTCACCTCGTTCGGCCGCTCCTGCTGCGTCCAGTGTCCGCAACCGGGCAGCATCTTGATCTCGCGCAGCTGCGGCACCCATTGCTTCATGTTGGCGAGATGCTCTGCCGCACCGGGGAAGGCGATCACCATGTCATGGTCGCCCGCGATGTAGAGCGAGGGCACCACGACCTTCACGCCCTCGAACGCGCCCATCAGTTCCCAGTTGCGATCGATGTTGCGATAATAGTTGAGCGGCCCGCGAAAACCGCTGCGGGCAAATTCGCCGCCGTAATAATCGAGGTCGGCGGCGCTCAGCCATGATGGCAGCGGCACCGGCACTTTCGGCAGCATGCCGTCCTTGCGCGAGACCATGCCGACGCCGACGGTCCGGCCGGCGCGCTCGGCATTGGCGCGGATCATGGCTGCTCCTTCGCCGGAACCACCAAACAGCATCGCACCAAGTGTCGCGCGCGGATCACGCTCGAACTCCGCCTCGGCCGCGCCCGGCTCCTGGAAGTACAGCTGATAGAATTGCGCCTCCGCCGTCTGCGGCATGACGCTGGTCGGCCGGACCTCGCTTCGCGGACGGTAGGGAACGCTGAGAATGGCGGCAGCACGGAAACGATCGGGCCGCAAGCGCGCCGCGTGCCAGGCGATCCCCGCACCCCAATCGTGGCCGACGATGACGGTATCCTTCACGGCAAGGGCGTCGAGCACGCCGACGAGATCGCCGATCATGTGGAAGATCGTATACTGGTCGATCGCCTCCGGCTTGTCGCTCTTGCCGTAGCCGCGCATGTCGGGCGCGACGGCGTGGTAGCCGGCGGCGGCCAGCGCTTCGAGCTGGTGACGCCAGGAATACCAGCCTTCGGGAAAGCCGTGGCAGAGCAGCACCAGCGGCCCCTCGCCCTGTTCGGCGAAGTTGAGGTTGATGCCGTTGGCCTTGATGATCCGCTGCGTCGGTCCGCTCATGTCATCGCCTCCCCGCTGCATGGTCGTTTGGCCTATCCTAGACGGTGCTGTCAGGCGTGCAAAGATTCCAATATATTAGCCCCTCGCTCCCGGCACGCGCCGCCGCTCCAGCCTAAGGTTTCTCAGTCCGGCGGATGCGGTCCATGCGCCGGGCGATGTTCGGATCGGAAGACCATGGACCAGCAAAAACTCGACAGGGCGATCGGTCGCCGCTTGAAGATCCTGAGGACACAGGCCGGCATGACCCTGAACGAACTTGCAACGCGCTCCGGTGTCAGCCGGGCCATGATCGGGCGGGTGGAGCGGGCGCAGAGCAGTGCCACGGCGGCGCTGCTCAACAAGCTCTGCGCGGCGCTCGACGTCTCGCTCAGCGACGTCGTCGCGCTCTCGGAAAAGCCGCCGGAGCGGCTGACGCGGCTCGCCGACCAGCCGCAATGGCGCGATCCCGATAGCGGCTACCGGCGGCGCCATGCTTCGCCGGTCGATGCGGCGAGCGGCATCGAGGTCATCGTCGTCGACATGCCGGCCGGCGCGCGCGTGCCCTACAGCCCCTGGGGCCGCAATGCCTTCACGCAGCAACTCCTGATGCTGGAGGGCGCGGTCTGCGTGCATATCGACGCCAAGACGGTGCGCCTGCGCGAAGGCGATTGCCTCGACTTCGACGTGATGCGCGCCGTGACCTTCGAGAACGAAACCAAACAAGATGCCCGCTACGTCATCATCACGCGGCGCGGCACCTCTTACGGGAAAATCTGATGTCGCTGATCGTACGGGACGCCACGCTCGAGGATGCCGAGGATGTCCTCGCCATCTACAATTTCGCCGCGATCAACACCACGGCGGTCTGGACCGACGGTCCGGCTGACCTGGACTCACGGCGCGAATGGATCCGCACGCGGCAAGGGGCGGGCTATCCGGTGCTGGTCGCGATGAAGGGCAGGGACGTGGTCGGTTTCGCCTCCTTCGGCGATTTCCGTCCCTTCCCCGGCTATCGCCACACCGTGGAGAATTCGGTCTATGTCGACGAGCGGCATCATCGTGCCGGCATCGGCCGCAGCCTGCTGGCCGCGCTGCTCGAGCGCGCCACGGCGCTGAACAAGCATGCGATGATTGCCGGGATCGAGGCCCTCAATACCGGCTCGATCGGTCTTCACGCCTCGCTCGGCTTTGTCGAGGTCGCCCGCATGCCGGAGGTCGGCTGCAAGTTCGGCCGCTGGCTCGATCTCGTCTTCATGCAGAAGACGCTTGCAAGTGACGTGAGGCCATGACGATGCAGATCCGCACCGGCGACACCTTCGATCCGCGCGTCGTCGCGCTGCTCGACCACCATGTCGCGGCGGCACGGGCGCAGACCGCTCCGGGCAGCGCGCACGCGCTCGATCTCGCCGGCCTGCGCGCCCACGATGTTGCGTTCTGGACCGGCTGGGACGGTGAGACTCTGGTCGCGACCGGCGCGGTGAAGACGCTCTCGGCGGACCACGGCGAGGTGAAGTCGATGCACACGCTCCAGACCACGCGCCGTCGCGGCTTTGGTGGCCTGATGCTCCGCCACATCATCGCCGAGGCGCGCCAGCGCGGCATCAAGCGGTTGAGCCTGGAGACAGGGTCATGGGAATATTTCAAGCCGGCGCATGCGCTCTACCAGGCCCACGGCTTCGTGCCTTGCGCCCCGTTTGAGAGCTATGTCGAGGATTCCAACAGTCTATTTCTGACGCTTGATCTGGCCCGCCGCTAAGTCGCGGCCAGCGCAACCGGGACTCGAAGATCGCGACTTGTCCCTCAAAATGAGTTGCGTACCTCAAAACACCTCTGCTAGCCTTCAGGCATGGCCCAAGAGACTTCCGAAAGTCTGACTGCCTCCGCCGCGCTGACGCTGAAGGACATCGCCCGTGAGGCCGGTGTCAGCCTGGCGACAGTCGACCGCGTCTTGCATAACCGCCCCGGCGTGCGGCCCGACACGGTCCGGCGCGTCCAGGAGATCATCGCGCGCAACGCCTTTCAGCCGCACGTGGCGGCGGCCGAACTCGCCCGCGGCCGTGCCCGTCGGTTTGCCTTCGTCATGCCGACGGGGGCGAACCCGTTCATGCAGCAGATCGAGGCCTATCTCGGCGAGATGTCGGCGTGGCTCTCGGCCCGCCGTCTCAGCGTCGAACTGGTCAATACGGATGTGTTCGATCCATCCGTGCTGGCGGCATCGCTCGAGGCGCTCTCCGGCAGTTACGACGGCATTGCCGTGGTGGCGCTCGATCATCCCGGCGTTCGCGCCGCGATCAACGATCTCGTCGATGCCGGCACCAAGGTGGTGACGCTGGTCTCGGATGTGCCGTCGTCGCGCCGCCAGCATTATGTCGGGATCGACAACATCGCTGCCGGCCGCACCGCCGGCGCACTGGTCGGACGTCTGGTCGGCCAGAAGTCCGGCAAGATCGGGATCATCGCGGGCTCGCAGGGCCTGCGCGACCATGCCGAACGCATTTTCGGCTTCAATCAGGTGATGGCGTCGGAATTTTCGCACCTCGACGTCCTGCCTCTGCTCGAGGGGCGCGACGACGACGACCGCTCCGAGCAGCTGATATCGCGGCTGCTCGGCAAGCATCCAGACATCATCGGCCTCTACAATGTCGGCGCCGGCACGCAAGGCGTGGCCAATGCCCTGACCGAGGCCGGCCGCGAGAAGCAGATCGTGTTCATCGCTCATGATCTCACGGCGATGACGCGAAAGCTGTTGCTCCAGGGCACGCTGGATGCCGCGATTTCGCAGAACCCGGGGCACGAGGCGCGCGCCGCCGTGCGCGTGCTGCTGTCGCTTGCGCGTAACGAGCCGATCTTGAGTGAACAGGAGAGTATCCGCATCGACATCCTGATGCGGGACAATCTGCCGTAGCCGAAAGGCGCGCGGTGCGTTGTGTGTTGAGTCGAGTGATTGCGGAAAGTGCGACGTCAGATCGTGCGCCGCGGCAGCGTGAGCCGGAAAACCAGGCTGCGGTTTTCCGACCAGGTCACGCTCAAAGGAAGAGGGAGGGACGAGTTTGTATCTCGGAGTAGACATCGGCACATCCGGTGTGAAAGCGGTGCTCGTGAACGAGGTTGGCGCGGTTGTCGCGACGGCCGCGCGCGAGCTTGCGCTGTCGCATCCGCAGCCGCTGTGGTCCGAGCAGGATCCGGATGCCTGGGTCGAGGCCGCCATTGGCGCCGTCGACGATCTCGCCGCCGCTCATCCGCGCGATGTTGCCGGTGTGCGCGGCATCGGACTGTCAGGGCAGATGCACGGCGCGACGCTTCTGGATGCGGAGGGACGCCCGCTGCGCCCCGCCATCCTCTGGAATGACGGCCGCTCGCATGCCGAATGTGTCGAGCTCGAGCGCCGCTGCCCATCATTGCACGGCATTGCCGGCAATCTGGCGATGCCCGGCTTCACCGCACCCAAGCTGCTCTGGGTCTCCAGGCACGAGCCCGATATTTTCAAGCGCGTGGCAAAGGTGCTGCTGCCGAAAGCCTATGTGCGCTATCGCCTGACCGGCGAGATGGTCGAGGACATGTCGGATGCTGCCGGCACGCTCTGGCTGGACGTCGGCCAGCGTCGCTGGTCGGCGCTGCTGCTGCATGCCACCGGGCTCGACCTGCACCACATGCCGCGCCTGGTCGAGGGCAGCGAGGCGAGCGCGACGCTCGCGCCCGAATTCGCGCAACGCTGGGGCATGGCAAACAACGTCGTTGTTGCCGGCGGAGCCGGTGATAACGCGGCGAGTGCGATCGGGCTCGGTGCGATCGCGCCCGGTGATGCCTTCCTGTCGCTCGGCACCTCCGGCGTTATCTTTCGCGTCACCGATCGCTTTGCGCCGGCGCCGCAAGCGGCGGTGCATGCGTTCTGTCACGCGCTGCCCGGCTTGTGGCACCAGATGGGCGTGATGCTGTCGGCGGCCGCCTCGCTCGCCTGGCTTGCCGGCGTCATGGAGGTGCCGGCCGCGACCCTGCTGGCGCCGCTCGGCGAGCGTGTTGATGGTCCGAGCCCCATCAAATTCCTGCCCTATCTCGACGGCGAGCGCACGCCGCACAACGATGCCGCCGCGAGCGGCGCGTTCGTCGGCCTGCGCGGTACGACCGGGCGCAACCAGATCGTCCAGGCCGTGCTTGAAGGCGTCGCCTTCGCCGCGCGCGACAATCTGGCAGTGCTGAGCGCTGCGGGCGGGGCCATCACCGAAGTTGATCTCGTCGGCGGTGGCTCGCGCTCGGCGTTGTGGGCGCAGATCTGCGCCGACGTGCTCGGCATTGCCGTGCATCGCATCGAGGAGGGCGAGGTCGGCGCCGCGCTCGGTGCCGCCAGGCTCGGCCGGCTCGCCGCCACGGGCGAAAATCCCGCGCAAGTCTGCACGCGTCCGCGGCGCCTTGCGACATTCACACCAAACCCGTCGCGCACTGCGGCCTACGACGAGGCCTATCGCCAGTGGCGCAAGCTCTATCCCGCGCTGAAGGAGTTTTCCCAGTGAACGCGTTGCCAAAATTCTTCGGCGCAGCCGACCCGGTCGCCTATGGGGGCAAGGATGCCAAAAACCCGCTGGCCTTCCGCTGGTATGACAAGGACCGCATGGTTCACGGCCGCAGGCTGGAGGATCATCTGCGTTTTGCGGTCTGCTACTGGCATTCGCTGTGCTGGCCCGGCGGTGACCCCTTCGGCGGCGAGACGTTCCTGCGGCCCTGGCATCACGGCAGCGATGCGATGGCGATGGCGCGCGCCAAGGCCGATGTCGCCTTCGAACTGTTTCGCCTGCTCGACGTGCCCTTCTTCACGTTCCACGATGCCGATGCCGCGCCGGAAGGCGCGACGCTTGCCGAATCCGTCGCCAACCTCAATGCGATCGGCGATATCTTCGAAAAGAAGATGGCATCAGCGAAGGTCCGCCTGCTGTGGGGCACCGCGAATCTGTTCACGCATCGCCGCTACATGGCGGGCGCCGCGACCAATCCGGACCCTGACGTCTTCACCTACGCCGCCGGCCAGGTCCGTGCCGCCCTGGAGGTGACGCACCGGCTCGGCGGCCAGAACTATGTGCTCTGGGGCGGGCGCGAGGGTTACGAGACGCTGCTCAACACCGATCTCAAGCGCGAGCTCGACCAGCTCGGCCGCTTCATCTCGCTGGTGGTCGAGCACAAGCACAAGATTGGCTTCAAGGGCCCAATCCTGATCGAGCCGAAGCCGAAGGAGCCGACCAAGCATCAGTATGATTTCGACGTCGCCACCTGCTACGGCTTCCTCGCGCGTTACGATCTGCTCAAGGACGTCAAGCTCAACATCGAGCAGAACCACGCCATCCTCGCCGGCCACTCGTTTCATCACGAGGTCGCGCTTGCCGAGGCGCTCGGCGTGTTCGGCTCGCTCGACATCAACCGCGGCGACGATCTGCTCGGCTGGGACACCGACCAGTTCGCGATGAATGTGGGCGAGCTGGCGCTGGTGTTTCACGAGATGCTGGATCGCGGCGGCTTCACCTCGGGGGGGCTCAATTTCGACGCCAAGATCCGTCGGCAGTCGATCGATCCTGATGACCTGATCCATGCCCATGTCGGTTCGATGGATGCCTGCGCGCGGGCGTTCCTTGCCGCCGCCGACATGCTCGATGCCGGCGCCCTCACGGCGCCGCTATCCAAGCGCTACGAGGGATGGGCCGGGCCTGAGGGGCGCGCCATTCTCGGCGGCCAGCGTTCGCTCGCCGATCTGTCCGATCGCGCGCTCGGGGCGGGCTTCGACCCGCAGCCGCGCTCCGGCCGGCAGGAATATCTGGAATCTCTCGTCAACCGCTACGTCTGAGCGAGGTCGTCATGGCAAGTGCTGATACAACGCCGGTCCTCGAACTCACCGGCATCGGCAAGGAGTTCGGCGCGATCCGGGCGCTGCATGGTGTGGACATGCATGTTCACCCGGGCGAGGTGGTCGGCCTGATGGGCGACAACGGCGCCGGCAAGTCGACGCTCGTCAAGATCATCGCCGGCAATTTCCGTCCGACCCATGGCGAGATCCGCTTCGGCGGCAATGCGGTCAACTTCAGTCGCCCGGTCGACGCCCGCGGGGTCGGAATCGAGGTCGTCTATCAGGACCTCGCGCTCGCCGACAATCTGACGGCAGCGGCGAACGTCTTCCTCGGCCGCGAGCTCAAGCGAAAGTTCGGCCCGATCGCGCTGCTCGATCATAAGGCGATGGCGTCGCGCGCGCTGGAGCTGTTCGGCGAGCTGCGCTCGGAGACCCGGCCGTATGATCTGGTCAAGCAGATGTCCGGCGGCCAGCGTCAGGCCGTGGCGATCGCCCGGACGCGGCTGTCCAACGCCAAGCTCGTGATGATGGACGAGCCGACGGCCGCGATCTCCGTACGTCAGGTGGAGCAGGTCCTGAGCCTGATCCACCGTCTGAAGGAGCAGGGCGTCGCCGTGATGCTGATCTCCCACCGCATGCCCGACGTATTTGCCGTCTGCGACCGCGTGATCGTCATGCGCCGCGGCGAGAAGCGGGCCGACAAGCCGATCCACGAGACGTCCCCCGAGGAAGTCACGGCTCTCATCACTGGCGCGAAGGAGGCGGCGTGATGGCCATGCCCCTGGAATCTCCCGTCACGTTCTCGAACGTCGGCAAGACCAAATGGTGGCAGCGCGGCATCTTTGCCTCGCAAACGGGCTACGTCCTGCTGGCGCTCGTGGTGCTGATGATCGTGATGCGTTTTGCAAGCCCCTATTTCTTCACCGAGGGCAACATGCAGAACGTGGCGAAGAACTTTTCCTTCATCGCCATCGCCACGCTCGGAATCACGTTCGTCATCATCACCGGAGGCATTGATCTCTCCGTCGGCTCGATGATGTGCTTTTCCGCGATGATCACCTCCATGGTCATGGTCGAGTTGTCGGCGCCGGGATCGTACTTCGTTCACCTGGCGACCGACGGCAAGACGGTCGTCGCCAATGTGCCCGGATTGATCCTGCTGATCTCGGTGCTCGCAGGCCTGTTCGTCGCGTTCATCGTCGGGCTTATCAATGGCTTCTGCATTGCGGTGCTCGGGCTGTCGCCCTTCGTCACCACGCTCGGCATGCTCTCGATCGTGCGTGGGCTCGCTTACGTCGTCTCGAACGGCCGCGGCAGCTTTCCGGGCGGCCCCGATGCCGAATCTTTCTACGCGTTGACCTCGGGCGACGTATTCGGCTTGCCGGCGCCTTTCATCTACCTGGTGATACTTGCCGTCGTGATGGCGGTCGTGCTGCATCACACGAGCTTCGGCCGCCATGTCTTCGCGCTCGGCGGCAACGAGAAGGCGGCGGAATTGACCGGTATCCCGGTCGTGCGCGTGAAGATCGAAGTCTATGTGATCTGCGCGCTCGCTGCCGGCCTGCAAGGCATCATCATCTCGGGCTGGCTGGGATCCGCGCCTGCGAATATGGCGACGTCCTACGAGCTCAACGTCATCGCCGCCGCGGTGATCGGCGGCGCCAACCTCGCCGGAGGCCTCGGCGGTCCGCTCGGTGCCATCGTCGGCTGCGTGCTGCTGGAGGTGATCCGCAATGGCCTCGTGCTCGCGCAGGTCAATTCCTACTGGCAGCAGACACTGGTGGGCGTGATCATCATCCTTGCCGTGCTGGTCGACCGCATCCGCTCGCGCATGACCTGACTGAGTTACTCCGGAAGGACAACGAAAGATCGTCTATCCGCCTGCCGGAGCATCACAAATGGATAGGCAGCAAAGTGTGGAGGGAATGGTATGAAGAAGCTTCTGTTGGCCGGCGTGACCATCGCGATGATGGCGACCCCGGCATTTGCCCAGACCTACAAGTTCGCCGTCGTTCCCAAGGCGATGAACAACCCGTTCTTCGACGTGGCGCGTGACGGCTGCATGAAGCGGGCCAAGGAACTCGGCAACGTCGAGTGCATCTACAAGGGGCCGATCGAGCACGAGCCGGCGACGCAAGCGCAGATCATCCAGGACTTCATCACCCAGAAGGTGGATGGGCTCGCGATCTCGGTCGCCGACGTTGCGTCCATGACCAAGTCGATTGAGGCTGCGACCGCGGCCGGCATCCCCGTCATCACGTTTGACGCGGACGCGCCGGGCTCCAAGCGCATCGCCTATATCGGCACCAACAACAAGGACTTCGGCGTGGCGCTCGGCAAGCAATTGCTGCAGCTTCGGCCCGATGGCGGCAAATATGCCATGGTCTCCGGTGGTCCGGGCGCCAAGAACCTTGCCGAACGCGTCGATGGTGTCCGCGAAGCGCTGAAGGGCTCGAAGTGGGTCGAAGTGCAGGGGTCGCCGACCTTCTGCAACGACGATTCCACGCTTGCGGTCCAGCAGATGACGGACCTGCGCACCGCGACGCCGGATCTCGCCGCGATCGTTCCGGTCGGCGGCTGGCCGATGTTCGCGCCCGAGGGCTTCAAGGCCTTCGTCAACAAGAACAAGAAGGACATCGACGGCGGCAAGCTGACGCTCGTCGTTGCCGATACGCTGAAGATGCAGCTCGAGCTGCTGCGCGACGGTTACTCCAACGCGCTCACCGGCCAGCGTCCGTTCGAAATGGGCGAGAAGTCGATGGACACGTTGCTCGCGATCAAGAAGGGCCAGAAGGTTCCGGAAACGATCTACACCGGTCTCGATCTGGTGACGAAGGACAACGTCGCCCAGCTCCTGAAGTAGGGACGTCGAGCAGGAACGTCTCCCAGCCCCGACGTTCCTGCGCTACACTCCCTCTCCCGCCCTGCGGGGGAGGGAGTATTGCTTTTGGAAGGAAACTGCAATGAAGCGCACCCGGCTTGCTGACGGTCTCGATGTCACTTCGATCGGCCTTGGCTCGGCGCCGCTCGGCGGATTGTTCTCGGCGGTCAGCGATGCGGATGCGGAGGCCACACTCGCGCGGGCCTGGTCACTCGGTGTCCGATTCTTCGATACCGCGCCGCTCTACGGCTTTGGTTCGGCCGAGCGTCGTGTCGGCAGCTTCCTGCGGCAGCAGCAGCGAGACTCCTATGCGATCTCGACCAAGGTCGGCCGCCTGCTGCGGCCGCCGGGCCCTGGTACGGTCGAGGATGATCATTTCAAGGATGCGCCTGCGCTGCGGCCGCTATTCGATTTCAGCTATGACGGCGTGATGCGCTCGGTCGAAGAGAGCCTCAACCGTCTCGGGCTCGATCGCGTCGATGTCCTGCTCGTGCATGACCCCGATGATCACTACGACGATGCCGTCAGCGGCGCCTTCCGCGCGCTGATGCGTCTGCGCGACGACGGCACCGTGAAGGCGATCGGTTCCGGCATGAATCAGTCCGAGATGCTTACGCGTTTCGCCGAAGCCGTGCCGGTCGACTGCTTCCTGCTCGCCGGCCGCTACACGCTGCTGGATCAGGGTGCGCTGAACGCGCTGTTTCCCATTTGTAAGGCCAGGAAAATCGGCATCCTGCTCGGCGGCATCTACAACAGCGGCATCCTTGCCAATCCGCATGCGGGCGCGAAGTTCAACTATGAGGACGCCGACGCGGCCCTCGTCGCACGCGCGCTCGAGCTCGATCGGCTCTGCCGCGAGCACGGCACCGAGCTGAAGGCCGCGGCGTACCAGTTCTGCATGGCCCATCCGGCCGTGACCGTTGCCGTGATGGGCGCGCGCAACGCCGCCGAGGTCGCCGACAACATCGCGATGTCGGAGCGTACCGTGCCGCAAGCCTTCTGGCAGGAGCTGCGCGCCAAAAACCTCGTCGATGCGCGGGCGCCGCTGCCGGGCGGAGCATGAGCCATGGCCATCGACGCCCACCAGCACTTTTGGGATCCCGCGCGCGCTGACTACCCCTGGATGGCGGCGCCCGAGCTTGCGCCGATCCGCCGCGCCTTCGGCCCCGCCGATCTCGCGCCGCTGCTCAAGGCGAACGGCATCGACGCGAGCATCGTGGTGCAATGCCGCTCCGAGCTCGCGGAGACGGCGGAGTTTTTGCGGATCGCGCATGCGACGCCTTCCGTGATCGGTGTCGTCGGCTGGGCCGATCTGACCGATGCCGCGCTTGGCGACACGCTCGACCGCTTGCGCACTTTGCCGGGCGGCGCAAAGCTGGTCGGCATCCGCCACCAGGTCCACGACGAGGCCGATCCCGACTGGCTGCTGCGCGACGACGTCCGGCGCGGACTGACTGAAATGTTCGCCCGTGATCTCACCTACGACTTCCTCGTCCGCACCCGCGAGCTGCCGGCTGCGATCGCAACCGCAAAAGCCTTTCCGCAGGCCCGCTTCGTGCTCGACCACGCCGCAAAGCCGCCGATCGCCGATGGCGGCAGCGCCGAATGGTCTGACCGCATCGCGGCGCTCGCAGCCTGCAGCAATGTCTGGTGCAAGGTCTCGGGCCTCGCGACCGAAGCGAAGTGGGACGATTGGGATGCCGAGCTTCTGTTTCCGTTCGTCCAGCACGTGGCTCATTGTTTTGGCGAGGACCGCCTGATCTTCGGGTCAGACTGGCCGGTGTGCCTGCTCGCGGGCAGCTTTGGCGAGATCAAGAACGCGCTGGAGGCGTGCCTTGCGAAGCTGGGCACACGCGCGCGCGAGAAGGCCTTCGGGGTGAACGCGAGGGCTGCGTACCGGCTCGCCTGATTGCGCCGGAGGCGGTTACCCTCCCCCGGAGGGGAGGGTAAAAAAGGTCACGCGCCCGCGGGCACCTGATCCAGAAACCCGGTGATGCTCCTGATCCGCCCGTCCTTCAGCACGGCGAAATCGGTCCCCTTGATCGGGCTGTCGACGCCGTCAGGTCCGAGGCCCCACGAGAAACGCACGTGATCGCCGTAGCCGTTGGGCTCGCCGATCAGGCTGAATTTGAAGTCGGGAAAGCGCTGCTGCACGCCTGATATCAGCGCGTCGATGCCATCGCGGCCGTCGCCCTTCATCAGCGGATCGACATAGCTCGCATCCGCCGTCCAGAACTCGCCGAGCAATTCGCGGCGGCGATTTTGTGCGCGCTCGTTCCAGAGATCGATATAGCGGCGGGCGATGGTGACATGGTCGGTCATGGTGCTCTCCTTCGATGGCGCCGTGTGGTTCGGCTGACCGTCACTATCGAAGGTTCACGCGCGCCGATCGATTACCTCTGGGGTCATCGGCGCGCGTGAATTTGTCGCGAAATTACTTCGCTGCAGTCACCATGATCTCGACCGTGTACTGCGGCGACGCCAGGTTGGCTTCGACGGTGGCGCGGGCGGGGGTGTTGCCTGGGGAGACCCAGCCGTCCCACACCGCGTTCATTTCTTGGAACGTCTTCATGTCGGTGATGTAGATCGTGGCCGACAGCAGCTTCGACTTGTCGGTGCCGGCCTTGGCGAGATGGCCGTCGATGGTCTTCAGGATGTCCTGGGTCTGCTTGGTCACGCTTTCACCGGCTGCGTTGCTGGCGACGACACCGGCGAGATAGACGGTGTTGCCGTGCACGACGACCTGGCTCATGCGCGGGCCGGTTTCAAAACGCTGAATGCTCATTGGAGGATCTCCTGGTGGGAATGGCGACCCTGTCTAGCGCAGCGCACCCCGCTGTGCCACCCCGGGGGCGCATGCATCGTCGATGACGCATGCGTCCTGCGGAAGCAGGCCGGCTGCAAGATCTACCCCACCGCCTTCGCCGCGGCGCGGCCTGCATTGCGGCCCGAGAACAGGCAGCCGCCGAGGAACGTGCCCTCCAGCGAGCGATAGCCGTGCACGCCGCCGCCACCGAAGCCCGCGGCTTCGCCGACCGCGTAGAGCCCGGGAATGATTTGCCCTTCGGCGCCGAACACGCGCGAGTCCAGATCGGTTTCGAAGCCGCCCAGTGTCTTGCGGGTGAGGATGTTGAGCTTGACCGCGATCAGCGGGCCCTTTTCCGGATCGAGAATCCTGTGCGGTGAGGCCGTGCGGATCAGCTTGTCGCCGATATAGCGCCGCGCATTGTGGATGTTCATCACCTGCGCGTCCTTGACGTAAGGGTTAGCGATCTCGCGGTCGCGCGCCTCGATCTGCATCCTGACCTCGTCGAGCTTGAGCAGATCGTTGCCGGCGAGCTTGTTCATCGCGGCGACGAGGTCTTCGATGTTGTCGCGCACGATGAAGTCGACGCCATGGCTCTTGAACGCCTCCACCGGCGCGGGCGCGCCCTTGTTGGTGGCGCGTCGCAAGGTCATGCGCCAGCTCTTGCCCGTGAGGTCGGGATTCTGCTCCGATCCCGACAGCGCAAACTCCTTCTTGATGATGGCCTGCGTCAGGATGAACCAGGAATAATCATGGCCCGTCGACATGATGTATTTGAGCTGGCCGAGCGTGTCGGAGCCGGGGAAGAGCGGCGCCGGGAGCCGCGTGCCCGTTGCGTCGAACCACATCGAGGAGGGTCCGGGCAGGATGCGGATGCCGTGACGCGGCCAGATCGGTGACCAGTTCTGGATGCCCTCGACATAATGCCACATGCGGTCGCGATTGATCAGCCGCGCGCCCGCTTTCTCGGTGACGCCGATCATGCGGCCATCGACATGTTCGGGCACGCCTGAAATCATGAATTTCGGCGGCGTGCCAAGCCGCTCCGGCCAGTTCGCTCGCACCAGGTCATGATTGCCGCCGATACCGCCGGAGGCGACGATCACGGCTTGGGCCTTCAGCGCGAACTCGCCGACGACGTTGCGCGACGAGCTCTTGCCGCGCTCGGCATTGTCGGGCGCGAGGATCGCGCCGCTGACGCCATCGACCGTGCCGTTGGTGATGGAGAGCGCATCGACACGATGACGGAACCTGAAGATCAGCCGGCCGCTCTTTGCGGCCTTGCGCGCGCGGCGCTCGAACGGTTCGACGATACCGGGCCCGGTGCCCCAGGTGACGTGGAAGCGCGGCACCGAATTGCCGTGGCCCATCGCGTCATAACCGCCGCGCTCGGCCCAGCCGACCACGGGGAAGATGCGATGCCCCATCGCGCGCAGCCAGTCGCGCTTCTCGCCGGCCGCGAACGCGACATACGCTTCCGCCCATTTGCGCGGCCAAAAGTCCTCGTCGCGGTCGAAGCCGGCGGTACCGAGCCAGTCTTGCATCGCAAGGTCGAAGGAGTCTTTGATGCCGAGCCGGCGCTGCTCCGGCGAATCAACCAGGAATAGGCCGCCGAACGACCAGAACGCCTGGCCGCCGAGCGACTGCTCGCCCTCCTGATCGACGATGATCACGCGCCTGCCGGCGTCGGCAATCTCGGTCGCCGCCACCAGTCCGGATAGTCCTCCGCCGACGACAATGACGTCAGCCTGCTCGGTCGAATGCCCGGCCATGAGTTCCCCCCTGTAGTTGCCCGGATTGAAGCCAGCGGTTGCAACTGAGATCAAGGGCTTGTCGCGTAAGGCATCGTTAACTTGTTCCACTTTGGGATTGAGGCAGGCCGAGTGCAGCGCGGACGCAACACTGGATTTGAATTTGTTTTGAGCGAGCCGGCCTGCCTAGACAAAACCACGGAGTGGACCGACGCTAGGCGGGCATCACCAGCTGACACACAGATTCGAAAACGACTGGGGCGGGGGACCATGAAGTTTCTGACGGGGTTGCTTGCGGTGGTCCTTCTTGCGATCGCCGGCATGGGGGCGTCTCACGCGGTGGTTCGGATCGCGGATGACCGCGGCGGACGGATCGGAACCTACGTCGACAAGTACCAGGACCTGCGGCAATCAGGCGACACCGTCATCATCGACGGCCTCTGCGCTTCCGCCTGTACCATCGTCCTCGGCGCCATCCCGCGCGACCGCATCTGCGTCACCTCGCACGCGACGCTCGGCTTC
The DNA here is from genome assembly GCF_018131105.1 of Bradyrhizobium manausense. NCBI lineage: Bacteria > Pseudomonadati > Pseudomonadota > Alphaproteobacteria > Hyphomicrobiales > Nitrobacteraceae > Bradyrhizobium > Bradyrhizobium manausense. The sequence continues at coordinate 3,533,321 of NZ_JAFCJI010000001.1, read as the reverse complement.
CACGCCGCCTGGGATTTCGGCAGCAATGGCCGGGCCGTCACCAATCCCGAAGCAACCCAGATGCTCTATGCGATGTATCCCTCGCAGGTGAAGCGCTGGATCACGCAGCGCGGTGGCCTCACGCCGCATATGCTGTTCCTGAGGGGCAGGCAGCTCCAGGCCATGTACAAGCCCTGCTATCTCGACGCACAGGCCTCCACCAGCAAGCCCGCCTTGTCCCGGCCCTCGCCGAAAGCGGACGAATTGGAGTCCGCTCGGGGCCAGCTGCTTCACTAAGGCCATCATCACGATGTGATTTTTGGTCCGCCCGCGGCGCTTGTCCGTCGGCGGGCCAAAGTCTATTTGAAGGGCAGGGAACCGGGACCTTCGCCCCGATCATTGCCATGGCCCAACCACTGCACCCCACCCATCCGTTACAGGACAATTCGCCCAATGCCGGGCGGGCGCCATCCGTGCTGCTGTGGGCCGGTGCTGGCGTCGGCGGACTGATGGTGATCGGCTCGCTCGCGCTCTGGTTCCACTATGGCTCCCAGGTGTTCTTCGAAATGATCAGGACCGGTTTTGCCGCCTGCTTCTGATCCGCGACAGGAAGTTTTCCGCTCATGAGCTCCACTGCCCGTCCGCTGGCGATCGCGACCGCCTTCGCCTCGAGCCTCGTCGTCGGCCTGCTGGTGCTGTTCTGGGCCATGGGCGGGGTCAGCAAGGTGGCGCAGCCGGCCGCGATCGGCGGCCCGTTCCAGCTCACCGACCAGAATGGCAAGGCCGTCACCGAGAAGAACCTCAAGGGCAAGCCGACGCTGATCTTCTTCGGCTACACCCATTGCCCTGACGTCTGCCCGACCTCGCTGTTCGAGATGTCGGAAGTGTTGCGCGCGATGGGCAAGGACGCCGACAAGGTCAATGCCGTCTTCATCTCGGTCGACCCCGAGCGCGACACGCCTGCGACCATGAAGGATTACCTCTCGAGCTTCGATCCGCATCTCGAGGGCCTCAGCGGCGATCCTGCCGAGACTGCCAAGGTGATCACGTCCTACCGGGTCTATGCCAAGAAGGTCCCGACCAAGGACGGCGACTACACCATGGACCACACCGCGCTGATCTACCTGATGGACCGCGACGGCCGTTTCGTCTCGCCGTTCAACCTGAAGCGCAGCCCGGAAGAGGCGGCGACCGAGCTGAAGCGGTACCTCTAATCCCGGCCGTCATGGCCGGGCTTGACCCGGCCATCCACGTCTTGGGCTGTGCAAAGAAGTTCGTGGATGCCCGGGACAAGCCCGGGCATGACGACCGCAAGGCTATACAAGGCCACAATCACCGCTCGCGTTCCCGGACGGATGGTCTATAAGGCCTCCGATCTCACTGAAATCGCTCATTTCCGGCCGATGGCTCCATCGCAACAGGCGAAATCGTCCAAATCTGCCCGTGGCTTGCTGACGGGGCTCGCCGTCGCCGTGTGCCTGTTCGCCGGCCTGCCTGGCGCTCGCGCGCAAGCCCCGGCCAAGCAGCCGCCCGCTGCGCCTCAGGCGACGCCCCAAACCACGCCTCAAGCCGCTCCCCAGGCCGTGCCCGGCTTCTGGGACCCGCGGCGGCGTCCGGAACGTCCGGACCTGTCGCGCCTGACCGTGATCCGTTTCCTGACCGAGACCGACTACCCCCCGTTCAATTTCACCGGCGCCGACGGCAATCCGGCCGGCTTCAATGTCGATCTCGCCCGCGCGCTCTGCGAGGAGATCAAGGTCTCCTGCACGGTGCAGATGCGCCGCTTCGAGACGCTGGTCGATGCGCTCACCTCCAACCGCGGCGACGCCATCATTGCGTCCATGGCGGTGAGCCCGCAACTGCGCGCGCGCGTCGATTTCACCGATCCCTATTATCGCGTGCCCGCGCGCTTCGCTTCGCGCAAGGACGCGGTGATGCCGGAGATCCGGCCCGAATATCTCGAGGGCAAGAAGGTCGGCGTCATCGCGGGCTCCGCGCATGAGGCCTATCTGAAAGCGATGTTCACCGACGCCGAGCTGCACCCCTATCCCAACGACGATGCGTTGCGCGCAGCGCTCCGCAAGGGCGAGGTCGATTTCATCTTCGGCGATGCCATCTCGCTGGCGTTCTGGCTCAATGGCACTGACTCCGGCGATTGCTGCGCCTTCTCCGGCGGCCCCTTCGTCGAGAGCCGCTTCTTCGGCGAAGGCATCGGCATCGCCGTGCGCAAGGGCAACGACGTGCTGCGCCAGGCCCTGAACTGGGCCCTGTTCCGCGTCTGGGAAAAAGGCCGCTACACCGATCTGTGGCTGAAGTATTTTTCGGTGAGCCCGTTTTGAGTTGTTCGCTGCTCTCTCCGCCGTCATTGCGAGGAGCCCGTGACAAAATTGCGTAGCAATTTTGCACTGGTGCGACGAAGCAATCCAGACTGCTTCCTCGGTGACAGTCTTCGCGTCGCTCGCAATGATGGTGCAAGAGGCGACACCGGCCCACAAAATTGCATTCTGCCCGGAAATCGCTATTTTCCGCGGCCCGGAGGCCCTTCTGAATGTCCGTTATCGATCCCAACATGAGCCCGAGCGATCTTCGTGCGCTCGCCGAACAATCCAACGCCTGGCCGTTCGAGCAGGCGAAGGCCATTGTCGCGCGGCTCAAGAAAAGCCCGAAGGACGAGGTGCTGTTCGAGACCGGCTACGGCCCCTCCGGCCTGCCGCATATCGGCACGTTCGGCGAAGTCGCACGCACCTCGATGGTGCGGCATGCCTTCCGCGTGCTCACCGAGGATAAGATCAAGACGCGCCTGCTCGCCTTCTCCGACGACATGGACGGCTTCCGCAAGGTGCCTGACAACGTGCCGAACAAGGATCTGCTGGCGCAATATCTGGGGCGGCCGCTCACCGCGGTGCCGGACCCGTTCTCGAACGAGCATCCGTCGTTCGGTGACGCCAACAACGCGCGCCTGCGCGCGTTCCTGGACCATTTCGGCTTCGACTACGAGTTCGCGAGTTCGACCGTCTATTACAAGTCCGGCCGCTTCGACGCGACGCTGCTCAAGATGCTCGCTGCCTACGACAAGGTGATGGACATCATCCTGCCGACGCTCGGCCCCGATCGCCGCGCGACCTATTCGCCGTTTCTTCCCATCAGCAAGACCACAGGCGTCGTGCTGCAGGTGCCGATGGTCCGCCGCGACGTCGCGGCGGGAACGGTGACCTATGTCGACCCGGACACCAACCAGGAAGTCGAGACGCCCGTCACCGGCGGCAACGTCAAATGCCAGTGGAAGGCCGACTGGGCGATGCGCTGGGTCGCGCTCGGTGTCGACTACGAGATGGCCGGCAAGGATCTGATCGATTCCGTGAAGCTCTCCGGCGCGATCGCCAGGGCGCTCGGCGCCACGCCCCCTGAAGGCTTCAACTATGAACTCTTCCTCGACGAGCAGGGCCAGAAGATCTCGAAGTCGAAGGGCAATGGTCTCACCATCGACGAATGGCTGCGCTACGCCTCGCCGGAATCGCTGACGCTGTTCATGTATCGCGAGCCGAAGGCGGCCAAGCGGCTGTATTTCGACGTCATCCCGCGCAACGTCGACGACTACCAGCAATTCAGTGATGGTTTTGCCAGGCAGGATGGCAAGCAGCAGCTCGGCAATCCCGTCTGGCACATCCATGCCGGCCATCCGCCGAAGGCCGACATGCCCGTCACGTTCCAGCTTCTGCTCACGCTGGTGTCGTCGTCGAACGCAGAGAATGCCGAAACGCTGTGGGGTTTCATCGGCCGCTATCGTCCCGGCGTGAGCCCGCAGACGCATCCGAAGCTGGACGCGATGGTCGGCTACGCCATCAACTATTATCGAGATTTCGTCGCGCCGACGAAAACGTTCCGCGTGCCCACGGATACCGAACGCGCCGCGTTGCAGGATCTGCGCGAAGCGCTGTCGCAGCTGCCGTCGGAGGCATCAGCCGAAGACATTCAGAACGTCGTCTACGAGATCGGCCGCCGCGAGCCGTTCCTCGACCAGGTCAAGAAGGGCAAGGACGGTCGACCGGGGGTCACGCTCGACTGGTTCAACATGCTCTACCAGGTGCTGCTCGGCCAGGAGAAAGGCCCGCGCTTCGGCTCGTTCGTTGCGGTGTACGGCGTGCAGAACGCGGTCAACATGATCGACGGCGCGCTGGCGCGGAGTGCGTGAGAGGCGTGTTGCTTCCTGCTCCACACTCCGCTGTCGTCCCGGCGAAGGCCGGGACCCATACCGCGTGATCTATCGAGGAGGGGCGGTCTTCGCCTCGAAGAAGGCGTAACGTCTACTCTCCGCCAAACTCCTCCCTGTGGTTATGGGCCCCGGCCTTCGCCGGGACGACACCGACTGTATGTTGGCCGCTGAACACCCCTCACTGGCTCGCCCACACGATCCGCGCGATCCACGCCACATCGCTCGCTGCCATGCTCCGCTCGGCCTGCGTCGCATCGAACGACCGTAACTCCAGCGCCTTCGCCGTGCGGCGCTTCAGCGTTGCGACCATCACCTCGCCCGCCTTCGTCTTGACCACCACGCGATCGCCTTTGCGGACCGGTGCGCCGGGTGAGACCAGGATGACATCGCCGCCGCGATAGGCCGGCATCAGCGCATCGCCGGAAATCTCGAGCGCAAAGGCGCGGTTGTCTTCGGCGGTCGGCAGCACGATCTCGCTCCAGCCCTTGCCGGATGGCAGGCCGGATTCGTCGAACGCGCCGTTCGCGCTGGCCTGTGCGAAGCCGAGCAGCGGTACGGTGCGGCCGTCACCGGCATCATCGTCGACCAGCCTGGCAAAAATCTCGATCGACGCTTCCGCAGCCGCCAGCGCCTTCGCGATCGATTCGGTCGAGGGCCAACGCTCGCGGCCGTCGGAGGTGACGCGCTTGGACTTGTTGAAGGTGGTGGGGTCGAGCCCGGCCCGTTTGGCGAGGCCGGACGGCGACAGCCCGGCGCGCGCGGCCAGTCGGTCCAGCGCGGCCCAGATCTGGTCGTGGGTCAGCATCCTCTGCGCTTTGGCCTGTTTGACCATGGAAGGTCCAGCCCGTCGCAACTCAGGAAAACTATCCTCAAATCAACCGGTTTTCCGTTTTTCGCGCAAGGGGTGGCAGCGGACACGTTTTCAAGCGAAGTGGGGATCGGTTCACGTCAGGAAAACGCGCCAAAACAGCAATCCAGAACCCCGTTCCGACGAAATCGAAACGGAAAAGGCTCTGGGTCTTGAGTTCGGAAGGAGCCGCCTTTACGGTCTCGCCGGGTTTTGAAGACCCGTTCGAGGCGAAAAACCCCAAGAGACTCAACAAGCTGACTCAACGGGCAAACAGGGCTGCGCAAGCGGTGGTCAAGATCTACAAAATCTGTCCGGCCTCGGCCTGGCGCGAGGCGGAACGGCAGGGCGTGTACAGCGGCAGCGCGGACGATTCGCGCGATGGCTTCATCCATTTTTCGACTGCCACCCAGGTTCCCGAGACCCTGCGCAAGCATTATTTCGGCCAGCGCGCGCTGTTCCTGATCGAGGTCGACGGCGATGCGCTCGGCGGCGAATTGCGCTGGGAGCGATCGCGCAACGACGAGCTGTTTCCGCATCTCTATGGCGACCTCGATCTCGGCGCGGTGCTCTCTGTGATGAACCTCAACATGCGCTCCGATGGCGGCCACGACATACCGGAGCTTGCCCCGTGATCCGCGCATTCGATGCATTCTCGCTACCGGTGTTGCGCTGGCTCGATCCGGAAGATGCGCACCGCCTCGCGATCCAGGGCCTGCGCTTCCTGCCGCCTGTCAAATCGCGGCCGGATGATCCCAAGCTTGCGGTGCGCGCCTTCGGGCTGAACTTTCCCAACCCGATCGGCATGGCCGCGGGCTTCGACAAGAGCGCGGAAGTGCCGGATGCGCTGCTGCGGCTCGGCTTCGGCTTCGTCGAGATCGGCTCGGTCACGCCGAAGCCCCAAGCCGGCAATCCACGGCCGCGGCTGTTTCGCCTCGAGCGCGACGAAGCCGTCATCAACCGCATGGGTTTCAACAATGACGGCGCAGACGTTGCGTTGCGCCGGCTTGCCGCGCGCGCGGCGAACGGCGGCCTCGTCGGCGTCAATGTCGGTGCCAACAAGGATTCGCCTGATCGCGTCGCCGACTACGTCAAGCTGATCGAGACTTTCGCACCGGTCGCGAGCTATTTCACCGTCAACGTCTCCTCGCCGAATACGCCGGGCTTGCGCAATCTGCAGGAAGGCACACTGCTCGATGATCTGCTTGGGCGCGTGATCGATGCACGCGAGCGCGTCAGGCAGAAGGCCGGCGATACGCCGGTTCTGCTGAAGATCGCGCCTGATCTGAGCCTCGCCCAGCTCGATGATGTCGTGCAGGTCGCGCGCTCGCGCCGGGTCGACGGCATGATCGTGTCGAACACGACCATCGCCCGGCCGAGCACGCTGCGCGAGGAGATGCGCTCGAAGGAGCAGGGCGGACTGTCCGGCCGGCCGCTGTTCCGGCTGTCGACGCGCATGGTCGCCGAGACCTATGTGCGCGTCGAGGGCGCATTCCCGCTGATCGGCGTCGGCGGCATCGACTCCGGCGGCGCCGCGCTGACGAAAATCCGCGCCGGCGCGAGTCTTGTTCAGCTCTATTCGTCGCTGGTCTACAAGGGCCTCGGCCTCGTCGACGAGATCAAGCGCGATCTCTCCTCGACCCTGCTGCGCACGGGCCGGGATTCGCTGTCCGAGATCGTCGGCGCCGACGCCGCAACGCTGACGGCGGAAGACTGGCCGGGGTTGTAACGCAGTCTCGTGCCCCGGCTCTGCGCAGCAGCGTTTCACGCTGCAGCGCTCCGGGACATGATCGTTAGATTTTCGGAAACGTCGCCCTGTACAGCGCCGGATAGCGCGCGCCCTGCAATCCGCCGCGCGCAGCATAGAACGCGAGCAGCGCGCACCATAGTCCGGTATTACCTGATGATTGCAGCGCCAGCCAGATCCCGAAGAAGATCGCGAGCGAGACCAGCATCAGATTGCGCATCTCGCGGGCCCAGGTGGCGCCGACATAGATGCCGTCGAAGCCGAACGCGAACACGCCGGGGATCGGTGCCAGCACGATGAACAGCAGGAAGTCGCGCGCGGCGCGGCGGACGTCCTCGCTCGTGGTCATGAAATTGATGATCGCAGGTCCGAACAGCGCGAACAAAACCGCGACGATCAGTGCGAAGCCGAGACCCCACAGCAGCACCAGCCGGGTCGAATCGGCAAATCCCTTTGCATCGCGCGCGCCAAAAGTGCGGCCACAGAGCTGCTGGGCGGCGTTGGCAAGGCCGTCGAGGAAGAAGGCGCTGACCAGCAGGAAATTGTTGAGCACGGAGTTCGCGGCGAGCGTGACGTCGCCGGCGCGCGCGCCCTTGGCGGTGAAGAACAGGAACACAGTGATCAGTGCCGCAGTGCGGATCATGATGTCGGAATTGACAGCCAGCAGCCGCATCAGCTTGGCGCGGTCGAACAGAGTCGCGCGGGACACAGCGAAGCCGCCATGCGCATGGCGCCGGCAGACGATGACGCCGATCACGAAGCCGATGCTCTCCGACAGCAACGCGGCGATCGCCGCACCCGCGATGCCGGTGTCGTAGACCAGCACCAGCAGAATCGTCGCCGCCATGTTGATGAGGTTGATGACGACCTGCAGCGCCAGCGCCGGATTGGCGCGTGCCTGTCCCACCAGCCAGCCGAGAATGACATAATTCGCGAATGCGAACGGCGACGACCAGATCCGGATCATGAAATAGGTCTTGGCGGCGTGCGTGACGCCGGCGCTGCCGCCCATCAGGTCGAACAGCGCGCCGGCGAGCGGCATCTGCAGCGCGATCAGCGCGCCGCCGATCAGGCCGGCAACGATGAAGCCCCGCACCAGGATCACGGTCTGCTCGCGCGTCTCGCCGGCGCCGAGCGCCTGCGCGGTGAAAGCAAGCGTGCTCATGCGCAGGAAGCCGAACAGCCAGAACAGGCAGTCGAAGATGACGGAGGCCATCGCGACGCCGCCGAGCAGCGCGGCATCGTCGAGCCGGCCGATCGCCGTGGTGGAGACCACGCCGATCAGCGGCGTGGTGAGGTTCGCGACCATCGCAGGGCCCGCGATGGCGAACACCTGGCGGGAGCCGACCCTGGGATGAAGCGGTGCATTCATCAGCTGCGTCTACCTGACCATCCGCCCGATTGCACCATTGCGACCGACATGACGTATCTGCGTCGGTCGCGTGCGGAAGGGCTTATCGGCGCGGCGAGCCGAATACGCGCGAGAGCAGCCAGATCGGGATCACGATGACCGCGCCGAGCAGGAAGTAGCGCCACAGCCAGTTCACGGCATCGAAGCCGAGATCCCAGATGCGCTGGAACAGCAGGCGAATGCTGATGAGGATATTCCAGGGGTCGAAGCCGATCGCGGCCAGCACGACGCCGACCAGGATCGAGAGCAGCACCAGGCGAAACGCGACCGCCAGCGGCGAGCCACCGAGAAAGCGGTTCAGCCCATCGCTGCGGCCGGCCGGCAAATCTCTGACGTCATGGGCCATCTCAGAAAACTCCTCGCGGGGATTCGTCCCCGATTATAGGTCACGGCGGGGCACATGGGGAACCCGCAACGGCGCGTCAATGGCCATCGGCGGACGTTGCAACCTTAATTGTTGGTAGGGATTCGTCCGCTTTCAGCATCTTTTCCAGCGTTTCCAGGCGGTCGGCCTCGCGCGGCGGCTTGTCCCAGCGCAGGCGGCTGATGCGGGGGAAGCGCATCGCGACGCCGGATTTGTGCCGCGGCGAGCGCTGCAATCCCTCGAACGCGACCTCCAGCACCAGCCCCTTGTCGTCCTCATGGACGACATGCCGCACGGGCCCGAACTTTTCCGTGGTGTTGCGGCGGACGAAGCGGTCGATCTGCAACAGCTCCTCGTCGGTGAAGCCGAAATAGGCCTTTCCGACCGGCACCAGCTCCTCGCCGTTCTCGGTCCCGGTCCAGACGCCAAAGGTGTAGTCGGAATAGTAGGACGAGCGCTTGCCGTGGCCGCGCTGCGCATACATCAGCACAGCGTCAATGATGTGTGGATCGCGCTTCCACTTCCACCATTGGCCCTTCGGCCGTCCGGGCAGATAGGGCGCATCGCGCCGCTTCAGCATCACACCTTCGACGGCATCGGCATCCTCGCCCGCGCCGGCGCTCGCGGGATCGGCGCGCGCGGCAGTCAGCGCGTCCCAGTTCGCGAAGGGAACGGTGGGGGAGAGATCGATGCGGGGATCGCCAAGTTTTGCGATGAACGTTTCCAACCGCTCGCGCCGCTCGGCAAACGGCAATTCGCGCAGGTCGTTCTCGTCGTCGCCGAGCAGATCGTAGGCGCGCAGGTGGATCGGATACTCCTTGATCAGCTTCGGCGAGACCACCTTGCGGTTGAGCCGCTGCTGCAGGACGTTGAAGCTCTGCACGCGGCCTTCGCGCAGGACCAGCAGCTCGCCGTCGATCGCGCCCGGCAGGCGCAATGACGGCACGAGGTCCGGAAAGCTGCCCGTGATGTCCTCGCCGGTGCGCGAGTAAAGCCGCGCGATGATCTGCCCGTGGTCGTCGCGGCCAGCCACCGCCTGCACGCGGATGCCGTCCCATTTCCATTCGGCGACGTAGTCGGCGGGATCGAGGCTTTCGAAATCCGTGTCTTCGATCGCATGCGCCAGCATCACCGGGCGGAACGGTGCCGGGTCGCGATTGACAGGCTTTTCCGCGCGGCCTTCCAGCCAGGCGAACAGGTCGGGATAGGGGGGCGCGAGGCCCGGCCAGATCAGCTCGACCTCATGCGGGTCCTTGTCGCCAAGCGCGGCGGCCGCGGTCTTCGCCAGCCGCGCGGAAATGCCGATGCGCAAGGCGCCGGTGACGAGTTTCAGCAGCGCCCAGCGGCCGGTCTCGTCGAGCTCGTCAAGCCAGCGTTCGAGTTGCCTGGGCAGCTCGGTCTTGCCGAGCGTGCGCAGCGTGGTGACGACTTCGGTCAGCGTTGGCGGAGGCGGGTTGTTGTGGGCGGCCATCGCGGCCTTCGGCCACATCAGCGCCACCGTCTCCGAGAGATCGCCGACATAGTCGTAGCTCAAGCCGAACAGCACCTCATCGGTGCGTGACGCGATGAGATCGCGGATCAGCGCGGGCTTGGCGTGTTTGAAGCTGAGCGCGCCGGTGAGCGCGGCCAGCGCGTAGCCGCGGTCGGGATCGCCGACCTCGCGGAAATAGCCGGTGAGCAGGCGCAGCTTGTTGTTGCGGCCGGGCTCGTAGGCGAGACGATCCAGCAGTTCGGCGAAGCGGTTCATGCTTCGGCCTCGCCCCGAACCGGCGGTTCGCCTTCCTCTTCCTCGCCATAGCCGACGAGATCGAGCGGCTGCGCCCGCAAGCCGCGCGATCTGCACCAATGCACAAGCGCGTCCTCCTGGCCGTGCGTGACCCAGATCTCGCCGGCGCCGGTGGCGGCGATGGTCGCGGTGAGGCCGTCCCAATCGGCGTGGTCGGAGATCACCAGCGGCAGTTCGATGCCACGCTGCCGCGCGCGGGCGCGCACGCGCATCCACCCCGACGCGAATGCGGTGAGTGGATCGGGAAAGCGCCGCGTCCAGATGTCGGCGGTGGCTGACGGCGGCGCCAGCGTGATGGTGCCGGCCAGCGCCGCCTTCTTCACGCCCATCGCCGGCCTGAGCTCGCCCAGCTCGATGCCACGGCTCTGATAGTAGTGCGTGATCGATTCCATCGCGCCATGCAGATAGATCGGCGCGTCATAGCCGGCCTGCCGCAACAGCGCGATCACGCGCTGGGCCTTGCCGAGCGAATAGGCGCCGACGAGATGGGCGCGCTCGGGAAACAACGCGACCGAAGCCAGCAGCTTCCTCACCTCATCGGCCGCGTCGCCGTGCCGAAACACCGGCAGCCCAAACGTGGCCTCGGTGATGAAGACGTCGCAGGGCACCAGCTCGAACGGCGTGCAGGTCGGGTCGGGCGCATCCTTGTAATCGCCTGAGGCGACGATGCAGGTATCCTTGCAGGTCACCGCGATCTGCGCCGAGCCGAGCACGTGTCCGGCCGGATGAAATTTCACCCTGGTCTCGCCGAGCCGGATCTCTTCGCCATAACGGATCACTTGCGTCGAGCCGGCAAAATTCTCGCCATAGCGCAGCCGCATCATGTCCAGCGTTTCCTGCGTCGCCAGCACGGCGCCATGGCCGGCGCGGGCATGGTCGGAATGGCCGTGCGTGATCACGGCCCGCTCGACCGGGCGGACGGGGTCGATGTGGAAGCCGCCGGGCTTGCAGCACAGGCCGTCAGCAGTTGGCAGCAGGATGTCTTGCGGGCGCATGCCCTGCTATATAGGTCGCTTCACCGCATCTTCGAGTCATCACCTGGTTCCCAATGCCGCTCCGCCTGTTTCTGACCTCCGGCGATCTCATGGCCGACCGCCGCTTCGAGTTCGCGCGCGACCTCCAGCTCAAGGGCGATCTGCCCGCCGCCGCCGACCTGATCGAGCAGGCGATCGAGCTCGCGCCTGATTTCACCTCGGCCTGGTTCACGCTCGGCGAAATCCGCGCGCAGCTCGGCGAGCGCGACAAGGCGATCGCGGCGTTTCGCAAGGCGCGCGAGTGCGATCCAGGGGATCAGCATGGCGCCGGCCTGCATCTGATGCGACTCGGCGACGCCGAGATGGCGGAGATGCCGAAGGCCTATGTACAGGCGCTGTTCGATCAATACGCGCCGCGCTTCGAGCACGCGCTGATCAACGATCTCGGCTATCGCGCGCCCGCGCTGATCTTCAAGGCGGTGCTGGCCGCGCGCGTCGCTGCCAGGAAGCCGGCCTTCTTCAAGCGCACCATCGATCTCGGCTGCGGCACCGGGCTTGCGGCCGCGGCCTTCGCCAAGCAGGTCGACCATTTCATCGGCATCGATCTGTCGCCCGGCATGATCAAGGAGGCGCGCGCCACCGGACTCTACGCCGAGCTCGAAGTCGCCGACATGATCGAGGGCCTGCGCACCAAGAGCGATGCCAGCGCGAACCTCGTCGTCGCTGCGGACGCGTTCGTCTATCTCTCCGATCTCGCGCCGGTGCTGATCGAAGCCAGGCGCGTGCTCGTAGCAGGCGGCACGCTGGCCTTCACGCTGGAGACGCATGCGGGCGATGGCATCGTCCTCGGCGAAGGCCTGCGCTATGCCCATTCGGCGGAATATGTGCGCGGTGCGATTGCGAAGGCGGGGCTGAAGCTGCTCACGCTCGAGCCGGCCTCGCCGCGCATCGAGAACAACGAGCCGGTGCGCGGCCTCGTCGTCGTCGCCGCGAAAACTTGAGTCTAGACGCTAAATCCTCTGCAATTTAAGCGTCATTGCGTCGCAAAGCGACGACTTCCTACTTGCGAGGCGCAGTGCGAAGCCAGCACAATGCGCGCATTAGGGAGAGAAACAACAATGACGAAGAATCCATCGCGGCGCGATGTCAGCGCCGCCGCGCTCGCCACCATTGCCGCATCCGTGTTGCCCGCGCCTTACGTCCGGGCCGCCGAGAAGAAATATGATGCGGGCGCCAGCGACACCGAGATCAAGATCGGTCAGACCGTGCCGCATTCCGGTCCCGGCTCGCTCTACGGCGTGCTCGGCCGCGTCGGTGAGGCCTATTTCCAGATGCTCAACGAAGGCGGTGGCATCAACGGACGCAAGATCACCTTCCTCACGCTCGACGACGCCTACAGCGCACCGAAATGCGTCGAGGCGACGCGGCGCCTGGTCGAGCAGGAGGAAGTGCTGGCGCTCTACGGCTCGCTCGGCACCGCGCCGCAGACGGCCGTCCATAAATATCTGAACTCCAAGGGCGTGCCGCAGCTGCTGCTCAACACCGGCGCCTCGAAGTGGAATAACCCGAAAGAGTTCAAGTGGACGATGGCGGGCCTGCCGCTCTATCCGACCGAGGCGCGCATCCTGGCGCGCCACGTCGTCAACGTGAAGCCCAGCGCCAAGATCGGCATCCTCTATCAGAACGACGATTTCGGCCGCGACTTCCTTGGGCCCTTCAAGAAGGTGCTGGCCGACGCCGGCGGCACCGCGCAGGTGATCATGGAGCAGACCTACGATCTCACCGATCCGACGGTCGATTCCCAGCTGATCAATCTCTCGAAATCGGGCGCGGATGTTTTTTACAACATCTCCACCGGCAAGGCGACGTCGCAATCCATCCGCAAGGTCGCCGAGCTCGGCTGGAAGCCGTTGCAGCTGCTCTCGGCCGGCTCGACCGGCAAATCCATTCTCAGCGCCGCCGGCTTCGAGAATGCCAAGGACATCGTCTCGATCAGCTATGCGAAGGATGCTGGCCCCGGCCGTTGGGAAAAGGATCCGGGCCCGACGGCGTTCGAGGAGCTGCGCAAGAAATATCTGCCGAACGTCGCTCCCGACAACACCATCGCCTATGCCGGCTACGGCCAGGCCGTCACCATGGGCGAGATCCTGCGCCGCTGCGGTGATGATCTGACCCGGGCCAATGTGCTGAAGCAGGCCTCGACCCTCAACGGCTTCCACTCACCCTTCTTCCTCGACGGCGTCACTTACAGCTACACCCCCGACGACTACACGCCGATGAAGACCCTGTTCATCCAGGTCTTCAACGGCAAGGATTGGGAGGTCTCGGACAGGCCGGTGGTCGAGTAGGGCGCTTTCTTCCTTCTCCCCTTGTGGGTGGCGCGAAGCGCCGGATGAGGGGTTCTCTCGGCGCGCTTGGAAGGGATCATTCGCGGAGAGATACCCCTCACCCGTCTCACCGCTTCGCGGCGATCCACCCTCTCCCACAAGGGGGAGAGGGAAAGGAGGTGGCGCGCTCTTGGCTCTCCGCCCCTCGACGAACCCATCCCCACGGCTTACCTGTGATGCCGTGCCGCCCCGCATCCGCAAAATTCCGGCCGAGCCTGCCGCGCTGCTGCTGCCCGATCGCTTCCAGCAATGGTTTGCGGCGCGCGGCTGGTCGCCGCGCGAGCACCAGCTCGCGCTGCTGGAAAAGGCGCGCGCGGACCGCTCGGCTCTTCTGATCGCACCGACGGGCGCCGGCAAGACGCTGGCGGGATTTCTGCCGACGCTGGTGGAGCTGAGCTCTGCGCCGCCTTCTGCCGCGAAGTCTGTCGTCTCCACCGGCCGTTCCGTGCAGCGCAGCGGCGGCCTGCACACCCTCTACATCTCGCCGCTGAAAGCGCTCGCCGTCGATATCGCCCGCAATCTGGAACGACCGGTCGCCGAGATGGGGCTACCGATCAAGATCGAGACTCGCACCGGAGATACACCAACGTCGCGGCGGCAACGGCAGCGGCGCTATCCGCCTGATATCCTGCTGACCACGCCGGAGCAGCTCGCGCTGCTGCTGTCCTCCGACGACGCGCCGTTTTTGTTTTCATCGCTCAAGCGCATCGTGCTCGACGAGCTGCACGCGCTGGTGACCTCCAAGCGCGGCGATCTGCTCTCGCTCGGCCTCGCACGGCTGTGGCGGCTGGCGCCGCAAATGCGCGCGATCGGCCTGTCGGCGACCGTCGCAGAGCCGGAATCGCTGGCGCGCTTCCTGGTGCCGCAGCCGAAAGACAGGCCCGAAAGTGCGGACATCGTTCTCGCCGGCGGCGCCGCTCCGCCTGAGGTCGAGATGCTGGATACCCGCGAGCGGCTGCCCTGGGCCGGTCACAGCGCGCGTCACGCGCTCCCCGAGATCTACGAGCTGATCAAGGCGAACAGGACCACGCTGGTCTTCGTCAACACCCGCAGCCAGGCCGAGATGCTGTTCCAGAATCTCTGGAGCATGAACGATGACAATCTCGCGATCGCGCTGCATCACGGCTCGCTCGACGTCGCGCAGCGCCGCAAGGTCGAGGACGCCATGTCGGGTGGCCGACTGCGCGGCGTGGTCTGCACCTCATCGCTCGATCTCGGCGTCGACTGGGGCGATGTCGATCTCGTCGTCAACATCGGCGCGCCCAAGGGCTCCTCGCGCCTGATGCAGCGCATCGGCCGTGCCAACCATCGCCTCGACGAAGCCTCGCG
Source organism: Bradyrhizobium manausense (assembly GCF_018131105.1). NCBI lineage: Bacteria > Pseudomonadati > Pseudomonadota > Alphaproteobacteria > Hyphomicrobiales > Nitrobacteraceae > Bradyrhizobium > Bradyrhizobium manausense. The sequence goes on along the minus strand of NZ_JAFCJI010000001.1, from coordinate 3,518,284 downwards.
TGCCGTGCTGGTGCCCGCGAACCGCTTCGAGGTGCTGGAGTGTCGCGTCGCCATCGATGCCATCGCCGAGAATGCGCAGGACACGCCGCCCTTGCGCCTGGGTGCACTCGACGTGCTCGCCCAGCACGTGCTCGGTTGCGCCTGCGGCGAGCCGTTTCTCTCGGATGAGCTCTATGCCGAGATCCGCACCGCCGCGCCCTACGCAAACCTGTCGCGGCAGGATTTCGACGACGTCGTCGATTTCGTCGCCTCCGGCGGCTATGCGCTGAAGACCTATGAGCGTTTCGCCCGCATCAAGCAGGACAAGGAGGGACGCTGGCGCGTCGCCAACCCGAAAGTGCGCCAGAGCTACCGGATGAATGTCGGCACCATCGTCGAGGACGACATGCTGAAGGTGCGGCTGGTGCGCTCGCGCGGCGGCGGTCACGGCTCGACCGGCGTGATCGCGCGCGGCGGCAGGCTGCTCGGCGAGATCGAGGAGGCCTTCATCGAAGGCCTGTCGCCCGGCGACACCTTCGTGTTCTCCGGCGAGGTGGTGCGCTACGAAACCCTGGTCGAGGATCAGGTCTATGTCTCGCGCGCGCATGACAAGGATCCGAAAGTGCCGTCCTATATGGGCGGCAAGTTCCCGCTCTCGACCTATCTCGCCGAACGCGTGCGCCGGTTGCTTGACGACGCGCGGGCCTGGAAAGGCTTGCCGGAGCAGGTGCGCGATTGGTTGTCTTTGCAAAAGGACGTCTCGCGCGTGCCGGCGGTGCGCGAGCTCCTGGTCGAGAGCTTTCCGCGCGCCAACAAGCATTACATCGTCTGCTATCCCTTCGAGGGTCGCCTCGCGCACCAGACCCTCGGCATGCTGCTGACGCGCCGGCTGGAGCGCGCCCGCGCCCGGCCGCTCGGCTTCGTCGCCAACGAATATGCCGTGGCGATCTGGGCGCTCGGCGATCTCTCCTTCATGATCCGGGACGGCCGGATCGACCTCAACGCATTGTTCAATCCCGATATGCTCGGCGACGATTTAGAAGCCTGGCTCGCCGAATCCGCTCTGATGAAGCGCACGTTCCGCAATTGCGCGATCATCTCCGGCCTGATCGCGCGCCGCCACACCGGCGAAGAGAAAAGCCGCCGCCAGGTGCTGTTCTCGACCGACCTCGTCTACGACGTGCTTCGAAAGCATCAGGCCGATCACGTCCTGCTGCGCGCCGCGCGCGCCGATGCCGCCACCGGCCTGCTCGATCTGCGCCGCCTCAGCGACATGCTGATGCGCATCCAGGGCCGCATCACCCATCGGGAACTCGACCATGTCTCCCCGCTGGCCGTCCCCGTAATGCTGGAAATCGGTCGCGAGTCAGTCTATGGCGAAGCTGGCGACGAGCTGTTGGCGGAGGCCGCCGACGAGCTGGTCAAGGAAGCGATGTCGTAGACGGCGAGAATGTATTTTCGGGGCGCAACTTCATCCACATCGTCATGCCCGGGCTCGACCCGGGCATCCACGTCTTTCTTGCGATGCCAAGAACGTGGATGGCCGGGCATGGGCGAGCGGAAGCGACGCCGTTCTTCGAAAGGCTACGCCCGGCCATGACGGAGAACGCTGCGCTATCGATTACTTCAACGCTCACGCTGGACGTTGCGGGCGCGTCGTTCCATGCCGACCTCTCCGGCGCGCTGTTCTGGGAAGAGCAGAGCCTGCTCGTGGTCTCCGATCTGCATCTCGAAAAGGGTTCCAGCTTCGCCATGCGTGGTGTGCTGCTGCCGCCCTACGACACGCTGGCCACGCTCAGTCGGCTCGCTGCTGTCATCTCCCGCCATAATCCCAAAACGGTCATTGCGCTCGGCGACAGTTTTCACGATCGATTGGCGCATGAGCGCCTGTCAGCGGACGATCGCGATGCCGTCGCTGCGCTCCAGATCGGCCGCGACTGGATCTGGATCTCGGGCAATCACGATCCGATGCTGCCGCGCGATCTCGGCGGCACCATCGCCGACGAAGTCGCCATCGGCCCGATCACTTTCCGCCACGAGCCAACAGGCGCGCAGGGCGAAATCGCCGGCCATCTCCATCCCAAGGCCCGCGTCTCCGCGCGCGGCCGCTCGATGGAGCGGCGCTGCTTCGCCAGCGACGGGATGCGTGCCGTGATGCCGGCCTTCGGCGCCTACGCCGGCGGCCTCAGCATCCGCGATGCCGCATTCGCAAAAATCTTTCCGAAGAACGGTTTTGTCGCGCATCTGCTCGGCGACCGCCGCGTGCATGCGATTGCCGCGTCGCGGTGTTACTGACGATTTGACTGCGCTGATTGCGCGCCTCTCTCCCGCACGCCCCACTGCGCTCCCTCCCCCCTTGCGGGGGAGGGCGGGGGAGAGGGGTAGCCCAGCAAAAGGTCTATCTGTAAGTCGTCGCGCGCAAATCGAGAGAGTCCCGTGTGGTACCCCTCTCCCTAGCCCTCCCCCGCAAGGGGGGAGGGAACGCACCGACGTCGTAGCAAAAGATCGCGATACGTTTCGCAGCTCACGCCGCCTTCGCCTGCACGTCCTCGCAAAACTCCGCCAATCGATCCGCCAGCCGCAGCGTTGCGGAGCTGGCATTCGGCGCGGCCATCAGCGCCACTTCCGTGCGGCTGATCGGCGCAAAGCCGTCCTTCGCCGTCAGCACGCGATGGTCTGACTGGATCGACATCTCCGAGAGAATGCTGAGGCCCATGCCGGCGGCGACCGCGGCCTGGATGCCGGCGAGGCTCGATGACGAGTAGGACATGTGCCAGGCGCGGCCGGCGGTTTCCAGTGCATGGATCGCGCCGGCGCGGTAGAGGCAGCCGAGCGGGAAGCCGATCAGCGGCACCGACGGCGCGTTGACATCGACGGGATGGCTCTTGCTGGTGACCCAGTGCACCTCTTCCGGCCACACCGCGATCGCGTCCTTCCCGCCGGCCTCGCGCTTGTAGAGCGCAAGGTCGAGTTCGCCGCGTTCGAGGTCGCGGGCGAGGTTCCTGCTCTGGTCGGCGCGCACGTCCAGCCGCAGACCCGGACGTGAGCGCGAGAACGCGCCCAGCAATTTTGCCAGACGATAGGCCGCAAAGTCCTCGGGGATGCCGAGCCGGATCGCGCCTTCGCCGTCGGGCTCGCGCAGCACGTCGCGCGCCTCCTCGGCCAGCGTCAGCAGCCGGCGCGCATAGGAGAGCAGCCGCTCGCCGGCCTCGGTCGGGCGCACGTCCTTGCCGTCACGGTGCAGCAGCACTTGGCCGACATCCTCCTCCAGCCGCTTGATCTGCTGGCTGACGGTCGATTGGGTGCGGTGGACGCGCTCGCCGGCGCGGGTGAAGCCGCCGGCCTCGACCACCGAGACGAAGCTGCGCAGAAGCTCAAGATCGAGCATGTCCGGCCTCCATTTAGAAATCCACTTGCTGGCAGTTAATCATTTAATTTCCAAATGGCAAGCCGCCTCTCTATCTCGAGGGCTCAGGAGAATGCCCCATGTCCCTCGCCTCCACGATGTCCGCCCCCCGCAGCCGCTTCAACGCGCTGCCTTTTGCCATCGGCGTGTTTTGCCTGCTCTGGAGCTACGCGTTTGTCGCCGGCAAGATCGGCGTCACCCATTGCCCGCCGCTGATCCTGCTCGCCGCGCGCTTCTCGCTCGCCGGTGTCCTGATTCTCGGTGCCACGCTTGCCCGCGGCGACTGGTCCCTGTCGTGGCGCGATGCCCTCATCTTCGTTGTGATCGGCATCGCCAACAATGCGCTCTATCTCGGGCTTGGCTACACCGGCCTGCAATCAGTCTCCGCAGGCCTCGGCGGCCTGATCGTCTCGGCCAATCCGGTGTTCACGGCCGCGCTCGCGGCACTGCTGCTTGGCGAGGGCATGACCTGGCGCAAGGCGAGCGGCCTGCTGCTCGGCATCATCGGCGTCACGCTGATCGTCTGGCATCGCCTGTCGGTCGGCACCGACAGCCTGCACGGCATCTTCTTCACGCTGGCCTCGCTCGCGTCGATCGTCGCCGGCACCATCCTGTTCAAGCTGCTCGCGCCCAGGGGGTCCCTGTGGATCGGCAACGGCGTGCAGAATCTCGCCGCCGGCGTCGTGCTGACGCCGGTCGCGCTCACCTTCGCGGATGTTCATGCGATCGATTTCACGCCGGGCCTGATCGGTGCCTTCGCGTTCCTCGTGCTCGGCGGCTCGATCCTCGCCTACTGGCTCTGGTTTCATCTCCTGAAAGTGTGTGGTGCGACCGCAGCCAGTGCCTATCATTTCCTGATGCCGCCGCTCGGCATGCTGTTCGCCTACATCGTGCTCGGCGAGCATGTCGAAGCGCGTGACCTGCTCGGGATCATTCCGGTGGCGCTCGGCATTTACCTGGTGACGCGCCCCGCAAAGCCCGTCGTGTAAGAGGAGTTCCCCTCATGCCTGTTTCCATCACCCTGATCGGCGGTCCCACCGCGCTGATCGAGATCGACGGCTTTCGCCTGCTCACCGATCCCACCTTCGATGCACCCGGTGCCTACGAGCTGCCGCATGTGAAGCTGGAGAAGACCATCGGTCCCGCATTGAAGGCCGATGCGATCGGCCCTGTTGATGCCGTGCTGCTGAGCCACGACCAGCATTCGGACAATCTCGACAAGTCCGGCCGCGACTATCTGCTCAAGGCGCCGCGCGCGCTGACGACGGAGGCCGGCGCAAAACGTCTCGGCGGCCATGTCGAAGGCCTTGCGCCCTGGGCGACTGCACATTTGAAGGACGACGACGGCAACACGCTGACCATCACCGCGACGCCGGCGCGTCACGGCCCGGCCGGCATCGAGCCGCTGTCGGGCGACGTCATCGGCTTCGTGGTGCAGTCGAGCCGCAAGGACACGCGTCCCATCTACATCAGCGGCGATACCACCTGGTTCGACGGCGTCGCCGAGGTCGCGCGCCGCTTCAAATGCGGCGTGGTGATGCCGTTCGCCGGTGCCGCGCAAACCCGGGGTCCGTTCCATCTCACCATGGACACCAACGACACCATCGAGACCGCGCGCGCCTTCCCCGATGCGATGATCGTGCCCGTGCACACCGAAGGCTGGGCACACTTCCGCCAGAACGGCGAGGACCTGCGCAAGACATTCGATGTGCTGGGTTTCGGCACGCGGCTGCGCTTGCTGGAGCCCGGCGTGCCGACAGTGATCGAGGCGCCGTGATGTCAAGCGTGGCGCACTCTCTCCTCTCGTCATGGCGGGCTTGACCCGGCCATCCACGTCTTTGTAGACGCGCTAAGAACGTGGATGCCCGGGACAAGCCCGGGCATGACGGTGAACACAGTTTTTGGAACGAAGTCGGCCGCCCCTTAATGCGCCGCCGACGCCGACTTCTTCGTCGCGACCGGCTTCGGTGCGGGCTTGGCGGCTGCCTGCGGTGCGCTGTCCCAGCCGCCGTTCGGGGTCGGAACGTTGACGGCGTCGTCGGGCTGCGGCTCGGCGCTGAAGGTCTGGATCGCGAGCTTGGCGGCGGCGAGCGATTGCGGGTCGAGGCGCTTGGCAACGTCGTCGCGCTTGCCCGACGAATCCCCGTCGCCCTGCGCGGCAGCCAGGCTGAACCATTTGTAGGATTCGGCGAGGTTCTGTTCGACGCCGATGCCGCGGGCATAGAGGATGCCGAGATTGAACTGGCTGTCGGCGACGCCGCGATCGGCGGCTTTGCGGAACCACTGCGCCGCGCTCTTGTAGTTGGCGCCGTGTCCGCCGCCGTCGGCGTCGAGCACCGCGAGATTGTGCATCGCCTTGGCGTTGCCGCGCTCGGCCGCCTGCGTGTAGTAGCGGCGGGCGATGTCGGCGTCCTTCTTCACGCCCAGGCCCTTTTCATAGAGCGTGCCGAGGCGGAAGGTTGCGGGCACCACGCCGGCCTGCGCCGCGCGGTCGTACCATTTTGCCGCTTCGTCGTAATTCGAGGCCACGCCCTTGCCCTCGGCAAAGCGCAAGCCGATCTCGTAGGCCGCCGTCGCATCGCCCTTCATCGCGGCGGCGCGCAGGGCGGGACCAGCGATGCCGTCAGGCAGCTTCTCGCTCGGCGGCACCTGCACCATGCCCAGCCGTGCGCGGCTCGTGCCTGACAGGGCACCTGTGACGTCGCCGTTCGCCGCGGGCGGGGTTGGCACCGCTACGGCGGGAGCGGGCGGAATTTCGACCGAAGCGGTGTTGCCGGAGCTTGCGGCGGGCGCAGGCGCGGCATTGTTCAGGGACTGCTTCCCGATCGGTGTCGGCGAGGTCATCGACGGCGTGATCTGCTCGGGCGCGGCGGGCTTGCTCTCGACCGGCGGCGGCAGCTGCGGCGCGGGCCGGCTCGACGTATCTTCCATGGCTTGCGGCGCTGGCGGCGCATTGCCGCCTTCGAGCAGGTTCATCGCCATCTTGAAGGTGCCGAGCACGATCACGACCACGCTCGCGCCGACCAGCAGCGAGCGGATCTTTGACGTGATGGTCGAGCCGCCTTCCTGGCCTGCGGCCTGTGCTTTTGCCTGTTCTTTTGCTTGCTCTTTTCCCTGGCCCTTGGTGCGGGCCGCGATCGCGGCCTTGACGCCGCGGGCGGGCTTTTCCGGCGGCTGTGCCGCAGCGGCCTGCGCGGCGCGGCGCGCGGCGGCGATGAAGCTCGACGACGACACCGGCTCTTTCGGTGCGGCGGGAATTTCGCTGATCGCGCTTTCGGACGCGGCAATGCGCTCGGACGGCGTGGCAGGGCGGCCGCCCGGACGCGTGCCGGGTTCGAGCGGATGATCCGGCGGCAGTTCGGGCGCGATCGCAGCGCGCGCCGGCGCCGTGTGCGGCTCGAGGATCTCGCTGATCGCGCGCGGGGGCACCGGAGCGGCCATCGGCACGGGCGGCGGCGCTGCCGGTGCGGCGGCATGGAATTCGCGCGGGGCGGCGACGAAAGCCGAGTGCGCCGGCTGCTGCGCGGCGGCCGGATTTTGCAGTTCGGGCTTCGGATCGTATGTCGGCTGCGGCGGCTGTGGCTGCCATTGGTCGCGCGCCATCGGCGCCGGCTCGATCGGAGCTGCGATCGACAGGGGGGCCGCCATCGGCATCGGCGCGGGGGCCGGCGGCGCTGTGCGCACCGCGCGCAAATCGCCCTCGATCATGGCGAGGCGATCGACGACATGGCCGAGCGTGTTGTGCACGGCCTCCAGCGAATCCTGCGTGCTGCGGTTGGTCTCGGCCTGGCTGAAGCGGATGTCGGAGAGCTCGCGCTTGACGAGATCGACCATTCCGGAATCGGACGGCGGTGCCGAATTGCGGCTCTCGGCCAGGGCGGAATAGGTAGCCTGTTGCCGCTCCAGGTGCCGCAGGATGTCGTGCAGCCCGTCTTCGACACGGCCGAAATTGCCGCCGCGCGAATCGGAGGCGGCCTCCAGTCGCTCCAGCAGATAGGAAACCCGTTGCTCGAGATGCGCGAAGGTCGAGGCCGAGTCGTTGCCGACCTGCATGCGGTCGAAACGGTCGGACAGCCCGCGGATCGCGGCTTCCAGCTGTTCGGTGCTCTCGGTGGCTTGCGGCCGCTCGCGCGTTTCCAGCGCTGCGGTGAGCGCGGCGATGCGCTGCTCCAGCACCGCAAAGCTGTCGCCGCGATCCGAGGTGCGATTGACCTGGTCCACCTTGGACGACAACAGCTGCACGTCTTCGGAAAGTCGCGCCAGCGCCTCGTTGGAGGCGACGTTGGAGACGATGCCGCGCAGTGCCGAGATCGCGCCTTCGAGCTGGCGGACCGTCGAGGGATCGTCATTGGCGCGCAGGATCATGTCGAGCTTGGCGCCGAGATTGCGGATCGCCTCGTCATAGCCGGCGAGCTGCTCGGCCGGCGTCAGCGTGCGCAGCACCTGCTTGATGTCGGAGAGCGCATGTTCGATGCCCGACAGCACCTGGCCGTCGGTGCCGTTGGAACGGGTCTCGTCGATGCGACGATGCAGAGAGCGGATCTCGTTCTCGATCGACTCGATCGCGCGGCGCGGCATCGCTTCGGTGATGGCGTTGCGGATCTCGGCGAGCTCGGAGCGGAAGCCGTTGATCGCCTGCTCGGTATGGTCGGGGCGCTGCAGCGACTCGATCTGGCTCGTGATCTTGAGCAGATGGCGTTCGAGCGACGAGAAATCCGGCCCCGGCTGCGGTGGCGGCGGCGCATAGACGGGCGCGGGCGGCGCCGCCATTGGCGTCATGGGAGGCGCGTAAGGAGCGGCCGAAGGCGCAATCGACGGTGCAGCGCGCGGCGGCATCTGCCGCGGTGCGAATCCGTCAAGCTCGCTCTGGCGCGCAGCAATCTCGGCGACGGCGACGTCGAACGATGCGGGGCTCAGGGGCGGTGAGTTGCGATAGACTTGCGCGGCCGCGCGCTCGACCGCATCGGCCTGGCGCTGGCGCGATTCAACGGGAGCCTGTGCCGGTGCCTGTCGCGGCGGCTGAGGCTGCTGCGCTTGCGGCTGCTGGGGCCGCGAGATCTGCGACAGGCGGGCATCGAGCCGCGAGATCGCGTCGTTGAGCTGGCGGGCGACGCCCTGCTCGCGCGACACGTCCGGACGCGGCGTTGCCGGCTTTGAAATCCGTTCGATCTGCTGGGTGATCGCGTCGAGCCGCTGATGGATGTCGGCGACTTCGCGGCTCTCCTGGCTGGCCTGGCCCGGCATGGGCATCGCGCGCGGATCGGGACGCTGCTCCTGACGCTGATCGTAAGGCCCGCGAAGGTTCGGCGGGGCAGTCTCGCCGAGCGTGGAGTTCAGCCAATCGTTGAGAGACATGCCGGCACGGCGCGCAGCAGCTTCGGCCCGCTCCCGGACGGATGGATCGATGCCGTCAACACTCCACGATACGCGCGAATTCATGACTCTGTCCGGTTCCGACTCCGGCGCCCCACCCGGCGCCTCCAGTCTCCCCACGCGTGCCGGTTGCAAAGACAATCGGATTTGACGCGGGTCGTCTGCCTCGAAGTCAGACTTTTGTCCGTTACGGTAAATAACGGGTTAAGGAACGCAGGGCCGGTGTCTTAAAGTTGGGCGGTGGAACCGGGAGGGCGCACTGAAAGCCGTCATGCCCGGGCTTGTCCCGGGCATCCACGTACTTTCTTTCGCGCGGCCAAGGCGTGGATGGCCGGGACATAGGCGAGCGGAAGCGACGCCGTCCTTCGAACGGCTAAGCCCGGCCATGACGAAGCGAAGCTCTCTAGCCCTTCTCCCGCTTGCCGTCGTCCAGTGGTACCACCGTGCCGGTCCCCTTATCCTTGCCGCTCATCGCCGACAGCGCCTCGAGCGCTTCCTCGCAGAAGTCAGCCACCATCTGCTCGTGCCGCGCGCCGAGGCGCAGCAGCAGCAGGTTGCCGAGGTCGAGCACGTCGGACGCCGTTCCTTCCGGGAATCGCTTTTTCAGAATCCGCTCGTAGTTCTCGTGGCGGTCGCGGTGGTGCTCCAGCCGGTCCATCAGATCGGTGCGGATCGGCTCGATGTCGATGCTGTCGAGTGCATGCAGCCGGACCAGCAAATCGTCCTTGATCGAAGGCGGCGTGCTCGGCCGCGCGGCCCAGTGCCGCAGCGCTGTTCGGCCCTCGGGAGTCAGCGTATAGATGAGCTTATTGGGTTTGCCTGACTGCACGACCTCGCGGCCCTGGATGTAGCCGCGGTCGCGCAGCTTGGAGAGCTCGCGGTAGATCTGCTGGTGGTCGGCCTTCCAGAAGAAGCCGATCGAGGAATCGAATGTCTTGGCGAGTTCGTAGCCTGTCATCGGACGTTCCGTCAGACATGCGAGGATTGCGTCGCCCAGCGCCATGGCACCAGCTCCCTTGAGACGTCCCGACCAATTGTCTTGACTTTATGCGTATTGGTGCATATGCGTCAATGTGCATATGCGGTGAAATCAGGTCGGGCTGAGGCTCGATCCGAAAGCCCAGCGAAATCAGTCTTTTCGCTACTGTGCATGGGGTTGTTTTCGGGCCTTTTGCCCAAGGCCTTAGGGAGGCAGCTGAGAATGACCGGCCTCGATTCCTGGTACGCCTACATGAAGTCCCACGACCGCGCCGAAGCCGCCAAGGCGCTGTGGGAGCTGCTCCATCCCGACGCCGTGTTCGAAAGCCCCGTCGTGCACTCGCCGCAGCGCGGGCGCGACATCACCTTCAAATATCTCGCCAGCGCGGAGAAGGTGCTGGGCGGTCCCGGCTTCAGCTATGTCGGCGAGTGGCGGAGTGCCGACGGCGCCGTGCTCGAATTCAAGACCATGATCGACGGCATCGAGATCAACGGCGTCGACATCATCACCTTCGATGCCGGGGGCCGCATCACCCGTTTCAAGGTGATGGTGCGTCCGCTCAAGGCCATCAATATGCTGCACCGCCTGATGGCGGAGCAGCTCGCCGCCCAATCTTAGAGAATTTCGTTACATCAAGGCTCATGCCGGGAGACCGCAATGCCGATCTATAAAGCCCCCGTCGAAGACGTGAACTTCCTGATGAACGACGTCTTCCAGATCGACCGCTACGACAATCTCGCCGGCTTCTCCGATGCCTCGAGCGACGTGCGCGAGGCGATCCTTGGCGAAGCCGCCAAGCTCGCCGAAGAAGTGCTGCAGCCGCTCAATCGCGTCGGCGATCTCGAGGGATGCAAGCGCGCCGACGACGGCAGCGTCACCACGCCGAAGGGTTTCAAGGACGCCTTCAGGCAGGTCGCCGAAGGCGGCTGGCTCGGCCTGTCGGCGCCGACCGAGTTCGGCGGCCAGGGCCTGCCGGTGACGCTCTCGCAGGCGGTCAACGAATTCCAGATCTCCGCCAACATGGCGTTCTCGATGTATGGCGGCCTCACCATGGGCGCGACCGCGGCGCTGATCGTTCACGGCTCGCCGGAGCAGAAGCAGACCTACGTGCCGAAGATGGTCGCCGGTGAATGGACCGGCACCATGAACCTGACCGAGCCGCATTGCGGCACCGATCTCGGCATGCTCCGCACCAAGGCGGTCCGCCAGGCCGACGGCAGCTTCAAGATCACGGGCACCAAGATCTTCATCTCGGCCGGCGAGCATGATCTCGCCCCCAACATCATCCACCTCGTGCTCGCCCGCATCGAGGGGGCGCCCGCCGGCATCAAGGGCGTGTCGCTGTTCGTGGTGCCCAAGTTCCTTGTGAAGCCGGATGGCTCAGTCGGTGCCCGCAACGGCGTCGTCTGCGGCTCGATCGAGCACAAGATGGGCATCCACGGCAACTCCACCTGCGTGATGAACTACGACGGCGCCACCGGCTGGCTGATCGGCGAAGAGAACAAGGGCATGCAGGGCATGTTCGTGATGATGAACGAGGCCCGCCTCGGCGTCGCCGTCCAGGGCCTTGCGCAGTCGGAGGTCGCCTACCAGAACGCGGTCGCTTACGCGCGCGAGCGTATCCAGGGCCGTTCGCTCACCGGCGTGAAGGCGCCGGACAAGCCGGCCGATCCGATCATCGTGCATCCCGACGTGCGCCGCACGCTGCTCTCGATCCGCGCCTTCAACGAGGCCGCGCGCGCCTTCGTGATGTGGACCGCGCTGAAGAGCGACGTCGCCCATCGCTCCGAGGATCCCAAGGATCGCCAGGCCGCCGACGATCACATGGGTCTGATGACGCCGGTGCTGAAAGGCTTCCTCACCGACTACGGTTTCGCCAACGCGGTGCAGGCGCAGCAGATGTATGGCGGCCACGGCTACATCGCAGAGCAGGGCATGGAGCAGTTCGTGCGCGATGCGCGCATCGCGATGATCTATGAAGGCGCCAACGGCATCCAGGCGCTCGACCTGGTCGGCCGCAAGCTGCCGCGCGACGGCGGTCGCGCCATCATGGCCTTCTTCGGCGAGGTCATGGCCTTCGCCAAGGAGAACGGCGGCGACGAGGCGCTGAAACCGTTCATCACCCCGCTCTCGGCCTCGCTCGGTCATCTCCAGCAGGCCACGACGTGGCTGATGCAGAACGCGATGATGAAGCCTGATAATGCCGGCGCTGCGGCGACCGACTACCTGCATCTCTTCGGCTTCGTCGCGCTCGGCTACATGTGGGCGAAGATGGCGAAGGTGACGTTGGCGAAGATTGCCGCCAGCGGCGCGACGCCTTATCTCTCGACCAAGCTCGTGACCGGCCGTTTCTTCATGGAGCGGATGCTGCCGGAGACCGCCGCTAATCTCGCGCGCATCCAGTCCGGCTGCGCCACCATCATGGAATTGCCGGCGGAAGCGTTCTGAAGTCTGCTTCCGCGCCAACAAAATTCGAACAACAGATCAGGAGGGCGTCATGCCTGAGGCATTCATCTACGATCACGTTCGCACCCCCCGCGGCCGCGGCAAGGCCGACGGTTCGCTGCACGAAGTCACCGCGCTGGCGCTCGCCACCGTGCCGCTGAAGGCGTTGAAGGACCGCAACAACCTGCCGGAAGATTCCGTCGACGACGTCGTGCTCGGCGTGGTCGATCCGGTCGGTGAAGCCGGCTCCGACATCGCGCGCTTTGCCGCGCTGAAGGCGGGTCTCGGCGAAGCCGTGCCCGGCGTGCAGATCAGCCGCTTCTGTGCCTCCGGCCTCGACGCCGTGAACTTTGCCGCAGCCCAGGTGATGAGCGGCCAGCATGAGCTCGTGATCGGCGGCGGCGCCGAATCGATGAGTCGCGTCGGCATCGGCGCCTCCGGCGGCGCCTGGCCGATGGATCCGTCGATGGCCGTGCCGGCCTATTTCATGCCGCAGGGCGTCTCGGCCGATCTGATCGCCACCAAGTACGGCTTCTCGCGCGACGACGTCGATGCCTACGCCGTGCAGAGCCAGCAGCGCGCGGGCAAGGCCTGGGACGAGGGCCGCTTCAACAAGTCCGTCGTGCCTGTGAAGGACATCAACGGCCTCACCCTCCTCGCCAAGGATGAGCACATGCGTCCCACGACGACGATGCAGTCGCTGGCACAGCTGCAGCCGTCGTTCACGATGATGGCGCAGATGGGCGGCTTCGACGGTGTCGCGGTGCAGTCGCATCCGGAGATCGAGCGCGTCAATTACGTGCACCATGCCGGCAATTCGTCGGGTATCGTCGACGGCGCCGGCGCCGTGCTGCTCGGCAGCAAGGAGGCGGGCGCGAAGTACGGCCTGAAGCCGCGTGCAAAAATCCGGGCGTTCGCCAATGTCGGCTCGGAGCCGGCGATGATGCTGACCGGTCCGGTCGACGTCACCGAAAAGCTGTTCGCGCGTTCCGGCATGAAGAAGTCGGACATCGATCTGTTCGAGCTCAACGAGGCCTTTGCCTCGGTCGTGCTGCGCTACATCCAGGCCTTCGACATCGACAACGCCAAGATCAACGTCAATGGCGGCGCGATCGCGCTCGGACATCCGCTCGGCGCCACCGGTGCGATGATTCTGGGCACGGTGCTCGACGAGCTCGAGCGCACCAACAAGTCCACCGCCCTGGTCACGCTGTGTATCGGCGGCGGCATGGGCACCGCGACCATCATCGAGCGTGTCTAAGGGGTAGGGGAGCAACCAACATGGCTTACAAGAATTTCAGGGTTGAGACCGATTCCGACGGCATCGCGCTCGTCACCTGGGACATCCCGGGCCGTTCGATGAACGTGCTCGACGAGACCTCGACCAGCGAGCTCGACGCGATCGTCAAGGCAACCACGGCTGATGCCGCAGTGAAGGGCGTCGTCATCACCTCCGCCAAGGACGCCTTTTGCGCCGGCGCCGACCTCTCCATGCTCGAGGGCATGAACCAGGCCTACGCAAAGGTCTTCAAGGAGCAGGGCGAGACCGCGGCGAACCAGATGCTGTTCGACCAGAGCCGCCGCTTCTCGCTGGTGCTGCGCTCGATCGAAACGTCAGGCAAGCCGTGGGCGGCCGCGATCAATGGCCTCGCGCTCGGCGGCGGTTTCGAGATCACGCTATGCTGCCACTACCGCGTGGCAGCGGAGAATCCCAAGACCCGCCTTGGTCTGCCCGAGGTCAAGGTCGGCCTGTTCCCCGGCGCAGGCGGCACGCAGCGCGTGCCGCGCCTGGTGCAGCCGCAGGACGCGATGACGATCCTGCTCAAGGGCGATCCGGTTACGGTCGAGAAGGCGAAGGCGCTGAATCTGATTCACGCCATCGTCCCCGCTGCTGACCTGATCAAGGCTGCCAAGGACTGGATCAAGGGCGGCGGCAAGGCCATCGCGCCCTGGGACGAGAAGGGCTTCAAGCTTCCGGGCGGCCCGGTGTTCTCCAAGGCCGGCATGATGATGTTCCCGGCCGGCAACGCGATCTACCGTCGCGAGACCTACGACAACTATCCCGCCGCGCGCGCGATCATGAGCTGCGTCTATGAAGGCCTGCAGTTGCCGATCGACGCCGCGTTGCGCGTCGAGTCGCGCTACTTCACCTCGGTGCTGCGCTCGAAGGAAGCTGCTGCAATGATCCGCAGCCTGTTCCTGTCGATGCAGGAACTGAACAAGGGTGCGCGCCGTCCGAAGGACGTGCCCGCAACCAAGGTGAAGAAGATCGCCGTGATCGGCGCCGGCTTCATGGGCGCGAGCGTAGGCTATGTCTCGGCCCGTGCCGGCCTCGACGTCGTGCTGATTGATCGCGACCAGGAAAGCGCCGACAAGGGCAAGGCGCATGCGCAGAAGGTGATCGAGGACCAGATCAAGAAGGGCCGCGCGAAACCCACGGACGCTGAAGCGCTGCTCGCGCGCATCACGCCGACCGCGGACTACGCGGCGCTGAAGGACGTTGACCTCGTTATCGAGGCCGTGTTCGAGGACCGCAAGGTCAAGGCTGACACCTTTGCCAAGGCGCAGGAGCATATGAAGCCCGACGTGATCTTCGCGTCGAACACATCGACGCTGCCGATCACCTCGCTGGCCGAAAGCTTCAAGGACCAGGGCAAGTTCGTCGGCATCCACTTCTTCTCGCCGGTCGAGAAGATGATGCTGGTCGAGATCATCAAGGGCAAGAACACCGGCGATGTCGCGCTCGCAACCGCGCTCGATTATGTCCGGCAGATCGGCAAGACGCCGATCGTCGTCAACGACTCCAGAGGCTTCTTCGCCAACCGCTGCGTCGGCCGTTACGTCGCCGAAGGCAACGAGATGTTCCTGGAAGGCGTGCCGCCGGCGATGATCGAGAACTGCGCCAAGATGGCCGGCATGCCGGTCGGCCCGCTCTCGCTCTCGGACGAAGTCGCGCTCGACCTCGGCCTCAAGATCATGAAGGCGACCGAAGCCGATCTCGGCCCCAACGCCATCAACCCCGATCAGAAGAAGCTGATGGTGGAGATGGTCGAGACGCAGGGTCGTCTCGGTCGCAAGAACAGCAAGGGCTTCTACGACTATCCCGAGAAGGGTAAGGGTCAGAAAAGCCTGTGGCCGGGCCTCTCTGCGCTGCAGCCGAAGCAGCTCGACCCCGACACGCTCGACGTCGAGGAGCTGAAGCAGCGCTTCCTGGTCGTGCAGGCGGTGGAAGCCGCGCGCACGGTCGAGGATCACGTCATCACCGATCCCCGCGAAGCGGATGTCGGCTCGATCCTCGGCTTCGGCTTCGCGCCGTTTACCGGCGGCACGCTGTCCTACATCGACTTCATGGGCACGAAGAATTTCGTCGAGCTCTGCCACAAGCTCGAGGCGAAGTACGGCTCGCGCTTCACGCCGCCGAGGCTGCTCGAAGAGATGGCGGCGAAGGGCGAAACCTTCTACGGCCGCTTCGCGCCGAAGAAGGCGGCCGCTGCTTGATCATCTAGAACCGTTCGAGACCGAAAGGCCGGATCATCGATCCGGCCTTTTTCTTTTGGCGCAATGTCGTCACGGTTGCGTCAGGAATTCCCCGATTTGTGGAACCCGTCACACTAATCCCGTAGGAACCGTGCGAGAGTCCTGCTGTTGCGTGTCTCACAATGGTCATAGGCGCGACAAAGCGGCGCCGTTCTTTTGCTCGGCCCTGGCACCACTATTGCCGAGGGTCAGGGTCATGAATCCAGTTGGGACGCTTGCCGAGCCATCGGCAAGTTGAAGAAATAAGAAAGTGTCCTTGATGAGCTCTTTGGTGCTGCGGAAGGTCGCGCTTTGTCGCGATCTCACCGGGAAATATGCTGTTGCGCCGGCTTTTGGCCGTGTCCTGCCGCAACAGAGGTCGTTCCGCCTGCGCCGCAAGGGGCCGGTGCTTTGGGCTGCGTTGGCACTACTCGTGCTGGCGACGGATTTTGTGCTCGCTTATCTTGCCTGGCTGACCGTCGATCTCATCGTGGGGTGAGACCTCGCGGGCGTGCCGCAGATAGGTTGTGGCGAAGTAGGCGAGCTGACAGGCGACGAGCGAGATCGCGATGACGGTCACTCCCGCCATCATTCCGAATTCGGAAACGCGAAGAATGATCGCCGAAAAAACCGCGAGTAACGGCGAGATCAGTACCAGCGCCCAGATCCTGAATACGTAACCTGTCGCTATTCCTACCAATGCGCTTGCAGCGATCAGGACGATGGCAATCGTCAAGTTCAACTCCGATGAGAATCCAAAAATTCTTCAATCAATTCGGCCACGCTCGCCCGCTTTGCGAGCGGAGACAAGACAGCACCGCTTACATTTGATGAACAGTAGTTCAAAGGTCTAACTAAGGTACGATGATCCGGCGAACGGATTGGCTTTCAGCTCGGCGATGACAAAAAGGGCCGGATCATCGACCCGGCCCTTCAGGATTTCGCGCGCCTCAGGCGGCCTGCGCCAGCCCTTCTTTCTTCAGGGCTTCCTGCACCTTCGGCCGCGCGGCGACGCGGGCCTTGTAGGCAGTGAGGTTGGGCATGGCGGAGAGGTCGAACTTCATGCGGTCACCCCAGGTCAGCATCGTGAAGAGATATCCGTCGGCGACCGAGAACTGCTTGCCCATGAGGTAGTCTTTGCCGGCGAGCTGGCTGTCGATGTGCTTCAGCTTGCCCATGACACGATCCTTGAAGAACGCCTTGGCGTCGTCGTTCAGCGCCGGCGCGAACATCGGGCCGAAGCTCTTGTGCACCTCGGAGGTCAGGAAGTTCAGCCATTCGAGTAGCTTGTAGCGCTCGGAACTGTCGCGCGCGGGCGCTAGCGCCTTGGCCGGAGCCTTGTCGGCGATCATCTGGACAATGACCGGGCCTTCGGTCACGATCTCACCGCTGTCGAGGCCGAGCGCGGGGACCTGACCCTTGGGATTGACCTTCAGATAGTCTTCACCGTTCTCGAGCTTCTTGGCCCGGATATCGACCTTGACCAGCTCATAGGGCAGGCCGGCCTCCAGGAGTGCGATATGGGGGGACAGCGAGCAGGCGCCGGGCGAGTAATACAGTTTCATGGAAGTTCCTCCTCTTGACGCTTGGTTGGGGCGAAAGAACGCCTACATGCATCTGCATGAAATAGTCAAGATTGATGCAGGTGCATCAAATGGGGTAAGAAGCGGACGACGAGTTTGAGCGGGACCATGAAACGTAAACCATCGACCGAGGCAACCAGTGCCTGGATCCGCCTGATGCGGGTTCAGAGCCGTGTGCTCGACTGCGTCGAGCAGGACCTGAAGAAGGCCGGGTTCCCGCCGCTGGCATGGTACGACGCGCTGCTCGAATTGTCGCGCGCGCCCTCCGGCGAACTGCGTCCGGTGGAACTCGAACGGCAGATGCTGATCCCGCAATACTCCACCTCGCGCCTGATCGACCGCCTGGTCGACGAAGGCCTTGCCGCCCGGCGCGAATGCAAGATCGACAAGCGCGGCCAGTTCGTGGAGATCACGGAAGCCGGCCGCGAATTGCAGAAGCGGATGTGGGGCGCCTACTCGGCTGCGATCGAAAAATATGTCGGCTCGAAACTGTCCGATGCCGATGCCGTCAAGCTCAGCGGTCTGCTCGACCGGCTGGGCTGCGCGTGCGGCGAGATGAAACTGCCGCCCGTCGTCAACAACGCCAACGAAACCTCGCCGTCGCGATGACCGCACGGCACACCAGCTTGTCCGCGCGCCCGGTGGGTTCGCGGACCATCCCCGTCACCCGCGCGCCTTCGATCGAAGCGCCCTTTTGATTAGAGTTTGATATGGCGCGAGACCAGATCGATATGACGCCGCTGCAATCGCGCGACGAACTCGTTGCGTGGTTCGAGGCAGGCTGCAAGGACCCGTCCGAATTCCGCATGGGCACCGAGCACGAGAAGACGCCGTTCACGCTCGAAGGCCACCGTCCGGTGCCGTATGAGGGCGCGCGCGGCATCGGCGCCCTGCTCGAAGGCATGAAGCTTCTGCTCGGCTGGGAGCCGATCATGGAGAAGGGCAACATCATCGGTCTCTACGACGTCACCGGCGGCGGCGCGATCTCGCTCGAGCCGGGCGGACAGTTCGAATTGTCAGGCGCGCCGGTCGAGAACGTGCATCAGACCCAGAGCGAACTGATGGCGCATCTGGCGCAGGTGCGCGAGATCGCGACACCGCTCGGCATCGGTTTCCTCGGCCTCGGCATGACGCCGTCCTGGTCGCGCGCCGACATCCCGGTGATGCCCAAGGGCCGCTACAAGATCATGACCAATTACATGCCGAAGGTCGGCCAGTACGGCCTCGACATGATGTACCGAACCTGCACGGTGCAGACCAATCTCGACTTTTCCTCCGAAGCTGACATGGTCAAGAAGCTGCGCGTCTCGCTGGCGCTCCAGCCGGTCGCAACCGCCCTGTTCGCGAACTCGCCGTTCACCGAAGGCAAGCCGAACGGCTTCCTCTCCTTCCGCTCCGAGATCTGGCGCGACACCGACAATGCCCGCGCCGGGATGATGCCGTGGGCGTTCGAGGACGGCATGGGCTTTGAGCGCTATGTCGACTATGCGCTCGACGTGCCCATGTATTTCGTCAAGCGCGACGAGGACTACATCGACGTGTCGGGCTCCTCGTTCCGCGCCTTCTTCGACGGCCGCAACAACAACCTGCCCGGCGAGCGTCCGACGCTGTCGGACTGGGCCAACCATCTCTCGACGATCTTCCCCGAGGTGCGGCTGAAGCGTTATCTCGAGATGCGCGGCTCCGACGGCGGCCCGTGGGGCCGCCTGCCGGCGCTGTCCGCGTTCTGGGCCGGGCTGCTCTATGACGATGTGTCGCTCGATGCCGCCTGGGACCTGGTGAAGCACTGGACCGCGTCGGAGCGTCAGGCCCTGCGCGACGACGTGCCGCGCTTCGGCTTCAAGGCGCGCATCAAGGATCGCTATCTGTTCGAGATCGCCAAGGAATGCCTCGTTCTGGCACATGCCGGCCTGCGTCGCCGCGGCCGCATCGATGCGATCGGCCGCGACGAAACGCGGCATCTGGAGCCGCTCGATCGCATCATCGATTCCGGCCGGACCCCGGCCGAGGAGATGCTCGAGAAGTTCAACGGGGCCTGGAACGGCTCGGTGGAACCCGCTTACGCGGAATACGCGTTCTAGATGCATGTCTTTGACGCATTTTCTTCACGCGAACCGGTGCCCACTTCGCTCGAAAACCCTCTAGGCAAATAGGCCAACGATCAGGTTTTAGGCCGTTCATCGCCCATACAGGTTTGCGGCGATCAAATGACGGGCCGAAAAACGTGAGCGCCGTCAATAACTCGAAAGCTGTTTCGATGGGGAAGGGCCGCCTGCCTGGGACCGTCATGGCCATGGTCCTGGCTTGCGTCGTGGCGTGCGCCACGCTGCTGTCGCTCGCCTTCGCGAGCGTGCCCGCGCGCGCCCAGACGGCGTTCGACCGGCCCGGCGGCGATTATTTCAACGCGCCGGTCACATCGGGTGATCCCGAGGACTGTGCGCTGCTCTGCGAGCGCGATCGCCGCTGCCGCGCGTGGAGCTTCAGCTATCCTGACATCGACGGCGCCGCCGCCGTGTGCTGGCTCAAGAACACCGTGCCGCCGCGACAGCCTGCAAATTGCTGCATCTCCGGGGTGCGCGGTGCCGGCGTGATCGAGCCGCGCGTCGAGGGCGTGGAGACCTCGATCGACCGCCCCGGTGGCGATTTGCGCAATTTCGATCTCAAGGAAGGCGAGGGCGAGGACGTCTGCAAGGCTGCCTGCACCGCCGACAACAAGTGCCGCGCCTTCACCTATGCCCGGCCCGGCTATACCGGGCGTGAGGCGCGCTGCTTCCTGAAAAAGGATATCAAGCCGCCGCGGCGGAAGGCGGGGTTCACATCGGGCGTGGTGCGGTAGCGCGAACTCTCTCCATCGTCATTGCGAGCGCAGCGAAGCAATCCAGGCTGGTTTCGCGGAGGGACTCTGGATTGCTTCGCTGCGCTCGCAATGACGAGGAGGATCAAGCCTCACTGCGGCGCGATCACCGTGAGCTCAGGCCAACGCGTCTTCCATCGGGCCGCCTTCGCCGCGTAGTTCGCCGCGGAAAAATTCGGGCCCGGATTGGGTCGGACGATCAGGCCTGCGACGTCATCGAAGCCGTGCGGCGCATAGACGTCGAAACCGCTGTCCGTGCGCTTCACGCCGAGTTGCGTGTTCTGCGTGAGGAAGCGGCCGATGCCGTCAATCGAGCACGACAGCGGCGGATAGGGCAGGCCGTGCTTGGCCGGGTACCACAGATGCACGCGTGCCTGGTTGCGGGTCTCGATCTTGGCGCCGAGATGATCGAGCCGGGCCTGTAGCTTGCGGATCACGGCGTCCTCTGCGCCCCATGACGTATCTGGATCGAAATAGAAGACGTCGTAATCGGCGATGCCATGATCGATGACGCGCCCGGTGAGCACATTCCACACCGATTGCACGAGGCATCCCGAGACCAACCATGCATCCGGCAGCGCGAGTCGATGTAGCTCGTCGATGATCGCAACGTTGACCGGGTTCTTCAGCGCCAGCGCGATGAAGCGGGATTCATCCATCATGTGCGTCACGCCTTTGCGCGCGCATCATAATCCGCTCGCGCCGCCTTCGAGGCCAGCGCTCGCCAACGCCGCCGCAGCAGCGGTTCCACGATCATGCGCTTCGCCTTCGAGAGCCGAATCAGCACGATCGGATAATCGGCATAGTGGTCGGTGAGATAGAAGATCTTCGGCTGGCTCTCGACCAGCATCGCGCGCTCGTCGATCGGGACGTCAGGCATCACCAGGCTGTCGCCATCCTCTTTCAGGCGCGCCAGCATCTTCTTGCGCACTTTTAGCGCGGGCGTGCCGTAGGAGGTGCCGTCCTCGACCTCCGGCCACGTCAGCACAAATTTTCTGACGTCGTCGAAGGTCATTCGATCAAGACCTTGGGATCAGCTCAGTGTACGGCGGTGAAGAACCGGGCGAGGCGGAAGCCGGAGAGCCAAGTCCAGACCGGCTGGCCGCGCATGCCGAGATCCCAGGAGCCGAGCACCGCGTCTGCGCGGCCGACGAGATTGTCGACCGGGAGCAGGCCAACGCCGCCGGAGCGCAGCGGCACGCGGCTGTCGGCCGAATTGTCTCGGTTGTCGCCGAGCACGAACAGATGGCCCGGCGGCACCGTCACTTCCGGCGTGTTGTCGAGCGGGCCATTGTCACGCATCTTGAAGATCAGGTGCTTGACGCCGTTCGGCAGCGTCTCGACGTATCGGTAGGCGGGCTCGCTGCCGCCATTGTCGTCCTCGGCGGCGCCAACGCCATCCGGCTTCAGTTCGGCGGGGCGATCGTTGATGAAGAGCTGCCCCTGTCGCATCTGGATGCGGTCACCGGGCAGGCCGACGACGCGCTTGACCCAGGCCTGCGAGCGGTCGCCGGGCCAGCGAAACACGACGACGTCGCCCGCCTTGGGCGTCTCCGCGAACACGCGCCCTGTTTCCGGCAGGTTGATCTGGATCGGCAGTGACGAGGTGCCGTAGCCATAGGGGAATTTCGAAGCGAGCAGGGCGTCGCCGATCAGCAGCGTCGGCTCCATCGAGCCCGACGGCACGTAGAACGGTTCGGCCAGCGCGCCCTTGGCGATGAAGACCGCGGCGACGATGCCGGCGAGTTGCGCGAGCTGACCGGCCCAGCCGCTGCTCTTCCGCTTGGGGGTGACAGTCACTTTCTCAACGCTCATCCGCCCGTTCCACCCACCGTAATGCGTTCCATCAGAAGCGACGGCTGGCCGACACCAACAGGCACGCCCTGACCGTTCTTGCCGCAGGTGCCGATGCCGGTATCGAGCGCGAGATCGTTGCCGATCATGCGGATGCGATGCAGGTCGGTCGGCCCGTTGCCGATCAGCATGGCGCCCTTCAGCGGCGCGCCGATCTTGCCGTTCTCGATCTTGTAGGCCTCGGTGCACTGGAAGACGTATTTGCCCGAGGTGATATCGACCTGTCCGCCGCCGAAATTCGCGGCAAACACGCCATTCTTCACCGACGCGAGAATCTCGGCCGGGTCGCGGTCGCCCGCGAGCATGTAGGTGTTGGTCATGCGCGGCATCGGCACATGGGCGTAGCCCTGGCGCCGGCCGTTGCCGGTCGGCTTCATGTTCATCAACCGCGCGTTCTGGCGGTCCTGCATGTAGCCGACCAGGATGCCGTCCTCGATCAACACTGTGCGGTTGGTCGGTGTGCCCTCGTCGTCGATCGACAGCGAGCCGCGCCGCGAGGCGATGGTGCCGTCGTCCACAACGGTGACGCCCTTGGCGGCAACCTGCTGGCCCATCAGACCGGCAAACGCCGAGGTTTTCTTGCGGTTGAAGTCGCCCTCAAGGCCATGGCCGACAGCTTCGTGCAGCATCACGCCGGGCCAGCCGGCCCCGAGCACGACGTCCATTTCACCGGCGGGCGCGGGAATCGATTCCAGATTGACGAGTGCCTCGCGCAGCGCGCCATCGGCGGCGTCGCGCCAGTTCTTGCTCTCGATGAACTCGGCGTAGCCGGCCCGGCCGCCATAGCCCTTGCTGCCGCTCTCCTGGCGGTCACCCTGGCCGGCGACGACGGAGACGTTGACGCGCACCAGGGGGCGGATATCGCGATAGCTTTCGCCGTCGGGCCGCAGGATCTCGACCACCTGCCAGGTCGCACCCAGGCTGACGCTGACCTGCCGCACCCGCGGATCCTTGTCGCGCAGATAAGCGTCGATCTCGGCGAGCAGTTTGACCTTTGTCTCGAAGCCCGGCGCGTCGAGCGGATTGTCGTCGCTATAAAGCCGCACGTTGGTGTGCGCTGGCGGAGCGGAGAAGCTGCCGGAATAGCCGCCGCGGACGGCCGCGACTGCGTCGGCGGCGCGAATCAGCGCCGGCAGCGACACGTCGGAGGAATGCGCATATCCGACCGCGTCGTCCTTGACGGCACGCAGGCCGAATCCTTGTGAGGTATCGTAGGTCGCCTGCTTCAGCCGCCCATTGTCGAACATCAGCGCTTCGGTCTGGCTGTATTCGAGGAACAATTCGCCGTCGTCGGCACCGGCAAGCCCGCGCGCGACCTCGTTGCGAACCTGGTCGCGGTCGAGATTGGCGCGGTCGAGCAGGGAGGTTGTGGCAGGGTTGGTCATGCGTCCGTCCATTATCGGGGGATGTGAGGCAAGATAATGGTTTCGGATCGGTTCCGCGAGGGCGCGACGCCTCATATTACGGAAACAATAGGTTCGCTGCGGCCCTAGCCCTACGGCAGCTTGTCATAGCCCTCGCCGAGCCCGTTCAGGCTGAGCGGGAAACCGATGCCTTCCTCGGGCGTCTCGAAGATGATGAAGGTCGCGGTCTTGGCGCTGCGGAGCTGGCCGAGCAGCTTGTCGTCCATGACGACCTCGGCGACGCAGCCATTGGGCAGGCAGCGGACGAAGCCGGCGCGGCCGACGTCCTGGTTGTCGAGCTTGAGCCCGAGGCCTGAGGGCAGCAGCACGCCGAGCGGGGCGACCACGCGCATCAGGCGGCTCTTCTGGTCGGCGGTCTTGAGCACGATCACGGTGAGGCCGGCATTGGAGCGGTCTTCCGCCACCACGCTCTGGATCAGGGCGCATTGCTCGGCCTGGGCGCCCGGCGGGGTATCGCAACGAATCTGCCAGTCGCCATGCACGGAGCGCACCGCGCCCTGCGCATGGGCATCACCGGGTAGCGCAAGGAAGAGGGCGACAGCCAGGAGGCCGATCAGCGTCGTGAGACCGTCAGTCGGCCGGAGAGCCAATCTTGCCATGCATCTCGAAAGCCCCATCGGGGTCGGTCCCTCTGCTCGCTCGGGTCGCTCGCGCTGGTGGACTGATACGGGAATGACGGCGTCTTGAAGGCAATTTACAAGCAAATTCCGCGCCGCCTTGGCCGTCATTGCCGCCACGAATCAGGTTCCTGCGGGGCCCTGCGCCTGTGCCTACAGCGGGCAATCCGGCTGTCAAGCCGCGGCATCCCGGCAGGTGGTATTTTTGTCTGATCTTGCTGGGAAATATCTTGCGGGTGATGGCTGACAACAGGGGCTCAAGACTGCATTGCGATAGATCAAGAATTATGGTTTGAGAGGCTTGATTTCGGCGTTCTAGCGATCGGCCCCAGTTCCTCTTAGAGGTATTCTTGAGCGGCGGCTTGTCAGACGGGCGGATCGAATAAGCGTTTCCCAACAAGAGGGGAGCGCACTTGGGGTGATTTCGTAAGGGGAGCGCGAACGGCATGAGGATGTCGATGAGTCGGGTGGGCCGGCATTTGCTGGGATTGGCCACCATCGCCTTGGTGGCGGCTGGCATCACGTTGGCGACGGGCGGCACGGCATTTGCCGAGCTCGGTCAACCTGAGGCGTGGGAGTGGCACCTGCAGCCATCGGGTTCCCCGGTGATGGACAATATCGTCTGGTTCCACAATTTCCTGTCCTACCTGATCATCGTGATCACGCTGTTCGTTCTGGCGCTGCTCGTGATCGTGGTCGTGAAGTTCAACTCGAAGGCCAATCCGGTGCCGTCGCGGACCACTCACAACACGTTGATCGAGGTTGTGTGGACCCTGGTGCCGGTGCTGATCCTGGTCGGCATCGCGGTGCCGTCGTTCCGCCTGCTGTTCCTCGAGCTCGACGTGCCGAAGGCGGATCTGACGATCAAGGCGACCGGCAAGCAGTGGTACTGGTCCTATGCCTATCCCGATAACGGCAAGTTCGAGTTCGACTCGCTGATGGCCCAGGACAAGCAGCCCCGGCTGCTCGGCGTCGACAACGAGATGGTGGTGCCGGTCAACAAGGTGATTCGCGTGCAGGTTACCGGCGCCGACGTCATCCACGCGTTCGCGATGCCGGCCTTCGGCGTCAAGATCGACGCCATTCCGGGCCGGCTGAACGAGACCTGGTTCAAGGCCACCAAGACCGGCATGTTCTACGGTCAGTGTTCGGAACTCTGCGGCAAGGACCACGCCTTCATGCCGATCGCGATTCGCGTGGTGAACGACCAGGAATTCGCTTCCTGGGTTGAATCGGCGAAGAAGAAGTTTGCGAGCGGCGGCACCAGCACTTTCGCCTCCGCAGCCGGCCCGACGCAGTAAGCGCCGGGCGACGGCTTGAGGGACTGAAAGCGACATAAAGGGCGGGACCTCCAAGGGGTCCGAACGGGACGCAAGGCAGGATTTGAAAATGGCAACCAGCGCAGCGGCACACGGCGATCACGCGCAAGACCACGGACATGACCACGAGCACGCCCATCCGACCGGATGGCGTCGCTACGTCTATTCGACCAATCACAAGGACATCGGCACGATGTACCTGATCTTCGCGGTCATCGCCGGCATTATCGGTGCCGCGATGTCGATCGCGATCCGTGCCGAGTTGATGTATCCGGGCGTGCAGATATTCCACGAAACGCACACCTATAACGTGTTCGTGACCTCGCACGGCCTGATCATGATCTTCTTCATGGTCATGCCCGCGATGATCGGCGGCTTCGGCAACTGGTTCGTGCCGCTGATGATCGGCGCGCCGGACATGGCGTTCCCGCGCATGAACAACATCTCATTCTGGCTGCTGCCGGCCTCCTTTTCGCTGCTCCTGATCTCGTCCTTCGTCGAGGGCGAGCCGGGCGCCAACGGCGTCGGCACCGGCTGGACCATGTATGTGCCGCTGTCGAGCTCCGGCCATCCGGGTCCCGCGGTCGACTTTGCGATCCTCTCGCTCCATCTGGCGGGCGCCTCGTCGATCCTCGGCGCCATCAACTTCATCACCACCATCTTCAACATGCGCGCACCGGGCATGACCCTGCACAAGATGCCGCTGTTCGTGTGGTCGATCCTGGTGACCGTGTTCCTGCTGCTGCTGTCGCTGCCTGTGCTCGCCGGCGCGATCACCATGCTGCTCACCGATCGTAACTTCGGCACGTCGTTCTTCGCGCCCGACGGCGGCGGTGACCCCGTGCTGTTCCAGCATTTGTTCTGGTTCTTCGGCCACCCCGAGGTGTACATCCTGATCCTGCCGGGCTTCGGCATGGTCAGTCAGATCGTCTCGACCTTCTCGCGCAAGCCCGTGTTCGGCTATCTCGGCATGGCCTACGCCATGGTCGCGATCGGCGGCATCGGCTTCGTGGTGTGGGCGCACCACATGTACACGGTCGGCATGTCGTCAGCGACGCAGGCCTATTTCGTCGCCGCCACGATGGTGATCGCGGTTCCGACCGGCGTGAAGATCTTCTCGTGGATCGCCACGATGTGGGGCGGCTCGATCGAATTCCGCGCCCCGATGATCTGGGCCGTGGGCTTCATCTTCCTGTTCACCGTCGGTGGCGTCACCGGCGTCGTGCTGGCGAACGCCGGCGTAGACCGCGTGCTCCAGGAGACCTACTACGTCGTCGCGCACTTCCACTACGTGCTGTCGCTTGGTGCCGTGTTCGCGATCTTCGCCGGATGGTACTACTGGTTCCCGAAAATGACGGGCTACATGTACAGCGAGCCGCTGGCCAAGGCGCACTTCTGGTTTACCTTCGTCGGCGTCAATCTCGTGTTCTTCCCGCAGCACTTCCTCGGCCTGTCGGGCATGCCGCGCCGCTACGTTGATTATCCCGATGCGTTCGCCGGCTGGAACCTGGTCTCGTCGATCGGCTCCTACATCTCCGGTTTCGGTGTGCTGATCTTCCTCTACTGCGTGCTCGACGCGTTCATGAAGAAGGTCCCGGCGGGCGACAATCCCTGGGGTGCGGGCGCCACCACGCTGGAGTGGACGCTGTCCTCGCCGCCGCCCTTCCATCAGTTCGAAGTGCTGCCCCGCGTGCAGTAAGCCAACTCCCGCGGCGCCCGAGACGGGCGCCGCGGCTCTAGAACGAAGCGAGTTGAACTAGTGTCCGTCCTCGACCAGAACGCCATCGACATCAATCCCCGCATCTCCGAAGCGGAGGTTGGTGACTATCTCGCGCTGCTCAAGCCGCGGGTGATGTCGCTCGTGATCTTCACCGCGCTGGTCGGGATGGCCATGGCGCCCGGACACTTCCACTGGGTGCTCGCGATCACCTCGCTGCTTTGCATCGCCGTCGGTGCCGGCGCTTCCGGCGCGCTCAACATGGCGCTCGAGGGCGACATCGACTCGAAGATGTCACGCACGGCAAACCGTCCGATCCCACGCGGCCGCATCACCAAGCCCGAGGCGATGGCGTTCGGCATGACGCTCGCCTTCTTCTCGGTGATGACGCTCGGCATCCTCGTCAACTGGATCGCGGGTGCGCTGCTCGCCTTCACCATCTTCTTCTATGTCGTGATTTACACGATGGGCCTGAAGCGCTGGACCGCGCAGAACATCGTGATCGGCGGCGCCGCCGGTGCGCTGCCGCCGGTGGTGGCCTGGGCCGCCGTGACCGGCAGGGTCGACGTCGAGCCGCTGCTGCTGTTCGCCATCATCTTCTTCTGGACGCCGCCGCACTTCTGGGCGCTGGCGCTGTTCCGTTCCGACGACTACGCGCGCGCCGGCATTCCGATGCTGCCCAATGTCGCCGGCCCCGACGCGACCCGCCTCCAGATCCTGCTCTACACCGTCGTGCTGATCGCGGTCGCTGCCGCGCCCTGGGCGCTTGGCTATTTCGACGCCATTTACGGCATCACTTCGCTGGTGCTCGGCGCCGGCATGCTGGTGCTCGCGATCAACGTCTATATGCGCCGCGAACGCAGCCAGTCGCTGCGCGCGACCCGCAAGCTGTTCGCCTTCTCGATCCTGTATCTGTTCGCGCTGTTCGCGACCCTGCTGGCCGAGGTCGTGTTCCGGGCGCTTGCTCCGATGGTTGGGGGCGCATGAGGCAGGAATGGCTGACAAACACGAGCCAGATGGAATCGTCCTCACCGAGGCGCAGAAGAAGAGCCGCCGTCAGCGCTCGATCGCGATCGCGCTCGCGCTCGGCGTGCTCGTCATCCTTTTCTTCGCCGTCACCATGGTCAAGGGGCCGGCGGTTCTAGTTCGCCCAATGTGACAGAGATGGATCAGAAGCCGACCATATCGCGGGATCAGAGCCGAACGGCCAGGAAGGGCCTCGGCCGCGATGTGCTGGTCGCTTCGATCTGCGGCGGCGTCGTTGCGCTGATGGTCGGCGCGTCCTACGCGGCGGTGCCGTTCTACAACTGGTTCTGCCGCGCCACCGGCTTCAACGGCACGACCCAGGTCGCGACCTCGGCGCCTGCCAGCGGTCCGATCGCCCGCAAGATCGCGGTTCGCTTCGATTCCAACGTCGCGCCCGGCCTGCCCTGGAAGTTCGAGCCTGAGCAGACCGAGGTCGAGGTCAATATCGGCCAGGTCACGACGATCTTTTACACCGTGACCAACCAGGCCGCGCGCACCACCTCTGGCCAGGCTGCCTACAACGTCGCCCCGCTGACGGTCGGGTCCTATTTCGAGAAGATCAACTGCTTCTGCTTCACCGAGCAGACCATGGCGCCGGGCGAGAAGCGTGAGATGCCGGTGGTGTTCTACGTCGATCCGTCGATCGTCAAGGACCACGACAATGACGGGCTCAGCACCATCACGCTGTCCTACACTTTCTATCCGGTGAAGGATCCGGTGGTGAAGCCGCTTGCATCCGGTGCCGACGACAAGCGCAAGGGAAATCTCCAGCCACGGGGTTGACGCTCAGGGGCTGGAATAAGGGGATAAGTGCCTGACAGGCACGGGATTGAGGAGACAGACCGCAATGGCTACCGCGCAAGGCAAGCATCACGACTACCATCTGGTCGATCCCTCTCCGTGGCCGGCGGTCGGCTCCGTCTCGGCCTTCGTCATGGCGGTCGGCGCGATCACCTGGATGCACCACATGCTGTCGGCCGCGCCGATCATCTTCGGCATCGGCACCATCGGCGTGCTCTACACCATGGCGAGCTGGTGGGCCGACGTGATCAAGGAAGCCCAGTACAAGGGCGACCACACCCGCGTCGTGCAGATCAGCCACCGCTACGGAATGATCCTGTTCATCGCCTCCGAGGTGATGTTCTTCGTTGCCTGGTTCTGGGCCTATTTCAACGCGGCACTGTTCCCGGCCGACCCCGTTCACATGACCCGCGAAGCCCTGTTCGGCGGCGTATGGCCGCCGAAGGGCATCGAGACCTTCGATCCCTGGCACTTGCCGCTCCTGAACACGCTGATCCTGCTGACCTCGGGCACCACGGTGACCTGGGCGCATCACGCTCTGCTCGAGAACGATCGCCAGGGCCTGAAATACGGACTGATCCTCACCATCCTGCTGGGCGCGACCTTCACCTGCGTGCAGGCCTATGAGTACAGCCACGCGGCTTTCTCGTTCGCCGGCAACGTTTATGGCGGGACCTTCTTCATGGCGACCGGCTTCCACGGTTTCCACGTGCTGGTCGGCACTGTCTTCCTGATCGTATGCCTGGCGCGCTCTTATGCCGGCCACTTCACGCCGACGCAGCATCTCGGCTTCGAATTCGCTGCCTGGTACTGGCATTTCGTCGACGTGGTCTGGCTGTTCCTGTTCCTGTGCATCTATGTCTGGGGACACGGCGCCGAGACCATGGCCCACGGCGCGCACTGAGCCGCGGTCAATCGATCTGCAAAGGGCGGCCGCAGGGCCGCCCTTTCGCTTTCCAGCGGCCGAAGCCGCGTCGAAATTGTGATAGACTTGCGTGTCATGAACGAACCTGCCGCCACGCCTGAATCCCAGCCCACCGTCCTGCAAAGCGCTTTGCGCGGGCTTGCCTGCAAATGCCCGCGCTGCGGTGAAGGCAAGCTCTATTCGGGTTTCCTGACGCTCGCGCCGTCCTGCGACCGCTGCGGCCTCGACTACGCTTTCATCGATGCCGGCGACGGTCCGGCGATCTTCATCATCATGCTGGCCGGCGCGATCGTCGTCGGCTGCGCGCTCGTCGTCGAGGTCAAGTATCAGCCGCCGTTCTGGCTGCATGCGGTGCTGTGGTTTCCGCTGATCCTGGCAACCACGCTTCTGCCGCTGCGCTCCATGAAGTCGCTGCTGATCGCGCTGCAATTCCATCACAAGGCAGCACCTGGCCGGTTGGTCGACCGCGCGAAATGAACGAGACTGCGCGCAAGCCCCGCGTGGCAGGCTTCACGCTGTTCACGCTTCTGCTGACTGCGGCCTTCGTCGCGCTCGGCGTCTGGCAATTGCAACGTCGTACCGCCAAGCACGAGCTGATCGCTGCCCTCACCGAGCGCCTTGCCGCCGCACCGGTCGCGCTGCCGCCGCCAGCGCAATGGGCGGCGCTGACGCCCGCACGCGACGAATTTCGCCGCGTCAGCTTCACCGCCACCTACGCAGCTGCACCGGATGCGATGGTCTATTCGTCCGGCTCCGCCGTGCGCAAGGATGCGTCCAGTCCCGGCACCTGGGCCTTCCTGCCGGCACGGCTGCCGAGCGGCGAGATCGTGGTGATCGATGCGGGCTTCGTCGAGAACACGATGCAGGATCGCCGCGTCGAGGATCGCGCGGTGAAGAAGCTCGTCACCGGCGCTCCCATGCTACTCACCGGCTATCTCCGCTTTCCGGAAGCGCCGGGATGGCTGACGCCGGCGTCGAATCTGGACAAGCGGCTGTGGTTCGTGCGCGATCATCTGGCGATCGCGAGCGCGCTTCATTGGGGCGCGGTCGCGCCGTTTTATGTCGATCTCGAACAGCCGGCGCCCGAGAATGGCATTCCGCGTCCGGGGCCGCTCGACGTGCATTTGAAAGACGATCATCTGCAGTACGCCATCACGTGGTTTACGCTCGCCGGTGCGGTGCTGATCGCATTCGGCGCCTGGCTGAGGGGACGCCGGCAGGGGGGCGCAAACCCGTAGGTTCCCGGTGGGAACCCGGAATCGTCCGGGCTTTATTATTCAGTCCATATTCACGAGGGTGGTCCTAAGCCGCCTCGGATTTTCCCGCGGCAAACAGGATGGCTGGCGTGCGTGATTTCGATCAGATGGGACTGGTTGTCGATTGGGTGGATGCCTGTCGGAGTGGCGACCTCGCGACGCTGCTCGAACTCTATGCCGACGATGCCGAAGTTGAATGCACGTGCAACGGCACGCGCCTCTATCGCGGCCGGCGCGAGCTCGAAACCTATTGGGGGCCGAAGCTCAACGCTTTCTCCTCAGCGGGCTTCGGTCTGGAGGAAATCCATCCCGCGCAGAATGGCGTCGATCTCGAATATTCCGTTGCGGGCGAGCTGCGCATTCGCGCCTCGTTTCGCTTCAGCACGGAGGGCAAGATTTACAGCACGCTGTGCGAACCAGCGCTGCAGGATTCGCACGACCGCTGCGCCTGCTAGAGCGTTTTCGAGCGAAGTCGAGAGCACCGTCGCGAGCTCATTGAAGCGTTGCTCTAGGTCGCTGCCGACCCGTCTCGCGCCGTTTCCAGCGGCAGCCGACAGCTCACATAGGTTCGCTCATCCGCCCGCTGCAGCGACAGCGACCCGCTGAGCGCACGCACCCGCTCCTGCATCCCGGTCAGGCCCCGGCCGAAGACGTTATCGGCGGGAAAGCCGGCGCCGTCGTCCGAGATATCGATGGCGAGTGTGTTGCCGGCGATGCTCGTCTGCACATGGGCGTTGCCTGCCGCAGCATGGCGCAGAACGTTGGTCAGCGCCTCCTGGATCAGGCGATAGACAGTCTGGGCGAGCGGGCCGTCGATCTCGTTCAGATCGGGATCGAGCGAGGCCGTCAGGCTGATATGCGGCGCTTGCTTTCGAAAGTTCTGGAGCAGGGTTTGCAGGCTGGTCTCGAGTCCCAGTTCCTCGATGTAGAGCGGACGTAACCGGTCGAGGATGCGACGGTTGGTTTGCTGAAGCGCCTCGACCGATCGCATCACCTCCTGCACGGAGTTGCCGACATGTCCTGTCTGCGGCAACGCTTCGCTCAGTACGATGGTGCCGGCACGGATGCTGAACAACAGCGGCCCGAGCTCGTCATGCAGCTCACGTGCGAGATCGCGCCGCTCATTGTCCTGGAGCGACACCAGCCGGTGCAGGAGATCGCGATTGTCCTGGCTCAATTGTGCGAGCGTCGTCGCCAGCGCATTGGCCTCCTCACCGCTCTGCCGGATTTCCGGGGGGCCTGCGATCGGAATCGGTGTCGCATAGTCGCCGCGCCTGATACGCGTGAGGCCGGTGGCGAGATTTTGCAGGGGGCGCAGCACGGATCCTGCGAAGAGATAGGCAATCGTTCCGGTCAGCACCATCAGCGTCGCGACCAGGCTCGTCAGCGCCAGAAAGCCGATCCATTTTTCGAACAGGTCGGCCGACAGGTCGGGCACGAACACGACATCGCCGATATGCTTGCCGTCGATCATGACAGGCGTGGCGGCGTCCATGTCAGGGACGGCAATCAGGTCCACGAACCATTGCGGCACGCCATGCACATCCCGCAGGCCGTCCCTCGCGGACGGTGGGGGACCCGCTTCCACGGGTCGGAATTGGATATCGGAGGAGGTGCCCAAGGAACCGACAAAGGCGTCGAGCATCTTCCGGGGATTGTCTGACGCGGCGAGGCTACTGTTGAGCGCGACAGCGACGGCCCGGGCCGAGTGTCGACCGGGCTCATTCTCGTCGGCCAGCTGGCCGGCCGCAAACATCTGGAGCAGCACGCCGCCCAACGCCAGGATTGTGAGAAAGCTCACCCCGAGCGGGAGAAACAGCTGGGCCTTAAACGAAAGTCGTTGCCACATTAGGTCGATTCTAACGCGCTTTGGCGGGATTTTCTCTTTCCATTTGTTCCCGCCAGTCTATGAGTCCAGAAAACAAGCGAGCGCCCGATGCAAGATACCGCCAAGCCGGCGACCCGAGTCCTGATTGTCGACGACCATCCGGTGGTGCTGTCCGGCTGCCGCACCCTGTTCGCATCGGACCAGTCGATCCGGATCGACGAGGCGACCGACGCCAAATCAGGCCATCGAGCCTATGTCAGCAAGCGCCCCGACGTCACGGTGATCGACATCAGCCTGCCCGATGTCTCCGGTTTCGAGCTGATGCGCCGGATCCGCAAGGACGACCCGGAGGCCAAGATCATCATGTTCAGCATGAACGACGATCCGGCGTTCGTGGTGCGCGCGGTGGAGCTGGGGGCGCAGGGCTATGTCTCCAAGGGCGACGACCCCCGGATCCTGCTCAAGGCCGTGCGCAAGGTGGCCGCAGGCGATAATTTCATCTCGCCGCAGCTCGCGGAGGCCGTGACGTTCTCCGGCGCTGCGATCAAGGCCAATCCGGCCTCGCAGATGACGCCACGGGAGCTCGAGATTCTCCGCCTGCTGGGGCGCGGCGACAAGATCGTCGAGGTCGCCGAGGCACTCGGCATCTCCTACAAGACCGTGGCCAACACCACGTCCCTGCTCAAGCAGAAGTTAGGGGCCAAGAACCACTCCGACCTGATCCGGATCGCCGTGGAAATCGGGATTGGCTGACACCGCCAGGGACCGAACCGGCTGCTCCAGGATGCAGCCGGTTCGGCCGACGGATCGGCGCCGCCGCGCGTCCGGGCAATGCGTGGACGACGGCTGATACCATCCGCCGACACAATGGGCCGCGGTGCCGTTCGTTCCTTCCCCACAGCAACGACTCGGGAAAAGGAAGCAAAGAGACGGTGCGGATGTGCTCCGGTGCGCCAGCGTCGCCGGGGCATATCGGGAAAAACAGGAACCTTCGGCGCTACGCGCCGTTTTTCTCCTTGACGATCTCATGACGGACGTCGATAGCTCGAACCAACGATTTCGGGGGCAGGCGCCCCACCACGGAAAACCGGGTCTGCACCATCAACGACAGACCTTCCAAGAGAGGGGCTGCGGCATCGCCGCAGCCCTTTTTCGTTGGGCATGGTGCGGCTCCGCAAAACACTCTATGGTGCCCAAAGCCTCTGGCTCAAGAACTAGGAACATCGTGAAATCAAAGGCTTAAGGCCCTGAATTCAGATCGGGCGAGCCTTTGGAGGGCAGTTTGACTCGTTATATCTCGACCCGGGGCGAAGCCCCTGAGCTTGGCTTCTGCGACGTGATGCTGACCGGGCTTGCCCGCGACGGCGGCCTCTATGTGCCGGTGACCTGGCCGCAGCTTTCGACCGAAGCGATTGCCGGCTTCTTCGGTCGCCCCTATTGGGAAGTCGCGGTCGACGTCATCCGTCCGTTCGTCGGCGGCGAGATTTCCGACGCCGAGCTCGGCCGCATGGCGAATGAGGCTTACGCCACTTTCCGACATCCGGCGGTGGTGCCGCTGCGCCAGATGTCGCCGCATCAATTCGTACTGGAGCTGTTTCACGGACCGACGCTCGCGTTCAAGGACGTGGCGATGCAGCTGATCTCACGGCTGATGGACCATGTGCTGGCCAAGCGTGGCCAGCGCACCACCATCGTGGTCGCGACCTCGGGCGACACCGGCGGCGCAGCGGTCGAAGCCTTTGCGGGTCTGGAGAATGTCGACCTCATCGTGCTGTTCCCGCACAAGCGCATCTCCGAGGTGCAACAGCGGATGATGACGACGACGGGCGCGGCCAATGTCCATGCGCTCGCCATCGAGGGCAATTTCGACGACTGCCAGGCGCTCGTGAAGGGGATGTTCAACAACCATCGCTTCCGCGATGCGACCTCGCTGTCCGGCGTCAATTCCATCAACTGGGCGCGCATCGTTGCCCAGGTGGTCTATTATTTCACCGCTGCGGTCGCCGCCGGCGCGCCCGCGCGTGCGGTGGACTTCATCGTGCCGACCGGCAATTTCGGCGATATTTTCGCAGGCTACGTCGCCAAGCGCATGGGTCTGCCGGTCCGCACCCTGCGCATTGCCGCCAACGTCAACGACATCCTCGCCCGCACGCTCAAGACCGGCATCTACGAGGTGCGCGAGGTGCACGCGACTGCATCGCCCTCGATGGACATCCAGATCTCCTCGAATTTCGAGCGGCTGCTGTTCGAGGCAGGCAAGCGCGATGCGGCCGGCGTGCGCCGGCTGATGGACTCGCTGAAGCAGTCGGGGCGTTTCGTGCTGCCGGACGCGACGCTCGCCACGATCCGCGAAGAATTCGACGCTGGCCGCGCCGACGAGACCGAGACCGCGGCTGCGATCCGAGCCGCCTGGCGCGAGGCCGGCGAACTCGTCGATCCGCACACCGCCGTGGCGCTCGCGGTCGCCGACCGCGACACCACCGACACCACCGTGCCCAACATCGTGCTCTCGACCGCGCATCCCGCCAAATTCCCTGATGCCGTGGATGCAGCCTGCGGCCAGCGGCCGCAACTGCCGGCCTGGCTCGACGGTCTCATGACCAAATCTGAACATATGAAGGTGATGAAGAACGATCAGAGCGAGGTGGAGCGGTTCGTGCTGTCGGTCAGCCGCGCTGCAAAACAGGGAGTTGCCGGATGAGCGTCGAGATCTCCAAGCTTGCCTCCGGCCTGACCGTCGTCACCGACAACATGCCCCACCTCGAGACCGCCGCGCTCGGCGTCTGGGCCGGCGTCGGCGGCCGCGACGAGAAGCCGAACGAGCACGGCATCTCGCATCTGCTCGAGCACATGGCGTTCAAGGGCACGACCGGGCGCTCCTCGCGCGAGATCGTGGAGGAGATCGAGGCGGTCGGCGGTGATCTCAATGCCGGCACCTCGACCGAGACGACGTCCTATTATGCCCGGGTGATGAAGGCCGACGTGCCGCTGGCGCTCGACGTGCTCGCCGACATCCTGGCCAATCCCGCCTTCGAGCCTGAAGAGCTCGAACGCGAGAAGAACGTCATCGTGCAGGAGATCGGCGCGGCGCAGGACACGCCTGACGACGTCGTGTTCGAGCATCTCAACGAGCTCTGTTATCCCGACCAGCCGATGGGCCGCTCGCTGCTCGGCACCGCCAAGACGCTGAAAAGCTTCAATCGCGACTCGCTGCGCAACTACCTCTCGACACATTATCGCGGCCCCGACATGGTGGTTGCGGCGGCTGGCGCCGTCGATCACAAGCAGGTGGTCGCCGAGGTCGAGAAGCGCTTTGCGAGCTTCGAGGCGACGCCGGGGCCGAAGCCGCTGGCTGCCAAATTCGGCCAGGGTGGCACCAAGGTGGTGCATCGCGAGCTCGAGCAGGCGCATCTGACGCTGGCGCTGGAAGGCGTACCGCAGACCGATCCGTCGCTGTTCTCGCTCCAGGTCTTTACCAACATCCTCGGCGGCGGAATGTCGTCGCGGCTGTTCCAGGAGGTCCGCGAGAAGCGCGGCCTCTGCTACTCCATCTATTCCTTCCACGCGCCCTATACCGACACCGGCTTCTTCGGCCTCTACACCGGCACCGATCCCGCCGATGCGCCGGAAATGATGGAGGTCGTGGTCGACATCATGAACGATTCGGTCGAGACCCTGACCGAGGCCGAGATCGCCCGCGCCAAGGCGCAGATGAAGGCGGGTCTGTTGATGGCGCTGGAGAGTTGCTCGTCGCGTGCCGAACAGCTCGCCCGGCACGTGCTGGCCTATGGCCGGCCGCAGACGGTGCAGGAACTGGTGGCCCGGATCGATGCCGTCAGTGTCGAATCGACCCGCGATGCGGCGCGTGCACTGCTTTCGCGTAGCCGCCCTGCGGTGGTTGCATTGGGCAGTGGCAGGGGTCTGGACACGGCGGTGTCTTTTGCGGAAGGATTGACCAAGGCGCGTGCCAAGGCGCGGCTGCACTAGGGAGCCGCGCACGACCCGCCCTCGGGAAGCATCACCATGGCCCTCTTTCGCCTGCCTTCCAGTGGACCTGCTGCGCTCGC
This sequence comes from Bradyrhizobium manausense, assembly GCF_018131105.1. NCBI lineage: Bacteria > Pseudomonadati > Pseudomonadota > Alphaproteobacteria > Hyphomicrobiales > Nitrobacteraceae > Bradyrhizobium > Bradyrhizobium manausense. The sequence continues at coordinate 3,481,315 of NZ_JAFCJI010000001.1, read as the reverse complement.
CCCTCGCGGCAACGGCCTGTTGCTGCGCGCGCCGCAGATGTCGGACTTCCTGCAGTGGGCGCATCTGCGCGAGACCAGCCGCGATTACCTGACCCCGTGGGAGCCGATCTGGCCGTCGGACGACCTGACCCGGTCCGGCTTCCGCCGCCGCCTGCGTCGTTATTCCGAGGATATCGCGGCGGACCGCTCCTATCCCTTTCTGATCTTCCGCGAACTCGACGGTGCCATGGTCGGCGGCATCACGCTCGCCAATGTCCGCCGCGGCATCGTCCAGGCCGGCACCATCGGCTATTGGGTCGGCCAACCCCATGCCCATCGCGGCTACATGACGGCGGCGCTGCGGGTGCTGCTGCCGACGCTTTTCGGCGAGCTCAATCTGCACCGCGTCGAGGCCGCCTGCATCCCCACCAATGCGCCGTCGATACGCGTGCTGGAGAAGTGCGGCTTCTCCCGCGAGGGGCTGGCGCGCCGCTATCTCTGCATCAACGGGGTCTGGCAGGACCATCTCCTGTTCGGCCTGCTGCACGAGGATTTTCGCGGCTGAGCCGGCTGCCTCGCGCGCCGGGATAAGCCTTTTTCCTGTCTTGTCTTATCGCCTTGGGATCGCCGATTTTGGCGATATAACCCGCACAAGCCGGCGATTGGCCGGATGTTGTCATGGAGTACTGGCGTTCATGAATGAGCTTCGATCATTGCGGAATGCGCTGCGGCGGGGTCCGTTGATTGCGCTGGCGCTGTCGGTCTCATTCGCGGTCGTTTCGCCTGTCGCGGCGCAATCGCTGACTGACCGCTTCAAGAGCCTGTTCGGCGGTAAATCCGACGAGCCCGCGCCGCCCAAGCCGGCACCTGCGCCGGGCCAGCCCGCGGCCGATGATGATCTCGATTGCCCGCAGGTCACGGTGCGTGCCGGTGCGTCGACCTACGGGGTCGGCGCGACGGGCAAGCCGGCCGTCGGCAACGACGTGCGCTTCCAGGCCTCGATCACCAAGATGGCGCGTGAATGCATCCGCAACGGCGGCGAGATCACCGCGCGCATCGGCATCCAGGGCCGCGTCATCGCAGGCCCCGCCGGTGCGCCTCCCTCGGTTGAGGTTCCGCTGCGCATTGCCGTGGTGCAGGGCGGCGTCGGCGAGAAGGTGATCGCCTCGAAGGCCTACCGGACCACGGTCGCGATGGAGAGCGGCAGCGTGCCCTTCACCTTCGTCGCCGAGGACCTGTCCTATCCGGTGCCGTCGGCGGCGGTGGCCGACAATTACATCTTCTATGTCGGCTTCGACCCGCAGGCGCTGTCGCCCGAGCCGAGGACGCGGAAGAAGAAGTAGGGCGAGAATTTGCGAGGAGTCGTCATGCCCGGGCTCGTCCCGGGCATCCACGTCTTTGCCTTGACCTGAAGGAATGTGGATGGCCGGGACGAGCCCGGCCATGATGATGAGGAAACATCCAGCCAACAAAAAAGCCGGCGCTCATTGCGCCGGCTTTTTGATTGATGAGGAGGCAATCCCTCAGTTCAGCTTCTGCCGAACTTCGGTGATGCCCTTGGCGAGCAGATCGTCGGCGACCTGGCCCTTGACCGAGTGCGACAGGATCGTGGAGGCGGCCTGCACTGCGGCTTCCGCGGCTGCGGCGCGGACATCGGCCAGCGCCTGGGCCTCGGCGAGCGCGATCTTGCTCTCCGCGGTCTTGGTACGGCGGGCGACGAAGTCTTCCATCTTCGCCTTGGCTTCGGTCGCGATGCGCTCGGCTTCGGACTTGGCGTTGGCGACGATATCGGCGGCCTCGCGTTCAGCCGAGGCACTGCGTGCCTTGTAGTCGGCGAGCACCTTGGCGGCTTCCTGCTTCAGACGGGTCGCGTCGTCGAGTTCGGCCTTGATGCGGTCGGCGCGATGGTCGAGCGCAGCCATCGCCTTCTTGAAGACCCCGACATAGCCGAACACGACCATCAGGATCACGAAGGCGACGGCGACCCAGGTTTCAGGTTCGAAGAACATATCGACTAACCCTTCAAGGACGCATCAACGGCGGCGTTGACCGACGCCGCATCCGGAACGACGCCGGTGAGCTGCTGCACGATGGTGCCTGCCGCATCGGCCGCGATGCCGCGGACATTGCTCATGGCGGCCGTGCGGGTCGAGGCGATGGTCTTCTCCGCCTCGGCGAGCCTGGTTGCCAGCTGCTCTTCCAGAGCCTTGCGCTCGGCGTCCGCCTGCGCATTGGCCTTGTCGCGAGATTCGTTGCCGATCGCCTGCGCTCGCGAGCGCGCCGAAGCGAGTTCGCCTTCATAGGCCTTCAGCGCCGCTTCGGACTGATCCTTCAGCCTCTGCGCCTCGGCAAGGTCACCCTCGAGCTTGTTCTGACGCGCCTCGATCGCACCGCCGACGCGCGGCAGGGCGAGCTTGGACACGATCACGTAAAGCAGGACGAAAAAGATCGCGAGCGACACCAGCTGCGAAGCGAAGGTGCTGCTGTCGAACGGCGGAAACGCGCCGGCGTGATGACCGCCGTCGGCTTCGCTGTGGGCGCCGGTCGCCGGACCTTTCGCCTCGCCATGACTCTCGGCCATGGAGTACTCCTGTTGCTGTCACGCGCCGCTTCGGATGAAGCGGCGCGAAAGAAGTCGTTCTTTAGAAAACGAACAGCAGAAGCAGCGCGATCAGCAGCGAGAAGATGCCGAGCGCTTCGGTCACGGCGAAGCCGAAGATCAGGTTGCCGAACTGGCCCTGCGCGGCCGACGGGTTGCGGACGGCTGCGGCGAGGTAGTTGCCGAAGATCACGCCCACGCCGACGCCCGCACCGCCCATGCCGATGCACGCGATGCCCGCGCCGATAAGTTTTGCTGATGCCGGATCCATTTTAGACTCCTTGGAAGAAAGATAGGGTTGTGGGTGGAAATTCCCCGGACCGCTCAGTGTCCCGGATGAATGGCGTCGTTGAGGTAGATGCAGGTCAGGATCGCAAACACATAGGCTTGCAGGAACGCGACCAGGATCTCGAGAGCGTACAGCGAGATCGTGAGTGCCAGCGGCAGCACGCCGCCGACCCAGCCGATGGCGCCGAGCGAGAAGCCCAGCATGGCGACGAAGCCCGCGAACACCTTCAGCGCGATGTGGCCGGCCAGCATGTTGGCGAACAGACGGACGCTGTGGGAGACCGGCCGCAGGAAGAACGACAGGACCTCGATGAACATGACCAGCGGCAGGATGTAGCCGGGGACGCCGTGAGGAACGAAAATCTTGAAGAACTTCAGGCCGTTCTTGGCGACGCCGTAGATCAACACCGTGAAGAAGACCAGCAGCGCCAGCGCGACCGTGACGATCAGATGGCTCGAGATCGTGAACGTATAGGGGATGACGCCGACGAGGTTCGATACGCAGAGGAACATGAAGATCGAGAAGACCAGCGGGAAGAACTTCATGCCTTCCGCGCCGGCCGTCGAACGGATGGTCGAGGCGACGAATTCGTAGGAGATCTCGGCGACCGACTGCAGGCGGCCCGGAACGAGCTGCGTGCCGCTCGCCAGCATCAGGATCGAGATGAGCGCCACAGCCACCAGCATGTAGAGCGACGAATTGGTGAAGGCGATCGTGTGATTGCCGATATGGCCGATCGTGAAGAGAGGCTCGATGTTGAACTGGTGGATCGGATCGATTTTCATCGGCGCGGCATCTCTTGGTCTGCCGGACAATGCCGGCTGGTCTCGGTCTGCCGGCCAGGCCGGCCCGCACCGACGAAGCCGGCGCGATCAATTCCTCTCTTTTCGGATCGGCTTAAGAACCACCACGGCTGTTCTGACCTGCGCCTGCCGTCCTCACCACATTCACCACGCCGGCCACGAAGCCCAGCAGCGTAAACACGATAAATCCGAAAGGCGACGTCGACAGCAAGCGGTCGAAACCCCAACCAATCCCCGCTCCGACGACGACCCCGGCGATCAACTCGGAGGATAACCGGAAACCAAGCGCCATCGCCGAGGCTCTGGCCGCTCCGTCTCCACCGTCACCTGCGGGTTGCTCGGTCTTGACGTGGCGGCCGCGAAATTCGGACAACCGCTGATCAAGACTTCCGAGCCGTTCGGAAAGCGCAGCTTCCTCGGGCGATCTATCGCGATCTCCATTCCCGCCGTGTCCCGTGTCCTGAGCCATGCCACGAAGACCCGAAACGCTGCGGTTGAATGGAAACTACGCCCGCCACCCTCAAAAGCCGCGCGGACCATACTGACCGCACATAATCAAGTCAAGCCAAGTCACGATCACGTCGTGATCAGTTATATATTTGATTTTGTTGATGATATTACCTTTCACGTCAGCGCTGCACACAGCGTGACGCCGCACCGCAGCAGGTCTCCGTGCGATCCGCCGGTATGGCCGACATTTCGCAGCGCCTGCCGGATCAAAGGGTGGCGGCCAATGTTGATTTCACCGATGCGGTTTTTGATGGCGGATTCGCGCGCACCCGGCGATGCGCCGTCGCCCGTCGGGGTGTACAATCCGGGGACGTGCCACCTGCGCGGCGTGGCGGAGAGCGCGATGAGACCTGCGAAATCATCCACAACATCATGGCTTGCGGCAGGGATCGTCGTTGTGACGGCTGTCAGCGGCAGCCTGGTTGCGGCGCAATCGGCGCCCGACGGAAACGGCCGCTACAGCATGACGCCGATCCCCGAGGGCGTGCTGCGGCTCGACACCCGCACCGGCACGGTCTCGACCTGCACCAAGAACGACGCCGGTTGGGCCTGCTACACCGTGCCCGACGAGCGCGCGGCGCTCGATGCCGAGATCGGCCGCCTCCAGGCCGAGGTCGAGAAGCTCAAGGGACAGCTCGCCGCCGGTCCGACCGTATCGGGCAAGATCGACGAGGCGCTGCCGAAATCCGACCCGCTGAAGAAGGTCGAGCCGCAAGCACGAGAACCAAAGGTCGCGGAGGGCGATCGCAAGCTCGAGATTCCGTTGCCGAGCGACCAGGACATGGACCGTATGATGTCGTTCCTGGAAAAGGCCTGGCGCCGGCTGATCGACATGGCCAATCGCGTGCAGAAGGACGTGTCGGGGAAGATTTGAATTGTCGTCTGGCGAAAGCAGGACGACTCTACGAGAGACCTTTCATGACGTCAGCCAGATCCATCGCACGCTCGGCGCCATCGTCGGTGCAGGCCACCACGATCGTATCGTCGCAGCTCACCGTGCAGACTCCCGGACGCGGCTTCACCGATCTCACCGGCGAGATCGCCAAATTCATCAGCGAGGCCCGCGCAAGCGAGGGTGCGTTGACCCTCTTCATTCGTCACACGTCGGCGTCACTGACGATCCAGGAAAACGCCGACCCTTCCGTGCTTGTCGATCTCACCACCGCGCTGTCACGGCTCGCACCGGAAACTGTGCCGTGGACGCACGATACCGAAGGGCCCGACGACATGCCCGCGCACGTCAAGACGATGCTGACGCAGACGTCGCTGCACGTGCCGGTGCTGAATGGCAAGCTCGCGCTCGGCACATGGCAGGGGATCTATCTGATCGAGCACCGCAGCCGTCCGCACCGGCGCGAAGTCGTGCTGCAATTCATCGGCAGCACCAGATAGCGCCGCCGGAAAAAACAAGCCGGCCACGGATCGCTCCGCGGCCGGCTTTTTTTCAGCGTTCTGCGATGCGACTTACATCTTGGTGATGTCGACGTCCTTTGTCTCGGGGACGAAGATCAGGCCGATGACGAAGGTCATCGACGCGATCGCAATCGGATACCAGAGACCTGCGTAGATATTGCCCGTGGCGGCGACCAGCGCGACCGCGATCGGCGGCAGCAGGCCGCCGAACCAGCCGTTGCCGATATGATAGGGCAGCGACATGGAGGTGTAGCGGATCCGCGTCGGGAACAGCTCGACGAGGGCGGCCGCGATCGGGCCGTAGACCATGGTCACGAGGATCGCGAGGTAGGTCAGGACGACGATCAGCAGCGGCATGTTGATCGCGGCCGGATCTGCGCCCTTGACCGGATAGCCGGCTTCGCCGACTGCAGCGGTCACCGCGGTCGTGAACGCGGCGCGAGCCGTTGCGAAGGCCTTCGGATCGGCGCCCGTGCCGTTCACGGAGTCGAACGACTTGGTGCCGACGACGACCTTGGCGAGGCTGCCCGGCGCGCCGGGCTCAAGCTTGAAGTTCACCGACGAGGCGATCAGCGCGTTGCGGGCGACGTCGCAGGAACTGGTGAACACCCTGCCGCCGACCGGGTCGAACAGCACGTTACAGTCCTTCGGATCGGCGACCACCGAGACGGGCGCGCTTGCCAGCGCTTTCTCGAGCGCGGGGTTCGCGGCTGATGTCAGCAGGCTGAAGGCGAAATGATAGGTCAGCGCGCCGAGCAAGCAGCCGGCCAGGATGATCGGCTTGCGACCGATCTTGTCCGAGAGCCAGCCGAAGAACAGGAAGCCGACGGTCGCGATCGCGAGTGCGATGATGAGCGCGATGTCAGCCGAGTTCGCCGGGACCTTGAGCGTGTTGACGAGAAACACGCGGGCGTAGAACTGCCCGCCGTACCAGATGACGGCCTGGCCGGCAGTGAGGCCGAGCAGGGCGATCAGCGCGATCTTTCCGTTCTGCCAATTGCCGAAGGCTTCCGACAGCGGCGCCTTGGAGGCCTTGCCTTCCTCCTTCATTTTCTGGAACAGCGGCGACTCCGAGAGTTGCATGCGGATCCAGATCGAGATGCCGAGCAACAGGATCGAGAGCAGATAGGGGATACGCCAGCCGCCCGAGAGGCTCGAATCGCCGAATGCATCGGCGCTCATGCTGTTGCGGACGATGTAGACAACGAGCAGCGACAGGAACAGGCCGATGGTCGCGGTGGTCTGAATCCAGGAGGTGTAGAAGCCGCGGCGACCCTGCGGCGCATGCTCGGCGACATAAGTGGCCGCGCCGCCATACTCGCCGCCCAGAGCGAGGCCTTGCAGAAGGCGCAGGCCGATCAGGATGGTCGGAGCCAGCCAGCCGATCGTCTGGTAGCCCGGCGTCAAGCCGACCAGGAAGGTCGACAGGCCCATGATCGAGATGGTGACGAGGAAGGTGTATTTGCGGCCGACGAGATCGCCGACCCGGCCGAACACCAGCGCGCCGAGGGGGCGAACCAGGAAGCCCGCCGAAAAGGTCAGCAGCGCGAAGATGAACTGCGTGTTGGCGTCGAACGCCGAATAGAACGCCTTGCCGATCTGGGCTGCGGTCCATCCGTAGAGATAGAAATCGTACCATTCGAACACGGTACCGAGTGAAGAAGCGAAGATGACCTTCTTCTCTTCACCCGTCATTGCCCGCGCCCCGACGCCGCCGGCAGCCGCTGCCATTGTCATAGTTGGACTCCCCGAATCTCGTTTCCCCGCGTCCCGGCTGAACGGGCATGCCGGATCAGCCTAGGGTCTTGTCGTCAAGGTAACATCCGCGTGAAACTGGCCCCAATACGACTTTTGGCCTTGTGCGCTGACGCGCAACTGACGCCGCTGAAGCCTGCGACCAAACCTTGGGATTAACTCCATCCCCGCAAAGGGATAATGTGTGCTTGCATGCCACGGCCGGCCGAGGAAGAATTGACCGGAGCACCCCTTCCGGCTTACTGGCCCGGGAAACGACAGCAAGAGATCGATGAACGCTCCCTCCACCCATCTTGTCATTGCCGATGATCACCCGCTGTTCCGCGATGCGTTGCGGCAGGCTGTGGCCGGCGTCCTGCCTTCAGCGAAGATCGGCGAGGCCGGATCCTTCGAGGATCTAACGAAATTGCTGGAGCAGACCTCCGACGTCGATCTGGTCCTGCTCGACCTTTCGATGCCCGGTATCTCCGGCTTTTCCGGCCTGATCTATCTGCGCGCGCAATACCCGGCGATCCCGGTCGTGATCGTGTCGGCCTCCGACGACAGCGCCACGATCCGCCGTTCGCTCGATTTCGGCGCCTCAGGCTTCATCCCGAAGCGATTCGGCGTCGAGACGCTGCGCGACGCCATCCTCAAGGTCATGGAGGGTGACGTCTGGGTTCCCGCCGACACCGACCTGTCGGCCGCCGCCGATCCCGACATGACACGCCTGCGCGACCGCCTGGTAACGCTGACGCCGCAGCAGGTGCGGGTGCTGATGATGCTGTCGGAAGGACTGCTGAACAAGCAGATCGCTTACGAGCTCGGTGTTTCCGAGGCGACCATCAAGGCGCATGTTTCGGCCATCCTCCAAAAGCTCGGCGTCGAGAGCCGGACGCAGGCCGTGATCGCCGCCGCCAAGATTGCCGGTGGCCAGTGGAGGCAGGGCACGCCTACGGGATAGTCGCGTTACAGCTTCTTCATGAGTGCGTTGGCGGCGCGGATATCCGCCGTGTCGGAATCCTCGACGAAGCTTTGGAGCGCTGATTGGAGCAATGGCATTGCTTCCTTGCCGCGCTGCCGGTCAACAAGAAGCGTTGCCAGATCGATCGCTGCACGCAGCTCCCAGGCCTTCGCGCCGGTGCGGCGGCTCAGCTCCAGCGATTGCAGGAGGAACGTCTCTGCTTGCGCGATGTCCGGCTGCGGCTGCGAGAGCAGGACCTTGCTCTTCATCCGCAGCAACTCGGGCACATACACACGGTCGCCGCCCTGATCGACGAGATCGATCGCCTCGTCGATCAGTTGCGCACTCTGCTCGACCTGTCCGAGCGCCAGAAGCCCCTGAACCAGTGCGATGTTGAACGTCGTGGTGAGCAGCTCGTAGCCGGACTCGTGGAGTTCTTGCAGCGAGCGCCTGATCGTCGCGATGCCGCTCTCCGCATCGCCGCGCCGGATCGCGAGCTCGCCCTTGACGCCCCGGCCGACCGCAAGATAGGGCCCCATCGAGCGCGATTGGGCATGCGCGATGAAGCGGTCGATATTCGCGTCCGCGGCGTCGAGGTCGCCGCTCCAGAGATCGATCGAGACCGCCCAGATCAGCGCGATGCAGAGCGTGATCGGATGATCCATCTGCGCGGCTTCAGCCACCGTCTGCCGGGCCAGTTGTCGCGCCTCTTCGGGTCGGCCCTGCAACCACAATTCGCGCGCCAGCGAGATGCCGGCGCGATTGCGGTGGTCGAAGCCATAGACCGTGCTGATCCGCTCTGTGCCAGGGCCGTGCCAGGCGGCTTCCAGCATCTTCAGGGCATCGCGATGTTCGCCGCCCAGATGCAAGGAGACGCCGAGCAGCGACTGCGCGAGAGCGAGCGAGGCGGCGTCGCTCAGCGCCTCGGCGACGACGAGGCTTCGTCGTGCGTAGGCGAGCGCAGGCTCGAACTGGCCGATCCGCTCGTGGAAAATGTGCATCCGGCCGAGCAACTGGAGCTGGTTCGGCGCATCGCCAAGCGTGTCTGCAATGGCGAGGGCCCGGCTCAGCGCGCCGCGCGCGGCCTCGCTGCCGCCGCGCGTGAACATCAGGGTCAGTCCAAGCGCGGCCTGCAGATGCATCTCTTCAATGCTGCCGCGCGAGGCGTGATCGATTGCGAGCAGCGCCCGTTCGGACCAGCGTCGGCATTCGGTCAGCAGGGACATCGCCAGGAAAATCGGTGCCGCCGCAGCGGCAAGCGCGATGCCGATGCCGACGTCGCCGCCCGGGCCAAAACACCAGTCGAGCGCGGCGCGCACATTGTGGAGCGCCGAGAAATGGATGGCACGTTCATCGGCGCTCGGCACCGTCGCCCATTTGGTGCCGGCCTGTTGTAGCCATCGCCGGTAATAGGTGGCGTGACGGGCGGCGAGGGCCGATCCGTCGTCCGCGATCCCAAGCAGATAGGCGCGCGTGGTGTCGAGCAGACGATAGCGCATCATCGCGCCGATCGGCCGCGGCGCGACCATCGACTTGGCGACGAGGCTGTCGATGGCTTCGAACAGACGCGAGCGATCGACCTGTTCGTCGGGCACGACCTCGAGCGCGGCGTCAATGGTGAAATGGCCGGCGAAAACCGCAAGCCTGCGCAGCACCAGGCGTTCGATCTCGGACAGCAATCCGTAGCTCCAGTCCAGCGTGGCCTGCAACGTCTTCTGCCGCGGCGGCGCCGTCCGCTGACCCTGCCACAAAAGATTGAGGCGCTCGTCGAGCAGCGTCGCGGTCTGTTCCAGGCCATAGGCTTCGACGCGGCCGGCGGCGAGCTCGATCGCGAGCGCCATGCCGTCGAGCTTGCGGCAGATTCTCGCGGCAATCGCCGCATTGGAATCGTCGAGCGCGATCCGGGCACCCCCAGCTTTTGCGCGTTCAAGGAAGAGCTCGAGTGCGGGATAGGTCCGGGCCACCGCGGCCGTCAGTCCGGAATCTTCGGGCGGTACGCCAAGCGAGGCCAGCCGGTAGACCTGCTCGCCTTCGACGCGAAGCGCCTCGCGGCTGGTTGCCAGGATGTGGACCTGTGGCGCGGCCTGAAAGATGTCCGCGGCGAGCGGGGCAGCGGCCGCGATCACATGCTCGCAATTGTCCAGGATCAGCAACATGCGCTTGTCGTGCAGGTGCGCCAGCAGAGCAGGCATCGGATCGTCGGTCTGGTCGGGCAGTCCGAGCATTAGCAGCAGCGACGTGATCACGAGGTCGGGATCGCTCAGTGCGGCAAGATCAACGAAGTGTGCGACCCCTGCAAACGTCGCGAGCAGATCATGCGCGATTGCCACCGCGACGGCCGTCTTGCCGACGCCGCCCGGGCCCACGATCGTGACGAACCGGGATGTGATGAGCTTGTCCGACACGGCGGCGACCGCGTCGGTGCGTCCGACCATTCGTTGCAATCGGTTGGGTAGTTTTACGGGTGGCAATTCCGTCTGAGCTGCCCGCGGTGGCTCGGTCTGAGCGCCGGCTTGCGAGATCGACGCCACGAAACAATAGCCGCGGCCTGACAGCGTCGTGATGTAGCGGGCGCCGTCCTTGCCGTCGCCGAGTGCTTTCCGCAGCGCTGCGATGTGGAAGCGCAGATTGGCTTCCTCGACACTCATGCCGGGCCAGACCAGGCCCATCAGGTCCCATTTGCTGACGACCTCGTTCGGCCGCGACATCAGTGCGATCAGCGTATCGAAGCTCTTGGCGCCCATCGGCAGCACAATGCCGTCGCGCGTCACCAGCCGCTCATGCGGCGTCACGGTGAATGGTCCGAACGAGAGTGTTGTTGCGGCGGGCCCGGCCAGCTCGGTCATCGCGAAATCTTGCTCATTTGCAGAACCGGATAGCCAGCACGCAGCGATCCCGCAAGCCCGGCCCTCCAGCGGCATCAGGCCGCGTTTGCAAATGTCATAGCTGGGTTCCCAACCAGCCTCACAACATCTCACAACTCCAAACGGGAGTCTTGCGACAGGCGCTGTTAGTCAATCGCGTACCGGCAAGGAGACTTTCATGAGCCAAACGGAAAAACTGCTCTACACGGCGCGAACCCACACCATTGGAGGGCGTCAGGACGGGATGTCCCGCAGCTCCGATGGTCGCCTCGATGTGCGGCTGTCGCCGCCGGGCGGGGCCGGCATCGGCACCAATCCCGAACAGTTGTTCGCCGCCGGCTGGTCCGCCTGCTTCGAGGGCGCCATGGAGATCGCGGCCCGCAAGCGGAAAATCGTGCTTCCGAGCAAAAGTGCGATCGATGCCGAAATCGATCTCGTGCTTGACGAGGGCGCCTATGCGCTCAGAGCGCGTCTTGGTGTCAGCCTGCCCGGTCTCGACCGCGACGTCGCGCGCGATCTCATCGATGAGGCGCACCAGACCTGTCCGTATTCCAAGGCCGTTCGCGGCAACATCGACGTGACGGTCGATCTGATCTGACGACTTCGACAACGACCAACAGGACACCACGACCATGACACAGATTATCGACCAGCATCGCCGCCAGTTCCTCGGCGTCGCCGCCGGCACCGTTGCCGCCGGTCTCGGCGTGATCGACCTCGCGCGTGCCGAAACGGAAGCGCCGCGATCCTCCACATCGAACGCCTCGTTCGGCACGATCAAGCAGATCAACGCGGGCGTGCTGAACGTGGGCTATGCCGAAGCCGGCCCCGCGACCGGCCCGGTCGCGATCCTGCTCCACGGCTGGCCCTACGACATTCACAGCTTCGTCGATGTCGCACCGATTTTGGCGCAGGCCGGCTATCGCGTCATCATTCCATATCTGCGCGGCTACGGCTCGACGCAGTTCCTCTCCAGCGAGACGCTGCGCAACGGCGAGCCGGGCGCGCTGGCCGCCGACATCATCGCGCTGATGGATGCGCTTAACATCAAGAAGGCTGCTATCGCCGGTTTCGACTGGGGTGCGCGCACCGCCGATATCATCGCGGCGCTGTGGCCGGAGCGCTGCCGCTCGCTGGTGTCGGTGAGCGGCTATCTGATCTCCAGCCAGGCGGCGGGCAACGTGCCGCTGCCTCCGGCGGCGGAATTGCAATGGTGGTATCAGTTTTATTTTGCGACCGAGCGCGGCCGCGCCGGCTACGAGAAGTACACGCATGATTTCGCAAAGCTGATCTGGAAGCTGGCCTCGCCGCAGTGGAAGTTCGACGACGCCACCTTCGATCGCAGCGCGAAGGCCTTCGAGAACAAGGATCACGTCGCGATCACGATCCACAATTACCGCTGGCGGCTCGGGCTCGCCAAGGGCGAGGCGAAGTACGAGGAGATCGAAAAGAAGCTCGCGGCAACGCCTGTCATCGAGGTGCCTGCTATCACGATGGAAGGCGACGCCAACGGTGCGCCGCACCCCGATCCCAGCGCCTACGCCAAGAAGTTCTCCGGCCGCTACGATTATCGCCTGATCACCGGCGGCATCGGTCACAATCTTCCGCAGGAAGCACCGCAGGCCTTCGCCAAGGCCGTCATTGACGCCGATGGTAGCGCCTGAGCCCCCGCCCAGGACCTCGGTCCGGCGCGGGCCGGACCGAGGCTGCGCTGCGATCCCAGCCTGAAGAAGATGTCATGACGTTCCCCGAATCCGACAAGAAAAAGTCCTCCTATGTCGCGGTCATAGTGCTGGCCGCGCTCCTGCTCGTCGTCCTTCTGACGTGCGTGCCGTATCTGGTCTCGATCGCGTTCGCGGAGGGTCCTGCGACAGCCGCTGCTTCACCGATTTTCGGCGTCACGATTCCCGGTGGCTACAAGCAGTGGGAGCTGATTGCGCCGGCCGAAGAGGCGGCGCCGCTGAATGAACTGCGGGCCGTCTTCGGCAACCAGACCGCCATCGACGCCTATCAGGACGGCAAGCTGCCGTTTCCCGACGGCACCATTCTGGTGAAGCGCGCCTGGAAGCGCACGCAGTCGCCCGACTTCGCATCCGCGACCATTCCCGGCGCCGCCACCACCGTTCAGGTGATGGTGAAGGATTCCAGGAGATATGCCGCGACCGGCGGCTGGGGCTTTGGCCGCTTCGTCAACGGCAAGTCGGTCGACGAGGCGCAACACCGAACCTGCTTCGCCTGCCACGAAGCCCGCGCCAAGGGGCACGACTACGTCTTCACACGACTCGCGCCCTGAGACGATCTGGAGGCCTCATCGTGAAGACCTGGTTCATCAGTGGCAGCTCACGCGGGATCGGGCGGGCCATCGCGGAAGCCGCGCTCGCGACGGGCGACCAAGTGGTTGCGACGGCCCGCGATGCAGGTCGGCTTGAACCGTTACTTGGACGCTTTGCCGAAAGGCTGCGATTCGCAACGCTTGATGTAACCGACGAAGTAGCCGCACAAGCCGCCGTCGGTCTGGCTGTCGAGGCGTTCGGCGGCATCGACGTGGTCGTGAACAATGCCGGCTATGGTGAACTCGGATCAGTCGAGGACACGAGCCTGGAATCGTTCCGGCAGCAGATCGACGCCAATTTGATCGGCACTATTATCGTCACGAAAGCCGCGATCCCCGTGCTGCGCCAGCAGCGCCGCGGGCACATCGTGCAATTCTCCTCGGTTGGTGGCCGGATCGGTGCGCCAGCCCGCGCGGCCTATTCGGCTGCGAAATGGGGCGTCGAGGGCTTCTCGGAATCGCTGGCGCGCGAGATGGCGCTGATCGGCGTGCACGTGACAATCGTCGAGCCAGGCGGCTTCCGCACCGGCTTCGCCGAGGCCGCACATGGCACGGATGAGGGCCGCGCCGAATACGACGCCATTGTCGGTGCCGCCATCAGGATGCAACGCGATTACGACGGCCGTCAGCCCGGCGATCCCGCCAAGGCCGCGGCGGTCGTGCTGAAGCTCGCCGAGATGGATCGTCCGCCTCTGCGCATCGCGCTCGGCAGCGACGCCGTGAACGCCATTGCGGCGACGGATCGGCAGCGCCTCGTTGAACTGGATCAGTGGCGTACGCTCAGCGTCTCGACGGATTACTGACCGGCGGCGCGCTATTCCGCCGCCACCATCTGTTGCGTCCGCCATTGCCCGAGCAAGGCGCGTAGCGAAGCCGGCTTCACCGGCTTGTTCAGCACCGCGATCTTCTCGTCGCGCGCGGCCATCTGCACGGCGGGACTGCGGTCGGCGGTAATCAGGATCGCGGGGATGGTGTCGCCGAATCGGCGGCGAATGTCGCGGATGGCGGCAATGCCGTTGCCACGGTCGAGGTGATAGTCGACGAGCAGCCCGGTGACGCTCCGGCCGGCGGCCTCGATGGCGGTGATCGCCGCTTCGGGATCGGCGACCGCGATCACCTCGGCGTGCCAGGCTTTCAACAGCGTCCGCATGCCGTCGAGGATCGCAGCATCGTTCTCGATGCAGACGATCAGCGCACCCGAGATCGGCGCGCGCGCCAGCGGCGTTGCGCTGGTCACCGCCGCGGTCAGCGTCACCGCCTTCGCCGTCGGCACGGTCACGGCGAACAGCGAGCCGCCGCCGGCATTGGCGTCGATGGCAATGCCGTGGCCGAGCACGCGCGCCAGCCGCTCGACGATCGAGAGTCCCAGGCCCAGACCGCGTGCGATCCGCGCGCCCTGCTCGAGGCGATGGAACTCCTTGAAGATCTCGCCGCGCTTGACCGCAGGAATGCCGACGCCGGTGTCGTACACGCCGATCTTGAGCGAGGCGCCATGGCGCCGGCAGCCGACCAGCACGCGTCCGCGCGGGGTGTATTTGATCGCGTTCGAGATCAGGTTCTGCAACAGCCGCCGCAGCAGCAAGCGGTCCGACTCGACCGGCAGCGAGCAGGGCACGAAAGTGAGATCGAGGCCCTTGGCGCGCGCGATCGGCGCGAACTCGATCTCCAGCGAACGCATCAGATCGGCCATCTTGAAGCTCGAGATCGAGGTCGTCATCGCGCCGGCATCGAGCCTGGAAATGTCCAGCAGCGCGCCGAGGATCTCCTCGATCGCCTGCAACGACTCGTCGATATTCTCGACCAGCCGCGTTTCCTCGCCGCTATGCTGGCGCTCGACCAGGCTCGTGACATAGAGCCGTGCCGCGTTGAGCGGCTGGAGAATATCGTGGCTGGCCGCCGCGAGGAAGCGCGTCTTGGAGATGCTGGCGTCCTCCGCGCTGCTCTTGGCCAGCGCCAGCTCCGAGTTCAGCCGGGTCAGTTCTTCGGTGCGGTCGCGCACGCGCTTTTCCAGCGTCGCATTGGCGCGCTCCAGCGCTTCGGCCGCCTCGAAGCTCGGTGTGACGTCGGTGAAGGTGATGACGAAGCCGCCGCCGGGCATGCGGTTGGTGAGCACCTCGATCACCATGTGGCGTTCCGGCAGGCGTTCGAGATAGGGCTCGCTGTCGGTCGTGTAGGCCACAAGCCGTTGCTCGATCATCGCTTCGCGGTTCGCCTCACCGGCGGGATCGCTTACGCCCATGAATTCGAGAATCTCGCGCAGCGGCGTACCGAACTGGATGAAATGCGGAGGCACGTTGAGGAGATCGCCGAACTGCCGGTTGGAGCAGATCAGCTGCAGATCGGCGTCGAACACCGCGATGCCCTGGCGCACATGGTTGAGCGCGGTCTGAAGGATCTCGCGGTTGAAATGCAGCGCCGCATGGGAATCGTCGAGCAGCTTCAGTGCGGCTCTCGCGGAGACCGTGCGCTTGCGCAGCAGCAGCGACATCACGAGCCGCGAGGACGCAGCCCCGATCGAGGACGCGATCAGGTGCTCGGCGTGCTGCAGCAACTCGAAATCGGCGGGCGCTCCCGATTCCAGCCGCATGTTGCGCCGTGCCGAGAACGCCTCGAACGAATGCCGAGCGCGATCGGGACCGAGATATTGCGCGACCGTGGTCTGGATGTCCTGCACTGTGACGGTGGTGCGCCAGCGGCGGAAATTCGGGGCGATCGGCGCGAGCGTGTTGGGAACGAACAGATCGGCCTGCACCAGCTCGATCGAGGAAGGCCGCCGCGCCAGCGACAGCAGCACATAGGTGAGAATGTTGAGCGAGAGCGACCAGACCACCCCATGCATCAGCGGCGGCAGGTCGGCGCCGAACAGCGCCTGCGGCCGCAGCGCCTCGATGCCGAACGGGCCGTGCTGGAGCAGCAGGATGCCCGCTGTCGAGGTGTCCATGAAACTCGGGATGAACAGCGTGTAGAGCCACACCGCAAAGCCAATCAGCATGCCGCCGATGGCGCCGCGCGCGGTGGCCCGCCGCCACAACAGTCCGCCGAAGAAGCTTGGCGCGAGCTGGGCGATCGCGGCAAAGGACAACAGGCCGATCGCCGCGAGCTGGGTGTTGCCGAGCGCGCGATAGTAGAAATAAGCCATCACCATGATGGCGAAGATCGCGAGCCGCCGCGAGCGCAGCAGGAAGTCGCCGAAATCGGTGGTCCCGGCGCGCCCCTCGGGCCGTCGTTGCAGCACCAGCGGCACCACGAGATCGTTCGAGACCATGATGGAGAGCGCGACGCATTCGACGATCACCATCGCGGTCGCCGCCGACAGGCCGCCGACGAAGACGGCGACGCTGAGAAGGCCTGCGCCGCCCTCCATCGGCAGGGCCAGCACGTACATGTCGGGGTCGACCGCGCCGAAGGGGAACGTGATAAGGCCGGCGAGCGCGATCGGGATCACGAACACGTTGATGGCGACCAGATAGAGCGGAAACAGCCAGCGCGCGCGGCTGACCTCGGCATCCGAGGAATTCTCGACGACGCTGACGTGAAACTGCCGCGGCAGCAGCATGACCGCGCACAGCGACAGCAGCGTCATGGTCAGGAAGTTGCCGATCGACGGCGAATACTCGATGGCACGCACCGCCTCGGGCGTCTTCATCGCGCGCTCGATCAGTTCGTGCGGCGAGAACATCCAGAAGGTGACGAAGATGCCGACAGCGAGGAAGGCGGTCAGCTTGATGGTGGACTCGGTCGCAACCGCGAGCATCAATCCGTGCTGATGCTCGGTGGCGTCGGTCTGCCGCGTGCCGAACAGCACCGCGAAGGCCGCCATCGCCAGCGTCACCATCAGTGCAATGTCGCCGAGGATCGGAATGTGGGAGAATGCCTGATCCTCGCTCAGGATGACCTCGAGCGAGGATGCGACGGCCTTGAGCTGGAGCGCGATGTAAGGCACCGAGCCGATGATCGCGATCAGCGCCACTGTTGCCGCGACCGCCTGGCTCTTGCCGTAGCGGGCGCCGATAAAGTCGGCGATCGAGGTGATGTTGTGAGCTTTCGCGAGCTGGATCACGCGACGGAGTACGCCGGCGCCAAGCCCGATCATCAGGATCGGGCCGACATAGATCGCGAGGAAGTCGGTCGAGGTGCGGGTGGCGAAGCCGACAGAGCCGAAGAAGGTCCAGGAGGTGCAGTAGATCGCCAGCGACAGCGGATAGATCAGCCCGGACGCACGGCCGCGTCCGGCCGGCGAGCGGCGGTCGCCGTGGCTCGCCACCAGGAACAGGAAGCCGATATAGCCGAAAGCGGCAGCGATCACGCCCCAGTCGTGCAGCATGGCGAGCGTGCTTCTCCCTGGGCGCACCGGCGCCCGATCTCATTTTCTCTGCAATTCTAGCGCGTTAACGGGGCGCAAGCGACAGCGAAATGTCGGGAAGGGGGCGGGAACTGGGGTCGTCGTTAAGCTGCTCGCCTGAACGTGGTCCCGGCGAAAGCCCGGACGACGGGATCACTCCGCCGCCAGCGACTTCTCGCTCAGCGGCAGGCCGAGGCGATCCCAGACCTGCAGCAGGGCTTCGGCGAGCTGATCGATCAGGCCGTCGTCATGATACGGCGAGGGCGTGATGCGCAGGCGCTCGGTGCCCTTGGCGACCGTGGGATAGTTGATCGGCTGGATGTAGATGCCGTGCTCTTCGAGCAGAAGGTCCGAGGCCTGCTTGCACTTCTCGGGATCGCCGACGAACAGCGGCACGATGTGGGTATCGTTCGACATCACGGGCAGGCCTGCGGCGTTGAGGATCGCCTTGGTGCGGGCGGCGCGGTCCTGGTGGCGCTCACGCTCCCAGCTCGAGGTCTTCAGATGCTTGATTGCGGCGGTCGCGGCCGAGCAGATCGCCGGCGGCAGCGCGGTGGTGAAGATGAAGCCCGGGGCATAGGAGCGCACGGCGTCGATGATGTGGCCGTTGCCGGCGATGTAGCCGCCGAGGCAGCCGAACGCCTTCGCGAGCGTGCCTTCGAGAATGTCGATGCGATGCATGACGCCATCACGCTCGGCAATGCCGCCGCCGCGCGGGCCGTACATGCCGACGGCATGAACCTCGTCGACATAGGTCATCGCGCCATACTTCTCGGCGAGATCGCAGATCCTGGCGAGCGGGGCGACGTCGCCATCCATGGAATAGAGGCTCTCGCAGGCGATCAGCTTCGGCCGGTTCGGGCCCGCTGCCTTCAGCAGTGCTTCGAGATCGGCGAGATCGTTGTGGCGGAACACCTGACGCTCGCAGCCGGACTGGCGGATGCCTTCGATCATCGAATTGTGGTTGAGCTCGTCCGACAGGATCAGGCAGTTCGGGATCAGCTTCGCGATGGTCGCGATGCCGGTCTGGTTCGAGACGTAGCCCGAGGTGAACAGCAGTGCGGCTTCCTTGCCGTGGAGATCAGCGAGCTCGGTCTCGAGTTGCACCAGCGGATGATGCGTGCCGGCGATGTTGCGGGTGCCGCCTGCGCCGGTGCCGACGCGGGTCGCGGTCTCGACCATGGCGCCGACCACTTTCGGGTGCTGGCCCATGCCGAGATAATCGTTGGAACACCAGATCACGACGTCGCGCTTGCCCTTGGGCGAATGCCAGACCGCATGCGGGAACCGGCCGGCCGTGCGCTCCAGATCGGCGAACACGCGGTAGCGGCGCTCGGTATGGAGGCGATCGAGGGCGGAATTGAAGAACTCGGCGTAATCCATCGGTGCAACCTGGGACGGAACGGACCAAAAGGGCGCATATCCTTAGAGCTATTCCAGCTCCAATGTCTATGCGCTATCCCACATTTGGCGGCGCAGGGCATTTGGGCAAAATGCCCTATCGTGCGAATTGAAACTTGATCCCGATCAAGTTCGCGCGACCTGAAATGCTGCTCTGCACCGTGTTCCGAAGCGCCGGCTCAACCGGCGCTTGCGTTCACGTCGTCCTGAACTGCAACACGCCGTCCTTGGTCTCCGCCGTCAGCCGGCCCTCGACGATCATGTAGTTGACGTGAGCAACGAGCTCGCCGGCGGCAAAACCCATCTGGTGCTCGTCCAGCACATGCTTGTTGAACACGACAGGCACCAACGCGCGCGACGTTTGCGGCACCTCGCGGCAGGCTTCCGCGATCAGGCGGCAGCGCTCCTCATGGTGATCGGCGAGCTGCTTGATGCGGGTCTTCAATCCGTAGAACGGCACACCATGACCGGGCAGCACCAGGAGATCATAGGGCAGCGTAGTCGTGAGGCTCGCGAGCGAGGCGAGATATTCGCCGAGCGAATTCTGGTCGGGCTCGACCGCCCATACGCTGACGTTCGGCGAGATCCTGCTCAGCACCTGGTCGGCGGAGAGGAACAGCTTGTCGTCGGCGCAATACAGCATCACCTGGTCGAGCGCGTGGCCGCCGCCGGTGATCACCTTGAAGCGGCGCGTGCCGATCACGACGTCGTCGCCGTGCGAGATGCGGCGATAGGACGGCGGCAGCACCGAGACACGCTTGAGATAATCCTGGCCGCGACCGAGCAGCTTTTCGGTGAGCGACTCGTCCATGCCATGACGACGGAAGAATTGCCGTTGCGCCTCGCGCCGCTCCTCCGTGCCGCGGTTCTGGTGATAGACCGATTGCAGATATTCGACCTGCGACATCACCAGCGGGCAGTTGAACCGCTCGACGATCCAGCCCGCGAGACCGACATGGTCGGGGTGCGAATGCGTGACGATCAGGCGGGTGATGTTGACGCCCTTCAGCGGGCCTTCGAACAGCTTGGTCCAGGCCTCGATCGTCTCCTCGTTGCCGAAGCCGGCATCGACCATCGCATAGCCGTCGCCATCGGCGAGCAAATAGATGTTCACATGGTTGAGGCGGAACGGCAGCTTCAGCCGCGCCCACAGCACGCCGGGGCGCACCTCAACGACCTCTTCGGGGCCGGGATGCTGCTCCCAGGGATAGCGCAGAGCCTCGGCCGAGGACTGCACGGTGTCGGTTTTTGCGTTCATGCTACCGGCTTAAACCCAGCGCGGGCGGGGCGCCAGCCGAAAAAGAACGCGGCATGGCCGTCATACCGGGCGTATTTTCCGTAGCCCGGATGGAGCGCCATCCGGGCTACGGGGCGACGACTTACGCCGCCCGCATGTTGTTGAGGAATGCGTCGATTTCCCCGCGCAGCATGTCGGCCTCGCGGCGGAGCGCATCGGAGGCACCGAGCACTTCGCTCGCCGCGGCACCCGCCTCGGCCGAAGCGGTGGAGACGCCGACGATGTTGCTCGAGACCTCGCTGGTGCCGCCGGCCGCATGCTGGATGTTGCGGGCGATCTCACGCGTCGCTGCACCCTGTTCCTCGACGGCAGCCGCGATCGTGGTGGTGACGTCGTTGATCTCGCCGATGATGCGGCCGATGCCCTGGATGGCGCCGACGGCCGAGGTCGTGACCTGCTGCATGCTGGCGATCTGGGTGCGGATCTCTTCCGTCGCCTTCGCGGTCTGGCTGGCGAGGCTCTTCACTTCGGACGCGACCACTGCAAAGCCGCGGCCGGCTTCGCCCGCACGGGCCGCCTCGATGGTGGCGTTGAGCGCAAGCAGATTGGTCTGGGAGGCGATGGTCTGGATCAGGTCGACGACGACGCTGATGCGGCTCGCGCTGTCGGCAAGGCTCTGCACCGTGGTGTCGGTGGCGCCGGCCTCGTCGACCGCCTTTTTGGCGATCGCCGCGGAGGTGACGACCTGCTTGCTGATCTCCTCGATCGAGGACGACAGCTGCTCGGTGCCCGACGACACGGTCTGCACGTTGACCGAGGTTTCCTCGGCGGCAGAAGCAACCGCGTTCACCAGCGCGTTGGACTGGTCTGCGGTGGTCGACATGCTTTGCGCGGTCGACTGCATCGAATTGGCCGATTGCGCGAGATTGTCGAGTGCGGTCCGTACGGTGCCTTCGAACTCCGCGATCTTCGCTTCCATGTGAGCGGCACGTTCCGCCTTGGCGACACGATCCTTGTCCTGCTCGCCCGCGAGCGCGCGGGCTTCGACCATGCTGTCGCGGAACACCGTCAGCGTCTCCTTCATCGCGCCGATCTCGTCGTTCTGACGGGAGCGGACGATCTCGGTGTCGAGGTCGCCGGCAGAGAGCAGCTGCATGGCGCGCTGAAGCTCGCGGATACGGCGCAGGATGTTGCGGCCGACATAGAGCCAAACGAACAGCGCCGACCCGATCAAGGTGAGGCCGCCTAGCGCAAGCATGGCCATCGTGGCGAGCGAGATCTCCTGACGGGCCTGGAAGGTCGACGTGTTGGTCTCCTTCTGCACACCGTCGACGAGCGCCTGAACGCTGATGCCGAGGCCGACATTGAGCTTGCGGGTCTCATCCAGAATGGTCTGACCGTAGTCGATGGAGTCGAGCTCCTTCTGGCGGATCTTGAACACGCCGTTCTTGCCCTCGCCAAAGGCGAACAGCTTCTGCACGGCGTCGCGCACGGCCTGCATCGAGGAAATGTTCGGGAGGTCCTCGAGGTTGGACTTGACGCGGTCGCGGGTCGTCTTGAATTCCTTCTCGATCGCCTCGAGCGTGTCGCTGCTGTTGGCGGAGAGCGCCGCCATCATGTCGGCGGCCATCAGATTGCCGTTGGCGGAGACGGTCGAGACCTGGGAGACGGTGCGGGCAGCTTCGGTGGCGTCATCGGCCGACACTTCCGCAGCACCAAGGATCGCGTTGAGGCGCGTCTGCGCGTCCAGCATGGCCGGGCCGGCGGCACCGACGAAGGAGAGCTGGGCCTTGCGCAGCGCTTCATACTGCTTTTCGTGGAGCGCGCCGGTGTCGAGACGTTCGCGTGCCGCCGAAACCAGGCTCTGCGTGGCGTCGTCGATGCTCTTGGCGGTGTCGCGGAGCGCGTTCGCGGTCTGCTGGTCGGCGCCGAGCTCGATGATTTCGCCGAGCTTGGCCATCGCGAGCTGCTGGATGTTCTTCACGTTCTTGGTGCGCTCGTTCAGCGCATCGTCACTGGGCGAGGCGAGCAGGCCCGGACCCTGCGCCGCGAGCGTCGCGCTCTGCGAGGCGAGCTGAAGGCTGGCGGAGAGGCGCGGGATGTCGCGGCCGCTCAGATCCATCATGGTCGAGCCGAGATGCTTGAACACGAAGCCGGCACCGCCTGCGATCACGAGGCCCATGCCCGCGATCACGGCGAACGCCGCGAACAGGCTGCCGCGCAGACCCCATTTCGGCATCTTGAAACGAGGTTTGAAACGGCCGACGCTCAGACGGATTGCCATCGAAATTCCCCCACACCCGTAATCCTCGCGGCGGAGTATCCTTGGCGCGGGTTAAAAAATCGCAAGTTGCACAAATGCTTGGCAGTTCCGCAGGGCGAAAAAAGAAAGGGCCGGCATTGCTGCCGGCCCTTGATGGCGACGAGAGTTTCCAGACGAAATCAGTACCGCGCGGCGACCGGGGTAGCCCAGTTGAAGCGGTAGTTGACGCCGGCCTTGAAGGTATGGTCGTCGGTGGTGAAATTGCCGGTGCCGACCAGCGGACCCGCAGTGAAGTGCGCGTCGCCGAAATTGTAGTACTGGTACTCGGCCTTGGCCGACCAGTTCGGCGCGAACATGTATTCGAGGCCGGCGCCGACGGTGTAGCCGTTGCGATGGTCGCCATCGATGATGAAGGCATTCGGAACGCCACCGACGGTGACCTTCTCGTTGTTGTCCGAATAGGCGTAGCCGCCCTTCACGTAGAGCAGGCCCGGGCCCCAGGTGTAGCCGACGCGGCCGGTGATCGAACCGAGGCCGCGCTGATCGTTGGTGTAGGTGCCGCCCGGGAAAACCGCGCCGACACTGCCGGAGAGCCAGGAATACTGGGCTTCGGCGCCGACCAGGAAGTTCGGGTGGAACTGCCAGTCCGCACCGGCCTGCAAGCCGCCGAGGAAACGGCCGTTGCCGTTGTTGCCGGTGGAGAGGCCGCTGAAATTGTTGTCGCTGGAGAACGCGCCGCCGAGATGCGCACCGATGTAGAAGCCGGTCCAGTTGTAGATCGGCGCGGCATAGGCCGGCGCCTTGTTGTAATAGGGGCGGGCGCCGAGATCGGCACCGATCGCCGGCGCTGCTGCGCCCACCACGAACAGCGCAACGGTCGCAAACAGAATCTTCTTCATCGTCTTGAACTCCAACACTAAGGTCCCCGGCGGGCGCGCAGTCGGCGCCGCGTTGGTTTTGCAGATAGCTCGCTTTTGACGAAAATGCTGTCACATGCATGGCACAACAGCGCCCAACCTAACTTATTGGGCCGTAAATGATTTTCGTGCTTAATGGTGGCTTAAGAAGTGGTGAAGGAAGGCTTAATTCGAGAGCGTCGCGGTAACTTGCGCGCGCGTTCCGTTAACCAAGGCGGCGCCGCACCTCGTCGCGCATCTGGGCGCGGAAGGCTGCGCGCTTTGCGGGCCGATCTTCCTCGCGCACATCATGGCGATCGAAGACGTCGAACTTCTCCAGGATCGGATAGCGCTCGCTTGCCATGGCCAGCACGCGCAGCACCTTGGTCGCAGCGATGGTCGGGCCGCGCACTTCCCAGCGCCGGATCGTGTCGGCGCCGCCTTGCTCCGGCAATGCACACAGCTTCGCCATGTCGGCCGCGGTGAGCTTGCGCTCGATGGCGTCGGAGAGGTCGTCGCGGAGTTGCTTCAGTTCGGGGCCGGTCATGCTGCTCGCGTCCAGGGGGTCGCTGAAAGCAATCCACTAGCGCTGATTCGGGTCCATCCGAAGGCGGGATCGCGCGCAGCGGCGCCACAGCGCGCTCCGGCACATTTCAGCGCACACGGAGTTATGAACGAGAGCCTATGGGAATTCTCCGACGAATGACCACATGGCTCACCGGGCCCGCCGCAAACAAAGGGATCAGCGATGACAACGACCAGACTCATCATTGCCGCGCTCGTCACGACCGGATTGGCGTTGGCGCCCCTCGCGGCTGAAGCGAAGAAGTATCGGTCGCATAGATCCCACAGCACGGGCCTGCCGGCTCCGTCCTATGGAAGCCCCGGGGTGACCGCGGTGCAGCCGAGGCCGGCTTACGGGTCGTCGGGACAGACGGTCGGCACCGTCACGGCGCCGTCGGTCGGCACATATAATTGGCCGTCGGTCGGTGTCACCAATTCGGCGCCGACCTGGAGCAATACAAATCCGCGGTGAGATCAGGCCTGACTGTGCCGCGCCTTAGCCTTCCGCGCCGCCGATCGGGAACACCAGGCAGGTGGTCGTCGCATGCGCGATCAGCCGGCCTTTTGCATCGGTGATGCGCGCTTCGGCGGTGGCGACGCGGCGGCCGGCGTTGAGCACGCGGCCTTCGGTGCGAATCGTGCCGCTGGCTTCGCTCATGCCGCGAACGAAGGAGATCTTGAATTCCAGCGTGGTGTAGCCGGTGCCCGCGGGCAGGGTGGTCTGCACGGCAAGCCCCATCGCGGAATCCAGCAGGATCGCGGCGTAGCCTCCATGAACAGAGCCGATCGGGTTGTAGTGACGCAGGCCCGGCACGCTGTGGATCACGACGGTACCCGGGTCGGCCGAGCAGTCGAACGGCTCGACCGTCTGCATGATCGGCGGCTCCGGCAATCGTCGCGAGAAGATCGCGCGGACGAAATCGAGCCCCGTCATCGATGCCATTTTCTCAACGGATACGACGCCGTATTCGACCGTCCGCGGGCTGGAATTGTCATCCACCATCGCTCGTCCTTGTCCTATAAGATGATGAGAATCATATGATGTGAAGCGTGTCGGAGTCAAAAGGCGGGTTTTGGTCGCGTTCAGTGCGTTGCGGTCGCGAGGCCGGAGAGCAGGTAGAGTGCGACCAGCAGGGTCGCGACCGACAGCATCGTCGTGACCGAGACCGTGGCCGCGACCAGCTTCTCCTCGACCTTGTGCTCGTGGGCCAGCACGTAAACGGTTTTTGCGGTCGGCACGGCGGCGCAGATAACGGCGGCGACGGTGTAGAGCGGATTGAGGCCGGTGACGAGGCAGAGGCCGTAGACGATCAGCGGCATCACCACCAGCTTCACGGCAGCGAGTGCGAACGATGTCCCGAGACTGGATCGCAAGCCCTGGACAGACAGACCGAGCCCGATGGCAAACAGCGCGCAGGGCGTGAGCGCCGCGGCGATCATGTTCAGGTAGGCAGCAACGGCTGCCGGAATTGGCAGGCCCGTGATCGCCCAGACGAGGCCGATGAGCGTGGACAGCACCATCGGATTGAGCAGGATCTGCTTTGCGAGGCCGGCGGAATGCGCGGGCCCGCGCGCGTCGCGTTCGAGCAGAATGACCGTGATCGGAAACATCACGGCCGCGACGAACACCGTTGCCACCGCGGCCGGCAGGACGGCGGGCTGCCCGTAGATGGCGTGCAGGATCGGCAGCGCCACGAAGCCGGTATTGGTCATCGCCGCCGCCATGCCCTGGATCGTGCTGCTGGCGAGATCGCGCTTCCCGCCTGCGCGGACGGTCAGGAAGACCAGCGCGAAGCAGATGAGTGAGCCGCCGCCGAAGGCGAGCAGGAAGCGCCATTCCAGGAGATTGCGGGCAGGCTCCTGCGCGATCGTGACGATCAGCAGCGCCGGCATCGCGACGTTGTAGGCGAAATGCACCAGCGCGTCGGCGAGCGAGCGGGAGAGATAGCCTGATGCCCCGGCGAGCCACCCGGTGACGATGATCGCGAATACGGGAAGTACGAGGCTGGCAACCTCCATCCGGTGTCCCCCTGCGCCAGGCAATATCGCCATTCTAGCTTGGCGATGCCTGCTCGTCACGGTTCAACCGGATCGCGCCGCCCTCGAAAGGCCGGCCTCGCGCGTTAAATTCCCCGGCCGTTCTGCTGACCGATCACGCAGCGCCAGGCTGCCAGGCGCTCGGCCGGATGCTGGTTCATCCATTCAGCGAGCTGCGGCGCGCCCATCAGGCAGGACTGTACCGAGACCTGCGCAAAGTCGGAGCTGGTGACGAGTTGCTCGTGACAATTGGACGGAGAGGCGAGGCTGCAGAGGACGGCGATGATCTTGATCATGCGAGGTTGCCCCTGTCGCCCTGGCGCGCGTTGGCTCCGCTTGTCTGCTCGCCCGCCGGATCAGCCGACGGAAAAATGCTGTCATAGATCGCGCGCGCTTCCTGGATGAGGCGAATGCGCTCGCGCTCGGACTTCGAGATAAACTGAATAACCTGGCCCATGTCGGCCTCCAAAATAGATGGCGATCCATCATCAGATGATGGAAATCATTCCATCAACATGTGGGGTGCCGGCTTCGGCTTTGCAGCCGTGCAGGCGGTCACAGGAGATAAAAAGCCTGTGAGCGATCCGTTCCTAGCGGACCGGGATACCGAAGCGTGACGCGTCTCACGCAGCAGCTCTTTCCGGTCCCGGAACCTCGCCAGCAACTGGCGCGTGCAGGATTGCCTGGGATGAAAAGCACACGATTGTCCGCCGTATCACGGCATTGCCAAGAACTCCGTCATTGCGAGCGCAGCAAAACAATCCAGAGTCTCTCCGCGGCGGGATCTCGATTGCTTCGCTGCGCTCGCAATGACGGGCGCCGAACGAAGGTGGCGCCATCTGGCGTGGCGTGCCAGATTGGCTCTCGATTGTAATTGAGAACCAGAGCAGGCCGGCATGAGCGATCAACCATTTCCGGGTCCGAATCTCCGCCCTTTGAATTTGCAATTGGGCGCGCAGACCATCGCGGGATTTGAAAGCGCCGGTACGGGACGCCCGATCCTGCTGGTCCACGGCAATTCCTCCTCGTCGCGAATCTGGCAGAAGCAGTTGCAGGGGCCGCTCGGTGCCAAGTTCCGCGTGATCGCGATTGATCTCCCTGGCCATGGCGCCTCTTCGCCGCCGCCCAATCCGGAGAAGGATTATTCCGGCCATGGTTATGCAGCGGCGATTGCCGCTGCCGCCCGCGCGCTCGATCTCACGAGCGCCACCGTCGTCGGCTGGAGTCTGGGCGGGCATGCGGTGCTCAACGCGGCCGCATCGCTGCCGATGGCGGCACGGCTGATGATCTTCGGGACGCCGCCGATCGGCAGCGGGCCTGCGGGCTTTGCCGGCTTCAAGAACCTGTCGCCCACCGCCTTCACGGCCGCGCCGACCGAGGCGCAGATCGAGGAATGGATGCACACGGCTTTCGCGCCGGGCTATGCGCCGATTCCCGGCTTCGTGGGGGACGATTTCCGCGGGACCGACGGCAACGCGCGCGCCTGCCTCGGTGCCGCCGCGCAAAGCGGCGGTCTCGCCGACGAAACCGAAATCGTGCGCAATCTGAAGATTCCGATCGCGATCGTGCAAGGCGCGGAGGAGCAAATCGTCGATCTCGGCTATCTCCAGCGCCTGGCCGCCCCGACCTTGTGGCGCAGTGCGGTTCAGGTCGTCGCAGGCGCCGGCCACTCCACGCAATGGGAGAAGCCGGAGGCCTTCAACGCCCTGCTCGACGCGTTCGCGTCGGGTGAGTGACTTTCCTCAGTTCAGCCCCGCTCGCCGAAATCCTTCCAGATAGTGTTCGCGATCCGCATCGTTCGCCCATGGCAGCTGCGTCGCGATCCAGTCGAGCGAGATGTTGGGCTGGGTGCGGCGGAGCTCGCCCAGCGCCATGTCCGCAAGCGCGACGTCGCCGATCATTCCGGCGGAGACGGCGAGCACGCGATAGGCGCCGGTGAGCTCGCCGCGATGGCGGATCGCCTCCCGCGCGAGCGCGATGGCCTCGTCATAGTGCCGCTCGGTAAAGCGCGCATAGCCGGCGATGCCGTAATAGATCGCCAGTGACGGATCGCGCGGCGAAAGTCTGATCGCCTTTTGCGCGGCCTCGAACGAATCGGAGGATCGCCCGGCATAAGACAGCGCCAGCGCGTAATAGCCCTGCGCCAGCGAAAAGTTGGGATTGAGCGCGAGCGCCTGCTCGAACTCGGACAGCGCATCCGTAAGCCGGCTCGTCGAGAAGCAGACGCTGCCGAGTGCGGCATGAGCCCAGGCATTCTCATGGTCGCAGCGCATCGCGGCGAGCGCGGCATTCTCGGCGATCGGCGCTGTCGTGGCGAGCTCAGCCCAGCCCAGATGCACGCCGAACATGTGGCTTGCCGCCAACACCGCCAGCGCCTGGCCGTACTCAGGATCGATCGCGATCGCGCGCTCGAGCAGCTTCTGCGCCGCTGCGTGGTCCTGCGGCGTGATCCGCCAGTAGTGCGACAGCGCCTGCATCAAGAGGTCCCAGGCATCCAGGCTCGCTGGCGGCTTGCGATGCGTGCGAAAATTTTCCGCGGCGTGGATCTGCGGCTCGATCGCCGCGACGATCCGCTCGGTGATCTCGTCCTGCACCGCGAACACGTCGACCAGCTCGCGGTCGTATCGCTCGGCCCAGAGATGGCCGCCGGTGGTGGCGTCGTTGAGCTGGGCGGTGATGCGCACGCGGTTGTCCACCTTGCGGACGCTGCCCTCGACGATGTAGCGCACGCCGAGCTCGTCGGCGATCTGCTTGATGTGAACCGCTCGGCCCTTGTAGGTGAACGAAGAGTTGCGGGCGATCACGATGAACCAGCGCTGCTTCGACAGCGCGGTGAGGATGTCCTCGCTGATGCCGTCACCGAAATAGTCCTGGGCGGGGTCGCCGCTCATGTTCTCGAAGGCGAGCACGGCGATGCCGGGGCGGTCCGACACGATTCGTGGGGAGTTGGGCGCAGCTTCTGCCGGCGCTGGCTTTGCGGCCGCCTCTTCCCTGACGTCGCCGACGAAACGAAAGCCCTTGCGCGGGATCGTCTTGATCAGCCGCTGCGTCGCGCCGTCGTCGCCGAGCGCCTTGCGCGCGGCATTGATCCGGCTGTTCAGCGCCGAATCCGAGACGATGCGGTCGCTCCAGATCTGGCTGATCAGATCGTCCTTGGTAACGACGCGGGTGCGTTCCGCGACGAGGTAAAGCAGCAGATCGAACACCTGCGGCTGCAGCGGCACGGTCGTCCCGGCGCAGGTCAGTTCGCGCAGGTCGCCGTCGAGCACGTTGTTTTCAAAGAGAAATCGCACGTTTTTGTCGTCTCAAGCAAAAATCAAAGTCGTCTCAGGCGAAAATCAACCGTCCGCGAAAGTCTTCGCCCGTCCGGTCCGGCATGGTGCACAGACCAAACAGTGCCGATGCCTCGGCACAACGGAGCTTTCTATGACCCAACTCGATCATCAAATTCATTCCATTGGCCCGGAGGTTACGGGCTCGCGTATTTTCAAGTTCATCGCCTTTCTGTACGGAATTGCGGCGTATCTCGTGTTTTTCGTCACCATTCTCTACGCCATCGGATTCGTGATGGGGCTGGTGGTGCCGAAGACCATCGATACCGGAGCCGACACGCCGACCGCCGAAGCAGTGATCATCAATCTGCTGCTGATGACGCTGTTCGCCGTTCAACACAGCGTGATGGCGCGCCAGCGCTTCAAGGCGTGGTGGACGCAGTTCGTCCCCAAGCCGGTCGAGCGCTCGACCTATGTGCTGTTCGCGAGCCTGTCATTGCTCCTCCTGTTCTGGCAGTGGCGTCCGTTGCCGTCGGTCGTATGGGACGTCGATAGCCCCGATCTTGCCGTGACGCTGGTCACGCTCTCCTTCGCGGGCTGGGTGCTGGTGTTCACCTCGACCTTCATCATCAATCATTTCGAATTGTTCGGACTGCATCAGGTGACCAACCATCTCGTCGGCAAGGAGGCCGAGCCGCCGCGGTTCAAGACGCCGCTGCTCTACAAATTCGTCCGCCACCCGATCTATCTCGGCTTCATCATCGCCTTCTGGGCGGCACCGATCATGACCGCAGGCCATCTGCTGTTTGCGGCCGTGACAACGGCCTACATCTTCATCGGCATCGCCCTGGAGGAGCACGATCTCGTCGATCTTTTCGGCGACGAATATCGGCAGTACAAACAACGGGTGTCGATGCTCATTCCCTGGCGCCGGTCAGTCTAGCCGCCGCATTCTCTGTCGCGCATCCGCCGAACGGAGGATGCGCGACTGGCCTCATTTGCAATCCAGGAATTCTAATCCAGTATCTTGATCCCAGTCCATCTCAGGAGAACCAAGATGAAACATGTCGGACACTGCTTCTGCGGCGCGGTCACGATCGAGGTCACAGGCGAGCCGGCGGCGATGGGCTACTGCCATTGCCGTTCCTGCCGTTCGTGGTCGGGCGGTCCGGTGAACGCGTTCAGCCTGTGGAAGCCGGAGGCCGTGCGCATCACCGAAGGCGCCCAGAATGTGGAGACCTTTGCCAAGACGCCGATGAGCCAACGCAAATATTGCAAGAAGTGCGGCGGTCATCTCATGACCAACCATCCACCGCTCGATCTGATCGACGTGTTCACGGCGACGATTCCGACGCTTGCCTTCACGCCCGGCGTCCACGTCAACTATTCCGAGACCGTGCTGCCGATGCGCGACGGCTTGCCCAAGCTGAAGGATTTTCCCGCCGAGTTCGGGGGCAGCGGCGAGATGATACAGGAGTGAGGCTCTGCACTTCCTTCTCCCACAAGGGGATAGGGTGCACCGACAATGTGGCGAGCCTAACTCATGCCCGCGCGCCGAAATCCTTCGAGATAATGCGCGCGGTCCTCTTCGCGCAGCATCGGCAGCTCGCGGTTGAGCCAGGCGAGCGAGATGCCGGGCTGGGTACGGCGCAAGCCTTCGAGCGCGGAAGCCGAGAGCACGGAGTCGCCGGACATGCCGGCGGCGGCCGTCAGCACGCGATGCGCGCCGACGAAATCGCCCCGCTGTCGCATTGATTCCCGTGCCATCTGTATGGACTCTTCGTAATTGCGGCCGATGAACTGCGCATAGGCCGCAACACCGCAATAGATCCCCGCGAGCGGATCGCGTGGGCTGAGCCGGAGCGCGCGGCGCGCCGCGGCATCACCGTCCTGCCATCGTCCGGCGTAGCACAGCGTGACGCCGTAGAAGGCGTGCGCCATCGCGAAATTCGGGTTGAGCGTCAGCGCCAGCTCGAATTCGGCCAGCGCGTCGACGAAACGGCGGCGGAATAGATAGGTATAGGCGAGGCCGTGATGAGCCCAGGCATCGTCGCGATCAGCCTCCACCGCGGCAAGTGCCGCGGCTTCTGCGATGGGGACGGTCGCGCTCATGTCGGCCCAGCCCATATGCGCGCCGAATATATGGCTTGTTGCGAGCAGGCCCAGCGCCTTGCCATAGGCGGGATCGATCGCAATGGCCTGCTCGAGCAGCGCCTGCGCCGATGCATTGTCCTCGTGCGTGATGCGCCAGTAATGCGACAGCGCGCGCATCACGAAATCCCAGGCGTCGAGGCTGCCCGGCGGCTTCTGCTGGGCGCGAAAGCTCTCGGCCGCGTAGAGCTGCGGCTCGATCGCGGCGACAATGGCTTCGGTGATCTCGTCCTGCACGGCAAAGATGTCGGCAAGCTCGCGGTCGTAGCGCTCGGCCCAGAGATGGCCGCCGGTCGAGACGTCGTTGAGCTGAGCCGAGATGCGCACGCGATCACCGCTGCGTCGCACGCTGCCCTCGAGCACGTAGCGGACTCCGAGCTCGCGCGCGATCTCGTTGAGATGCACGGCGCGGCCCTTGTAGACGAAGGAGGAGTTGCGGGCGACGACGAAGAACCAGCGCAGCTTCGACAACGCGGTGATGATGTCTTCGCTGATGCCGTCGGAGAAATAGTCCTGCTCGCGGTCGCCGCTCATATTGGTGAACGGCAGCACGGCGATCGCAGGCCGGTCGGGCAGCGCAGGCGTCGCGTGCGACACCGTGACGCTGTGGCGCGGTTCCACCGCTGCGCTTCCGGACTTGGTCTCGACATTGCCGACGAAGCGAAAGCCTTTTCGCGCGATGGTACGGATCAGCAACTGGTTCGCGCCGCTGTCGCCGATGGCCTTGCGCGCCGCGTTGATCCGGCTGGTCAAGGTCGATTCCGAGACGCTGCGGCCGTGCCAGATCTTGTCGATCAGCTCGTCCTTGCTGACGACCCGGTCGCGGTTTTCCATGAGATGGACGACGAGGTCGAAGACCTGCGGTTCCACGGAAACGGGAACCTGCTCGCGGCTCAGCTCGCGCAAGTCGGTGTCGAGAAGATGGTCCCGGAACAGAAACTGCACGTCGAAAACTCAGGCCTCATAAAGACTTCAGGCAATGATGAAATCAAAATGGATTTCGACTTGAAGTCTGTGAGTCCATCGGGAGGTCGATCCGGTTCACAGCGACATCCGGATGGCTGCCATGCCATTTCCGCGGAGGAATGCAACCTGAATTAGAATGTGGCGATCCTGGTCAGATTGTCGCGGCACCCGAGCAGTGTCCGGATGCCGCGGCAGAGCATCAGGGGCAGGGATGGCGCCTGCCGTCGTTCCCGAGGTACAGGCCCGTGTTCGGATTGTAGGATCTGTAGCGCTCCATGCAGTATTGGATGTCGCCTTCCGGCGGCGGTGCGTAGCCGGCGGGCGGCGGCGGATAGGCGGGCCCATAATAATAAGGTGAGCCGTAATAAGAGGGCGCGGCGACGGCGCCCCCGATGATTGCACCGGCCGCAAGTCCGCCGACGAACGCGCCGCCGCCCCAGCCCCAGCCGCGATGTCCGTACCAGCGCACCTGCTCGATCTGGCCGGGTGCAGATGGCGTCATCGCGCGTGGCTGGCCGACCGGCGCCGCCGATGCCGCGGTCAATGTCGCAGCCGACAGGCCCGCCAGCAGACAGGCGCCGGCAACGAAGCGAAACGATTTCAACATTGAGCTCTCCTCGTCATGCGGCGGCATTCGCGCCGCGTGACAAGTGATAAGGCAAGTGCGGAAGTGCGCTGAATTAAAGTTTGGACAGGAACGCAGCCGCCGTCATTGCGAACGCAGCGAAGCAATCCAGTGTCTTTCCGCAGCGGCAGTCTGGATTGCTTCGCTGCGCTCGCAATGACGGGTTGAGGGAGCTTGCGATATCGCGTCGGGCGGCGCCGAACGCGCCGCCGAACATGTGTCCAACCATGATTGTCCATTGCCGAACCTTGCGGCCCGCGTAAGCTGTCCACACACATCACAACAGCCGCAAAGAAACGCCCATGCCCGCTTTTCCCGCTTCGACCACCGTGCTCGACTCCATGCTGTTCCGCGATGCCTTCGGCACGCCTGCGATGCGCGAGGTGTTTTCCGATGTCGCGATGGTCGCACGCTACGCGGAGGTCGAGGTGGCGCTGGCAAGGGCGGAGGCGCGGTGCGGCGTGATTCCGCAGGACGCCGCTGAGCAGATCGCGGTGCGGACTGATGTCACGGCGTTCGACTTCGAATTGCTGCGGCAGGAGACCGATATCGTTGGCTATCCGATCCTGCCGCTGGTGCATCAGATGGTGAAGCAGTGCGGCGAGGCCGGCCGCTACGTGCATTGGGGTGCGACTACGCAGGACATCATGGACACCGCCGTGGTGCTGCAATTGCGCGCTGCCTTCGAGATCATCGAACGCGATATCGCCGAGCTCCGCAAAATCCTCGCCGATCTCTCGCGGCGTCATCGCGACACGCCGATGGCGGGCCGCACCCATCTCCAGCAGGCGCTGCCGGTGACGTTCGGCTACAAGACGGCGATCTGGCTCGCGATGTTCGACCGCCATGCCGAGCGTCTCGCACAATTGAAGCCGCGCTTGCTGGTCGGCCAGTTCGCCGGCGCGGCCGGCACCCTGGCCTCGCTCGGCGACAAGGGTTTTGAGGTGCAGGAGGCGCTCTGCGCGGAGTTGAAGCTCGGCGTTCCCGCCTCGACCTGGCACGTCGCACGCGATGGATTCGCGGAAGCGGTGAATTTCCTGGCGCTCGTTACCGGCTCGCTCGGCAAGATCGCGCTCGATATCATGATCATGGCCTCAACCGAGTTCGCCGAACTCTACGAGCCTTTCGTCAAGGGACGCGGCGCCTCCTCGACCATGCCGCAGAAGCGCAACCCGATCTCCTCGGAACTGATGCTTGCCGCAAGCAAAGCGGTGCGCCAGCAGGCGGGCTTGATGCTGGACGCCATGGTGCAGGATTTCGAGCGCGCCACCGGTCCGTGGCACGCCGAATGGATGGCGATTCCCGAAAGCTTCGTGCTGACCGCCGGCGCGCTGCACCAGGCCAGGTTTGCGCTCGGCGGCCTCATCGTGGACGAGACCAAGATGAACGACAATCTTGCCCTTAGTCGCGGCCTGATTGTGGCCGAAGCGGTGATGATGGGGCTGGCGCCGCAGATCGGGCGGCAGGATGCGCATGACGTGGTTTATGACGCCTGCAGGCTCGCCAACGAGAAGGGCATCAGCCTCGCAGATGCGCTGTCAGCCGACACCCGTGTCTCGAGCCGGATCGATCGTGCCACGATCGAGGCCCTCACTTCACCGAAAAATTACCTCGGCCTTGCGCCTGCCATGGTCGACCGGGTGCTGAAATCGGCAACGCGTTGAAAACCAAACCGCGTGAAACTCCGTATCTTTCAGGGAGTGCAAGGCGCTCGCACACTTGTGTCGCGCGATGCTAGACTTAGATTGAATGGCAGACTTTCGGCAGAGGACCCGGCATGACTGATCACCGCAATACTTCCACGTCCATCGATCCCGTGAAACTCGACCGGCTGGCCGAGGTGGCGGTGAAGGTGGGATTGGGCTTGCGACCGGGACAGGACCTTCTGTTGACGGCGCCGGCGATCGCGCTGCCGCTGGTGCGCCGGATCGCCGCGCATGCCTACAAGGCCGGCGCCGGCATCGTGACGCCTGTTCTCTCCGACGAGGAGATGACGCTGGCGCGCTATCGCTACGGCCACGACAACAGTTTCGATCGCGCCGCCAACTGGCTCTACGAAGGCATGGCGAAGGCGTTCTCGGACAACACTGCGCGGCTCGCCATCGTCGGCGACAATCCGATGCTGCTGTCGGGCGAGGATCCGTCCAAGGTTGCGCGCGCCAGCAAGGCAAATTCCATGGCCTATCAGCCGGCGCTGGAAAAGATCGTCAATTTCGACACCAACTGGAACATCATCGCCTATCCTACCCCATCCTGGGCGAAGCAGGTCTTCCCGGATGATTCCGAAGAGGTTGCGATCGGCAAGCTCGCGGACGCCATCTTTGCGGCGTCCCGCGTCGACCGCGAGGATGCGATGGCCAATTGGGCGAGCCACAATGCGGTGCTGCGCGAGCGCACCAATTGGCTGAACGGCCAGCGGTTCCGCGCGCTGCAGTACAACGGGCCGGGTGTCGATCTCACCATCGGGCTGGCCGACGGTCATGAATGGGAAGGCGGGGCCTCGTCCGCCAAGAACGGCATCAGCTGCAACGCCAACATCCCGACCGAAGAGGTCTTTACCACGCCGCATTGCCGGCGGGTCTATGGTCATGTCGTGAGCTCGAAGCCACTGTCCTACCAGGGCACGCTGATCGACAACATCGCGGTGCGTTTCGAGGACGGCCGTATCGTCGATGCCAGGGCCTCGCGCGGCGCGGAAGTGCTGAACAAGGTGCTCGACACCGACGAGGGCGCACGCCGGCTCGGCGAAGTGGCGCTGGTGCCGCATTCCTCGCCGATCTCGCAGAGCGGGCTGTTGTTCTACAACACGTTGTTCGACGAGAATGCGGCGTCCCACATCGCGCTCGGCCAGTGCTATTCGAAGTGCTTCGTCAACGGTGCCCAGCTCACGCCGCAGCAGATCGCCGCGCAAGGCGGCAACCAGAGCCTGATCCATATCGACTGGATGATCGGCTCGGCCGAGACCGACATCGACGGTATTCTGGCCGACGGCAGCAAGGTGCCGGTGTTCCGCAAGGGCGAGTGGGCGAAGTAATTCCTTCTCGCTACGCCGCCGCGTTGCGCAGCATCGGGTTGTTGTCGATGCTGAAGCGGTTGAACAGTGTCGTGAACGGGCTGCCGTCGGTGGCCCGCACGATGGCGCCGGACGCCGCGACCGCCTCGTAGAGCGCGCTGACCGGATCGTGCGGCTCCGGCATGTCCAGGCGCATGCGGATTTCCTCTCTCGCCTCGTTGACCTCGTCCTCCTCGTCGAGTGTCGCCTCTAGCGCATCTGCCGCGCGCCGCATCTGCTCGAGATCGCCGCCGGCGGAGAATTTGAGGATGTCCAGCCAATAGGGGCGGGCAACGACCAGCTGGACGAATGCCTCGAAGCTTTCGGCGATAATCCCGGCGCGACCTTCCGATGAGACGTAGAGGACATTCCGCGCGGGCAGCAGCACGAAGGCGCCGCCGGAACCGTCGCTGCCGAGCTGCCGGGGGCTTTCGACGCCGTCGATGGTGAACCAGCGCTCCTCGTCCGGCGCAAACGAGACGCCGAGGCTGCCGAGCCAGGCGACGACCTCGCCTTGGGCTGTCAGAACCTCTGGGGTGAGGGGCATCGCTGGGGCTCCTTCCGGGTCGCTTCGCGCACTTTGTCGCACCCCGGAAAAGATGGGTTCATGTGCGCGAATTTGCGGGCAAATCGCGACGTTATCAGCTTCGCGTCTGCAACTTCCGGCTGATTGTCGGGGCCTGCGTAAGAAAGAATTAAAAGCCGGCGACTAGCGTTCCGACATCTTTCGAAACAATCCGGGCCTGGACCCGGCCATTGATATTATATCCCCCGGGGAAGAAGATGTCGCGCTCGTTGGTTGAAATCGCAAGTTGCAATGTGGATCTGGAGCTGCGGCCGATCGAGCCGGCCTGGATCATCGAGGGTAACCCGGTTTCGCGCTCCCACATCCTCTCGACCAGTTCGGACGGCACCTCTTCGACCATCATCTGGTCCTGCACCGAAGGCCGTTTCAACTGGTACTATGATTTCGACGAGACGATCATGATCCTGGAAGGATCGATCGTGCTGGAGAGCGACGGCCTCCCGTCGAAGCGCTATGGCGTCGGCGACGTCATCTTCTTCCGCGACGGTGCGCATGCCAAATGGCACGTCGAAGGTCACGTCAAGAAGATCGCCTTCTGCCGCAAGACCAACCCGGCGGTGATCGGCTTCATGGTCCGCGTCGTCAACAAGCTGAAGCGGATGTTCCTCTCGGCCGGCGAACGCCGTCCTGCCACCCTCATGGGGGCCGGTTAGCAGCATGACGCGGAAAAGTGTGCAGCGGTTTTCCGACCAGGTCATGCTCACACAATAATTTTTACGGACGCTTCCCAGCGGCCACGACGGAAGAGGGGCAGGGACCAACATCCCGGCCCCTCTTTCGCGTCAGGCCGGTAGTTCGAGCCGGTAGAAGTCGGTTGCCGTTTGCGAGAACAGCGCCGTCTTCTCCGCGTCGCTCAGAGGAGCTGCGATGCGCTTGAAGGCGTTGAAGATCACCTGGTAGCTGCACTGGCCCTTGTCCGGCGGGAAGTTGCTTTCGAACATCGCGCGCTTCGGCCCGAATGCCTCGATGCAGGTCTCGACATAGGGCCTCCACGCCGCGGCCAGTTCTTCGGATGACGGCGGCCTCTCGCGCAGATGGAAGTCGTAGCCGAGCAGGCACATTGCGAGCCCGCCGAGCTTCACCACCACGTTCTCGCAACTGGCGATCTGCCGGATCGAGGCGCGCCACTGCGGAAACACCTCTTCGCGCCGTCCGGCAAAGCGGCCGACACCGGCCGGTCCGCCGCAATGGTCGAGCACGATTTTCGTGTCGGGGAAGGCGCGCGCGAGTTCCGTCAGCTCGCCGATCTGCGGATGGAACAGCCAGGCATCGAAGCTGAGGCCCAGTGGCGCGAGGCAGGCGAAGCCCTTGCGGAAGGTCGGATCCCGCAACAACTCCTTGGGCCGGTTGGCGTACATGCCGGCGACCACGGGATCCTGGTCCCAGGCGGAGGAATGCCGGATGCCGCGGAAGCGGCCGTTGCCGGCGGCGATCTCCGCTTCCAGCACCGGCTTCGCGGCATCGCCGAGCAGCAGGTTCGCGTGGCTGACGATGCCGGCGCAGATCGCGGCCTTGCCGTAACCGCCGCTCGCGCTCATCGCAGCGACGCCGTTGGCGAACTCGACCTCGCCGACGGGCTTGAATGCCTCGGGCCCGTGGGCGCGGTACATCGAGCGGCAATCGACATAGACGGTCGCGATGACGTTGTGGCCGGAAGCGATGTCGGCGGCCATCTCCTCGATCAGGTAGCGCTGGCCGCGATTCCAGAGATGATGATGCGGATCGACGATCGGCCTGAGGGGATCGATGATCTCTTCCTGATATTGCGCGAGCCAGTCCTCGCGTGGTTCGACGAATAGCCCGCTGGTGTTGGCGGGCAGACCGCTTGCAGCCATCGAATTTCGCTCCCTCTGTTCTTGTGGCGGGAGCGTAGCACCTCGTCTCGTCACGCGGCAGCGCGCCTTGCGCAACGGCGCCCTCCGTCGCGAGCACGGCGGCGTTGCCGTCAGCCCTTGCGCCGCGTCGCCCTCACGTCGACCGCCAGCCGCCAGTCGGCAGCCGTGGCGGGCTTGACCTCGCCGAGCCAGTGAAAGGAATCATCCGTGATTTCAACAAAACTCCAGCGCGTGAGGTCACCGGCTTCCGTGGTGCCTTCCTGCACGATGTCATCGCCGCGCGGGCGGCCAATCTGCTGGCGGAATACACTGCGTCCGGGATCGAACCAGGAAATCCGCCACGCGGAAATGGAGGGATCGTAGACCCGCAGTGTCGTGCCGTACCAATTGCCGGCGATTGGAAAGGCCGGGTTGCCCGCGGGGCGGGGTATCATCCAGACATCCTGGACGGCGCGTCCTTCCAGCACCCAGCCGAAATGGATCTCGCCGGGTGCATTGTGTTTCGTTCCGTCGGGTCCATGGGCGGTGATTTCGGCGTCCCAATCGCCGACGAAGCGGCCATAGAGCTGAAGCGCCGCCGCGTGCTCGGGGTTGGGTCCATCCGCGTGCAACAATCTCTTGAAGTCGGTCATATCGATCTCCTGTTGCAGAAGATCAGCACGAACCGCCGGCGGCCGACTTGGAGAAAATTGCCGTCAGACGCCGTCGAGGATGATCACCGTCGGTGTCGTCGGCAGCGTATCCCGCGATATCCGCAGGGAGCGCTCGGTGCGGCGGTCGATCTCGAACTGCTGGCCGATCCGGCGCATGAACTCGTCGAGCGGGGTGGCGAAGCGGTGCATTGGCAGCACCACGGAGGCGCGCAGCCGCCTGGTGATCTCGGAGACGCCGTCGAGCGACATGGTGTAGGTGCCGTCGATCGGTACCATCACGATGTCGAGTCGCCCGATCTGGGCGAAATGGCTGTCGTCGAGCTTGTGGTGCAAATGGCCGAGATGGCCGATGCAGAGGCCCGCGACCTCGAAGATGAAGATCGAATTGCCGTCGCGGATCATGTCGGCGCCGGAATCGTCGCCGAAGTAGCGGCGGATGTCGGTCGTGACGTTGCGGATGAAAGTGTCGCCGATGCGCTCCGACACGATGGCCGGCTTTCCGTCCTCGCCCCAGCCATGCAGCACATGGGGAATGCGCTTGTCGGGATTGAGAGAATAGTGCGTGCTGTGTGCCCGGTTCATGGTGACGACGTCAGGCAATCGCCCGACCTGATAGGCACCGCTGTAGTCGGTCGCGATGCGCACCCCGCCCGGCGTGTCGATGAAATAGGTGGAGTGGCCGGCATAGGTGATTTCGACCTCGGCCGTGGCGGCCGCCTGGCGGAAGACAGCCGGCATCGCGCGGGGCGCGGCGTTCGCCATCGCCAGGCATTCGCTGCGCTGAGGCGGCTGCTGGGCG
Organism: Bradyrhizobium manausense; assembly: GCF_018131105.1. NCBI lineage: Bacteria > Pseudomonadati > Pseudomonadota > Alphaproteobacteria > Hyphomicrobiales > Nitrobacteraceae > Bradyrhizobium > Bradyrhizobium manausense. The sequence goes on along the minus strand of NZ_JAFCJI010000001.1, from coordinate 3,441,149 downwards.
AGGGCAGGTGAGAGACATGTGCTCAACAGCACAAATGCCGCCGAAACTATTCGCCACATGGCCAGTCCCCGATGACGTCGGGGAAAGTCTAGCGTGCGACGCGGCGCCTGGCCAACGGGCTGAGATCAACAGCGCGTCAATGCCGCACCCTCACTCCCTGCGCGGACTGAATTTCCAGGTGCCGGCGACGAGGCCCGCAGTGATCAGTCCGCTGACGATGCCGGCGGTCGGCAGCGTGAGCAGCAGCGCGGCGGTGGCGGCCCAGCCGATCGAGGAGAAGGCTTCGGCAAAGGTCGCAAGCCGCGACGAGGTCTGGCGGCGGCGGAATTGGCTGCGCCGGGCCTGGACCCGGAACCAGAGCTGGATTGCGGTGGCGCAGGCCGCGCTGATGATCACCGTGGCTGCCGTGATCGCGGCCTGGAACGGCGAGGCGAAAACCAGTGTTGCCACCAGCGGGCTGAAGATGACGGAGATCGCGATCAGCACCACCTCGATCTTGGCGCGGATGACGCTGGCGGACGTCAGCGGTGCGGTCGCGATCAGGTCAGGCGCGTCCTCGCCTGAGATCGTCAACCAGGCGAGCCCACCGGCGAGCTGACCTGCGGCCATGACGATCACGGGCGTAATCAGCGTCAGCGCCGCGGAACTGTCGCCAAAACTGCGCCAGAGCAGCAATGCCGGCGGCACCAGATAAAGCAGCTGCATCAGCGTCTGCGAGATCAGCCAGGGATCGCGCCACAGCAGCACGAATTCCTTGTGCCGCAGCGCCTGCTGGCGCGATCCGCCGCGGAACGGGCGCTCCTTCGCGCGCTTGCGGCTGGATGTGCCGTAGGCGGCGGCTTCGATCGCCGTGTCGGCGAAGCGGCCCGAGAAGATCGCCATGACGCATCCAAGCAGCACCAGCCCGAGCGCGAGGAGCAGGAGCAGGGCCTCGCTGTCGCCCATGGTCGCCCTTGCCGGCCACCACCAGATGCTGTCGATGTCGGGCGCATGGTTCGCGAGGGTGCCTGAGGTCAGGATGGTAAAGCGCGACAGCGTGCCATAGGAGATGATCGCCGCGACCTGGAGCGCGATCACGAAGCCGGCGCCGATGATCGCGGCAAGAATCTGGGCGACGAAGCGCGTCCGCGACGGGCCGATCAAGCGAAACAGGAGAATGGTGACGGCAATCGCGATCGCCGCGGCCGACAGGCCCATCGCGACGACCACGCCGAATGCGGCGAGCCATCGCGCGCCGCCGCCGATCACCAGCACGTCGATGAAGGGCGTCGAGAACAACAGCGCCATCATCGTGACGGTAAGCGCGATCGCGGCGATGCGCACCGAGAACAGATTGGCCAGGGTCGCCGGCGAGGACATGATGAGATCGAGATCGGCGCGGGCGTAAAACACTCGTGTTACGGATTCGATCGCCTGTGACAGCATCAAGGTCCAGGCGAGAAGGATCGTCGTCGAGATCACGATCAGCGAAGACTTGTCGAGCGGCAGCTGCAGATTAGCGAAGCGGCCGATCACCGCCCAGGCCGGCACGTGCAGCAGTGCGGCGAAGAACAGCAGGCCGATCACAGCGGCGCGTGCGCGCTTGCGCCGGCCGCCCGTCATCATGGCGAACCATTCGCGCCAGGCGAGCCGAAGCTCGTGACGGGCGAACCACGAAAGCGCGGTCGCCGAGCTCATGCGGCTTCCTGAAGCGTCACCAATGCGATGAAGAGATCTTCGAGGCTGGTGTCGGCATGGCCGTTCTGCTGGCGCAGCTCAGTCAGGGTGCCTTCGGCAACGAGGCGCCCCGCGGCGATCACGCCGATGCGGTCGGCCATGCGCTCCGCGACCTCGAGAATATGCGTCGTCATGATGACGGTGCAGCCGGCGCGGACGCGATCGCCGAGCAATCCCTTCACATGGCGCGCCGAGACGGCGTCGAGGCCCGTCAGCGGTTCGTCGAGGATGATGAGCCGTGGATCGTGCACCAGCGCGCCGGCAAGCGCCACTTTCTGGCGCATGCCTTTGGAGAAACCTTCGCAGCGTTCGTGCCGGTGTGGCTCGAGGCCGAGCGAGTCCAGCAGTTCCTCGGCGACTGGTTTCGAGAGGGAGGGCGCGATGCCCCAGAGGCCGGCGACGAATTCGAGATATTCGAGCGGCGTGAGCTTGTCATAGATCATGGGCTCGTCGGAAACCCACGCCATCACCTGCTTGGCCGCGACAGGATTTCGGAGCGCATCGATGCCGAAGATCGAGACGCCGCCGTCATCGGGTCTGAGCAGGCCGGCAACCATGCGCAAAGTGGTGGTCTTGCCGGCGCCATTGGGGCCGACCAGCGCATAGAATTCGCCGGCATGAATGGTGAGATCGAGGCTATCGACCGCCAAACGGTCAAAACGCTTCGTTAACCCTCGGACTTCGAGCGCCGAGCTGTCCGGCTTCATGACGGCCACACCATACGGTTTTGCATCGGTCGCGACCATGACCCGAAGATGTTTCGGCACAGTGAATCGCGCCGCCGCAAATTCCGGCAACCGACTTCGACCGGGGCTTGGACTAAAGGCAAGTCACCGTTTGTTGACAGTACTGGGCGGTTCAGGCTGAATTGGCGCCGGGACAAATGGCGCTCACGCGGCGAAACGACTGCGTAGCGGCTGGACACAAGGATGCGGCAATGCGGTCGTCAAGAACCGCTGGTTGCATCGGGAGGACGCGGCGATGCTGGATTTCGTTCAGCAGCTGGTCAGCGGTGTTGCGCTCGGCTGTGTCTACGGCCTGATCGCGCTCGGCTTCGTGCTCGTCTACAAGGCCACCGAGGTCGTCAACTTCGCCCAGGGCGATCTGATGATGCTGGGCGGCTTTTTCGCCTTCACCTTCATCGGCATGATGGGCCTGAACTACTGGGTCGGCTTTGCCGGTGCGGTGGCTGCGATGGCGCTGTTCGGCATGCTGGCGGAGCGGATCGTGGTTCGGCCGATCCTCGGCTATCCGCAATTCTCCATCATCATGGCCACCATCGGGCTCGGCTATTTCCTGCGCTCGGTCGCCGGCATGATCTGGGGCACCGACGATTTCAAGATCGAGACGCCGTTCAGCCAGGGCGTGCTGCGCATCGGCTCGCTGGTCCTCGCCCACGACAAGTTGTCGGTGATCGCGGCAACCGTCATCCTCTGCACATTGCTCTGGCTGTTCTTCAACAAGACCACGCTCGGAACCGCGATGCGCGCCAGCTCCGAGAACATGCTGGCGGCCTACTACATGGGCATCCCGGTCAAGCGCGTGGTGTCGATCGTCTGGGCGATCAGCGCGGCGGTCGCGACCTGCGCCGGCGTGCTGCTGGCGCCGATCACCTTCATTCATTCCAATGTCGGCCTCGTGCTCGGTCTCAAGGCGTTTCCGGCCGCCGTGCTCGGCGGCTTCGGCTCGATCCCGGGCGCGGTCGTTGGCGGCGTCCTGATCGGCGTGATCGAGAGCATGGCGGGGTTCTATCTGCCCGAAGGCTGGAAGGACGTCGCGCCCTACATCGTGCTGCTCGCCGTGCTGTTGCTGAAGCCCGAAGGCCTGTTCGGCCTTCACGCCCGCAAGAAGGTCTGAACGCATGCGCTTCCTGTTCAAGACCGACTATGAGGACGACATCAGGCTGTTCCCGCATTCGGGCTACGTCGTCTCCTACGGTCTTCTGCTCGCGGTGCTGCTGATCGCGCCTTACGTGCTCTCCAGCTATCTGATGAGCCAGCTGGTCTTCGTCTGCATCTATGCCACCGTCGGCGTGGCGCTGCTGATCTTGACGGGTTTTACCGGGCAGGCCTCGCTGGGACACGCCGCGTTCCTCGCGATCGGCGCCTATACGGCGGCGTACTTGCAGAAATACAACGTACCCTTTCCCGTCTATTTCCTCACCGCCGGCATCCTGACCGGCTGCGTCGGGGCGCTGGTCGGCTTTCCCGCGCTGCGCCTCCAGGGCATCTATCTCGTCATCGCCACGATCTCCTTCGCCTTCATCGTCGAGGAAATTCTGGCGCGCTGGGAAAGCGTCACCAACGGCAATGAAGGCATGCGGGTCAAGGCGCTGTCGCTGCTCGGCGTGACGGTCTCGCGCGACAGTCCGACCTTCTATTTCCTCTGCCTTGCGGTGCTGGTGCTGACCATCGTCGGCACGCTCAACCTGCTGCGTTCGCCGACGGGCCGCGCCTTCGTCGCGATCCGGGACAGCGAGACGGCGGCGCGCAGCATGGGCGTCAATGTCGCGCTCTACAAGGTGAAGTCGTTTGCGATCTCGGCAGCGATAACAGGCTTTGCCGGCGTCCTGTTCGCGCACAAGCTCTCCTTCATCTCGCCGGAGATGTTCACGCTCCAGCTCTCGATCGAGTTCATCATCGTGATCCTGATCGGCGGCACCTTCAGCCTGCATGGGGCGGTGCTGGGCGCGATCTTCATCGTGATGATCGATCCGTTCCTGACCTACCTCAAGGACGACATGCCCGGAATCATCGCCGGCATCGCCGCGACGTTCGGGGCGGGCTCGGCGACTGCGGGCAACATCCAGTCCAAGGTCGCGGCCTTTGCCTCGCTGAACGGGCTCAAGGGCGCGATCTACGGCATCATCATCATGCTGTTCGTGCTGTTCGAGCCGCTCGGCATCTACGGCCGCTGGCTGAAAATAAAGCTCTTCTTCCAGCTGTTCCCGCTCTACAAACGCTCGACCTTCAAGCGACAGAAGATCTACGTGAAGTCGGAGCGGAACCGATGAGCTATTTTCGCGCCGAGAACCTTTCGCTGCATTTCGGGGGCCTGAAGGCCGTCGATGCGGTGTCGTTCGCGGTCGAGAAGGGCGAGATCCTCTCGATCATCGGTCCGAACGGCGCCGGCAAGAGCTCGATCTTCAATCTGATCTCGCGGATCTACCGGCCGACCTCGGGGCGCATCTTCTTCGAGGACCAGGACATCACGGAAGAGCCGCCTTACGATATCGCAAAGCTCGGCATCGCCCGCACCTTCCAGAACATCGAGCTGTTCGAGAATGCGACCGTGCTGTCAAACCTCCTGGTCGGCCGCCACCGGCATTCCACCACGCAGCTCTGGCAGGAATTGCTGTTCCTGCCGAGCGTGCGTGCCAATGAGAAGGTGCACCGCCGAAGGGTCGAGCAGGTGATCGAGTTCCTCGATCTCGAGGCTTACCGCGACAAGCTGATCTCGGGCCTGCCTTACGGCGTGCGCAAGGTGATCGAGCTCGCGCGTGCGCTGTGCTCGGAGCCGAAGCTGATCCTGCTCGACGAGCCGTCCTCGGGGCTGAACGTCGAGGAGACCGACGACATGTCGTTCTGGATCCGCGACATGAAGAGCGAGCTCGGCGTCACCGTGCTGATGGTCGAGCACGACATGTCGCTGGTCAACCGCGTTTCCGATCGCGTCATCGCGCTGAACTACGGCCGGGTGCTGGCGACGGGATCGCCTGCTGAAGTCCAGCAGCACCCCGACGTCGTCGCCGCGTATCTGGGAGCCTGACGCATGGATGCGACCGTGGCGCCCGATATCATCCTGAAACTCTCCAACATCGAGAGCTATTACGGGCCGATCATGGCGATCCGCGGCATTTCGCTGGAGGTGCCCCGCGGCCGCATCGTCACGCTGCTGGGGGCCAATGGCGCCGGCAAGACCACAGTGCTCAAGACCATCTCGGGCATTCTCGATCCGCAAAAAGGCTCGATCGAGTTCATGGGCAAGCCGATCCAGCGCATGGAGGCCGATCGCATCGTGCGCCTTGGCCTCAGCCATGTGCCCGAGGGGCGCGAGGTGTTCCCGTTCCTCTCGGTGCGCGAGAACCTGATGATGGGGGCCTTTCCGCGCAGCGATCGTGATGGCGTGGCGGAAGATATGGAGCGGGTCTATGGCTACTTCCCGCGACTGAAGGAGCGCATCAACCAGCCGGCCGGCCAGCTCTCCGGCGGCGAGCAGCAGATGCTCGCGATCGGGCGCGCGCTGATGAACAGGCCGACGCTGTTGCTGCTCGACGAGCCGTCGCTCGGCCTGTCGCCGATCCTGGTGAAGGAGATTTTTACGATCATCCGCCGCGTCAACGAGGAGCAGGGGATGTCGATCCTGCTGGTCGAGCAGAATGCGCGGGTGGCGCTGGAGACCGCGCATTATGGGTATGTGCTGGAGATCGGCCGCGTCGTGATGAACGACAGCTGCGACCGCTTGATGCATTCCCAGGATATCCAGGAATTCTACCTTGGCGCCAAGGAAGCCGGCGCGCGAGGCGAGCGGCGTTGGAAAAAGAAGAAGACGTGGCGGTGAAGACTTGGCGATGATGAGCTGGCGATGACGAACTGAGCGACAAGGAGGAGACGCGCATGGCCCGACCGGCGGTGCTGACGGTCGCTGATACGATCGCAAAGAGCTTTTTGCGCGCGGCAGAGGTGCGCGGCGAAAGGCCTGCAATCCGCGAGAAGAAGTTCGGCATCTGGCAGCCGACGAGTTGGCGGGAATGGCTGCAGACCTCCAGGGAAATCGCCTACGGCCTTCGCGCCGTTGGCTTCAGGCCCGGTGACGTCGCCTCCATCATCGCCAACGCCGTGCCCGAGTGGATCTATGCCGACATGGGTATCCTGTGCGCCGGAGGCGTCTCTTCGGGCATCTATCCGACCGACGCATCGACCCAGGTCGAATATCTCATCAACGATTCCACGACGCGGGTGATCTTCGCGGAGGACGAGGAGCAACTCGACAAGATCCTGGCCTGCCGCGCCCGCTGCCCCAGCCTGCAACGGATCGTCGTGTTCGACATGGAAGGGCTCAGCGGCTTCTCCGACGACATGGTGATGTCGCTTGACGAGTTTCGCGCGCTCGGCCGCAATCACATGGTCGGCCGTGAGGCGCTTTGGCAAGAGATGATCGACAGCCGCAATGCCGACGATCTCGCTGTGCTGGTCTACACGTCAGGCACGACGGGCCCGCCGAAGGGCGCAATGCACGCCAACCGCAGCGTCACGCATCAAATGCGACACGCCAACGACTTCATCCCGGCGCGCGAGGATGAGGACCGGCTGATCTTCCTGCCGCTTTGCCACGTCGCCGAGCGCGTCGGCGGCTATTACATCTCGGTCGCGCTCGGCTCGGTGATGAACTTTGCCGAAAGCCCGGAGACCGTGCCGGACAATCTGCGCGAGGTGCAGCCGACCGTTTTCCTCGCGGTGCCGCGGATCTGGGAAAAGTTCTATTCCGCCATTACCATCGCGCTGAAGGACGCGACGCCGCTCCAGCAATGGGTCTATCGCCGCGCCATCGCGATCGGCTATCGGATGGTCGATTGCCGGATCGAAGGCAACGTGCCGCCGCTCGGTTTGCGCATTGCCAATCGCGTCGCTCATCAATTCGCCTTCCGCAATATCCGCCGCATGATCGGGCTCGACCGTTGCCGCATCGCCTTCACCGGCGCGGCACCGATCGCCCCTGATCTGATCCGGTGGTATCTCGCGCTCGGCATCGACATCCACGAGGTCTACGGCCAGACCGAGAATTGCGGCGTTGCGACCATGATGCCGGGCGCGCGCATCAAGCTCGGTTCGGTCGGCACGGCCGTGCCGTGGGGCGAGGTCGCGCTGTCGCCCGACGGCGAGATCCTGATCAAGGGCGACTTCCTGTTCATGGGCTATCTGAACCAGCCGGAGAAGACGGCGGAGACCATCGACCATCGCGGCTGGTTGCGCACGGGCGACGTCGGCACCATCGACAACGAGGGGTTCGTCCGTATCACCGACCGGATGAAGGACATCATCATCACATCAGGCGGCAAGAACATCACGCCGTCGGAGATCGAGAACCAGCTCAAATTCTCGCCCTATATCTCGGACGCCGTCGTGATCGGCGACAAGCGGCCGTACCTGACCTGCCTCGTGATGATCGACCAGGAGAACGTCGAGAAATTCGCCCAGGACAACGATATCCCCTTCACCAACTACGCCAGCCTGTGCCGGGCCGGCGAAATCCAGCAACTGATCTGGCGCGAGATCGAAGGCGTCAACGCCAACTTCGCCCGCGTCGAGACCATCAAGAAATTCTACCTGATCGAACGTCAGCTCACCCCGGAGGACGAGGAACTGACGCCGACGATGAAGCTGAAGCGCAATTTCGTGAACAAGCGCTATGCCGCCGAGATCGACGCGATGTATCGCGAGCGCGCGGTGGCGTAGCGCGCGCGCATGCCCCCGGGAAAGTGGGAACCGGTTTTCCGACGAGGGGCATGCGCAAGAGAGAATCAGCGAAGGAGTGATGGCCCCGCCCTTCGCGTCCATACGGGCCCCAAGGAGAGGAGACGTCAATGTCGAGATCGTTGAAAGCGTTCGGCCTTGCTGTGGGTGCGATGGCGCTCACCTGTCAGCCGTCCCTAGCGCAAACCAAGGTCACCAATGAAGGCATCTCGGCCAACGAGATCGTCATCGGCACCCATCAGGATCTGTCCGGCCCGATCAAGGTCTGGGGCGTGCCGGTCTCCAACGGCATGAAGATGGCGGTCGAGGAGATCAACGCGGCGGGTGGCATCCAGGGCCGCAAGATCAAGATGGTCCTTGAGGACAACGGCTACGATCCGAAGAAGGCCGTGCTGGCCTCGCAGAAAATGGTCGAGCGCGACAAGATTTTCGCGATGATCGGCCCGATGGGCTCGCCGACCGTGCTGGCCGCACAGGATATCCTGTTCGATGCCGGCGTGCTCCAGCTGTTTCCGCTGACGGCAGCGGAGTTCACCTTCAAGTTCGATCCGGCCAAGCCGCAGGAGCGGCTGAAGTTCAACAATCTGCTGCCCTACGTCGAGAGCACGCGGGCCGCGCTGAAATACATGATGGAGTGGAAGAATTTCAAGAAGCCCTGCATCATGCATCAGGATGACGAGTACGGAAAGAACGTGCTCGACGGCTTCAATCAGCAATTGACGGCGATGAAGCTGCAGCCGGCCTCGATCACCAGCTACAAGCGCGGCGCTTCCGATTTCAGCGCGCAGGTCGCCAAGATGAAGTCCGATGGCTGCGACCTCGTCGTGCTCGGCACCGTGATCCGCGAGACCATCGGCGCGATGAGCGAGGCGAAGAAGCTCGGCTGGGACGTCACCTTCCTCGGCGCGACGCCCACCAACGTGCTGGAGGTGCCGACGCTCGGCAAGGACGCGGTCGAGGGCCTGTACGCGGCGTCGGGCTTCGAGATTCCCTATGAGGACACCGCCAAGGGCAAGGTCCACGACTGGCTGATCAACTACAAGAAGATGTTCAACACCGACGCCAACACGCAGGCCATCATCGGCTACAACGCGGTGATGACGTTTGCGTTCTACGCCAACAAGGCCGGCAAGGATCTGACCGGGCAGAAGATGATGGATTCCCTCGAATCGGGTGACAAGTTCCTCGACATCTTCAACTCGCCGCCGACCAAATTCTCCAAGACCGACCACCTCGCCAACACCATCACCCAGGTGCAGCAGGTGAAAGGCGGCCGCTGGGTCCTGGTGAAGGACAATCTGATGTTCTGATGCTTCCTGCCTCTCCCCGCGAAGAGCGGGGAGAGGCAGAGGAGGAGGCAGTCTACGATCCGCCGCTCGCCGTCCCCGAAATCACCGGGGCCAGCTCGTCCTCGCGGCAGCGCCAGCCGTCGGCGCCTTTGACGAACGCGAACGTGCGCTGGATCCTGAGCCGGCGCGTGACGTTGAAGGCTGCGCCGGAGCGCTCCTTGTTGGAAGCGGCTGGCTGCGGGCGGCCGGTGCCGGCGTCCCAGCAGGTGCCGGTGCAGGTCGAGGCGACCTTGCTGCAGGAGGTGAACGGTGCCAGCACCACCATCTCGATCTCGCCGGTGACTTGCGCCTGCTGGTCCGTCACCTGGCTGTCGAGTGCGTAGACGCGATTGATGCGGAGGAAATTGCCGCACGAATTGGCGGCGTGAATTCGCGCGGCGCAGAAATCGACCGCGTCGGTGTCGGGCTCCCTGGCTGCGACCTGCCGGCCGAACACCTTCTTGGGATCGCCTTTGGCGGCCGCGATCTCGCCGGCCTCGCGCGTCAGGTAATCGGCGAGACAATCTTCCGCCGAGCCGAGCTCGCTGGGCGGCACGTTCTCCTTGCCGACCAGATTGCACTTGCGATCGCGCTCGCGCGTCCAGCGGCCGTATTCGGCGAAAGCAAAGCGCGCCGCGGTCGGGTCCAGCTTGCCGATCAGGCCAAGCACCTGGCTGTTCAGCTCGGTCTCGGTCAGCGCCAGCGACGGGTCCGCGCAGATCAGCGCGCCGGCCGCCGTATTCGCCGCGAGACAGTCGAAATCGGGGTCGCGCACGATCGTGGCGCGATCCTCGGTCACCTTGAGCAGGCAGGCTTTCACCCGATCGAAATCCTCAGCCCGGATCGCGGTCTGGCCGACGATGCCGCAGCCGAGATTGCGCTGGCGATTCCAGATCGCGTTCTCCTCGATCGCGGGCAGGCGATCGGGCAGGCGGGCGAGCCGCGCCTCGATGGCCGTGGAGAGCTTCTCGGCGGCGGCGGCAAGCTCGGCATCGCCGCAGAACAATTGATTGCCGGGATCGCGGATCAGCTGGCAGTTGTTTCTGGCGAACAGCGGCAGCCTGTCGGCGATGGAGGGAGCGGATTGCGCGAAGCCTGGGGCCGCCGGTAATGCCAGCAGCGCAAGCACAGTCACCACGATCGACCGCATTCCAGATGTCCCCAGCATTGCCGTGGCCATGCTAGCGTCCCGGATCGCGCGGCGAAACGGGTTTGTGGAGTTGCGCCGGGATCAATGCGCCTCGGGGATGGCCATCGAGAATTGCACGGGCTCGGCGACATATTTCAGCACGGCCGCCTGGTAGAGCACGAACAGCGGCTGGTAGGTGCGGGCGTTGTCGTCCTCGACCATCGCCATGCGGCGGTTGTCCAGCATCAGCCAGTGGCCGTCGAGCCTGGCCGCGACGACCGCATGATCTTCGCCGACCCTGACATCGCGCACCACGACGATGCGGAGGTCTTCCGCGGGGACACCGGCAAGCCGCAGCGCGGCGAGCTTGGCGATGGCATAGTCTTCACAGTCGCCGGCGCCGCGCGCGAAAGTCGCGAGCGGCGAGCTCCAGACGTCGTCGGCGCCGTCATCGGCGGCTCGGATGGCGAGGTTGACGGCACGGTTGGTCTCGCCGAGCCGCGCGCGACCGTCTCGGGTGCGGGCCTGGTCGACGATGGCGAGCAGCTTCAGTGCCGCGGGCGAGGCGCAATGGTCGCGATCGCCGTCGCACAGCGCGAGCTGCACCATGTCGTCGTCGAGCTGATCCTTCAGCGCGAACCATTTCTGTCGCAGGCCACCGGTGGACATGGCGAAGGCGAACACGCCGAACGGCTCGGCGGATTTGCGCACGAGCACGCCTGGGCCCGGCGACAGCAATGTGCCGGCGCGAAGATCGGCGACAGATCCGAGCAGGATCAATCCGCATAGAGCAATGATGGCGCACAAGGCACGCCGGTGAGTGGCGGTCTCCATCTGACATCCCCTTGCGGCTTCGCCAGGTCCCCCTCGACCTCGACGTGCCGGCTTTGTTGCTTTCGCGGAGATAGTGCGAGACGGGCCGTTTTGTTCTGCTTAATGCGCTGGGACGGGGGCGCCAAAACCGCAGGACAGGCTGAAGAAGGCCCGCCCAAATTGCGTAAAATTCTACGAATCGGGCTACGCGGGGTGCGACCGGCTGCCGCGAAATCGGATCAATTACAGGCAGAGGTTGTGGAGCGATCGATTCTGCGTTCTATGGCTAACGGCCCGCTATTTTACGGATTCTGTTAGTTGGGTCACAGATTTAGCTCCGTATTTGCCGCAGGATGCCGCGGGGCACTGCGAAGAAAAGACGACACAAGTGTCTACTGTCGAATGAATACTTTGGAATACATGGGACGCAGGGGAATATGCGCAAATAAACGCGACTCTATTCACCGAGACCGTGAGACTGACTTCAGTTTCTCTATGGATGTCGCCGCAGGCATAGTCGCCGCAAGCCAAGTCACGCCAAATCACACAAGCAATAGATGGTTTCGCTAATGACTTGGTAATGATATGCAAGCTTAGGCGGTGGATACTTTCTTAAATATTAACCCTTTTTCGGTGCCTGGTTGAATTACGCTGGCAAATTTGACGCCGCGCTCTCCTCGGACGGCCAGGGCTTACGCTCGTCGGCCTCCGACCACGTCGATTCCTTTACCGCCAAGGCACACGGCCACGTGCCTGACGGCGCGGTCGTCATTGCCGACCCCAATCTGATCTTCCACGGCGAGTTCAAGCGCACCGGCGTCGATCTCGTGCTGTCCCATGACGGCCACGAGTTCGTCGTTCACGATTATTTCAGGGGCGACAAGCGCGCGGCGATCGCCTCGCCCGACGGCGCCCATCTCACCGGCGACATCGTCAGCGCCCTCACGGGCTACGTTCAGGTTGCGCAGGCCGCGCCCGCCGCCGCCGCGGCGCAGGTGATCGGCCACGTCACCAAGCTCACCGGCAGCGCGACCGCGATCCGCAACGGCGTCTCGGTCATCCTGAACAACGGCGACAACGTCGAGAAGGGCGACGTGGTCTCGACCGGATCGGACTCGACGCTCGGCGTGACCTTCATCGACGGCACCGTGTTCGGCCTGTCCTCCAACGCGAGGATGGTGCTGAACGAGATGGTCTACGACCCCAACGGGTCGAACAATTCCTCGCTGCTCAGCCTGGTCGCAGGCACCATCACCTTCGTCGCCGGCGACACCGCCAAGCACGGCGACATGAAGATCGACACGCCGGTTGCCACCATGGGCATCCGCGGCACGGCGGTGCTGACGGAGATCAACTTCGTTGTTCCCCAGGGCGGCGGCGATCCGCAGCCGCAGGCGAACTTCCAGGTGCTGGTCGAGCCGAACGGCACCACCGGCTCCTACATCCTGTTCGACAAGCTGACGCTGCTGCCGATCGCGACGGTCAACCAGGCCGGCCAGATGATCCAGATCAGCGGCGGCAACGTCTCGGTCACCAATGCGCTGCTGTCGCCCGATGTGCAGAAGCTGATCACGGACGTGTTCACGCTGAAGTTCACGGACAATAACTCCAACACCAAGCTGACCACGAACTTCACCGACACCATCACGCAGGACGGCAACAACGTCCTGATCAAGACCGCGGGCGGTGCGACCGCGACTGCGACCTTCACCAACACCGTCACCAACAACGGCAGCGGCCCGGGCCAGGGTGGCCCCGACAAGGCCGCCGAGCGTATTCCCGGCCCGCCCGACGCGCGCACCCTCGATGCCAACGGTAATGTGACGACGGCGTTCGCGACGAACGAGCATGCGGCGGCGACCGGCGATCTCGCGGACACGACCGGCGCCCCCGTGCCTCCCGACATGATCACCTTCCGGGTCACCTTCGTCGACCAGAACCTCGGTGACCGTCCGACGGTGTCGGTGAGCGTCGATGCATCAAACTACACCTATCAGGACGCGGGCCATCATGACGTCACCGCCTCGCTCACTGCTTTGCAGAAGCAGGACATCGCGGCGACGCAGGTCCAGATCGGCGTCGCCGCCGACGGCGGCAACAACAACAACGGTTCGGCGGTTCTGACCTACACGGTCCCCGACCATGCCTTCGACTTCCTGGGGGCCGGCGAAACGCTGACACTGACCTACAATGTCAGCGTCGACAACAATTTCGCGATCCAGCCCGAAACCAAGACCATCCCGATCACGATCACGATCACGGGTACTAACGACAAGCCTGTGATCACCACCAGCGTCCCCACCATCACCTTCTCGGGCGGCACCAGCGTGCCGGGTGGCCCGCTCATCAGCGATGAGTCCACCTCAGGCACGCTGAACTTCGCCGACGTTGATCTCACCGACACGCACACGGTGGCGGTGGCGCTGACGAGCGCGAGCTTGCCCGATGGCAGCGTTGTTCCGCCCGGACCGCTCGCGGAATTCCAGAAAGCGATGTCCGTTGCGATCGCCGCGGGCGCTGACAGCACCGGCGACGGGTCCGGGACCGTCAACTGGTCGCTGGCCGACCTTCCGGTCTATCTCGCCGACTTCATTCCGAAGAACGAAGTGCTGACGCTGGTCTACACCGTGACGGTCACGGACGAGCACGGCGCGACCGCGCAACAGACCATCACCGTGACGATTACCGGTACCGATGCGCCCGCCGTGGTGTGGATCGCAACCGAGAAGGACGGCGCCCCCTCCGGTGGCTCCTGGAAAGACGCCGCGAACTGGGCGACCGGCACCGTTCCGACCATCGACGACGACGTCATCGTCATCACGGATCAGTTGCACGGCCTGACACCGTCTTTCCCGGCCACGATCGACGCGCCGGCCTTTGCCAAGTCGGTGACGATGAATGATTTCGGCGGACCGCCGCCGCAACTGATCAATCAGAGCTCGCTGACCATTGCGGGTTCTCTCGACATGAGCGCGGACTCGATCTTCACCAACGCCGCGACAGGCACGATGTCACTCGGCGGCCTGGCCGAGATCCTGGACACCAGCGTTTTTACCAATGCCGGATACCTGACGCTCAAAGCCGGCGGCGATTTCGCCGTCGGCACCACGATCACCAATTCCGGCACGCTCGAGCTGTTCGGCGGCACGCTGAAGACGCTGGCTGAGATCCACAATGCCGGCGGCACGCTGAAGACCGACGTCGACGCGACGCTGATCGTCGATGGCGCGACGATCGACGGCGGTACCGTCGCCATTCTCGGAACGCTGGAGCTCGACGGCACCAGCCTGATCGAGAACGGGACGCTGAACAACTCGGGCGCGGTCAACGTCAAGGGCACGGCCAGCTTCGCCGCCGAGTCCGTCGACAACACGTCGACCGGTCTGATCGAGGTGCTGGCAAATGGCTCGCTGACGATCCATCAGGGCTCCAGCGTCACCAATGCCGGCCATATCACCGTCGACGCTTCCGGGAAGCTGATCGTCAACGATGCGACGATCGGTGCCGGAGCCGTGATCGGTGCCGGGAACGGCGAGGGCGAAGGTGGTCCCATCTTCAATGCCGGTCTCCAGAGCGCCGGCACGATCACCGTCAATGGCGAGATCGATCTCACCGGCGATGCCGTCCTCAGCGATGGCATCCTGAACAACAATGCCCTCTTCAATGCCAGCGGTACCGGCAATGCGCTGAGCGGTGAGACCGTCACCAATGCGGGCACCATCGAAGTCCTGGACGGCGCACTGGCGATCGATCAGGGCTCGACGGTCGACAATTCGAGCGGCAACGTCATCATCGACGGCAATGCCGTCCTGACGCTGGATGACGCCACGATCGGCGGCGGCGCCATCACGGGCGACGGCGGCATCGACGTCACCGGCGCCAGCACAATCGACAACGGTGCCACGCTCAGCGTCGCTACTGTCACGGTCGATGCCAAGCTGACGCTGGACGGCACCACGGTGTCCGGCTCAACGATCACGAACAATGCCAGCATCGAGCTCGACAATACGGTCCAGCTCAAGGGCGGCGCGAAGATCCAGGGCGGCCCGGTCACCAACAATGGCACGCTGGAGATCGCCGGCGCGGCGACGTTGCTCAATGATGTCGTGACGAATAACGGCACAGTGACCGTCGACGGCAGCCAGACGCTGACGCTGTCAGGCACGGAGATATCAGGCGGCACGATCAACGGCAGCGGCGCGATCGACGTCACCGGCGCCAGCAGGATCGATGGCGGCGCGACGCTGAGCACGAGTGCAGTCACGGCCGACGCCAAGCTGACGCTGGACGGCATCGCGGTGTCCGGCTCCGTCATCACGGACAATTCCAGCATCGAGCTCGACAATACGGTCCAGCTCAAGGGCGGCGCGAAGATCCAGGGCGGCCCGGTCACCAACAACGGCACGCTGGAGATCGCGGGCGCGGCGACGCTGCTCAACGATGTCGTGACGAATAACGGCACAGTGACCGTCGACGGCAGCCAGACGCTGACGCTGTCAGGCACGGAGATATCAGGCGGCACGATCAACGGCAGCGGCGCGATCGACGTCACCGGCGCCAGCAGGATCGATGGCGGCGCGACGCTGAGCACGAGTGCAGTCACGGCCGGCGCCAAGCTGACGCTGGACGGCATTACGGTGTTGGGCTCCGTCATCACGGACAATTCCAGCATCGAGCTCGACAATACGGTCCAGCTCAAGGGCGGTGCGAAGATCCAGGGCGGCCCGGTCACCAACAATGGCACGCTGGAGATCGCCGGCGCGGCGACGTTGCTCAATGATGTCGTGACGAATAACGGCACAGTGACCGTCGACGGCAGCCAGACGCTGACGCTGTCAGGCACGGAGATATCAGGCGGCACGATCAACGGCAGCGGCACTATCCAAGTCACCGGCGCCAGCAGGATCGATGGCGGCGCGACGCTGAGCACGAGTGCAGTCACGGCCGGCGCCAAGCTGACGCTGGACAGCATTACGGTGTCGGGCTCCGTCATCACGGACAATTCCAGCATCGAGCTCGACAATACGGTCCAGCTCAAGGGCGGTGCGAAGATCCAGGGCGGCCCGGTCACCAACAATGGCACGCTGGAGATCGCGGGCGCGGCGACGCTGCTCAACGATGTCGTGACCAACAGCGGCACGGTGACTATCGACGACAGCCAGACGCTGACGCTGTCGGGGACCGAGATATCAGGCGGCACCATCAACAATTACAACGGCTTGTCCGGCGGTGCGATCGACGTCACCGGCAGCAGCAAGCTCGACGGCAACGCCACCTTGAACAAGGGCGGCGTCACGGTCGAAAGCGGCGTCACCCTGACGCTTGACGATGCGACCGTTGCGGGCACCGCGATCACCAATCACGGCACCGTCAAGGTCGACGGGAGCAGCAAGCTGACGTTGAGCGGTGCGAGCCTGACGGGCGGCACGCTGTCCGTCTCCGGTACGCTGGCTTCGTCAAAGGCGACGACGATCACCGACGCGAATATATCGAACACGTATCTCATCGAAGCGATCGGCGGCGTGCTGGCGCTGGTGGCGACGACCTCCGCGACCGCGATCACGAATGACGGCGGCACCATCCAGGCCAATGGCGGCGAGCTCGACATCAATGGCGAGGCCGTGACCAATACCGGCACGCTGGCGGCGATCAATAACGGTCAGCTGAAGCTGATCTCGAACATTGTAACCAACACCGGCGGCACGGTGTCGGTCGCGTCCGGTTCGACGCTCGATCTCTCGAGCGCAACCGTCAAGGGCGGCACGCTGACCATTGCCGGCACGCTGGAATCCGTCGGCACGAGCGCCATCACCGGTGCCGACATCACCAACACCGGCACGATCACGGTCACCAGCGGCAAGCTGACGATCGATCCGGACGTGCTCCACACCATCACCAACAGCCATCTGATCCAGGCGAACAATGGCGAGCTCGACATCACGGGCGAACTGATCGTCAACACCGCGGACATCATGGCTCTGGGCGGAGGCATCCTCAAGCTGACGTCGCTGACAGTCACCAATAGCGGTGGAATGGTCACGGTGGACGGAACGTCGAAGCTCTATCTGTCCGACGTCTCGATCAACGGCGGCAGCCTGAACAATTCTGGTCATCTCTACGGCGTCTCGGGCAGCAACAACGTCGCCGGTGCCGTCACCAACACCGGCACCATCGAGGTGCAGGCCGGCACGCTGAACCTTTCCGGTGGCCTGACCGGAGCCGGTCAGCTGGTCATCGACGACCAGGCGACGCTGGAACTCGGTGGCGCCAACGCGCAGACCGTCACCTTCGCGGGCGGTGCCGATACGCTCAAGCTCGACAAGACGAGCCACGGCTTCACCGGCACCATCACCGGTCAGGCGACGACCGCCGGTACCTTCACGGTCACCGGCAATGCCAATATCACGACCTCGCAGGGCGATGCGCTCGACTTCACGGCGTCGGGAGGGTCGATCGGCAGCCGCGGCGACATCGTGCTGACGCCGACCGGCACGCTGAGCGGCGCGAACAACGGCATTGCCGTCACCCAGAACGGCATCGGCAATATCTCGCTGACGACGGTCGGCGATGTCACCGGCACTGCCGGCGATGGTATAGTCCTGCACGACGGCGCGACCGGGGCGGGCGACATTTCCGCGACGATCGGGGGAGCTGCGACCGGAGCGGTCGGTCTCGACGTCGTTGCCAAGGGCGACGGCGACGTCACCATCACGAACAACGGGCACATCACCGGCACCGCCTCGTTCGGCATCAGTGTCGTGAAGGACGGCACCGGCTCGACGCATATCACCAACACCGGGTCGGTGGTTGGTGCCGGCGGCTCTGCCGCGATCTCCATCCATGAGAACACGACGGGCGCCGCGACGATCGACAATTCCGGCACCATAGGTCCCGACGCCGCCAGCGTCACCTCGACGACCTCAGCGATCTTCGAGACCGGCGGCGCGATCGAGATCAACAACACCGGCCATATCAACGGCAACATCTCGGTTGCGAGCGCGACTTTCGATAACGAAAGCAGCGGCACCTGGACGGTTTCGGGGACCAGCGTGTTCGGTACCCTGTCCACGATCGATAATGCCGGCGAAATCGATTTGCTCGATGGCGCCTCGATCTCGAGTGCGGATGGGCTGACCTTTGGCATCGCCAATTCGGGCAAGATCGAGAGCTGGGGAGCCACCTCGATCACGGGCAAAATCGTCAACACCAACACGATCGAGATCCACACCGACGGGACCCTCTCGCTGTTCGGCTCCCTGTCCGGCTCCGGCTCGGTTACGATCGATGCCGGTGCGACGCTTTATCTCGATGCCATTGTGTCGCAGACCGTCACTTTCGCGGGCGCCGGTGCCGAACTCGAGGTCGATACCGCGAGTTTCGGCGGTTCGATCGCCGGCTTCGCGGCCAATGAGAAGATCGACCTGTCGACCGTCACCTGGGACAGCGGGACCACGGCCGTCTACAACTCGGCGACCGGCAATCTCGTCGTGAGCGATACCCACAATCACAGCATCACGCTCAAGCTCATCGGCGACTACAGTGACGCCCATTTCATCACGAGCAGCGACGGCAATGGCGGCACCACCGTCGAGCTGGTTCCGGTCGACCACTGGATCAATTCGGCCAGCGGAGATTGGAATACGGCGTCGAACTGGAGCGTGGGCGTGCCGGCGGCCAGCTACGACGTCAAGCTCGATGCGCCCGGAAGCTACACCGTCGACAGCACGGGAAGCGTCACGATCCAGGACCTCACCGTCGCCTCCGGCGTGACGCTGCTGACCGAACCCGGCACCGTGTTTACCGTGAAAGGTGAGGTCGTCCTGAACGGTCTGATCGAGGCCGGCCCGTTCTCCGGAAACGACGTGTCGACGATCGACATCAAGGGCGACATCACCGGCACCGGTGCGATCGAGATCTCGAACAAGGCCGTCGTGGAGATCGAGGGCTCGGTGTCGGGAATCACGGTCTATTACGACAACGGGCTCGGCAACCTGATCCTCGACGAGTCCAGGGATTTCCATGGACTGATCTCGGGTTCTCCGGCCGGAGCCTCGCTCTCGTCCAACAATCTGATCGACCTGAAGGATCTCGCCTGGACGTCCACGATGTCGGCGCAGGCCAACTACAACGCGGACACGAACATCACCACCGTCGGCTTCTATAACGGCACGACGAACGTCACCCTGTCGTTCCTCGGCAGGGACGTGAACTGGCACCTTCAGAGCGACGGTCATGGCGGCACCACCGTTTACGACCCGCTCGCCGAGGCGCCGATGACGATCGAGAGCGGCTCGGTGCTGAACCTCAGCGAGGCTTCGTCGCAGGTCGTGACCTTCGCCAACGGCAGCGGAACCACCGGCACGCTCGCGATCCAGCATGCCGCCGATTTCACCGGCGTCGTTAACGGCTTTGCCGGCGACGGCACCGTCGCCAATTCGGACTTGCTCGACCTCAAGGACATCGGCTTCTCGACCTTGACCGGGGTGAGCTACAGTGAGAATGCCGACCATCTCGGCGGCGCGCTGACGCTGAGCGACGGGACCGACACCGCGATCATCAAGTTCGCCGGCAGCTACAGCATCGACAGCTTCCATTTCGTCAGCGACGGTAACGGCGGCACGCTGGTCGTCGATCCGCCTACGGCTCCTATCCTCGTCGGGACCAGCGGACAGGACCAGTTTACCTTTACGAATTCGACGCATTCGGTCCAGAACACGATCGTCGATTTCGAGGTGGGCCAGGACAAGATCGATCTGCACGCGTTCACGGACATCAAGTCCTTCGGCGACATCGTCATCACGCAGCAGGCGAGTGACGCGCTGGTTACGCTCGACGATCATCAGTCGATCCTGCTGAAAAAGCTCGTCGCGAGCAGTCTGCATGCGAGCGATTTCATCCTTGCGAACCACGCCTGACGACCATTCGAGCCGGGTCGGCGGCGGCCTCAGTCCGCGGCGGATTCCGGTATCAAAGGCATAACCGATTGCGTATTGTCGGCCCGATATTGGCCGAAGACGGGCTGCGGGAAACTCGACCAGCATGAGACGTCTCAAAATCTGGCGCCGGTGGTTCGCGCAAAAGTTCGGCTTTGCGCGGCTGGTGTGCCTTGGGTTGCTGATCGTGTTTGCGGTCATTCGGCTCTGGGACCCGCCGCCGGTCCAGGAGCTGCGGCTGCGCACCTTCGACATGTTTCAGCTGATCGATCCCCGTCACAAGACGGTGCGGCCGGTCGCCATCGTCGACATCGACGACAAGAGTCTTGCCAGGTTCGGTCAGTGGCCGTGGTCGCGCACGCGCATCGCGGACATGATCATCAACCTCACCAACAACGGCGCGGTGGCGATCGGATTCGACGTGGTGTTTTCCGAGCCCGACCGGCTCAATCCCGATCTGGTCGCGAGCCAGATGCGCTATCTGGACGACGCCACGCGTACCAGGCTGCGCGAACTGCCGAGCAACGACCAGGTCCTCTCCGAAGCGATCAAGCGCTCGCGCGTGGTGCTGGGCGAGACCGGGCAGTCGGCGGTCACGTCGGAGATCGACAGGGAGCTTCCCTTCACCGGCGTGGCAACGGTCGGTGAAGCGGGAGCCGAGCGCTTTCTGTTCGAATTCCCGGGTCTCTTGCGCAACGTGCCCGTCATCGAGAAGGTCGCCGCCGGACGCGGCCTGTTCACGATCAGGACCGAGCGCGACGGCCTGATCCGGCGCGTGCCGATGGTCATGCTCGCGCAGGGCAACATCATGCCCTCGCTCAGTCTCGAGATCCTGCGGGTCGTCACGGGGACCCCGACACTGCTGGTGCGGACCGACAAGACCGGCATACGCGCCGTTCGTCTCAAGGGTGTCGAGATCCCGACGGACGAGAACGGTCAGCTCTGGGTGCATTATGCCCGGCAAGATCCGTCGATCTACGTCTCGGCGGCCGACGTGCTCGACAACACCGTGTCGCCGAGCAAGATCAACGGCAAGCTGGTGCTGATCGGTACCTCCGCGGTCGGCCTGAACGACATCAAGACGACGCCGGTGTCGCGCGCCATGCCAGGGGTCGAGATTCACGCTCAGGTGCTCGAAGGCGTCCTGAGCGGCGCCGCGATCTCACGGCCGAACTACGCGCTCGGCGTCGAATTGCTCACTGCGATGATCATAGGCATCCTCGTCATCATCTTCACGCCGAATCTCGGCCCCGTCCGGCTGGTGCTTGCGGGTGCGATGTTCGGCGCCGTCCTGATCGGCACGTCCTGGTTCTTCTACTCGCAGCACCGCTATCTCATCGACTTCACCTATCCGCTGCTGTCGACGACGGCGATCTACCTGACCTTCATCTTCGCGAGCTTCGTGCGCGAGCAGCGGCAGCGGAAGGAGATCCGCGGCATCTTCGCGCAATACATGTCGCCGGTTCTGGTCGAGCAGATGGCGCAGTCGCCGGAAAAGGTCGTGCTCGGCGGCGAAGAGCGCGAGATGACGATCATGTTCTCGGACGTGCGTGGCTTCACCACGATCTCTGAGAGCTACAAGCAGGATCCGCAAGGGCTCATCATGCTGATGAACCGCTTCCTGACGCCGCTCACCGACGTGATCATCGAAGAGAAGGGCTACGTCGACAAATATATGGGCGACGCCATCATGGCGTTCTGGAATGCGCCGCTCGACGATTCCAGGCACCAGGTCAACGCCTGCGAGGCGGCGATCCAGATGCTCGAGAAGATCGACCTGGTCAACAAGGAGCGCGAGCAGGAAGCCGCCGACGGCGGCCACATCTACATTCCGCTCAATGTCGGTATCGGTCTCAACACCGGCATCGGCGTGGTCGGCAACATGGGTTCGGACCTGAAGAAGAATTATTCGGTGCTCGGCGACAGCGTGAACCTGGCCTCACGCCTCGAAGGCCAGACCAAGGAATACGGATTCCCGATCATCGTCGGCTCCCGCACCGCGCTCGCCGCCAAGGACAGTTTCGCGATCCTCGAGCTCGATTTCATCATGGTCAAGGGCAAGACCGAGCCGGAGGTGATCTATGCCATCGCCGGACGCGAGGACGTGATGCAGTCGGGCGCGTTCCAGCGCCTTCGCAATATCACCATCGAGATGCTCGGCTGCTACCGCAGCTGCGATTGGCAGGGCGCACTGGACGCCATCGAACGCGGCCGCCGCAGCGAGGACGCCGATACGCTGGAAAAGCTGTTCAAGCTCTACGAAGCCCGCATCAAGGAATTCAAGATCAACCCGCCGCCGGAGGGCTGGACCGGGGCGTATGCGCTGCTGACGAAGTAGGGGATGGACCTGCGGGGCGAGCCGGCGCCTCAATAGAGCTGTCGCCAGGACGACGGCCGTATTTGACGCCGCCCGTCGCCTCCGCAGGCCGCCGCCATTTGCGCAGCCGCTCTGCGCAAATGCGACACCAAATCTCACGGCACCCGATAAGATGGGCCACGAAGCCGCGTGCTGGATGGTCATGGGCCATAGCCGCGCGCCGGGAGAGGAAATCGCATGACGAGACCAACGACAAAAGAAATCCAGGCGACGGCACAGATCGCCGGTGTTCCCGTGAACGAGGAGATTGCGACGCGCATCTCCAATTCCCTCGGACCTGCCTTCGAGGGCTTTGCCGCCATCGCCGGCACGCTGCCGTTCGACCTCGAGCCCGCGCTCTATCCGCTCGCGCAAGCCGCGAAGGTGTCGAAATGAGCCGTGAACCCGCCTTGATGTCGCTCACCGAGGTCGCGCGTGCGATCGCGATGAAGCAGGTCTCCTCGCATGAGGTGACGCGCGCGCTGCTGCACCGCATTGCGCAATGGCAGCCGCATCTCAACGCCTTCATGTCGATCGAGTCGGAAGCCGTGCTGAAGGCGGCCGACGCCGCGGACGCCGATCTTGCCAAGGGCACGGTTCGCGGTCCGCTGCATGGCGTGCCGCTCGCGCACAAGGACATGTATTACGATGCGGGCAAGGTCGCGACCTGCGGCTCGCTGATCCGCCGCGATTTCGTACCGACGGTGACATCGACCGCCTTGCAGCGCCTCAAGGACGCCGGTCAGATCAGGCTCGGCACGCTGCATCTGGCCGAGTTCGCCTACGGCCCGACCGGCCACAACGCCCATTACGGCCCGGTGCACAATCCCTGGAACGTCGCGCATATCACCGGCGGCTCGTCGTCGGGCTCCGGCGCATCGGTCGCGGCGCGCCTGAACTTCGCGGCGCTCGGCTCGGACACCGGCGGCTCGATCCGCATGCCCGCGCATTTCTGCGGCGTCACGGGGCTGAAGACCACGGTCGGCCGCGTCAGCCGCGCCGGCGCGATGCCGCTGTCGCAATCGCTCGACACGGTCGGCCCGCTCGCGCGCACCGCAGAAGACTGCGCGCTGCTGCTGGCGCTGATGGCTGGGCTCGATCCCGAAGATTCGACCACCAGCCATGAGCCGCTGTCGGACTATGTCGCAGCCACAAAGGGCTCGCTGAAGGGCCTCAGGATCGGGGTGCCCGCGTCGTTCTATGTCGACGATCTCGACGGCGAGGTCGCGCGCGTGCTGGACGAGACCATCGCTGTGCTCAAGCGCGAAGGCGCCGACATCGTCAAGGTCGAGCTGCCGGATCAGCGGCAATTGTCAGCGGCGAGCCAGCTCGTGCTCGCCGCGGAGGCGGCCGCCTTCCACAAGCGCTGGATGATCGAGCGGCCGCAGGACTATGGCTCGCAGACGCTGATGCGGCTTCAGAACGGCCTCGCCGTTCCCGCCATCACGTATCTGGAGGCGATGCGGTGGCGTGGCCCGGCGCTCGCCGCGCACAATGCGGCCGCTGCTGGCGTCGATGCGATCATCGCGCCGGCCTCGCCCATCCCGGCGCCGACGATCGAGGAGAGCGACGTCGGCGGCGGACCGAACGCGCCGGTGCTGTTGCAACGGCTGACGCTGTTCACCCGCCCGGTGAATTTTCTGGGCCTGCCGTCGCTGACGGTGCCGTCCGGGTTCACCCAAAACGGCTTGCCCGTCGGCATGCAGCTGATCGGCCGCTCCTTCGATGAAGCGACCCTGCTCACCATCGGCGCCGCGTTCCAGCGCGTCACCGACTACCACGACCGGGTCCCCAAGCTGCCGTCCTGAGGGAACGGCGGGGGACGGGGCGGGCATCCCGGCGGGGCCATTTCTACTGTGCATGGGGTTGTTTTCGCGATTTGTGTCTGAGGGGTCCCTTCGGGAACCCCATTCAGACATCATTCATCCCGGTTCCGGTTCCATGCGCCCGTTCACGGAGAGGGACTTCAATTTATGTACATTTCTGGCCAAAGCCTCATCGTCATCCTGTTCGTCGGCCTGGTCGCCGGCTGGCTCGCGGGCAAGGTCGTGCGGGGGAGCGGGTTCGGCATCATCGGCGATATCGTGATCGGCATCGCCGGCGCATTCGTCGCCAGCTTCCTGTTCCCGAAGCTCGGCATCCATATCGGCGCAGGCCTGGTCCGGGAGATCATCTATTCCGCAATCGGCGCCGTCATCCTGCTGCTGGTGGTGCGGCTGGTGCGCGGCGGCGGCCGGTTCTAGCCGGCCAGGTTCGATCGACGTTGCGCCTCTCCCCTTGCCTGGGGAGAGGCGCAGTCTTTGCCAGAAAAAGCCGCAAAGACTGTGAAATACCGGACTTGCGCATCGGGCTGTCCGGGGTAGATGTGGCCAGGGCCCGGATGAATTCGATTGTGTTTCCCGCTGGGAGAACGCGATATTAATCCGGAGCGAGTACGCCTCGATTTACTTCAGGGGTTTTGCCCCTCACCCGAAAGAGATCAGACTGATGGCAGCCGTTCCCGGCCTTCGCCGTTCAGAGCTCGGTGACGCGCTGCGTGCCTGCCGCACGGCGTTCGTCGGCCTCGCCTTCATGAGCTGCATGATCAACCTGCTCTATCTGACCGGGTCGATCTTCATGCTGGAGGTCTACGACCGGGTGCTGCCGAGCCGCAGCATTCCGACCCTGGTCGGCCTGATCGTCCTCGCCGGCGGCCTCTATATGGCGCAGGGCGTGCTCGACATGATCCGCAGCCGTATCCTGGGGCGCGTCGGCACCGCACTCGACGAAGCCCTGAACAAGCGCGTGTTCGATACCATCGTGCGACTGCCGCTGCTGGTCGGCAGCCGCAACGAGGGCCTTCAGCCGCTGCGCGACCTCGACAATGTCCGCTCCTTCCTTGGCGGGATGGGCCCGAGCGCCTTCTTCGACCTGCCCTGGCTGCCGCTCTATCTCGGCATCTGCTTCGCCTTCCACGTCTGGATCGGCGTGACCGCGCTGATCGGCGCGGTCATCCTGGTCGGCCTGACGCTGGTCACCGAATTCCTGTCCCGCCAGCCGGCGAAAGACGCGATGGGCCTTGCCGCCCAGCGCAACGACCTCGCCCAGTCCAGCCGCCGCAATGCCGAAGTGCTGGTGTCGATGGGCATGGCCGGCCGGCTGAACGCGCGCTGGAGCGAGGCCAACGAAAAATATCTCGCCGGCAATCAGCGTGCGAGTGATGTCGCCGGCGGTCTCGGCGCGATCGCCAAGGTGCTGCGCATGATGCTGCAATCGGCAGTGCTTGCGGTCGGCGCCACGCTGGTCATCCATCAGGAGGCGACCGCGGGCATCATCATCGCGGGCTCGATCCTCTCCGCTCGCGCGCTGGCGCCGGTCGATCTCGCGATCGCGCATTGGAAATCCTTCGTCGCGGCCCGCCAGAGCTGGCACCGGCTCAGCCGCCTGCTGGAACAGATGCCGGCGCAGCCGATGCCGACCCAGCTGCAGGCGCCCACCAGCCGCCTCTCGGTCGAAGCCGTTGCCATGGTGGCGCCGGGCGACCAGCGCCTCATCGTTCAGGACGTCACCTTCGCGCTCGAAGCCGGCAACGGCCTCGGCGTGATCGGACCGAGCGGCTCCGGCAAATCCTCGCTGATCCGCGCGCTGGTCGGCGTCTGGCAGCCGGTCCGCGGCAAGGTCCGGCTCGACGGCGCGGCGCTCGACCAATGGTCATCCGACGTGCTCGGCCGCCACATCGGCTATTTGCCGCAGGACGTCGAGCTGTTCGGTGGCACGATCGCACAGAACATCAGCCGTTTTGATCCGGAGGCTAGTTCCGACGGCATCATCTCCGCGGCCAAGGACGCCGGCGTGCACGAGATGATCATCAAGATGCGCGAGGGCTACAACACGCAGGTCGGCGAGCAGGGTGGCTCGCTCTCTGCCGGTCAGGCGCAACGCGTGGCACTGGCGCGCGCGCTCTACGGCAATCCGTTCCTGATCGTGCTGGACGAGCCCAATTCCAATCTCGACACCGAAGGTGACGAGGCTCTGACCCGCGCGATCCGCAGCGCGCGCGAGCGCGGCGCCATCGTCATCGTCGTGGCGCACCGGCCCATCGGCGTCGAGGCGGTCGACCAGGTCCTGGTGCTGCGCGACGGCCGCATGCAGGCCTTCGGTCCGAAAGAGCAGGTGCTCGCCCAGGTGCTCCAGCCCCGCGTCGCGCCTCCGGCGCCGATCAAGATCGTCAGCGAAGGCGGAGTGGCCAAACCATGAGCACGATGACGGTTAGCGGGCGAAAGCCCGCCGCGAACAGGACCGTGCGGGAATCGATCCGGTTTCACCTGATCCTCGGGCTCGGGATCGTGTTGCTGCTCGCCGTCGGCCTCGGCGGCTGGGCCTCTACGGTGCTGATCTCCGGCGCGCTGATCGCGCCGGGCCAGATCGTGGTCGAATCCAACGTCAAGAAGGTGCAGCATCCGACCGGCGGCGTGGTCGGCGAAGTGCGCACCCGCGATGGCGACCTGGTCAAGGCCGGCGACATCCTGGTGCGGCTCGACGACACCGTGACCAAGGCCAACCTCGCCATCGTCACCAAGAATCTCGACGCCGCCCAGGCGCGCGCGGCGCGGCTTCAGGCTGAGCAGCGCGGTCTCGACAAGATCGAGTTTCCGCAATCACTGCTCGAACGCGCCAGCGATCCCGACGTCAAGGCACTCCTCTCCGCCGAAACCAAGCTGTTCGACGTTCGCGTCAATGGCCGCGCCGGACAGAAGGCGCAGCTGCGCGAGCGCATCCAGCAGCTCAACGAGGAGATCGAGGGCCTCCAGGCGCAGGAGAAAGCCAAGGACAAGGAGATTTCACTGGTGCAGCAGGAGCTCACCGGCGTCCGCGATCTCTATGACAAGCATCTTGTGCAGATCTCGCGCCTGACCACCCTGGAGCGCGACTCTGCCCGCCTCAACGGCGAGCGCGCCCAATACATCGCCTCGCGAGCGCAGGCCAAGGGCAAGATCACCGAGACAGAACTTCAGATCATCCAGGTCGACAAGGACATGGTGAGCGAAGTTTCCAAGGATCTGCGGGAGACCAACGACAAGAGCGGCGAGTTGATCGAGCGCAAGGTCGCCGCCGAAGACCAGCTCCGCCGCGTCGACATCCGTGCGCCGCAGGATGGCATGGTGCTGCAATCGACGGTGCACACGGTCGGCGGCGTCGTCACCGCCGGCGACACATTGATGCTGATCGTGCCGCAGACCGACGATCTCCAGGTCGAGGCCAAGGTCAACCCGGTCGACATCGACAAGCTGCAGATCGGCCAGAAGACGCTGCTGCGTCTGTCGGCCTTCAACCAGCGCACCACGCCGGAGCTCAACGGTGTCGTCAGCCGTGTCTCGCCAGACGTCACCACGGACCAGCGCACCGGTCAGAGCTACTATACTATCCGCGTCTCGATGTCCGCCGAGGAGGTCGCCCGGCTCGGCGATTCCAAGCTGATCCCGGGTATGCCGGTGGAGGCGTTCGTCCAGACCGGCGACCGCACCATGCTGTCGTACCTCTTGAAGCCGCTGCACGACCAGTTCATGCGGGCCTTCCGCGAGAAGTGACGCCCGCGGCAACTCGATCTCGTAGGGCGGGTTAGACGAAGCCGTAACCCACCATGTCTCTATCCGAGGAAGCAGAAGTGGTGGGTTACGCTGTGCTAACCCACCCTACGGCGCGTTGTTCTTTGCTATAGTTCGACTCACGGTAACAACCCGGCGGTCGAACAATGCAATCTCCACCCTCCATCGCCACCAAATCCTTCACCGACGCTGGTCTCGCCGTCACCCGCCTCGAGGAAATCTACGAGCGCAACACGAAATTCCTGCGCGACCGGTTCGAGGCCTATGTGTCGGGCGAGGCGATCACGACGCGGGTGCGCGCCTATTATCCCTTCGTCCGTCTCACCACCGCGACGCATGCGCGGCTGGATTCGCGCCTCGCCTATGGCTTTGTCGCGGGACCCGGCGTGCACGAGACCAGCGTCACGCGGCCGGATCTGTTCCGCGCCTACCTCACCGAGCAGATCGGCCTGTTGATCCAGAACCACGGCGTGCCTGTCGAGATCGGCGAGTCTGCCGAGCCGATCCCGATCCACTTCGCCTATCGCCGCGACATCAACATCGAAGCCGCCATCACCACCAGCGAGAATTCGCTCGCCACGCGATCGCTGCGCGATGCGTTCGATGTGCCTGATCTCGCCACCATGGACGATGCCATCGCCGACGGCACGTTCGAGCTGCGGCCGGGCACGCCTGAGCCCTTGTCGCTGTTTCGCGCCGCCCGCGTCGATTACTCGCTGCGCCGGCTCTATCACTACACCGGCACCGATCCCGAGCATTTCCAGAATTTCGTGATCTTCACCAACTACCAGTTCTATGTCGATGCCTTCGCGCAGCTCTGCCAGCAGCGGATCCAGTCCGGCGAAGCCGGCCTCGACGCCTTCGTCGCGCCCGGCAATTTGATCACGCGCAACGGCGGCGCGACCAGCGGAGACGCGCCGGTGCGTACGCCGCAGATGCCGGCCTTTCATCTGGTCATGCCAGGCTATCGCGGCATCACCCTGATCAATATCGGCACCGGTCCGTCCAACGCCCGCAACGTCACCGATCACGTCGCGGTGCTGCGGCCGCACGCCTGGCTGATGCTCGGGCATTGCGCCGGCTTGCGCAACACGCAGCGGCTCGGCGACTACGTGCTCGCCCATGGCTATGTGCGCGAGGACCACGTGCTCGACCGCGAGCTGCCGCTGTGGGTGCCGATCCCGGCGCTGGCCGAGATGCAGGTCGCGCTGGAGCAGGCGGTCGAGGACGTCACCGGCCTGGAGGGCTTCGAGCTCAAGCGCCTGATGCGCACGGGAACGGTCGCCAGCGTCGACAATCGCAATTGGGAAATCTCCGGACCCGAGGTCATCCGCCGCATGTCGCAATCGCGTGCGGTCGCGCTCGACATGGAATCGGCCGCGATCGCCGCCAATGGCTACCGCTTCCGCGTCCCTTACGGCACGCTGCTCTGCGTCTCCGACAAGCCGCTGCACGGCGAGATCAAGCTTGCGGGCATGGCCAGCGAGTTCTACCGCCGGCGCGTCGGCCAGCATCTCGAGATCGGCATCAAGGCGCTGGAGCGGCTCAAGCAGCAGGAATCAGAGCGGCTGCATTCGCGCAAGCTCCGCAGTTTCGCCGAGGTCGCCTTCCAGTAGACCGGCCGGGAGCTGCCCCGAATAATGGCAGCACGCCTGTCGTGCCACGCGCCTGATGGGCTCGCGCAGGCATTCCGGGAATATCCCGGCCGGCGCAGGGTTATCATCTCGTCCGGGGCGTCTTCGACAGAAATCAGGAGACCACAATGGTCGGTCCGATCATCAGGCTTGCCGTTCGCGGCGCGTATCTTGTGGCACTCGCTGCCGCAATCGGATCTGCACCCGTCCTCGCGGCAGGCGGAGGTGGTGGCGGAGGCGGCGGTGGTGGCGGCGGCATGGATCCCTTCGCGCGCCCGGTTCCCAGCCAAAGCACACCGGCTCCGACTTACCCGAGCCGCTCCGGCACCAAGGCCACCCAAAAGGGCAAGAAGCCCAATCCCAACAACCAGTCGAGTATCGATGATCCGGCCTTTGCCGCAGGCTACAGCGTGGCCTACGACACCATCTATGAGCGCAACGACTATACGGCTGCGATCGCGCAGTTGAAGGCGCTCGGCCACGACGACAACGCGAATGTCGCGAATCTGATCGGATACTCCTACCGCAAGCTCGGTGACTACAAGCAGTCGCAGGTCTGGTACGAGCACGCATTGAAGATCAATCCCAACCACGTGCTGACCTGGCAATATTATGGTCTCTGGCAGCTCGAACAGGGCAATCGCGAGCAGGCGATGTATCATCTCGGTCGGATCGCGGCGATCTGCGGCACGAGCTGCGAGGAATACAAGTCGCTGGCCGCTGCACTCGACAAGCCGACCGGAACGGCGCTCGCCTACTGACGCCAGAGAAGCGTCCCGCGCTGTTGCCAGGCGTCGCGTGACGGCCGGGTCTCGTGGTGCGGAGGGTGACAAAACACCAGATTTTCAGCATTGTCTCGTTCGGGGGCGCGAATGGGACAATTGCATGCCGCTGACGCGCGACAGGATCATCGGCCATGACCTCGAACGGCTGGCCTTTCGCTTCACCATGCTGAACGACGGTGAGGCCGTGCCATGCCAGATCAGCGACGCCGCGATGGACGAGCTCGCGGGCATGCAGGGCACCGAAAGCAGCGCGCGGCAGGCGCAGTTCACGTCGCTGCGCCAGACCATCGAACGAATCGCGTCGGACCTCTACGACGAGGCGCCGCGGTTCAAAGGCTATGTGGTGCGGATTTTCGTACGGCATTTGGGACGGTGACGTCGCCAAGCCCGCCGCCGCCATGCCCCGCTTTCGCGGAGCATGACAGGGAATGTCTGGCGACGGCAGCGTACCGATTCATTTGAGACGCAAGTGACCTCTCACCCCTCCAGCTTCCTCAACAGCAACTTCAGCGCCGTCGCTGCGAACACCTGCATGTTGCCGAACCGGTCGTTGCTATCCGTCTCCAGCGTCATCACCTCTGCTGCCGGTCCTGTGACCGCCATGCAGCTATGGCCGGCGGCGTCGCCGTAGCGGTTGCCGGTAGGACCGGCAGCGCCGGTTTCGGACAGGCCCCAGTCGGAATCGAAGCGGCCGCGCATCTGTTCGGCGAGCAGTTTCGCATAGGGTTCGGATGAGGAGCGGAAGCCCTTCATTCCTTCGTCCGAAATATCCATCAGCACGCGCCTGGCGTCGCGGGTGTAGACCACCGCGCCGCCGAGGAAATAGGCGGAGGCGCCGGGCACTGCGAGCAGGCTCGCAGCGATCAGGCCGCCGGTCGAGGATTCCGCAACCGCAATGGTCTGTTTGCGCGCGATCAGTTTGGCCGCGACCTGTTCCGCAATGCCGACGAGCTCTTTCATCCCTAACCTCTCATTCCTTCGCAACCGAGCTCAGCCTTCCTAGCATACGACAGTCGCCTTGGCCGAGTTGCGGGCGACGGGCAGGCCTGCTTGAATGGTGGACAAAGCGAAGCGGCCCAGTGCCGGCCGCGCAAATACGAGACGAGGGAACGTGAAAAGAGAGACGTCATGGCGTCCCTGATCGCCGGCGGTGTCGATTGCGACGTGCATCCGGCCGTGCCGCATCTGACCAGCCTGCTGCCGTATCTAAACGACTATTGGCGCGATCAGGTGACGACGCGCGGCATGGTCGATCTCGTGTCGCAGTCCTATCCCAAGAACTCGCCGATCGTGGCCCGGCCGGATTGGCGTCCCGAGACCGGCAAGCCGGGTGAAAGTCTCGAGGACATGCAGCGGCATGTGTTCGATTCTTTCGAGCTCAAGCTTGCCATTTGCAATCCGCTCTATGGCGTGCAGATGGTGTTCTCGGAAGATTTGCAGGCCGCGTTCTGCCGCGCACTGAACGAGTGGCTCGCGAAGGAATGGCTCGATCGCGATTCCCGGCTGCGCGGCTCGATCGTGATCCCGACGCAAAGCATCGAGAAATCAGTCGCTGAAATCGAGCGCTGTGCGCAGGATCGGCGCTTCGTACAGGTGCTGATGCTGGTGATGGGCGATACGCCGCTCGGCAAGCGCGCGCTGTGGCCGATCTACGAGGCCGCGGAACGGCTGGATCTGCCTGTCGGCATCCATGCCGGTTCCGCCTATCATAACCCGCCGACCGCGGTGGGATGGGGTTCCTACCACATCGAAGACTATGTCGGTCAGGCCCAGGCGTTCCAGACCCAGCTCACCAGCCTGATCGTTGAGGGCGTGTTCGTAAAGTATCCGCGGCTGAGGATGGTGATGCTGGAATCTGGCGTCTCCTGGATCTCGCCTTATCTCTGGCGCCTGCACAAGTTCTGGCGCGGGGTGCGGATGGAGACGCCCTGGGTTGATCGCGCGCCACTGGAAATTGTGCGCAGCAACATCCGCTTCTCGTTACAGCCATTTGATGCGCCGCCCGATCAGGAGACATTAATTCGCCTGTTTGATCATATGCAGTCCGACGAATTGGTCCTATTCTCCACGGACTATCCGCACTGGCAGTTCGACGGCCAGGACGCGCTGCCCGAGGGTCTCACCCCCGATCTCGTGCGCAAGATCATGATCGACAATCCGCATGCAACCTATCCCCGCCTGACGTGAGCCCGCTGCCAAAGGAGGCAAGGCGATGAATATCCAGTTCCGCGAGAACCAAGAAGCCGTTTCCCCGCTGACTGCAAAGACCGCGATCGCGGACTGCGACATCCATCCGGCGCGCGCGACCCGGACCGAGCTTTATCCCTATCTTGCCAAACGCTGGCAGCATCACCTCGAAGTCTACGGCGTTCATGCCTATCAGGGCATGATGGAAGGCCCTCCCTATCCGAAGGCGCAGCCCAATGCCTCGCGCCGCGATGCCTATCCACCGGAAGGCGGCCCGCAGGGCTCCTCGCTGTCCTTCATGCAGAAGCAGTTGCTCGATCCGAACAACGTGCAACTGGGGGTGCTCAATCCGCTCAACACGGGGCAGGGCATCCGCAATCACGATCTCTCGGCTGCGCTGTGCTCGGCGATCAACGATTGGCAGATCGACAAATGGACCAGCAAGGACAAGCGGCTGAAGGCGTCGATCGTCGTCGGTAACGAGGACGGGCTGTCCGCCGCCGCCGAGATCCGCGAGCGCGCCGGCGACAAGAATTTCGTGCAGGTGCTGCTGCTCAGCCGCAATGTCGAGCCGCTCGGCCAGCGCCGCTACTGGCCGATCTATCAGGCTGCGGAAGAGGCGGGCCTTCCGGTCGGCGTGCACGCGTTCGGCTTCGGCGGCAACCCGATTACGCCGTCAGGCTGGCCGTCCTATTACATCGAGGAGATGGTCGGCCACTCGCAGTGCCAGCAATCGGCGCTGGCAAGTCTCGTGCTTGAAGGTGTGTTCGAGCGCTTCCCGAAACTGAAGATGGTGATGATCGAAGCCGGCTTCGGCTGGGCGCCGTCACTGGCGTGGCGGCTCGACAAGGTCTGGCAGCGGCTGCGCAGCGAGGTGCCGCACGTGAAGCGCCCGCCGTCGGAATATATCCGCGAGCAGGTGTGGTGGACCACGCAGCCGATGGAGGATCCTGAAAGGCGCGAGGATCTGTTCGACGTCATCAAGTGGATCGGCTGGG
The DNA here is from genome assembly GCF_018131105.1 of Bradyrhizobium manausense. Lineage (NCBI taxonomy): Bacteria > Pseudomonadati > Pseudomonadota > Alphaproteobacteria > Hyphomicrobiales > Nitrobacteraceae > Bradyrhizobium > Bradyrhizobium manausense. The sequence goes on along the minus strand of NZ_JAFCJI010000001.1, from coordinate 3,407,212 downwards.
ACCGGCTGCTGTTCGCGACCGACTATCCGCATTGGGACTATGACGAGCCGTCACGCGTGCTGCCGGCGGGCGTCAGCGAGGCCAATCGCGAGGCGTTCTATCTCGGCAATGCCAAGAAGCTGTACGGAATTGGTTGATGGCGCGTCATGTGATCGCGCCGGTTGATGAGCTTCCACCGGGGACGCGAAAATTTCTGGAGATCGATGGGCGGCCGATCGCGGTCTTCAATATCAAGGGCGAATATTTCGGCCTGATGAACCGCTGCCCGCACCAGGGCGCGGCGCTGTGCGAGGGACCGCTGATCGGGCTCGCGCAATCGAAGGATCCCGGCGAGATCGAATACACCAAGTTGGGTGAGATCATCCGCTGCCCCTGGCACGGCTGGGAGTTTGACATCCGCACCGGCCAATCCTATTGCGACCCCCGCCGCTTTCGCGTGAAGGCGTATCCGGCGCATGTCGAGCCAGGCGCGAGCGTGGTGAAGGGGCCGTATGTCGCCGAGACGATCCCGGTAAAGGTCGAGAGCGATTACGTCGTGGTGGAATTGTAGGTCTTCGCCACGCCGGCAGTGCGCTCCCTCGCCCCGTTCTTACGCGGAGAGGCTAAGGAAGAGCGCGCCCCGGGATGACACCGTCTCAATGCCCCGTCGCCGGCTCCGCGACGGTGTCGTAGCTCGGCACCGCCTTGCCGCCGTCGCGATAGACGATCAGTGCGGCTATGATGCCGAGCGCGGCTCCAAACATGAGCCAGTACGCCGGCGAGGCCTTGTCGCCGTGGGTCATGCTGATCAACTTGGTCGCGACGATGGGAGTGGACGTGCCGAAGATGCCGGCAGCCATTGCGAAGGCGATCGAGAAACACGTGGTCCGGACATGGGCCGGCACGATTTCGACCAGACATCCCAGCATCGTGCCGCTGTAAACGCCGAAGTAGAACGAGAACATCATCTGGACTGCCAGCAGCTTTCCGAGGGTGGGGGCTGCGGCGAGCCAGGACAGCGCAGGATAAGCAGTCAGGAATGCCAGCGCTGCGATCGTCACCAGCACCGGCTTGCGGCCGATCCGGTCGGATACCGCGCCGCCGACCGGATTCCAGATGAAATTGGTCACCGCAACCAGAAGCGTCACCAGCAATGTTCCCGTCGGCGAAAGGTTGAGCTGCTTGCCGAAGCCGGGGGCATAGACGGTGATGAAGTAGAAGGTCGTCGTGGTCAGGACGGCGATCATCATGCCGAGAATGACTATGCGCCAGTTCGCGATCGCAGAAGCGAACACCTCACGCGCGGTCGGATGTTTCTTCATGGCGAGGAAGGCCGGGGTTTCCTCCAGCGAACGCCGCAACATGAAAATGACGGGGATGATGATGCAGCCGATGAAGAACGGGATGCGCCACTTCGCAATTCCCCCGATGGCGTCCAGGAAGGTGTCGCCGGGAATGACCTCCCTGAGGATAAAGCCGATGATCGCTGCGACAAAGATCGCGACTTGCTGGCTGGAAGACTGGAACGAGGTGTAAAAGCCGCGATTGCCAGGCGTGGAGATCTCGGAGAGATAAACCGAGACGCCGCCCAGTTCGACGCCGGCGGAGAACCCCTGGATCAACCGGCCAATCAGAACGATGACCGGGGCAGCAACGCCGATCGCCGCGTAAGACGGGCAGAACGCGATCACCACGGTGCCGAGCGCCATGAGCGCGAGCGTAACGATCAGGCCCTGACGGCGGCCGATGCGGTCGATATAGGCACCGAGCACGATGGCACCCACGGGGCGCATCAGCGCGCCGAGCCAGAACACGCCATACGCGTTGAGCAGTGCTGCGGTGTCGTCGGCCGCGGGAAAAAACGCCTTCGCGATGTCCTGCGCATAGAAGCCGAACAGGAAGAAGTCGAACTGCTCGAGGAAATTGCCCGATGTTGCGCGCAGGATCGCGCCGATCCGCGACTTGATGGCGGGCGGATTGGTTGCTGGTCCAGCCATGACGTTACTCTCCAGAAAACGTGGCCGGACCGGAACTCGTTTCACGGCAAGGCGACAGATTTATGCTGCGACAATCTGTCCTACCCCTCCCGCGCGGAGCGCGGGGAGTCAACCGATTTCACTGCGGAAGCTGATGATTTTTCAGGCTTTATTCTGCGTCGCCGCGATCATCCACTGGCGGAAGGCGGCGAGCTTTGGCGCTTCGCGGCGCCCCTCGGGTGAGACCAGATAGAAGCCGGCATCGGCCGGCAGCGCGATCTTGAAGGGAACCACGAGCCGGCCCTTGGTAATGTCGTCACGGACATAGGAGGTCCGCCCCATCGCGACGCCGATGCCGTCGATCGCTGCCTGGATCGTCATGAAGATCATGTCGAAGGTGATGCCGGGCTGCTTGGCGATGTCGGCCGGCAGGCCCGCCGCCGTCAGCCACAGCCGCCAGTCGTCGCTGTTGGCATTGGATGTGTGCAGCAGCGGATAGCCGCGCAGATCCTCCGGTTGGCGCAGCGGCTTGTCGCCACGCAGGAGCGACGGGCTGCACACGGGGAACAACTCGTCCGCCATCAGCCAGTCGGCGCGCACGCCCGGCCACTGACCGCGGCCGTAGCGGATTGCGGCATCGACATCGTCGCGCTGGAAATCGACCAGGCTGGTTGATGTGGTGATGCGGACGTCGATGTCCGGATTTGCTTCCTGAAAATCCGCCAGCCGCGGCAGCAGCCATTTTGCTGCGAGCGAAGCCAGGGTCGAGACCGTCAACATCTTGTCGTCGTCCTTGCGCAGCAGGCGGTCGGTGGCAAGGCGGAGGTCGTTGAAGGCGGCGCGGACACCGGGCAGGTAGTCGCGCGCCTCCGGCGTCAGCGCCAGCGCCCGGTTCTGCCGGATGAACAGGCGGATGCCGAGCTCCTCCTCGAGCCGGCGGATCTGATGGCTGATCGCGGTCTGCGTCACGTTCAGCTCGCTCGCCGCCAGCGTGAAGCTGAGATGGCGCGCGGCGGCTTCAAACGCCCGCAATCCGTTCAGGGAGGGCAATCTGGCAGTCATTTGGCAGCAGGATGCATGAGTTTATTTCATGCGAAGAGGTACAAATTGTCGTTTGTGGCAGCGCACTTAGAAGCAGATATTAGCGGCCAAGTTAGCTCAAGGAGCTGAAAATGTCTACTTTGACCCACAATTCGATGACAAATCATCATGCACCGGGCCTGATCCAGCAGATCGGCGAGACCCTCCATGTCTGGCACGAGCGCTATCGCACCCGCCGCGAACTGACCAACTGGACCGCCCGCGATCTTCACGACGTCGGCCTGTCCTGGACCGACATCGCCTACGAGGCAGACAAACCCTTCTGGCGGGCCTGACAGGCCGCCAGGCCGGCGCCGCCTGATCACAGGGGCGCCGGCGGTCCCTCAATCTTCACTCCTTCTCTCCCCGTCTTGGGCTCGTGTCATGAGCACCTATCGCCTGGAAGACCTCAAGCAATATTCGGATACGCTGCGCACCCGCGACGGAGGGACGATCAACATTCGCTTCGTTGAGCCGCGCGATACCGAGGAGCTTCAGCACTATTTCCGGTCGCTCACGACCCGCTCGCGCTACAACCGCTTCTTCGGCGCGATCAGTGAATTGCCAAAGGGGCTGCTCGACGATTTCCTCGCCATCGGCGAGCGCGAGCGTTTCACCGTGGTCGCGACCAAAATGGTCGATGGCTTCGAGACGATCGTTGCCGAGGCGCGTTACGCGCTCCATGCAGAGACGTCGACGCTTGAGTTCGGCCTGTCGGTCGACGACCGCTGGCAGGGCCACGGCATTGCCACCTCGCTCATGAAGAACCTCGAATGCCGCGCCGCCGCGCTCGGCGCCGAGTACATGTTCGGTGACACCTTGCGTTCCAACGAAACGATGATCTCGCTCGCGCGCAAATCCGGTTTCGCCTTCGTCAATCACCCTGACGATTGGAAACTGGTGCGTTTCGACAAGGAGATCCACGTCGCGCCGAAGGATATTCCATGCGCGAGCTGGCGCCTCGCCGCCCTTTTCCGTCAGGCCGATAGCCCCTCAGCCTCGGCCTGACACCACTCCAAGCCCGGCCTGGTCCAAACCAGCGCCGGGCATTTTTTTATCTTCACGCAGCACGCGCCCTACTTCCCTGTGAACACTGCCTTGCGCTTCTCGATGAAGGCCTGCACGGCTTCCTTGTGATCGGCGGTCGTGGTCAGGCGAACCAGCCGTTCGGCCTCGTGATCCCTGGCGGTTTCGAAATCGAACAGCAGGGCTTCGTCGAGATTGTCCTTCATGTAGCGCAGCGCCAGGCGCGGGCCTTCGGCGAGCGACTTTGCCAAAGTGAAGGCTTCGGTCTGCAGCTTGTCGTCGGGGACGACGCGGTTGACGAGGCCGATGGCTTCGGCGCGCGCAGCATCCACCCGGTCGCCGGTGAACAGCAGCTCGCGTGCCCGCGCGGTACCGACGAGCCGCGTCAACAGCCAGGCAATGCCGTAATCGCCTGACAGCGCGATGCGGGCATAGCCGGTAGCGACGAAGGCCGATTGTGCGGCGATGCGGATGTCGCAGGCCATGGCGAGGGCAAGCCCCGCACCGACCGCGGGACCGGGGAGGGCCGCGATGGTCGGCTTGCGTACCGACACCAGCGCGCCGGTCAGCAGCCGCTGCCGCTCCTGGAGATCTGCGACGCGGTCCTCCAGCGTCATCTCCAGCTTCCTGGGATCGCGATGCGCGCCCATGCCCTTGACGTTGCCGCCGGCGCAGAACGCCTCGCCTGCGCCGGTGAGCAGCAGCGCGCCGACATTGGGATTCTCGCCGCAGGCCCGGATCATCGTGCGCAACGCCGGCGTCAGATTGTCCGACAGCGAGTTGCGCGCCTCCGGCCGGTTCAGCGTGATGATCGCGACGCGGTCGCGGATGACGCAGAGGAGTTCGTTGGTTCCGGTATCGATGGTGGTTTCCATGGTCGCTCTTTCCCTTCGTCATTGCGAGCAAAGCGAAGCAATCCAGACTGTCTCCGCGGAAATAACCTGGATTGCTTCGTCGCTTCGTTCCTCGCAATGACGATTGTTATCGTTACGTTATCGCTTCAAAACTTCTCCACCCAGGGCCGCAGCTCGAGCTCCCAGCTCCAGGCACTGCGCGGTTGCTGCAACACATTCCAATAGCTCTCCGCGATCGCATCGGGATCGAGCATCGAATCGGGCTTGTCGGCAGGTTCGGAGCGCGCCGCACTGCGGATGCCGCCGTCGATGACGAAATGCGCGACGTGGATACCTTGCGGCGACAATTCGCGCGCCATGCTTTGCGCGAGGCCACGCAACGCGAACTTGCCCATCGCGAACGGAGCGGATTGCGCATAGCCCTTCACGCTGGCCGATGCACCCGTGAACAGGATCGCGCCGTGCTGGTTCGGCACCATGCGTTTCGCAGCCTGCTGCGCTACCAGGAAGCCGCCATAGGCGCTGACTGCGATTGCGTTGGCGACATCGGCCGGGACCAGATCGATAAACGGCCCGCGCGAACGGCCGCTGGCATTGTAGACGACGAGATCGGGCGTGCCGATCTCGCGTTCGACCAGGCCAAACAGGCGCTCGACCTCCTCAGGCTCGGTGGCGTTGCAGGCATAGGCCTTGGCGCCGGTCTCGGTGCAGAGCGCACCTAGCTTCTCGATCTTGCGCGCGGCCAGTGCGACGCGAATGCCCTGCGCGGAGAGCAGACGTGCCAGCGAGGCGCTCAGGCCTTCGCCGGCACCTACGATGAGGGCGATCTTGTATTTCGGGTGTTCCATGAGGTGATCTCTCGAAGACGGGAAGCCGTTGATCTAGGCATTCGCCGCGCGGACAACCAGCCGGTACGAGCACAATTCCGCAGAGCGATTTGCTCCTTCACGGCGATCATGCCTCCCTGACAATTTGCGGCTTTATCGGGTCTCGCGATGGGAGCATGATCGACATCATCTCAAGCGGCAAGCGATAAGAATTGCCGTGGGGCGGAAACGAAGAGGTCGATCATGCACAAGCCGGTCACAGCGCAGCCAGCAGATGCCGCGGCCGCACCCTCCGGCCTGCTGGCGCCGGATACGACTGGCATGAATTTCTACCGCGCCGATCAGGCGCTGACGGATTTGCTGCGCATCCATCTGCCGGACACGCTATTTCGCCACATCGAGCCGCATCTCGACCGCCTCGGCGAACTCGCGGGTGGCCATCTCGACGACTGCGCTCGGCTAGCCGACCGGCACACGCCGGTGCTGCATCAGCGCGACAAATTCGGCCGCGATGTCCAGTCGATCGAATACCACCCGGCCTATCGCGAACTGGAGAATGCCGCGTTCGGTGAGTTCGGCATCCATGCGTTGTCGATCCGCAAGGGGATCATGGGCTGGCCGGACAAATATCCTGTCGTGGCCAAGCACGCCTTCACGTTTCTTTTCAACCAGACCGAATTCGGCATGGGCTGCCCGATCAACGTCACCGACGGCTGCGCCAAGCTGCTCGCCAATTTCGGCAGTGATGCGCTGAAAGCAAAATATCTCGATGGCCTGACCTCGACCGACATGACCAAGCTGACCCAGGGCGGCCAGTTCATGACCGAGAAGGAAGGCGGCTCCGATGTCGGCACGCTGACCACGCGCGCGGTGCAGGAAGGCGACCATTGGCGCCTTACTGGCGAAAAATGGTTTTGCTCGAATGCGGACGCAAAAGTCGTGATGCTGCTGGCGCGACCGGAAGGCGCGGGCCCCGGCACGCGCGGCGTCGGCCTGTTCCTGATGCCGCGCTTTCTCGACGACGGCTCGCAGAACCACTACCGGATCGTGCGCCTCAAGGACAAGCTCGGCACGCGCTCGATGGCCTCAGGCGAGATCAAGCTCGAAGGCGCCATCGCCTATGCCGTGGGCCGAATCGATCGCGGTTTCGTGCAGATGGCCGAAATGGTGAATTCGTCGCGACTGTCCAACGGAGTCAAATCGACCGCGCTGATGCGCCGCGCCTATCATGACGCGATGACGGTGGCGAAGAACCGCGTCGTGTTCGGCAATCGCATCATCGACCTGCCGCTCGGCCGCCGCCAGATGCTGAAGATCATGCTGCCGGTTGAGCAGGCGCTGTCGATGAGCTTTCTCACCGCCGATGCGCTCGATCGCGCCGAAGCCGGCAGCCAGGATGCTGCGGCGCTGCTGCGTATCCTCACGCCGACGTTGAAATTCCGCGCCACGCGCGATGCCCGAAAAGTCTGCGGCGATGCGCTCGAGATGCGCGGCGGCATCGGCTATATCGAGGAATTCGCGACGCCGCGCCTGCTGCGCGATGCGCATCTCGGCTCGGTCTGGGAAGGCACCGGCAACATCGTCGCGATCGATGCGCTGCGGCGCGCGGTCGGCCGCCACGGCGCCGAATCCGCGCTGTCGGCCGATCTGCATGCCCGGCTCGATGACAGCGCCTCGGTGCCGCAGGCCTGGCGCGACAAGCTGCGCGGCCTCGTCGATCGTGCGGTCGGATTTGCGCGCGAGGTCGCGGGGAAGTCCGAGAACGAGGCCGACGCGCGGCGCGCCACCAGCCTGCTCTATCACGTCGCAAGCGCCGTGGCTCTCGCCTGGGAGGCGCACCGCATCCACGGGATACGCGGCGATGCGCGCCGGCTGCTGCTCTCGCGGCTCGTGATCGATCACCGGGTATCGCCGAGCGATCCGTTCCGGCTGACGGAAAATCCCACGCAGGCGAAGATTGCGGCGCTGCTGCTCGGCGATCGCGTGGCCTCCATGAGCGAGGTTGGCGAACTGGTTCTGGCAGCGTAGGCTGCGCGCCACGATCAAACAAAAAACGCGATAGGGAGTGCTCGATGAAGGCCGCTGTCCTCTATGAAGTCAACAAGCCGCTGGTCATCGAGGATGTCAGCCTGCCGAAGCCAGGACCGCGCGAGGTCCTGATCCGCACGTCAGTTGCCGGGCTCTGCCACTCCGATCTGCATTTCATGGAAGGCCTTTATCCGCACCCGCTGCCCGCGGTGCTCGGGCACGAGTCCGCAGGGATCGTCGAGCAGGTTGGCTCCGACGTCACCTACGTCAAGCCCGGGGATCACGTCGTCACGTGCCTCTCCGTGTTCTGCGGCACCTGCGACAATTGCACCACGGGCCGCACCGTGCTCTGCACCGACACGACCGTGAAGATGCTGCCCGGCGCGTCCGACCGAATGCAGTGGAACAGGTCGGAGAAGCTGCACCAGTTCCTCAACCTCTCGTCCTTTGCCGAGCAGATGCTGGTGCACGAAAATGCGATCGTCAAAATCCGCAAGGAGATGCCGCTCGATCTCGCCGCGCTGATCGGTTGCGGTGTGATCACCGGCTACGGTGCGGTGGTGAACACCGCGAAGGTGACGGCGGGTGAAACCGTCGCCGTGATCGGCTGCGGCGGTGTCGGCATGGCCGCGATCAACGGCGCCCAGATCGCTGGCGCCGGCCGCATCATCGCCATCGACACCAACCCGGCAAAGCTCTAGCTCGCGACCAAGCTCGGGGCCACCGACATCATCAACCCCGCCGACGGCGACGTCGTGAAGCAGGTTCGCGACCTCACCAATGGCGGCGTGCATCATTCCTTCGAGGTGCTCGGCCGCAAGGAAACCGCGGAGCAGGCCTTCGCCATGCTCGCCTCCGGCGGCACGGCCACCATCGTCGGCATGATCCCGTTCGGCCAGAAGATCGAACTGCACGGCTTCGACTTTTTGCGCGAGCGCCGGATCCAGGGCTCCTCGATGGGTTCCAACCATTTCCGCGTCGACATGCCGCGTCTGGTCGATTTCTACCTGCGCGGCCGGCTGCATCTGGAAGACTGGATTTCGGCCAAGCTGAAGCTCAGCGAGATCAACGAGGGTTTTGCCAACATGAAAGCCGGCAAGACGCTGCGCAGCGTGATTGTGTTTGATAGCTGATCTCCTTCACCTCTCCCCGCTGTTTGCGGCAAGAGGTGAAACTCTCAACGCGACACGTGAGCGGACACCGCGAGCCACGTCCCGTTCTTCTTCGCCCAGCAATCGGTATATCGCCCGGTTGCCTGCTGGCCGTCCGCCGTGGTGTAGCTCGTCGCCGCGTGGATGATGGCGAAGTCACCCATGATGCGGATGATGACGTCGAACGCGTGCAGATTGCGGATCGCGATCGGTCGCGCCGTCTGCTCCAGGAAGGCGGCGCGGTCGACGAGGGTCTTGTCGGGATTGGAGCAGTAGAATTCCGGCGCCAGGATCTCGTCGAAACGCCTGACGTCGCAGTTCTGCACGGAAGCCACGTAGTCGCGGTTGAGTGCGGTGAGCTGTTCGAGATCCTGGCTCATGATGCGTCCTCTCGCTTTTCAGTTCCACTCCGCCATTGCGAGGAGCGAAGCGACGAAGCAATCCAGACTGTTGCCGCGGAAAGATTCCGGATTGCTTCGCTTCGCTCGCAATGACGCGAGAAACTAGTCGTCAAACATCTTCGGCGGCACGAACCCGCCGAATTCACGCTCGATCAGCTCCGCCAGCTTCAATGGCGTGCGATCTTCCAGCCACGGGCCGACGATCTGGACGCCGACCGGCAGTCCGTCCGGCGCAAATCCGGTCGGGATCGCAGTCGAGGGCAGGCCGGGCAGCGTGGCGATGCCGGGCCAGGCGAGCTGGTCCGGATAGACATGCGCCTTGCCGTCGATTGTGATGCGGCGTTTTTCCTGCTCGGGCGAATGATCATGCGGATAGGCTGCAGTCGGCATCACCGGGCAGATCACCGCGTCGAACGTCTTGAACAGCTCGCGCCATTGTGCGCGCAACCGCGTGCGTCCGCCGGTCGCCATCACCCAGTCGCGATGGCTCAGCGCGATGCCGCGCAGCCGCTCGGCGGCAAGGCTGTTGTCGCTCTCGGGCAGGGCGGCCGCGGCCGCCTTGGCGCCGGCATAGATGTCTGGTGCGAACGTCGAACCGAGGAACGACATCAGGATGCGCATATAGAGTCGCGACGATGCCGCAAAGTCCGGCAGCAGCGGGCTGGTCCGTTCGATCTTCACGCCGGCCTTCGCCAGATTGTCGGCGAGCGCGTTGATGGTGCCGCGCACGGCGGTATCGGTCGGCAGCACCGGATCGGTGTCGATCACCAGCACGCGAAAATCCTTGAATGCGGTGTGCCGTGCCGGCGGCAATTCGAGCCGGTAGGCGAGGCCCGCGTCGATCGGATCGGGCCCGGCCATGACGTCGAGCACCAGCGACAGATCGGCAGCGCTGCGTGCCATCGGGCCGATCACCGAGAGGTCGCGCTCGAACGGCAGGGGTGGCAGCGGCGGCGGTGTATGGCCGCGCATGGCGACGAGGTCGAAAGTCGGCTTGTGGGCATAGACACCGCAATGGAAGGCCGGCACGCGCAGGGACCCGCCGATGTCGGAGCCGATCGACAGCGGGCCATAACCCGCGGCAAGCGCGGCCGAGGAGCCTCCGGACGAGCCGCCGGGTGTGCGGCCGAGATCGTAGGGATTGTTGGTGGTGCCGTAGATGTCGTTGTAGCTCTGCCAGTCGCCGAGCCCGAGCGGCACGTTGGTCTTGCCGATGATGACGGTGCCGGCGTCCTTCAGGCGCGTGACCGGCAGCGAATCGTCCTTGGCAATGAAATCCTTCTGCGCGGGGATGCCCCAGGTCGTGGGCAGGCCGGCGATATTGTAGGATTCCTTCACGGTCATCGGCAGGCCGAGCAGCGGCCTTCTTTCGCCCCGCGCCAATGCTGCATCTGCCCCGCGCGCCGCGTCGAGGGCGCGATCGAAATCCCGAACGCAGATCGCGTTGACCTTGCCGTCGTGACGTTCGATGCGGTCGATCGCATCCTGCGTGAGCTCGACGGCGGAAACCTTCCTCGCCGTCAATGCGGCCGACAGCTCGACCGCGCTCTTGAAACTCCATTCCGATTTCGCCACGACATGCTCCTGCGCTTCACCAAGGGGATGATGCGCAGTTTGGCGGAATGCCGCAACCGCCGTTTGATCGCGATTGCCATGCCGTGACGCGGAATGCCTCAGGCCGCCCCGATCAATATCCCCACCGCCAGCACGATGGCGCCGCCGAGCACGATCTGGAATACCGCCTGCAGGAACGGCGTGTCCATGTAGCGCGCACGGATGAAGGCGATGGCCCACAATTCGAAGAACACGACGATGCCGGCAATGGCCGTCGCGATCCAGAAGGCGTTGGGCCAGGCATCAGGCACGAGATAAGGCATGGTGTGGCCGAGCCCGCCGAGCGTCGTCATCGCGCCGCAGGTGATGCCGCGCAGCCAGGGCGAGCCGCGCCCCGTCAGCGAGCCGTCGTCGGACAGCGCTTCGGCAAACCCCATGCTGATTCCGGCGCCGATCGAGGCGGCAAGGCCGACCAGGAAAGTCTGCCAGTTCTGGTGGGTGGCAAAGGCCGCCGCGAACAGCGGCGCCAGTGTCGAGACCGATCCGTCCATCAGGCCGGCGAGGCCCGGCTGCACATATTGCAGCACGAACATCCGCCGCCGTGTGCGATCTTCCTCGGCGCGCACGTCGGGCTTCAAGATCTCGTCGGTCAGCGCGACCGCACGATTCTCGTGATGCTTCTCCTCCTCGGCGAGATCGCCGAGCAGGCGGCGCACGCCGACATCCTCGGCCTGCTCGGCAGCGCGCGCGTAGAAGCGCTCGGCCTCGAGCTCCATGGTCTCGACCTCTTTGCGGATCGTGTCGAGCGGCAGGTTCTTGGTCAGCCAGATCGGGCGCCGGCGCAGAAAGCCTTTGACGTCCTCGCGGCGGATCGGCGGCAGATGCGGGCCGAAGCGTTCTTCATAAAGCTGGAGCAGGCGATGGCGGTGGCCGCGTTCCTCCTCGGCCATCTCCTCGAATATCTTGGCCGTGTCCGGATAGCGCTCCCGCAGATCCTCGGCGAAGCTCATATAGATGCGGCTGTCCTGCTCCTCGGACGAGATCGCGACCGCAAGCACCTCGCGCTCGGTCAAATCGGCAAAAGTCTTCACGGATGGCCCTGTCTCGATAGTTTAGAATGGTTCTAAACTATATAGGGCGGCGCGGTTCCTCGGTCAAATCAGGCGGTGCGGGCCTTTTCGAGGAAGTCCAGCAGCAACCGGCTGACCTCAGCGGGCTGCTCCTGCTGCACCCAATGGCCGGCACCATCGACGAGATGGCATCCGAGCATCCTGGTGCAGCCGCGCCCCTGCATCGCCTCGAACACGCCGGGGCGTTGATAGGTGCCCCAATCCTGCTTGCCGGAGATGAAGCAGGAAGGCACGTCGATGCTACGCCCCGAGAACAACTGCATCTCGTTGTTGAGCATGCCCGAGGTTCCGTAGCGGTACCATTGCAGCCCGCCCTGGAATCCGGTGCGGGCGTATTCGGCGCTGTAGTAAGCGAGGTCGCTGTCCGGCAGCCATCGGTTGGCAGCGATCGCGGTAGGCGAGGGCATCTCCTTCGCGACCGTCTCGGCCATGGTCTCACCGAGATCCATCACGTAGTAGGTCGGCAGCTTTGCGAGCTCGCCTGCTGACCACGACTTCAGCGCATAAGGCTTGTTGTCGATCCAGTCCGCGCTCTTGTGATGATAATAGGCGCGCAGGAAATCATGCACGCCCTGCGGCGCGTGCTGCATGTCGGCATTGGCCGGACGCATCGCATAGTACCATTGATAGTGAATGCGCGGGCGCGGCAGCGCGGCGAGCTCGCGATGCACGGGGTCTTCGACCGCAGGCTGCGTCGGACCATCGGCCGTATTGAACGGCAGCGCCGGCGCTCCGCCGAACGGCGCGCTCATCAACGTCACCGAGCGAAACACGTCGGGCCGGATCAGCGCACACCAGGCCGCGACCGGGCTGCCGAAATCATGCCCGGCGAGATCGACCTGCCTATAGCCGAAGGCCGATACCAGGGCGAGCGCATCGCGCACGATGTTGAGAAGAGAGAATGGGGTGAGATCGCCGTCGTAGTCAGCAGTCCAGCCGGTGGTGCGGCCATAGCCGCGCTGGTCGGGCGCGAGCACGTGATAGCCGGCCGCTGCCAGCACCGGCATCACCTTGCGCCAGGAGAAAGCGAGCTCCGGAAAACCGTGCAACAGCAGGATGCAGGGACGGCCCCTGGTCTCGAAACCGGCTTCGAGCACATGCATGCGCAGGCCGTTGATGCCGTCGACATAACGCGAGCGGATGCCGGCGGGGAGAGGGATGTCGGGGAGATCAGCCATTTTGTTTCCTCGCCCTGGCCAGGCATAGCCGTCTGAAGGACGGCGTCGTTTCCGCTCGCCTATGCCGGCCATCCACGTTCTTGTTGCCGTTGATTGTAAGAACGTGGATGCCCGCGGCAAGCCCGGCCATGACGGCAATGATGCGGGAAGATCGCGTACGCTAAACCGACTCACACACGAAGGCGTTGCCCTTGCGCTTGATCTTCCCCACCGACGGCGATGGGAAATGCGCGGTGCAGCACAGCGTGTCGGTGTCGCAATAGCGCTCGAGGAAGCTGCGGCGCGTCGTGGCCGCCTTGGCCGGATCGACGTCGAACTTGATCGACAGCTCCGGATAGAGCGTCTGCAGCGGCGAGTGCATGAGGTCGCCGGAGAATACCGCGTCGTCCTTGCCGCGTCCCATCGCGATGGCGATGTGCCCGGGCGTGTGACCCGGCGTCGGCAAGATGCGGACGTGATCGCCGATCCGGTGATCGTTGCCGACGAGCTCGTGCTTGTTGGCCTGGACCACAGGCAGCACGCTGTCGGCGAAGGGCGGGATCTCCGCTTTCGCGTTCTCCGCGAACCAGTGATCATATTCCTGCCTCGCGAACACGTAGCGCGCCTTGGGGAAGGTCGGCACCCAGCGGCCGTTCTCGAGCCGCGTGTTCCAGCCGACGTGATCGACATGCAGATGCGTGCACATCACGAAGTCGATGTCGTCGACCGAGACGCCGGCGCCATTGAGTGCGCGCAAGTACGTATCGTCGGTCTTCATGTTCCATTTCGGACGATTGGGGCGCGGCTTGTCGTTGCCGATACAGCTGTCGATCAGGATGGTGTGGTGCGGCGTCTTCACCACATAGGACTGGAAGGCCAGCATCAACACGTCCTGATCGTCCAGCGCCTTGGCCTGCCGCATCCACGCGCGGTTCTCGGCCAATACCTCAGGCGTCAGTCCCGGCAGCATCTCGAGTGCCGGCACGAACGACGTTTCCTGCTCGATGACGCGCTGGATGGTGAGTTCGCCAACCGCGTATTTCAGGCTCATGAGAACTCCCGCTGTTATGCGGCCGGAGGCACCGAGATCTTGACTGAGGGGCGCTCCAGCATCTTCTGGTGGAAGGCGTCGAGTTTTGGATAGGCCTTGCGCCAGCCGCAATCGGCGAAGCGGAAGTCGGCATAGCCGAGCACGCAAACGAGGCCGATCTGCGAAATGTCGAACGGGCCGTTCAGAACGTCGGGCATGTTCTCGAAGCGCGCCATGCCGGTCCAGGCCCGGTTCCAGTGGTCGTCCGACCACGCCTGCCATTGCAGGCCCTGCGGCCGCACCATCTTTTCGTAGCGGCACAGCAGCATGGAATCGAGCATGCCGTTGATCAGCGAATGATTGGTCTTGGCCTTCCAGCGCCGCGGACCGTAGTCCGGGATCAGACTGCCGCCGACCATCTCGTTGAGATATTCGACGATGACGTAGGAGTCCAAAATCACGTCGCCGTCGTTGGTGATCAACACAGGCAGCTTCTTCAGCGGCGTGATCTTCGAATAGTCCTCGTTGGCGGTGCCCGGCGCGACGGTGGCCGGTGTGAATTCGATCTTGTCGATCAACCCGAGCTCGATCGCAGCGATGCGCACCTTGCGGGCGAAAGGCGAGGCGGCGGAGAAGGAGAGTTTCATCGGAGATATCCTGCGGGTGATCGGCAATTGGTTTTCGTCATTGCCAGCGATGCGAAGCAATCCAGGCTGCCTCCGTGGAATTAGTCTGGATTGCTTCGTCGCCAGCGCAAAATTGCTTCGCAATTTTGTCGCGGGCTTCTCGCAATGACGGGGAGAGAGCGGAGGCCTTACGCCGCCACGATCTCCTGGCGCTGCTCGCCGAGGCCTTCGATGCCCAGGGTCACGACGTCGCCGACATTCAGGAAGGTCGGCGGCTTCATGCCGAGGCCGACGCCGGGCGGGGTGCCCGTGGTGATGATATCGCCCGGCAGCAAGGTCATGAACTGCGAGACATAGGAGATGCACTTGGCCATCGAGAAGATCATGGTCTTGGTCGAGCCGGTCTGACGGCGCTGACCGTTGACGTCGAGCCACATCGACAGGTTCTGCACGTCCTTGATCTCGTCCTTGGTGGCAAGCCAGGGGCCGACGGGGCCGAACGTGTCGTGCGACTTGCCTTTGGTCCACTGACCCAGGCGCTCGGTCTGGAAGTTGCGCTCGGAGACGTCGTTGCAGACGCAATAGCCGGCGACGTAGTTCAGCGCATCGGCTTCCGAGACGTATTTTGCCTGGGTGCCGATAATCGCAGCGATCTCGACTTCCCAGTCGAGCTTGGTCGAGCCGCGCGGCTTCTCGACCTTGTCGTTCGGGCCGGACAGCGAGGTGTTGGCCTTCATGAAGATGATCGGTTCGGTCGGAATTGCAGCGCCCGTTTCCTTGGCGTGGTCGCTGTAGTTGAGGCCGATCGCGACGAATTTCGAGATGCCGGTGACCGGCGCGCCGAAGCGCGGCTTGCCGGAAACGGCAGCCAGCGAGGCCGGGTCGATCGCGGCCAGTTTCTTCAGGGATTCCGGCGAATAGGCCTCGCCGGTAAGGTCCTTCACATGCGCCGACAAGTCGCGCAACTGGCCGGATTTGTCGATCAGGCCGGGCTTTTCCGCACCCTTTTCGCCGTAACGAACAAGCTTCATTCTCGTTTCTCCCTAAGTGGACTGATCGGTTAAATAGCTTCATGGAACAGGGCGGCGGGAAATTCAACCGCCGAAAAAGGCGTGCATTGCAGCCCTCTCAATTCGGTGGGGGGACGAGGTCCTGTAGGGTGGGCAAAGGCGCGAAGCGCCGTGCCCACGATCTTTTGCTACAGGCCGAACGTGTGGGCACGCCTCGCTTTGCCCACCCTACGAAGCCTATGATTGCAACGCCATAAACTTGAACGCATCTCGCTCGCGGCGAATGTGCCCGGCCGAGAAATGTCCACCGATCACCAGCGTCGGCGTATCGGCAAACCGGCCGAACAGCGCTGCCCGCGTCGTCGCCGACTGCGCCTGGTCGGAATCCGCGGTCGAGGACCACGCGAGATGTGCCATCTGGCAGGGATGGTGGGCGACATCTCCGGTCAGCAATCCCTGTTCGCCGTCCGACTGGATCAGGATGCTCATATGGCCGGGACTGTGGCCGGGCGTCGGGATCATGCTGATCTCGTCCGTGAGCCGGTGGTCGCTGGGGATCAGATCGGCGCGGTCGGCATCGACGATCGGCTTCACGGAATCGTCAAACACCGCCTGCTTGTCCGGCTCGGTCGAATGGTTCAGCCAATGCTCGTATTCGGTGCGGCCGAACACGTAACGCGCTTTGGGGAAGGCCGGTACCCATTTGCCGCCGACGAGCTTCGTATTCCAGCCGACATGGTCGACATGGAGATGTGTGCACAGCACGGTGTCGATGCTATCGGGCGGAAAGCCCGCCGCACCCATCATCTCCAGGAACGGGGTGTCGCGATTATTCCAGGTCGGGATGTTGCGGCCCTGCTTGTCGTTGCCGAGGCCGGTGTCGACAACGATCCGGCGTGACGGCGTCTCCACCACCAGCGAATGGATCGACATTTTCAGCCGGCCCTCCTCGGTGGCGAAATGCGGGATCAGCCAGGGCAGCTTCTTGATCTCGTCATTGCCGGCCAAGGGTAGGATGAAGCGGGTCGAGCCGACCGTCTCCATCTCCACCACCTTGGTGATTTTGACCCTGCCGACCTTCCACTGCATCGGGCGTACCCCTCATTTTCTTGCTTTCGCGAAAGATGCGGCCTTCCGCCTCCGAACGCAATGGATCATCTGCCGTGATGCTGCGTTATCGCAGGAACTCGAAACCAGCGGCCAGAGTCCGAGGGGAAACCCATGCCAGAGCTTGCCATTTCCGCCGACAAGGTCGCCTTCATCATCGAGAAGGCGCGCGAATTCGACGTCAAGGAAGGTGCCTCCGATCAGGATTCGGGCTCCAACCCCTCCGATGACGACGAGATTGACGTGCTGGAGGACACGTCGTCCGATCCGGTCGCAGCCGAACTCGGCGGCTTCATCCAGGCGCTGAACGAGGACGAGCAGCTCGACCTGGTCACGCTGATGTGGCTCGGCCGCGGTGACAGCGATGTCGATGAGTGGGACGATCTGCGCGCCCGCGCCGTCGAAGCGCGTGCCGAATACAAGGCACCCCGGCGCGAGACAGTGCAATATCTGCTGGGCGAGCCGATGCTGGGCGATCTCCTCGCCGACGGGATGGACGAACTCGGCATCGACTGGACCGACGAGCGGACCACGCCTGTGGCCTAACGCGCGCAGTCGACGATCACGGTGCCGAGCTTGTCGCCCTTCTCGACGGCGAGATGGGCCTGCGCCGTGTCCGACAGCGCGAATTGTGCCGCGATATTGTGAATGCGCGGCCCCGCCGCCAGCCATTTCGAAATGTCGGCCTGCGCCGCTGCGAGCAGTGCCGGCGGCAGCGCGAACAGCACCAGCGACCTTAGATTGATGCACTTCTCCATCAGCTCGCGCATCGGGACCTCAGGCGTACGATTGCCATTGGTGGCGTAGACGGCGATGGTGGAATTCATCGCCATCAGCTTCAGCGTCGTCGCGATGTTGCCGCCGAAATCGACATCGACCACGCGGTCGACACCCCGCCCGCCGGTGAAGGCCATCGCCTTGGCGACGACGTCCTCGTCCTTATAATTCACCACGAGATTCGCGCCCGCGCGCCGTGCCTGCTCGCCCTTCATCGCCGCGCTGACGGTCGCGATCACCTGCGCGCCGCCCCATTTCGCGAGTTGCACCACATAGTGCCCAACCGCGCCGGCGCCGCCGGTGACCAGAACGGTCTTGCCGACGATCGGCCCGTCCGCAAACAGCGAGCACCATGCCGTCATCGCGGGGATACCGAGTGTCGCGCCGTCTGCAAACGAGATATGGTCCGGCAACGGCGTCACCAGCTGTTCTGCGAGCGCGATGTATTCTGCCGCGGTGCC
The DNA here is from genome assembly GCF_018131105.1 of Bradyrhizobium manausense. Lineage (NCBI taxonomy): Bacteria > Pseudomonadati > Pseudomonadota > Alphaproteobacteria > Hyphomicrobiales > Nitrobacteraceae > Bradyrhizobium > Bradyrhizobium manausense. Next base: position 3,389,038 of record NZ_JAFCJI010000001.1, on the reverse strand, counting down.
GTAGGCGCGGCCATTGCGCTGGCCGTTGAACAGCCAGACGCGGTCGCCAATTTTGAATCGTGTTACGCCGTCGCCGATTTGGTCGATGAAGCCTGCACCGTCGCTGTTCGGGATGACGCGTGGGTATTCCATGGCGCGATAGGAGCCGCCGCGCCGGCCGACATCGGCCGGGTTGACGCCGGAGGCCTCCAGGCGAATGCGAACTTCGCCTGGACCTGCGACCGGCGTCGCCATCTCACCATAGGTGAGAACGTCGACCGCCGGTCCCGTCTGCTCGTACCAGACTGCCCTCACAGCGTGCCGGGGAAGGCGCCGCCGTCGAGCAAGATGTTCTGGCCGGTGATGAAGCCGGCCTTGGCGCCGCACAGGAAGGCGCAGGCATAGCCGAACTCGTCGGGCTGGCCGAAGCGGCCGGCGGGGTTGAGCTTGGCGCGCTCGGCCAGGATCTGCTCCGGCGTCGTGCCGCGCTTGTCGGCCTCGGCCTTCGCGGTGCCGGTCAGACGGTCGGTCTCGAACGGGCCGGGCAAGAGGCCGTTGATGGTGACGTTGTTGATCACGGTCTTGCGCGACAGGCCGGCAATGAAGCCGGTGAGGCCGGCGCGCGCGCCGTTGGAGAGACCGAGAATGTCGATCGGCGCCTTCACTGCGGCCGAGGTGATGTTGACGATGCGGCCGAACTTGCGCGCCATCATGCCGTCCACGGTCGACTTGATCAGCTCGATCGGCGTCAGCATGTTGGCGTCGATCGCCTTGATCCAGTCGTCACGGGTCCAGTTGCGGAAGTCGCCGGGGGGCGGCCCGCCGGCATTGTTGATGAGAATGTCGGGCTCGGGACAGGCCTTCAGCACGGCCTCGCGGCCGGCGGGCGTGGTGATGTCACCGACGATCTCGGTGACCTTCACGCTGGGATAGGCTTTCCTGATCTCGTCGGCCGTCTTCTTCAGGGCTTCGGCGCCGCGCGCGGTCAGCGTGACGTCGACGCCGGCTTCGGCCAGCGAGAAAGCGCAAGCGCGGCCGAGGCCCTTGCTGGATGCGCAGACGATGGCGCGGCGACCTTTGATCCCAAGATCCACTGTTTCACTCCCGTAATGTCAGGCTAGGTTTTTGGATGGAGCGCACTCTAGCCAACTGCGGTGCCGCTGATAAGGGAGGGAACCGCGTCAAAATGCATGGCGCGCGCCGCGGCGATGCAAATGCGCGGGTTAGATCCGCCGCTCCTGCTTGAGGCGGTCGATCGCAGCGGCCGCCTCCGGCGGCAGCGACTTGAACCCCATCTGACCGGCCAGCGAGAACAGCGGCCGCAGATGCGAGCCGGCGAGGAACGGCGGCTGCCGGTTGGCCGGCACGATCTGGTCGAACACCAGCACGAGCGTGGTGGCGACGAGGCCGACCCTGATGGCGCCGAGCGCCGCGCCGCCGAGGCGGTCGCCGATCCCGGCATCGCGGATGGTGTCGTTCAGTGCGAGGCGTCCGATATATCCGAAGAGCATTCCGACCACCACGAAGATGCCGAAGAACCAGATCCAGTTCTGAAATTGCGGCGCGTTCGGATTTTCGGCGACCTGCGGCACGATCATCGGCATCAGCGCGACCGCGATGGGGGCGGCGAGGAGATAAGCGAGAATGGTCATGGCGCTGCCGAGCAGGCCGGTCCTGAAGCCGAAGCCGATCGCAATTGCGAACGCGGCATAGACGGCGAGATCGAAACTGTTCATGAGCGAAACCCTGCCAATGGAACGAATGAACGGCGAACCGGTCATTCGGTTTCATATCGCTAAAATCGTCTGTATTTTTGTTGGCCCCAGAGGGTCGGATACTGCGCCCATTCCATGACTATTTGACGTCGGTAAAGAAAACATCGCCTCGTGGTTGTTCCGGCCTGCGCCGGGACTAAGATGTGGAGATCGCGTGGTCTAGCTCGCCCGCATCTCCGCCCGGATCATATCGGCGGCCTTCTCCCCGATCATGATAGCAGGTGCATTGGTGTTGCCGCCGATCAGCGTCGGCATGATCGAGGCGTCGACGACGCGCAGGCCTTCCACGCCGTGCACTTTCAGCTTCGGATCGACCACGGCCATCGCATCGGTGCCCATCCTGCAAGTGCCGACGGGGTGATAGACGGTGTCGACGCGATTGCGCAAAATGGCGCGGATGTCGTCGTCGGTTCGCACATCGGACGTGAACATGTCCTTCTTCTGCAACGCGCGCAACGCGGGCGTCTCCATCAGCCGTCGCGTGGTCTTGAAGCCTGCGACCATCGACTCGAGGTCCTCGTCTTCGCCCAAAAAGTTCGGATCGATCATTGGCGCTGCGAACGGATCGGCGCTTTTCAGCCAGACGCTGCCGCGGCTCTTCGGCCTGAGCAGGCAGACGTGACATGAGAAGCCGGCCTCCTTGTGCTTCTTTCGGCCGTGATCGTCGAGCATCGCGATGACGAAATGTAGCTGAATGTCGGGTACGTCGAGGTCAGGTCGCGTCTTCAGGAAGCCGCCGCATTCGGCGAAATTGGTGGTCAACAGGCCGCGCCGTTCCCTGCGGTAGCGCTGGATAGCGCGAAGCAGGGACGGCACCCGGCCGAGTGACGCGTGAACGAAATGCGGATAGTCGGAGGCGTAGACGAACACGAAATCCGGATGGTCCTGCAGATTGCGCCCGACGCCCGGCAGGTGATGCGTGACGCCGATGCCGTGCTGGCCAAGCGCCTCACCATCGCCGACGCCCGACAGCATCAGCAATTGCGGCGACTGGAACGCGCCACCGGCAAGGATCACCTCGCGGCGGGCGCGCAGCTGCTTTGTCTGCTTGCCCTGCACATATTCGATGCCGACCGCGCGCCCGCCTTCGAACAGGATGCGCGTGGCATGCGCCGCCGTCTCGATGCGCAGATTGGCGCGCTTGTCCATATGAGGCTGCAGATAGGCGCGCGCCGCGCTCCAGCGCTCGCCCTTGTGCTGCGTCACCTGGTAGCTGCCGAGCCCTTCGTGATCCGCTTCATTGAAGTCCTCGCGAATACGGAACTGCGCCTCGCGGCCGGCCTGATGGAAGACATCATGGATCGGATTGTCCGAGCGCAGCCTGTTGACGTGCAACGGGCCACCCTTGCCGTGATACTCGCCATCGAAATCAGAATTGTTCTCCGAGCGCTTGAAATAGGGCAGCACGTCCGCATACGACCAGCCTTCATTGCCGAGCGCGGCCCAGTGGTCGTAGTCCCATTTGTGGCCGCGGATATAGACCATGGCGTTGATCGCCGAGGAGCCGCCGAGGCCCTTGCCGCGCGGTTGATAGCCGATGCGGCCGTTCAATCCCTTTTGCGGCACGGTGTCGAAGGCCCAATTGGCCGCCTGGTATGGCAGAGCCAGCCCGAACGGTGTGGTGATGCGCCAGTTGTCGTTCTTGCCGCCGGCATCGAGCAGCACCACGGATGTTGCCGCCTCCTCCGACAGCCGCCCCGCCACCGCGCACCCGCCGGAGCCCGCGCCCACGACGATGAAATCGAATGTGTCAGTCACTGATGTTTCCCCCTTCTTCTCGTCATTCCGGCGCGCGAAGCGCGAGCCCGGAATCCATTCATCCGCGTAGCATGTGGCAAGATGGATTCCGGGTTCGATGCTGCGCATCGCCCCCGGAATGACTGACGCTACGACATGAACCGCATCATCTTCTCCAGCCGCGCGATCTTTCCCCCATATGGCGGATAGAGGTCGGCGAGGCGGTTGAACCTGGAGCGATAGAACACCGGCTTCAGCTTGCTGAACGTGCGAAAACCCCATTCGCCGTGATAGGCGCCGCTGCCGGACGCGCCGACGCCACCCATCGGCTGGTTGATTTGCGCGAAGTGAAACAGGCAGTCGTTGATGGTGACGCCGCCGGAGACGGTGCGCGATAAGACCTCGTTGCGTGCGGCTGCGTCCTTGCCGAACCAATAGAGCGCGAGTGGCCGGTCACGGCGGTTGATGAAGGCGATGGCGTCTGCCGGTTCGCGAGTGCCCAACACGGGAAGCACCGGCCCGAAAATCTCCTCCTGCATCACGGCCATGTCTTCGGTGGCGCCGAGGATCAGCGTCGGCGGGAATTTGCGGTGTGACTTCCAGTTGGGATCGTCTGCTTTCGACGGTTGCAGGATTTTTGCGCCGCGCTGCGCGGCATCCGTGACCAGGCTCTCCAGCCGCGCATAATGACGGTCAGAAACGATCGAGGTGTAGTCCTTGTTGGCGGGATCGCTGCCGAACATGCGCCGCATCTGTGCGCGCACCTTCTCGGCGAAAGCCTGCAACGAACGCTCCGGCACCAGCACATAGTCCGGCGCGATGCAGGTTTGCCCGGCATTGAGCAGCTTGCCATAGGCGATACGCTCGGCCGCCTCGTCGAGATCGGCAGAGGCATCGATGATCGCCGGCGACTTGCCGCCGAGCTCGAGGGTGACAGGCGTGAGATTGCGTCCCGCAGCCTCCGCGACCAGCCGTCCGACCCGGGTCGAGCCCGTGAACACGAGATGATCGAACGGCAGGTGTGCGAAAGCTTTTGAGACCTCGTCCTCGATCCCGGTGACGAGCAACTCGGTTGCGTCGAATTTTTGCGCGACCGTCTCCTTCAACAGCGCGGAAAAGTGCGGCACGAGCTCGCTCGGCTTGATGATGACGCGGTTGCCGGCGGCGATGGCGCCGATTGCCGGCGCGAGCGTGAGCTGCAGCGGATAATTCCAGGGCGCGATGATGCCGACGACGCCGAGCGGCTGCGGGATCAACCGGTTGCGCGCGGGCAGGAATTGCAGCGCAGTCGCCACGCGCTGCGGAGCCATCCAGCTCTTCAGGTGCTTTGTGGCATGCCGGATCTCCGAGAACACCATCATCGCCTCCGCGATGGTGGTCTCGACCGCAGAGCGGTGGCCGAAATCGGCCGAGATCGCCTGCCGGAAACGCTCCTCGTTGTCGGCGACCACGGTCCGCAGCCGTGCCAGCCGGTCGAGCCGCGCGGCGCAATCAGGCGCCGGCTCGGCCCGCGAGCGCGCGATCATGGCCTGAAAGCTGTCCGTCAGCGCGGCCAGCGGAGCGCTCGCGAGGGGGCGGTCCACAAGCTTGTCCAGGGATTTGTCCATGGCGCTCCTCCCTCACTGACGTTTCGCCGCTGTTTTGTTGCCGCAAGCTGGCGGTTTGTGGAACTTCTGGCAAGTGCAGGGCAAATCGGCCGGAATTCGCGCCGCAACCTGTCACAAAGTCGAAAAAATCGTCCCGCCAGCCCTTTCCAAAGGCGGTACGGGTTGGTACATACCCCCCGCACCCGACGGGCTTTGGTCCGGGGTTGCCTTCCAGGGAAGCCTTCGGGACGGGAGAAGCAAGCCACGCGAAGAGCGTCGGCCCTCAATCCACCGTCCCCGGCCATTCCGTGAAGGCAAAGCAACGGTTTAACGCGGGGTGGAGCAGCCCGGTAGCTCGTCAGGCTCATAACCTGAAGGTCATAGGTTCAAATCCTATCCCCGCAACCAAATTCGGAATGACCGGTTCCGATACGAGAATGGCCCGCTTCGCGCGGGCCATTCTTGTTTTTAGCGATGCGATCGCGCGCTACCGGGCCGCAGTTTGCCAGGCGAGCAGTCGCTGCTCGACGAGCGACATCGCAATCGACGTCAGATATCCGGTCGCACCGAGCAGAATGACGCCAGCGAAGAGGTCGGCGGATCGGAACGCACGTGCCGAGAGCAGGACCCACTGACCGAGGCCGTCGAGACCGGCGAGAATCTCGCAGACCACCGAAAGGATCAGCGCGACCGTCAGGCTGAGCCGCATGCCCGCGAGGATGTCTGGCAGTGCCGAGGGCAGAGCGATCTTGCCGATGACTGATGTGCGCGACATCTGCAGCGAGCGCGCGACCTCGTAGAGCCGCGGCTCGACCGCGGCAAAGCCGTGAATGGTGGCCAGCATGATCGGCCAGATCGCGCCGAAGGCGATGACGAACAGCGCCATGCCTTGCGTCAGCCCGAGCATCGCGATCGCGACCGGGATGACCGCTGAGACCGGCAGCGGCCGCAGGAATTCCAGCGACGGCGCGATATAGGCGCGCATCACTTTCGACGATCCGATCAGCGCGCCGAGTGCAATGCCGGCGATCGAGGCGGCGAGCCAGCCATAGGCCATGTGCTCGAGCGTGCCGATGAGCTTGGCCGCGAGATCGCCGCCCGAAAAGCCGCGCACCAGTGCAGCCCACGCCTTGTCAGGGCCGGGCAGGAACACCGGCGAGACCAGCCGCAGATTGGCGATGAGCTGCCACGCCGCGATGAAGCCGGTCGCGACGAGGATGCTTGCGACACGCCAGAGGATCGCAGCGCGAGTCATGGATTGTCTCCGGCGAGCGCAGCGCGGCCGAACAGGCGGCGCTGGGCCGCGATCAACAGGATGTTCAGCGCGTAGCCGATCACGCCGATCCAGAGCAGATAGGCCAGCATCAAATCGGCGCGCAGTGCCTGCTGTGCCAGCATGATGCCGGCGCCGAGTCCGATCGGATTGATGGCGATCTCGACGGTGACGGCGACGATCAGGGCGATGCCGGCCGACAGGCGGAAGGCGACGAAGATCCGCGGCAGCGCGGCCGGGATCACGATCTTTGCGATGCGCTGCGGCGCGCTCAGCCGCAGGGCCCGCGACACCTCCATCAATCGCGGCTCGATGCTGCGCACGGCGCTGCGCGTCATGATCAGCATCGGCCAGACGCAGGCGAACGCCACGATCACGATCTCCATCCGATAGCCGAAGCCCAGCGCGATCAGCGCGATCGGCAGCAGCGCGATCGAGGGAATCGGGCGGATCGCCTCGACCGTCACCTCCATCAGCCGGTCGAGGGGACGCGAGATGCCGAAGGCGATGCCGAGCGAAAGACCTATGGCGCTGCCGATCGCCAATCCGGCAAAGGCGGCGAACAGCGTGTCGCGGGTCGCGATCGGAATCGAGAGATCGGCAAGCGCCGCAGCCAGCGCCGCGATGATCGCGCTCGGCGGTGCCAGGCTATCGCTCTGCAGATGGGTGAGGCGCGCCCAAAACTCGAACGCCAGCATCAGCGCCAGCGGCAACAGCAAGGGCCTCGCGCGATTGAGGCTCAATGCTCGGTCGCCTTGATGAAGTCGAACAATTGCCGGCGCAGCCGCAGGAATTCCGGCTGTTCGCGGGTGGCGAGCTGGTCGCGCGGGCGCGGCAGGTCGACGTCGAGCTCGATGCCGATCCGGCCCGGATGCGGCAGCAGGCCGATGACACGGTCGCCGAGATAGATCGCCTCGTCGAGATCGTGGGTCACGAAGATCACGGTGGTCCGGCTCGCTTGCGTCAGCGACAGCACCTCGTCCTGCAGGCCCTGGCGTGTCATCGCGTCCAGCGCGCCGAACGGCTCGTCCATCAGCAGCGTCGTCGGCTCCTGCGCGAGGCAGCGCGCGATCTGCAGGCGCTGCTGCATGCCGCCCGACATTTCGGTCGGGTACTTGTCGGCATGGCCGGGCAGCCCGACCTTGCGCAGCAGCGCTTCGATGCGCGTGCCGCGCTCGCGCGCCGGCACATGCGAGGCTTCCAATGCCAACGAGATGTTTCCGGCCGCGGTCCGCCACGGCAACAGCGCCTTGCCGTAATCCTGGAACACGATCGCGACCTCGCGGCGCGGTCCCGTGATCGGCTCGCCGTCGAAAGTCACGGCGCCGCTTGTGGGGCGATAGAGGCCCGCGGCGAGCCGCAGCGCCGTGGTCTTGCCGCAGCCGGAGGCGCCGACGATGCAGAGGAATTCGCCCGGCCGTACCTCCAGATCGAGATTCTCGATGATGGTCTTGCCGCCGAGCCGCAGCGTCGCGGCGTTGAACGCGATCAGCGCTTTTTGCTGCCGCGCGTCGCGTGCCTCGTCGAGCCTGGCAACGACGCTCATGATTGCTCCCGGCTATCAGGCGGATAAACGAAATCGATGGTCGAGTGCAGATGCGCTGCCAGCATTTTTTGCGAGGCAGCCAGGTCGCGGGCAAGCACACGGTCGGCGAGCATCTGGTGACTCCGGATGAACCCCTCGCCGCTGTCGATGGCACCCATCATGACGCGGCGGTAGCGGTAGGCCTGGTCGTAGAGATCGGAATGGGCGGCCAGCATGCGCTGCGAGCCGCAGGCGGCGAGCAACGCGGTGTGAAAACCCTTGTGCAGCCGGTCGAAATCGGCAGCGCCCTCGCGGAATTCGTTACCGGTGCGCTCGATATGCCGGCGCATCTGATGCAGCGCGCTGATGATGCCGGCTTCCCAGGCGACATCGCCGTGAAGGATGGCGAGCCTGACAGCCTCGATCTCGACCGCCGTCCGCATGCAGGTGATGTCGGCGAGATCCTCGCGGCTGACCTCGGCGACGCGAAAACCGCGCTGGCCGATGCCGACGATCAGGCCGCGCGACATCAGCCGGGACAGGCCTTCGCGCAGTGGCGTCGCGCCGATGTCGTAGCGCTGCACGAGATCGACAATGCCGAGCCGTGATCCCGGCGCGAGATGTCCGGCCAGGATGTCCTGCTCGATCAGGCTTGCGGCGCGCTCGCTCAAGGTGCCGGCCTCAGCCGGCGGGCGTTCGAGAGTGCGCTCGGGAGCAGGCATCGTCGATATCCCTTAGTTCAGCACGAGTTTCGGTGTGTCGAGCTTCGACTGCAGCATCTTCTGCGACGACATCACGTCGATCCACCAGGTGAGGTTCTCGGGCTTGAGGTTCGGCTCGGACTGGTTCGGCGGCGTCGCCTTGACGAGCTCGATCGGCTGCTTGGTGAATTTGGCGATCGAGGCGGAGGCCTTCTCGCGATCGTTGTTGACGATGACTGCAGCCTCCGCGATGGCCTCGCGGAATTTCTTCACGGTCGCCGCATTCTTCTCCGCCCAGTCGCGCGATGCGGCATAGAAGATGATCGGATCGGTGCGGCCGAGCTCGGCGCCGTACCGTGCGCCCACCGAGCCGAGCCCCGCATTGGTCATGCGCGTGACGAACGGCTCGGCGGTGAGCACGGCATCGACACCGCCTGATTTGATGATGTCGGCCATGGTCGGGAAGGTGACTTCGACGAAGTTGACACTTTTGGGATCGACGCCTTTCTCCACCAGCCATTTCACGAAAAGTACGTGCAGGAAGGCATTCAGGCCGGGCGCGCCGACCTTCTTGCCAATGAAATCCTTCGGCTCCTTGATGGTGAGACCGTTGCGGACGAAGGCGGCGATCGCGGTGTTCGAGGTCGGGTTCATCACCGAGGCGCCGGCGATCGCGACGAGGTCGAGGCCGCCGTCGACGGCCTGGAGGAAGACGGTCGAGGTGGGGCCGCCCACCTGAATCGAGTTCGAGAGGATCGCCGCCGGGATGTTGGAGTTGATCGCGATCGGCGTCATCTCGACGTCCAGCCCATGCTTTTTGAAGATGCCTTCGTCGACCGCGACCATCGCCGAGGCGCAGTCGGAGGTCGCGGTGCAGCCAATCTGGATCTTGGCTTGCGCCAGTGCTGGCGCCGTCCACGCAATGGACATCCCGAACACGAGACCCGCCAACATTCCCCTGACCTGCGTTTGCCTCACCGCGCTCTCCCGATTTGTATTTTTCTATCTTGTTTATCGATATTTTATCTGATCATATATTAGAAACGATAGCAAGGGGTGCCCAAGGTGAAGCTCGCAACATTCAGGTCGGCCGGTCAGGAGAAAATCGGAGCCGTCCATGCCAATGACAGCCAAATGTTGGATCTCGCCGCCGCCGCCGCGCGGGGCGGTCAGTTCGATCCGGCCTTCAGTTCGATGCTGGCACTGATCGATGCTGGCCCCCGCGCGCTCGATCGGGCGCGCGCCCTGCTCGACAAGCACGGCAAGGACGCGACGCTGTCCGCCGCGGTCAGCGCTGTCGAGATTCTCGCGCCGGTGCCGGAGCCCAGGCAGATGCGCGACGGCATGTCATTTCCGCTGCACATCCTGCAAGCGCCACGCGGGCAGCGGAAGCTCGCGGCGCGCGCCAGTGGCGACCTGGCGGAGTTGGCGCGCATCGACGCCGAGCCGCTCGGCGAGTTGCCCGAGGTCTATCGCAGGCAGCCGATCTTCTACATCACCAATCGCTTCAGCGTCCGCGGCACCAACACCATTGTGAAATGGCCGCGCTACAGCAAGGTCATGGACTACGAGCTCGAGTTCGGGATCATCACCAAAAACAAGGGCGCAAACATCTCCGCCGCGAAGGCTGGGGATCACATCTTCGGCTACACCATCTTCAACGATTTCTCCGCGCGCGACGCGCAGCGCATCGAGATGGAGGGACGGCTCGGCCCGGCCAAGGGCAAGAGTTTTGACGGCGGCAACGTGATGGGTCCCTGGATCGTGACGCCTGATGAGATCGGCGACCCCTACAAATTGAAAATGGAAGCGCGCGTCAACGGTGAAACCCGTTCGAAAGGCGTGAGCGATGGCATGCTGTTTTCCTTCGAGGAGATCATCGCCCACGTCACCCAGGACGAGACGCTGATGCCGGGCGAATTCATCGGCTCCGGCACGGTCGGCAATGGCTGCGGCCTGGAGCTCGGATGGTATCTCGAGCATGGTGATACGATCGAGCTCGAGGTCGAGAAGATCGGTAGCTTGAAGAATCGCGTCGAGCGGCAGGAATCCTGAAGAGGCGTCTGACGGCCGCCAACCAAAACAATCAACGAGGAAGCGCCATGACGACCAGGCTGATCGACATCTCCGTCCCCCTGCAAAACGATGTACCGGCCGATCCGCCCGGCAATCATCCGACGATCCAGTATATCAATCACCAGCAGGGCCTGCCGCGCATGCTGCAGTTCTTCGACGGGTTGAAGGCTGAGGATCTGCCTGATGGCCAGGGTTGGGCGGTGGAGCAGGTCACCCTCTCGACCCACAACGGCACGCATCTCGATGCGCCCTGGCATTTTCACCCGACCATGAATCGCGGTGAGCGGTCCTGGACCATCGACGAGGTGCCGCTGGAATGGTGCTTTCAACCAGGCGTGAAGCTCGACTTTCGGCACCTGCCGGACGGCTATGTCGCAACCGCCAAGGATGTCGAGGCCGAGCTCAAGCGCATCGGCCATGAACTGAAGCCGCTCGAGATCGTCGTGGTCAACACCAGCGCCGGCGCCAAATATGGCTGTCAGGACTACGTCACCTCGGGCTGCGGCATGGGCTATGAAGCAACCATGTACCTGCTCGAGCGCGGTGTACGCCTGACCGGCATCGACGGCTGGAGCTGGGACGCCCCGTTCGTTCACACCGCGAAGAAATACGCCGAGACGAAAGACGCCAGCCTGATCTGGGAAGGCCACAAGGCCGGCCGCCATATCGGCTATTGCCATATCGAGAAGCTGCACAATCTCGAGCAGCTGCCGTCGACCGGCTTCAAGGTGTCTTGCTTCCCCGTGAAGATCGAGCGCGCGTCGGCAGGATGGACAAGAGCGGTCGCGATTTTGGAGGGGTAGCTACGCGCCATCTTTGGTGCGAAAGCTGCCCGGGGCCACGCCGTAGCGTCGTTTGAAGGCGCGCGTAAACGTTTCCTGGTTCGCGAAGCCCGCCTTTCGTGCAATGTCGCCAATTGCGAGATCGGCCAGACGCGGATCCCTGATTTGTGCGAGGCATCGAGCCAAACGGCGGTCTCGGATATGAGATGCGAATGTAGCGTTTGAGTCGCGTAGGATTGCGAACAGTGTGCTCCGCGAAAGATTGAGCTCTCGGCTGACGAGCTTGGCCGACAACAGCGGATTGTCGAGTTCGTCAGAAATGAAGTTCAGAATCCGTCTCAGCGTCGCCTCGTGGCGTGACGGTGTCGGCTCCCCACCGAGTTGTGTGCTCACAGCGCGTACCAGGAGCGAACTGAGTTGATCGCCAGCGAGATCGTCAACCAGTCCCAATTCGTCCGAAAGCTCCTGCAGCGTTTGCAGATAGGACGAAGTCAGCCGCCCAACGCCAGCGTTGCGGATGACGTTGGGGCGCTTGGCAACGTGATCCAGATGACGGCGTAGGCTCCCGTTCGGAATGGTGGCGCAGACCAAGTCGCAACCGCGTTCGAAGCGAATTGAGAAGGGTTCGTTGGTATCAACCAGTACAATATCCCCGGGATGCGCGATCGTGGTCTGGCCATTTTGTTCGACGATGGCATCCCCGCGCAGTTGCAAATTTGCGTAGAACGATCCGTCGAGGAACGAGCCAATACCTCGCCGGGTGCGTTGTATGACCGCTGGGACCGACCGCACGCGCGAGATTTGCAGTGAGGCATTACCAACACCGTCGATGCTGCCATCGAATTGGTTGTCCGATAGATCTTCCGGCTCGAGCGGCAGGAAGCTCTGACACACTGCTTCCCGCCAATAGGCAAATCGCTCCGCGCGGGGCACGTCCCGCATATGCCAGGAAACGCGATTCATCGTCCGCTCCTGAAATAAGACCGTTCGGACTATACGCAATTTCGATGCCGGCGGTCTCGGACGTTTTGTCAAACGTGCCGCACGTCCTGTCAAATGACTGATCGCCGGATCGGCGGCAGGCTTGTTGAACGAACAGGCGCGACTCGACAGGAGGTCCAATGCCGATCGACTTTACGCTCACCTCAGAGCAGCGTGCATTGCAGCAATCTGCGCGCATATTCGCCCGGAGAGTACTCGCTGACGTCAAAGGCGCGACGAGCCATCTGTCTACGCCGGCTGAGCGTTTCGCGGCCACGCGTCCGCACTATGAGGCGGCCATCAAGGAGGGCTTTCTGCGTCGGCTGATTCCGGCACCGTTCGGAGGTGAGGGGACCGGCGTGGTGGATCTGGCGGTGGTTGCCGAGGAGTTCCAGTCCGTCGATGTCAACGTCTCCCTGACCTTGTTCGGAACGCTGCTTGGTCTGATGCCCGTGATGCTTGGTGGATCGCCCGAGCAGATCAAGCGTCTGTTTGCGCCCTTCCTGACAAAGGCTGGTGCTCCGCTCGCGGCCTTCGGTTTCAGCGAGCCTGGCGGGAGCGCCAATTTCGCGGCACCGGCGCCGGCGGAAGGCGTGCGTACAACCGCGCGGCTGGATGGCGATCATTGGATTATCAATGGCGCCAAGCAGTGGGTCTCCAGCGCCACAGGTTGGGGTGGCAAAGGGGCCGACCTGATTTCCGTGGTGTGTCGTACCGACCGTGCCGCTCCACCGGAGGAGACCATCTCCGTCGTTGTCGTGGAAGGTCCGGCCGAAGGCGTCGTCTTGGAGAAGGCTTTCGACTCGGTTGGGCATCGCTCGCATCTGGTACCTCGCTTCAGGCTGGAGAATATGCGGGCGCCGATGGGGAATATGATAGGCGGGCCGGGCGCCGGCCTGCAGCTGGTCGAAGGTAGCTTCACCGGTACTGCGGCGTTGGTTGGGGTTTTCGGCGTCGCGCTGATGTGCGCTGCGTTTGATTTTGCGCTGAATTTTGCGCGCACCGAGCGACGTGGCGGCGCCGTGCCCATTATCGAGCACCAGGCCGTTGGCTACGCACTTGCCGATGCAAAGACCCAAATCGAGGCCGCTCGCTCTTTGAGTTGGCGAGCTTGCCACGCGCTCGATGTCCAGGCGCCCGGTGCGTTCGAGCTTTCGCTGCAGTCAAAAATCTTCGGTTCGGAGACGGCGGTCAAGATCATCACCGACCTCATGCGTGTGGTTGGCATCGATAGCTACAATCATGACATTCCGCTGGCGGGATTGTTGCAGGATGCGGTGGCTTATCCGTTGTTTGATGGTGGCAATATGGGTGTACGCCGTCGACAGTTGCACCAATTGATGAAGGGACCGCAATACGATTCGCTCGCTGCGTCGGGAGCAAACTAGCGGAATGATGCTCTAGCTGAGATCGTGCAGATCCTTGCCGAGCGGCGGCGTCAGGGAAAACCCCGTGAACTTCACCGGCAGTCCTTCGCGCTCGGGCGTGCAAGCCATGGGCCCGACCAGGTACGATTGCGCCTTGGGAAAAGGAGCCAATCGGACGAGCGGCCAGGTCTTGCCATCGGCCGACGCCTGCAATCGGATAACGCCGTCGGCGACGGTGACGCGGATCCGGAAATCGCCGGCGTCGTGCTCATACGGCGCTGTTGCCCAATCCGATTGCCCAACGGTCAACACGCTCGACAGCATGGCGCGCCCGTCCGAGAACTCGATTCCGGCCTTGATCCAATGCTCTGCGTCGACCCGCACCATGATGCCGGCTTGGTCGTAGAGCTCTTGAAAATTGCACTGGACGCGCAATTCGGCGGTGAACGCCTCCGCAGTCCGAAAACCCAGAAAGTGACCACTGTCGCGGCAGAACCCGTAGTGCGTTTTTTGCCAGAAATCGGTGGCCTTGTCGGTGATGAGATCAAGGCTGTCGCCCTGCACGGTCCACCGCGCCGGTTCGTTCAGCCAGACACCATCCTGTCTGGCAAAGACGGCAACGCTCATGTCAAACCTCAAGGAAAGTGGCCGATCGCACCTGATGTCGATCCGGTGCGGTAGGACAGCCGTTCGGCGAACGGAGAGCCCGATGCGTGATTGATGCACCGGGGCTCTCGCGGTCGCTACTTCGGTATAGCCAAGTCAGAGTTATCCGTTCTTCTTCAGGATCTCCGATGCATTCTCCTTCGTGATCAGCATCGTCGGCAAGGTGATGACGGGCTCGAGCTTCTCGCCCTTGAGCAGCTTTGCCGCCTGCCTCAAACCTTCCGCGCCGGGCGTCGCGTAGAGGAACGTCGCGCTGAGCTGGCCCTTGGAAACCCAGGTGACGCCTTCGTCCGGCAGACCGTCGATGCCGATGATGAACTTGATGCTCTTGTCGCGGCCGGCGTCCTTGGCGGCGAGATAGGCGCCGTAGGCCATCGGATCGTTATGGCCGTAGACCATGTCGATCTTCTCGTTGTTGCGCAGCGCCGTCGTCATGATGTCGTAGGCCTTGTCCTGCTTCCAGTCACCCGACTGGTTGTTGAGCAGGTACTTGATGCCGGGCTCCTTGTCGGTGAAGGCATGGAAGCCGTCGTGCCGGTCGTGCGCGGGTTGCGTGCCCATGCCGCCCCAGATTTCGACGACATTGCCGGCCGCCTTGCCCGGGCCGCCGAGCAGTTTCACCGCATGTTCGCCGGCTGCCTTGCCGATCGCGACGTTGTCGCCGCCGATGAACTGGGTGATGCGCTTGGTGTCGACGTTGCGATCGAGCACGATGACCGGAATCTTCGCGTCGATCGCTTTTTCGACCACGCCGGTCAAGCCGGCCGATTCCTTGGGCGAGATCAGCAGAACGTTGACCTGCTGCACGATCAGATTGTCGCAATCGGCAACCTGCTTCTGGGTCTTGTCCTGGCCGTCCGTAATGATCAGTTCGATATCCGGGTGGTTCTTCGCCTCGGCCTGGATGTCCTTGTTGAACTGCACGCGCCACGGCTCCAGTGTGGTGCACTGGCTGAAGCCGACCTTCGACTTGCCTGCAGCCTTGGCAGGCGTCCAGCCGGCCGGCAGATAGATCGTCATCGCGGCACCCGCCGCCGTGGTCGACAACTTCAAAAATTCACGACGCTTCATCGAGATCCTCCCTTGCGAGTTGGGCCTTTGCGGCGCTTGGCAGCCGATGGGTCTCGGCTGTTTTCGGATCGGCCTGTGCCTCGCCCGATCGGCGGAACCGCCATCGTGCGACGAGCTGGCCGAGATTCTGTTCCTGCACCAGCACGGTGCAGACGATGATCAGCCCCTTCATCACGAGCTGGACGTTGGAGTCGATGTTCTGAAGCTGCAGGATGTCGGAGAGCAGACCGAAGATCAGGACGCCGACGAAAGTGCCGGCGAGGCCGCCACGGCCGCCCATCAGGCTGGTGCCGCCGATCACGACGGCGGCGATCGCGTCAAGTTCGAGGCCCGTGCCTGCGTCGGGCTTGCCCTGCCGGTACTGCGCGACGAACAGCACGCCGGCGATCCCCGCCAGAAGGCCCGACAACAGATAGGCCGTGAGCTGCACCTGCGCGACCTTGATGCCGGACAGCTTTGCGGCCTCGACATTGCCGCCGATCGCATAGGCATAGCGCCCGAAGGTGGTGAAGCGCAGGATCGCGCCGAACAGGCAGATCGCTGCGAGGAAGAACACGCTCGGCACCGGCAACACGCCCCACAGCATCGAACGCAGCAGCTCGAAGGCCTCGGTCGCATTGGTGCCGGTGTAGACAGGGACCACCGCGTTGTCGGACCCCGCCGTCAATCGCGCGATGCCGAGCGCGCTGACCATCATCGCGAGCGTCGCGATGAAGGGCTGCAGCCGGCCGGTGACGATCAAGAGCCCGTTGATGCCGCCGAGCACCATCGCGAGGCAGGGGGCGATCAGCAGAACACCGAGAACGCCGAATTTGCCCGGCACCTGGTGCATCGTCCACCAGCCGATCGCGATGGCCGCGACAAGGCCCAGCAATCCCGGAATGCCGGCGCTCTGCCAGCGCGGCAGCGCGATCTCGCGCCGCCGTCCGGCACTGACATCGCGGCCGCGCGCGAGGCCGGCAAACACGAAGCGTGCAGCCAGCGCCACGGCAACGCCGCCGACGAGGATCGCCGCCGGAACGCCCATGACGGACGCCGTGGTCCAGCCGGGCTTGGTCAGCAGCATCGCGCAGATCACCGTCGAGAAGCCCATCACCGAGCCGACCGACAGATCGATGCCGCCGAGCAGAATGACCATGGTCATGCCGGTCGCGACGAGGCCTGTGATCGAGACCTGGCGCAGCACGTCGGTCAGATTGCCGTAGGACAGGAAGATGTTGTGGCCGGATGACGTCTGGGGCGAGATCAGCGCGCCGATCAGGCAGATCAGCACGAGCCCCCAATAGAGCTTGGTGCGGGAGAGCAGGCGGAGCAGCGCCTTCATGATGTGGCTTCCTGCATCCAGTTCGCCATCCCCGGTGCAGCAAGGCGCATCACCGTCTCCTGCGAGGCGTTCTCGCGTGCGAGGATGCCGGTCTGCCGTCCCTCGCACATGACGAGGATGCGGTCGGACAACAGCAGCAGTTCGGGCATTTCCGATGTGACCACGATGATGCCGAGGCCTAGCGCGGCGAGATCGAAGATCAATCGGTAGATCTCCTGCTTGGCGCCGATGTCGATGCCGCGGGTCGGCTCGTCGAGCAGCAGGATGCGCGGTTCAGTCGCCAGCCATTTGCCGATCACGACCTTTTGCTGGTTGCCGCCGGACAGCGCGGCGGCTTGCTGGCCGATGCCGGTGCAGCGAACCGAGAGCCGCTTGACCATGTCGGCGGCGAGTCCGCGTTCGCGCGCAAACGTGCGCAGGCCGAATCGCGAGAGCGCGCCGATTGAGGGCAGCGCGACGTTGTCGCAAATGGAGTCGGCCAGATGCAGGCCGCGCTCCTTGCGGTCCTCGCTGACGAGTGCGAGGCCGAAATGGTAGGCGTCCGAAGGGGAGTTGATCTCGGCAGCCGCGCCGTCGATCGCGATGCGGCCAGTCCGCCAGCCGTGTGCCACGCCGAAGATCGACTCCAGGATCTCCGTGCGGCCGGAGCCGAGCAGGCCGCCGATACCGAGGATCTCGCCGCGCTTCAGCTCGAAACTCACGCCGTGCAGCGTCCGCCGCCATCCGTGCGGGCCGAGCGTATCCAGCGTCAGGTCCTGGACGGAGAGGACGGCGGCGCCGTCAGCCACCGTCGCGCCGCGCTCGTTCGCGGCCATCTCGCGGCCGACCATCGCCGAGATGATGGCCCCGCGTGAGAGTTCGTCGATCCGCGCCGTCACCACGCGCCGTCCGTCGCGCAGCACGGTGACGCGGTCGGCAAGCTCGAGCACCTCCTCGATGCGATGCGACGTGTAGATGATCGCGACGCCTTCGCTTGCGAGCTGGCGCACGATCTTGAACAGCGTGTCGCATTCCGACGAGGACAGCGCAGACGTCGGCTCGTCCATGATGAGGATGCGCGCATTGAGCGACAGCGCCTTGGCGATCTCGACGAGCTGCTGCTCGCCGACGCGTAAGCCCGCAATCCGGGTGTCGGGTGCGATGGTGACGCCGAGGCGCGCCAGCAGGCGCGCGGCGGCCCTGACCATACGGCGTCGATCGATCAGGACGCCGCCGATCAGCGGCTCTCTGCCGAGGAAGATATTGTCGGCGACGCTGAGCTCGGGAACGAGGTTGAGCTCCTGATGAATGATGGCGACGCCGGCCTCCTCAGCATCGCGCACGCCGGTGAAGGACACAGCATGGCCCTCGACCACAATGGTGCCGTCGTAGCTCGTGTGCACGCCGGCAAGGATCTTCATCAGGGTGCTCTTGCCGGCACCGTTCTCGCCCATCAGCGCGTGCACTTCGCCGTGGCGCAGATCGAAATCGACGTCGTTGAGCGCCTTCACGCCGGCAAAGGATTTGGAGATCCGTTCCGCGCCGAGCACGACATGTCCGGCCGGCACGCCCGCGCGGCTGCCAAGCTCGACCACGCGAGAGGAACGCGGCGCGCCGCGCTCGTCGTCTGCCCCGAGCGCGCCGAAGCGTGTCTCCATTGGGTTTTCCTCCCGGCGTGCCGTCAGTCTTTGCAGACATCAGAGCCGCAGGTGATCGTTTATTTGTTATCTGATATGCTAGTTATATCAGTTGATGCTCGTCAAGCCTTTTGGCCGCGCGATTGGCGTTGCGGCATCGAAATGTGTAGATCGGCCGGGGGAACACAGCATGCATTCGATCGGCGGGTTCAGGGGCGGCGCGAGGCCGGCGCGCGGGCGCAGCGCGGGCGGCTCGAAAGTCGATCAGGCCTATCTTGCGCTGAAGCACGCCATCGTCTCAGGCGCGCTCGCGCCGGAAACGCCGATCGACAAGAACGAGTGGTGCGCGCGCTTTGACGTGTCGAAGCTGTCGATCACGACGGCGATCAACAGGCTCGCCTTCGAAGGGCTCGTCGTCGTCGAGCCGCAGCGCGGCTCCTATGTCGCCAGGATTCATCTCGAGGACGTCAGGCAGTGGATGCTGATGCGTCGCGCGCTGGAGGTCGAGGTCGTCGGCGTCTGTGCTGCGAGCATGTCGGACGATGCGATCGGTGCGCTCGGTCAGAATCTCGCCTACCAAAAGGCTGCGATCGCGAGCGGAGACCTGGAAGGCTTCCACGAGCTCGACACCAGGTTTCATCACCAGATGACCGAGAGCCTGAGCCTCGCGCGCGTCGGCGAAGCTCTCGATACGATCCGGACCCATCTTGAGCGCGTGCGCCGTACGCTGCTCCCGGAGCCGGGCCGGCCCAGGGGAACGTACACCGAGCACGAGGCGATCTACCGCGGGATTGCAGATCGCGATCCCGAAAGGGCCAGGGCCGAGATGGCCAACCATCTCGACCGCGTCGCGCGCGAGCTGCACGCCTTCGTGGAGAAGCATCCCGGCTTCTTCGACGGCTAGCGGCATGCCGCCGGCACCTTGCCCGACGGGTCGGACAGGTTTCGCAAGCTGCGCAAGGACTTAGCTACGGTGCATGGGGTTGTTTTCGCCTCTTTTGTGCGAGGCTCGCGCGTTGTGATGACAAAGTCCCTTGCGCGGGCATCAAGGTGAGCTACCGTCGCGTGTCTAACCGCAGGGTTAGGTGACCTTTTGATTGATCTTTTTTAGCATCCGATTTTCACCGGCGCCGCGATGGCGCGGCGCCCACCGGACGAGGGGCCCATGATCATACGGGACCAGGCAGCACTCTTGGCGCCGGTCGAGCGCGATCTGCGGCTCGACCTTTTTCGCGGCATCGGCCTGTGGATGATCTTCCTCGATCACATCCCCCACGACGTCGTGGCCTGGCTGACGCTGCGCAATTACGGCTTCAGCGATGCCGCCGAGTTCTTCGTCTTCATCTCCGGCTATCTGGTCGGCTGGATCTACGGGCCGATCGTCGCCGGCGGCTGGTTCCTCGCTGCGCTGAAGCGGCTGTGGCGGCGGGCGGCGGAAATGTATGTCGCCCACATCATGCTGTTCCTGCTGTTCACGGCGCAGATCGCCCGCACCGCGCGCCGCTTCGACAACCCGATGTACGAGCACGAGTTCAACGTGTTCAATTTCCTGGCGCATCCGGACGAACTGATCGGGCAGGCGATCCTGCTCAAATACAAGCCGGTCAATCTCGACGTGCTGCCGCTCTACATCACGCTGGTGTTCGCCTCGCCGCTCATTGTCTGGTGTCTGATGCGGCGGCCGAACCTGACCCTCGCGGCCTCCGCGGTGCTCTATGTGCTGTCGCGCTGGTTCGACTGGAACGTCGCCTCCTATCCGCCCGGGACGACCTGGTATTTCAATCCGTTCTGCTGGCAGCTGATGTTCGTTTTCGCCGCCTGGTGCGGCATCGGCCAAATCGAGAAGATCAGCGAGCTTGTCTGGTCAAAGGTCGCGATGACGCTGGCCGCCGCGTGGCTCATCTTTGCCCTCCTGATCGTGATGACTTGGCACGTCCATGCGCTCGAAGTCCTGATCCCGAAATGGATGCTTAAGGCGATCTACCCGATCGATAAGACCGACCTCGACATGCTCCGCTTCACGCATTTCCTGGCGCTGGCAATCTGGGTGACGCATTTCGTCTCGCGCAAGTGGAACGTGCTGCACGCGGCGTGGCTGCGTCCCGTCATCCTCTGCGGCCAGCACTCGCTGCCGATCTTCTGTCTCGGTGTATTCCTGTCGTTCTCCGCGCACTGGATCCTGACTCAATATACCAAAGGCGTCTGGGAGCAGCTTGCGGTCTCCGCCGTCGGCATCGTCATCATGATCGGCGCCGCGTGGCTGCTCGACCGCGCCGAGCGGGTGCCGAACCTCTTCGTGAAAGTGTCGGAGGCCGAAGGGCCCGAGGCCGCGACCGAGATCGCGCCGGCGAGCCGCTGAGGAGAGAGCCATGTTCAGACGCTTGTTGACGGTCGTCGGCATTCTCCTTCTTGTTAGCAGCGCATCCGCGCAAGCGCCGTCACCGGAAGCGATGAATACGGCGCGCAAGCTCGTGGTGACGCTGAAGATCGCCGATCAATATCGCGCATTGTTGCCGCAGCTGCTGCTCAAGCTGCGGCCAGTCGTGGCGCAGGACCGGCCGGAGATCGAGCGCGATTATGATGCGATGACGGCGCCCGGCGCCGAGATCTACGCGCCGTTCTTCACCGCCATGGTCGACCAGATCGCCGCCGCCTATGCCGCGACCTTCACCCTGGACGAGCTGCGCCAGATCGAAGCTTTCTACGCCCAGCCGGTCGGGCAGAAGTTCTTGACGCAATCGGACGCGCTGGCGCAGGCGACAGCCCGGATCGGCCAGGACGCCAGCCAGAAGGCCGCCGACGAACTGAAGCAGCGCCTGATCGAGGCGCTGCGCCAGAAGGGGCACAAGCTCTAACCGCCCCTAGTGGATCGCCGCGTACATGATCTTCTCCTCCGTCGCTTCGAGTGCGGAGAACTCTTCCACGACCTTGCCCTGGCGTGAGACCAGGATGCGGTCCGAGAGAGCCATGATCTCGGGCAGATAGGATGAGATCACCACGACAGCCTTGCCCTCGTCGGCGAGCCGGTTGATCAACTCGTGGATCTCGACGATGGCGCCGACGTCGACGCCGCGGGTCGGCTCGTCGAAGATGATCAGGTCCGGCTCCTGCACCAGCGACTTCGCGATCACGACCTTCTGCTGGTTGCCGCCTGAGAGCTCGACCACCTTGCCGTCATCGCCGATGGCGCGAACCTTGAGCCGCTCGATCCAGGTCTTGCCGACGGTGTCGGTTTCCCGCCGCGACAGCATCATGCGTCCCCCGGGAAACTTCGATAGCAGGCCAAGATAGATGTTGCGCGCGATCGAGGACGTCTCGAAGAAGCCCTCGACCTTGCGGTCCTCGGTGACGTAGGCAATGCCGGCCTTGACCGCCGGCGCCGGCACACGGTAGCGCACCGGCTGGTCATGCAGCAGGATCTCACCGCCGTGGAAGAAGTCGCGCTTGAGCACGCCGGCGACGATCTTGAAGGTCTCGGTGCGGCCCGCTCCGACGAGGCCGAACACGCCGGTGATCTGGCCTGCGAAGACCGACAATGAATTGTTCTTCACCATCGGCGCCATCTTCAGGTTCTGCACCGTCAGCACCCGCGCGCCGGCCGGCCGCACGGTACTCTTGCGTGCGCCATAAAGCGTGTTGGAGAGATCGCGCCCGACCATGGCCTGCACGATCGCGGCGCGGTCGAACTTGGCGACATCGTCGGTGACGACATGCTTGCCGTCGCGCAGCACCGTGATGCGGTCGGCGAGCAGCAGCGCTTCTTCGAGTGCGTGCGAGATGAAGACGATCGAGACGCCGCGCTTCTTGAGGTCGCGGACGAGGTCGAAGAAATACTTCTTCTCCTCCGGCGTCAGCGACGCGGTCGGCTCGTCGAAGATGATGACCTTGGCGCGGTGCAGGACCGCGCGCGCGATCTCAACCATCTGCTTCTTGGCCGCACCGAGGCCGCTGACGGTCGCCGTCGGCGTGACGTCGAAATTGAGCGATTGCAGGAACTGCTGTGCGGCGATGTAGATGCCGCGCAGGCGGTTGTAGAACTTCTCCTGCCCGAGAAACAAATTCTGCGCGACCGTCATGGTCGGCACCAGGCTGTTCTCCTGGAACACCATGGCGATGCCGAGATTGCGCGCCTCCAGCGGCGTCTTCGGCGCGACCTCAGCGCCGTCGACCGTCATCGTGCCCGCGGTCAGCGTCACCACGCCCGCCATCACCTTGGTGAGCGTCGATTTGCCGGCACCGTTTTCGCCGACCAGCGCGTGGATCTCACCGCGGCGGAGGTCGAAGTCGACCCCGTCGATGGCGGGCACGCCGGCGTAGAGCTTCGTGGCCTTGCGCAGCGAGAGTGCGATGTCGCTCATGTCCGAAACTCCTCGGCAAGGCCAGCAAGGGGCAGCTTCAAGATACGGCCGGGTCCCTTCGCGATCAGCACGAGATCATTGTCCATCTCGATGGCCGCGACGATTCCGTGATTGATGCCGTCGACCCGGCTGTGCAGCGAATAAAGCGGCTGGCCCTCCGCATCGAGACGGATGACAAGGCCATAGGAGCGCGGCGGCGCCCACGGCTTGATGATGCCCATGGTCTTGATGTGTGCGCCCTGCATAGGCTCCTTGAACGAGCGTCCGGAACTCAGCCGCGGTGCAACCCAATACGCCGGATCGATCTCGGCCATCATGCGGCGCCTGTAGCCGGGCTCACGCAACACGAACTCGACGAGCTGGGTTCGCGCGGTGAAGGCGGTGAGCCAGTAGCCGCCGCCCGAAGCCTTCGATAGCCGCGACGGATAGACGGGGAGGTGGGCGAGCACGACCTTCGGCGACGCTCCGGCCCCGACAAGAACGAGGCGATGACGCCAGCTCTCGCTGACCAGCATCGCGTTGCCATGCGCGCAGGCGCCGAAAGCATGGCCGAGCCCCTGGGCCGACCGTGTCACGCTCTTGCTGCCGGGATCAAGCTTGAACACGCGGCCGGTTCGATTGAGCTCCAGCAAGTCGCGCGCCCAATCGTCGACAGCCGAGGTCGCCGAGCCGTCCGTCGCAATCAGCGTGTTGTCGTCCGCCAGCGCGAGCGCGTTAATGGCGTTGAACGCTGCGTCGGCGAATTTCACGCTCGGCTGTTCGGCCGAGGGATTTGCGTAAACATGCACCTCGCGCCCGCCGAGCGCGACGGCGAGGCCGTTGCCGGGAAGAGTACACAGCGCTGAGATCGGCCGCTCGAAGCTTCGCACCTCGGAGACCGTTCCGCCGGCAAGGCAAATCAATCGCGGGCCGTCCGCGATGAAGAGATTGCTTCCGTCGGTGGCGAGATCCTGGGGCGACTCGCATGTCAGCAAGGCCTCGGCCGATTCCAGTTTCTGGTTCGGCTTCAATGCGCCGTCGAAGGACGGCACGGTGATGGTGGCGTCGCCGCGCCCGAGAAAACGGTTGGCGAAGTCTCTCACGGCTGCGATCACGACTGCTTCCCCCACCGCTTGTCATACTGGACGAAGTTCGGATCGGCGTTGTCGAGCTTGTAGCGGCCGATGCGGTTGTTGAGGATGCCGCCCAGATAGAGATAGCCACGATGCTCGCGCATCGAGGTGATCATCGGATGGTTCTCGCCGTGCAGGTCCCAGAACGATTCGACGATCTTGCCCTGCTCGTTGAACTTGACCACGCAGCCTGTGTTGATGTTGGGGAACAGCCACTCGTCGACCGGCACGCGCTTGGCCATGCGACGGCGGAAGCCGGGCATCTTCCAGGCGAGGTCGAGCGATGGGCTGCGCATGCCGACCAGCGCCAGCCAGTAATTGCCGTCGGAGGCGAGGTTGATGTTGTCGGGGTAGCCAGGCAGATTGTCCATCACCACTTCGACCGCGCCTTTCTTCGGTCCCGCGAACCAATAGCGCTTGATCGAGCAGCCAAAGGTCTCGGCGAACAGAATCGACTGGCCGTCGCTGGCGACGCAGATGCCGTTGGGGAATTTGAGGCCGCGCAGCTCGGTGCGGGTCGTGCCGGTCTTGGTGTCGTAGGAGATGATGCGGCCATTTCCGCGCGCCTCCAAGCCGTCAATCGGCCATTCATCCATCTCGTAGCGCACGGTCGCTTCCGAGAAGAAGATCAGGCCGTCATCGGTGATGTCGAGATCGTCGGCGAGCCGCAGGCGGCTGTCGTCGTTGACCGAGCGCATGCTGCGGTTGGTCTCGTCGGTGGCCTTCTCGACAGTACCGTCAGGCTTGATGCGATAGAGTCCCATGCCGCCGATGCAGACGTAGAGATTATCCTCGCGGTCGAAGGCCATGCCGAGCGGCTGGCCGCCGATATGGGCGAAGACCTCCATCTTCTGATAGTCGGGCGCGAGGAAGCGCATGATGTCGCCGTGACGCGAACCCGCATAGAGATTGTCGTGGCGATCGAGGATGACGTCTTCCGGCGCCTCGATTCGTCCGAGGCCGATCG
Organism: Bradyrhizobium manausense; assembly: GCF_018131105.1. Taxonomy (NCBI): domain Bacteria; kingdom Pseudomonadati; phylum Pseudomonadota; class Alphaproteobacteria; order Hyphomicrobiales; family Nitrobacteraceae; genus Bradyrhizobium; species Bradyrhizobium manausense. The sequence goes on along the minus strand of NZ_JAFCJI010000001.1, from coordinate 3,364,142 downwards.
CCTCGACGATACGCAGCTTGTCGTTCTGCTCGAATGGCCCGCCTTGTCCGATCTCGGTCGGGGGCGGTGGCGGCAGCTCGTGGTAGGTCGGTGCGACATAGACCTTGCTGATGATGCGGGTCCGGTTCTTCTGCCAGCGGATGTCGACCATCGCGGCGACGAGCAGGATGCCGGCCAGCGCCATGCGATTGACGCCGCCGCGTGCGTTCATGGTGGTGAGGCCGTTGGTGATCAGGAGCACGATCAGCACACCGACCGCCGATTTGGCCACCGAGCCCTTGCCGCCGCCGAGCGTGATGCCGCCGAGCACGGTCGCAGTCAGCACGATCACTTCCAGGCCGACACCGATGTCGCCGCCGACGGTGCCGAGCCGTGAGGCGAAGAACAGCGCGGCAATGCTGGTCAGCACGCCGCTCGCGACGTAGCAGAGCGCGATGGTGCGGCGAACGGGGATGCCTGAATTGTATGCCGAACGTCGCGAGCCGCCGATTGCGGTGATGTGCCAGCCGGGGCGCAGCCGGGTCAGGAAGATGTGGCCGAAGATCGCGATGACGATATAAGCCAGTGCCACGGTGGGGATGCCGAAGACAGAACCGGCGCCGATGAAATCCCACGACGGGATGTCGGGGAAGGCTGACGCGATGGCGTTGGAGTAGCGCTGGATCAGGAGATCGTAAGCCGAGCGGTAGATGATCAGCGTGATCAGCGTGGTGATGAAGGCGCGCAGCCGCAGATATCCGACCAGGATGCCGTTGACGGCGCCGAGCACGGCGCCGCAGAGCAGCGTCGCGATCACCACCGCCGGAACCGGCCAGCCAGCGACGTCAAGCAGATAGAGGGCGCAGAAATCGGTCAGTGCGAAGATCGACCCCACGGACAGATCGATGCCGCCGACGATGACGACCAGCGCGAGCCCGAGTGCGATGAACCCAATCTCGCCGGCCTGGCGTGCAGTATCGGCTAGGCTCGCCGGCGACAGGAAGTTGTCGATGGAGCGGCTGAAGGCGAAGCCGACGATCAGGAGGAGGATGACCGGGATGGCTGTCTCGGTCCATCGCTTGGACAGGATTTCGCCGAGGAGATGATCAGGCCAGTAGCGGTAACGCAGGCTTGTGATTGTGTCGCGCATCGGCATTCCAACGGGGCATGGAAATGATTGAGAGTGAGATCCCCGGGCGTCGATCCCGGGGACCACGGGCGTCAGCGCGAACTATTTCTTGAGGTCGCTGAGATTCCAGCACGACGTCTGGCTGTCAGCGTTCTCCTTGGTGATCGGGATCAGCGTGGTGTATTCCGAGCCCTTGACCGAGCCAGGCTTGGCCCCTGAGGATAGCAGCCACTTGATCGTGCCGGCCATCTGCGCGGCCTGGGTCGGCACGTCGTAGCTCATGTCGAGATCGAACGCGCCTGACTTCACCAGTTCGCAGGCGCCCTTGCGCTCGCCGCCGCCCGAGGTGGTGAGGAACACCTTGCCGGTCAGTCCGGCTTCCTTCACTGCGGCGGCGGTGCCGATGTCCATGCCATCCCAGAAGCCGACGATGCCGCAGAGATCGGGATTTTGCTTCAGCACCGTTTGCGTGATCGCCTTGGCCTTGGCGGCATCCCAATCGGCAGCCTGGCTCGATGCCACCTTGATCTCCGGATGCTTGGCGAGAACGTTCTCGACACCCTTCAATGTGTAGGCGCTCGCCGCGGCCGAGAGGGCGCCCTGCACGATCGCGATCTTGTTCGACTTGCCCTCACAGGCCTTGACCACGGCTTCTGTCTGGCGTTCGCCGATCTCGACCCAGTTGGCGCCGACGAAGGCGGAACTCCGATAGGCCGAGCCCATATTGATCTGGATGACGTAGATGCCTTCATTCTCGGCACGCTGCAGCAGTTTTGCGTAGGTCTGCACGTCCGGATTATGGACCACCATCACCGCTGGCTTCTCGGTGATCAGCGAGGTGACTGCCTGCGCGCCGGCATTGGTGTTCCAGTTGGCGTCGCGAATCACGAACTTGACGCCGTAGGGCTCGAGCTCCTTCTTCAGGCCGGCATACCAGCCCTCGGTAAGATCGAAGTTCATCGCCACCGGCACATAGGCCACGGTCTTGCCGGCAAGCGCTTCCTTGAACGGCTTCTGGAACGGTTCGTCCAGCCCTTGCTGAGCCAGAGCCGGTGCGGTCAGTGCAGTCAGAGCCAGTACGGCCAGGGTCACCCTGGTCGGGTTGCCAAAGGTCTTCATTGCTTCCTCCTTGGTTGTAATTGTCTTTGTTCTCGGTCGTTCAGATGTCGCCTTGCTGTGCCGTTTCTTCGTTGCGCGGATTCAGGAAAGAGTCCGTGATGACGGCGAGCAGCAGGACCACGCCCTTGATCAGGTTTTGTCCGGCGTAGGAGATGTCCATGATGGTCATGCCGTTGAGCATGGTGCCGATCAGCAGCGTGCCGATGATGACGTTCAGCACGCCGCCGCGGCCGCCTGACAGCCCGATGCCGCCGAGCACGACCACCAGGATCACGTCGTAGATCAGCGTCGAGTTGAAGACGCGCGTCGGCATTGAATTGACCGACGCAGCCATCACGAGGCCGGCGAAGCAGCCGATCAGGGCCGCGATCACATATTGCAGCACGATGATCGGACGGGACGGAATGCCGGTGACACGCGCGGCGTAAGGATTGTCGCCGATCGCGTAGATATAAGCGCCCCAGCGGGTCTGGCGGAGCAGGAAGGCGACCACGACACAGGCAATCGCGAACATCACGATCGAGGTGGGAATACCGAGAATGGTGCCCTGTCCGAGCCGTTCGAAGCCGTTCATGCCCTGGCTCCATTGCACGACGTCGAGCTGGAACAGGACGGCCTGCCCGAGGCCGGCGAGCAATAGCCCCGTCGCAAGTGTAGCAAACAGCGACGGCACCTCGGCATAGGCGATCAGCCAGCCATTGACGAGACCGAAGGCGATCGTGAGCAGCACGGCGATCAGCAGCGCGTACGGCAAAGAATGTCCGTTCTGCACCATCTGAAGCACGAGGCCCGGAGGCACGGCGAGGGCCGCGATCAGCGAGATGTCGATGCCGCGGCCGATCACGACGATTGCCATGGCGAGGCCGAGAATGCCGAGCACTGCAACGTTCTGCAGCAGCGTCAGCATGTTCTCGGTTGTCAGAAAGCCATTCAGGAAGATCGAGAAGACGAGGAATAGCAACGCAAAGACGGCGAAGACGATCTCTTGCTGGTTGAACCGGAAGCGCTTCATCCCCTTATTGCCTTTCTTCGTCGGCCTCTGCGGGTCCGTTATGACGGTCGGGTCTCTATGCGATAGGTCTGTGGAAGCGATGCCAGGCTTTCCGTGAGTGCTTTCACCCGCTCCTGATCATTGGAGCCAATCGAGATGGTGACCAGCGTATTTAACCTGGCGTCTTTGTCGACGAGAATCTCTGCGATGGTGTCCGGGCCGAAGATGCGATCGATCTCGGTCCTGACCTTCTCTTGAACGGCGAGGTCGCGAAGCGTGGGCTTGAAGATCTTGCCGACCGCGGTGACGGGAAGGGCTTCGATCAGGACGACGCGCTTTGGCCTGGCCGGAGGCTCATTGACGTTGCGTTCGAGATGCTCGCGCAACCGCGGCATGTCGATGTTTTTTCCGGGAGACGGAACGACGAAGACAATGGGCACCTCGCCGGCGTAGGCGTCCGGCATGCCGACGGCTGAGCTCATCTGGACACCGGGGAAGGCATTCGCGACGTCCTCGATGGCGGCAGGGTCGATGTTATGGCCGCTGCGCACGATCAGGTCTTTCTCGCGGCCAGTCAGCACCAGCCGTTGGTCGGTGGTGAGGTAGCCAACGTCGCCTGTGACGATCCAGTGGTCGTCGGTGAGCACGCCCTTATTGTGCTGGGGATCAAGATATCCGGGAAACACTTGCGGTCCTCTGGCGAGGACGAGGCCGCTGGTGAGCGGCGGGCATTCCGTCCTGAGGTCCACATCATCAAGCGCGACGATTTTTGTTTGCGCAAACGGCGACCGGAAGCCGACGCTGCCTTGCACGGGTGTGCCGCGGCCGGGATTGAACGCGATTGCCGCCGCGGTCTCCGTCATGCCGTAGGTTTCGAACAATCTGATCCCGGTACGGGCCTGAAACCTTTCACTCACGGCTTTCGGCGCCACGGCGCCCCCGGTGAGAGCCATGCGAACCGAGCCGACATCGGATGACCCGATCGGCACCTCGGCAAGCGCGGCGATCGAGGTCGGCACGCCGCTGACGATGGTCGCGCCAAACCGCTCGACGGTGTGCCAATAGTCGCGGATCGCATCGGGGCTTCGGAGGCTGTAGGGCGAGGGAATGATCACATGGCCGCCGGCCGCCAAAATCGACAGGCCGAGAGTCATTGTGCCGCCGACGTGGAACAGGGGGAAACCGTTGACGGCGGCATCTCGCTCGTCCAGTCCGTGGACCTGCGCAAAGCTCCAGGCGGCGTGGATCTGGTTGCCATGTGTCAGGCGGACGAGCTTTGGCCGGCCGGTGGTCCCGCCGGTGTGGAACAGTGCGCAAACCGTGTCGCGATCCGATGAAGGCGTAAAATCCAGGGTGTCGCGCATCGTCGCGACTGCTTCGTCGAAGCTCGCCGCACCGCCCGTCAGGGGCCCATTCGCGCCGATCACGAAAATCGTCTTCAGCGATGGGACGCGGCTCGCGACATTGGCCGCCTTGGTCCAGATCGCGCGATCGGCCGCTTCAGAAGCGACCACCAGGATGGTTGCGTTCTGCGCGTCGAGCAGATCGGCAATCGCATCTTCGTTCAGGAGATAGTTGATCGAGCTGGCGACGCCTGCGATCTGGGCGCCGAGCAATGCCGGAAATAGCTGCGGCAGGATCGGGCAGAGAAACGCGACTGTGCCGCCGCTCTCTTTGATTCCGTGTGCCCTGAACAGATTGGCTGCGCGGGAAATCTCGGCAAGCAACTGCCGATGAGTCAGCGTGATGTCGCCAGACTCTCGCGAGCCCCTGGTCAGAACCGTGAGTGCAGGCTGGTCAGGATGCAGTCGTGCAGTGGCGTCGAAGAGATCATGGAGATTGCGGGCAGGCACAAGGGAATCATACGGCAAGCGCTCCAGCGCCTCGATGTCGGCGATATCAGCGACAGCCCGCGTGAAGCGCGTCGTCATAGTCGAGGGCAAGACGTTGCTCACGGGCCCCGCCATTCAAGCTGCACATCGTACTGTGCGGCAGTCAGTCTGACCTGATGCAAGCGAATGTTTCCTGCCTAATTCAACGATTGCTTCTTGTTGTTCATAGGCCAGATGCCTGAACGCGGCTTGCTTCGGAGCGCAAAGCTTTTGCTTGTCCGCGCAAACTGGTCTTGCGTACAGGCGGCGGCAATCTAGTATCCTGCCAGCTTGTGCGACGCACAAACATTGTTCATCTTGGCCTTGCGACGGATAGGTGAACGATGGACCTGATATTCTCGACGGACGACCTCGAGCCATCCAAGCGTTTCGCCGCGTGGCAGGGCGCCATTTGCGATGCCTACGTTCATGTCGACGTCAATGCCGAAGAGCGATCCGACTATCAGGGCTTTATCCGCAAGCTGAACTTCGGCGCGATCACCATGACCGATGTGCTGCTGTCGGAACAGCGGATATCTCGGCGCGAGCGGCACATCGCGAAGCTCGACAAGGATTGTTACTACCTCGAATTCGTCCAGCAGGGCAGTATCAACGTTCTTCAGGCCGGCCAGACCCTGCGTTCGAACGCCGGAATGAGCACGGTCTTCTCGGCTTCCGAGGCCTACGACCTCGAATGCATCGGCAAGGTACGATCGCTCTACCTCGAGATACCCCGGACGGAGTTCGCGGACCGCTTCAGTGATGGGCGCCTGCCTGTCATCACGACAATGACGACGAGTCGCGGCCTGGGCCGGATCGCCGCCGAGTTCTGCGCGACGCTTGCGCAGGAAGGCGCGCCGCTGGACGAGATCGCAAGGGCGCGGCTCGGTGGTGAGCTGATGGACCTGCTGGCGCTTGCGCTCGACATGGGCGGCAGGGAGGAATTCTCCGAGGATGCGACCGCGCAGCAGGCCCGCCTGCGGTCCGTCAAAGCCTGGATCGAGGCGCACCTCACCGACGCGGATCTGTCGCTCGAGAGGATTGCGAAGAGCAATGGCGTGTCGCTCAGGCATTTGCACTATCTCTTCCGGCTCACCGACCTCTCTGTGTCGGAATGGATCCTGGATCGACGGTTGCAGCGTTGTTACGACGTCCTGACGCGTTCCGAGCTGCGTTCGCTGTCGATTACCGAAGTCGCCTATCAATTGGGATTCAGCAGCTCGTCCTACTTCAGCACGGTATTTCGAAGAAAGTTCGGGCATAGTCCGTCCGACTTGCGCCGCCGCTAGAGTTGGACCTGCGCCGCGCGAGGCGAGGCAGGTCCGTCGCGTTACTTCACCAGCGGGCAGCCGCCATCCCTCAGCGGACGGAAGGCCTGGTCGGCCGGCACCTCGGCAAGCAGCTTGTAATAGTCCCAGGGGGCCTTCGATTCTTCAGGCTTCTTCACCTGGAACAGGAACATGCTGTGCACCATGCGGCCGTCTTCGCGGAGCGACGCCGTTGTCGGTGAAAGCATCTTTCACCGACATTTCACGCATCTTCGCCATCACGGTCTTGGTGTCCTTGGTGCCGGCGGCCTGCACGGCCTTGAGGTAGTGCAGCGTGGCGCTGTAGGTCGCGGCCTGGTTCATCGTCGGCATGCGCTTGACGCGCTCCATGAAGCGCTTGCCGAAGGCACGGGTCTTGTCGTTGAGGTCCCAGTAATAGGCCTCGGTGATGATCAGCCCCTGTGCGAGCTTCAGGCCAAGGCTGTGCACGTCGGAAATGAACATGACGATCGCAGCGAGGTTCTGGCCGCCGGCGACGATGCCGAACTCGCCGGCTTGCTTGATCGCGTTGATGGTATCGCCGCCGCCATTGGCGAGCCCGATGATCTTGGCCTTCGAGGCCTGGGCCTGGAGCAGGAAGGACGAGAAATCAGCCGTGTTGAGCGGGTGCTTGACGCTGCCGAGCACCTTGCCGCCCGCGGCCCTCACGACATCGCCCGTGTCGCGCTCGATGGAATGGCCGAACACGTAGTCGGCGGTGAGGAAGAACCAGCTGTCGCCACCGTTCTTGACGATGGCGCTACCGACGGTGTGGGCGTTGGAATAGGTGTCGTAGGTCCAGTGGGCAGTATAGGGCGAGCAGGATTTTCCGGTGATGTCGGAGCTCGCCGCATCCGTCACGATCATGATCTTCTCGTACTGTTTCGACAGCTCCATCACCGCAAGCGCGGTGGCCGAGGTCGGCAGGTCGATGATCATGTCGACGCCCTCGGTCTCCCACCATTTGCGGGCGATGGCGGAGGCGACATCGGGCTTGTTGAGCACGTCGGCGGCGACCATGTCGATCGGCTTGCCGAACATCTGCCCGCCAAAATCCTCGATCGCCATCTTGGTGGCCTCGACATTCCCTTGGCCGCCGATGTCGGAATAGACCGAGGAGAAGTCGGAGAGCACGCCGATCTTGAGCGGGGTCTGCTGGGCGGAGGCGGGCGCGATCAGGGCAGCCGACAGCAAGCCGGCCGCAGACACGAGGGCTGCGATAGTTCTCATGGACGTTTCCTCTTGCGGGACTGTGCCGTCCCTTTGTCCGACAAAGTTAGAGCGCGGTTCCGGAGGAGTCAATTTACTGCGTATCCGCTATCTCTGGCACCAGTTGACGCGCACTCAGGCGGCCTCTACCATTTGTCGGACAATCGCCATTGGAGGTTTTCGTGCCAGTCTCGCCGCTTTTCCGTCCGATCGATGTCGCGCCGGCCTATCAGAAGGTCGCTGACGCCATCGAGCGTGAGATTGTCAATGGCCGCATCAAGCCAGGCGATCCCATCGGCACCGAACACGACCTGGTGCGGCAGTTCGGCGTCAATCGCTCGACCATTCGTGAGGGCATTCGCGTGCTGGAGGAAGGCGGGTTGATCAGCCGTGATTCCTCCCGTCGCCTGCATGCTTGCCTGCCGCGCTACAGCAAGCTGACGAGCCGCCTCAGCCGCGCGCTGGTGTTGCATGAGGTCACGTTTCGTGAGCTCTACGAGGCCTCGATGACGCTGGAGGTCGCCAGCATCGAAGGTGCGGTGGAGCGCGCGACGGAAGAGAGCCTCGCCGAGCTCACCGACAATCTCGTGCGAAGCGAGGCTGTGGTTGGCGATTCCGCTGCGCTGGCCGAATGCGATGCCGAATTCCATGTGCTGGTCGCAAAAGCCTCGCAGAACCGCGTTCTCCAGCTCGCGCGCGAGCCGGCGGCGCAGCTGTTCTATCCGACCACGGAGATGATCGTGACCGGCGTCGCCGAAGGCGGCCCGCGCCTCGTCGCCGCGCATCGCCACCTCATCGACGCGATCCGCCGCCGCGACCGCGAGGCCGGCGTGCTGTGGACGCGGCGTCATCTGCAGGACTGGCGGCGCGGCTTCGAGAAGATCGCCTCACTCGATCGGTCTGTCGAGCACATGTACATGGAACACGCGCAGGCGGCCCGACGCAGGTAGCGCAAATCTACAAGACGCAAGATTTCAAGCAAGAAATCGCACAAACAGGCATCATACGGAGGGACACATGACCGGCGACATCGGAGCGACCATCTCGAAGGCGCGCGAGCATTCCATCGGCGATCTCTTGCGCCGATCAGCGGGCCGCGAGCCAACCAGGCTTGCGGTCAGCTGCGGCAATGTAAGCTGGACGTTTGCCGAGATGGACGCGATCTGCAACCGGCTCGGTCGCGGCCTGCTCGGGCTCGGCGTCAAGAAGGGCGATCGTCTCGCCGTGCTCTCGCGCAATTCGCATGCCTTTGCCGCCCTGCGCTTTTCGGTGGCGCGGATCGGCGCGGTGCTGGTGCCGATCAACTTCATGCTCAATCCGGACGAGATCAATTTCATCCTGAAAAGCTCCGGCGCAAAGCTGCTTGCGACCGGACCGGATTTCGTCGAACAGGCGCGTGCGGCCAGCGCCAAGGATTGCGCCGTCGAGAAGATGATCTGGCTGCCGGGCGAGGATCCCGCCGCGGCGCCGGCTAACCTCACGAGCTTCGATGACCTGCTTCACGCCGACGGCTCGTATCTGGAGGCGTCCGTCGACAGCCGGGATCTCGCGCAGATCGTCTACACCAGCGGCACGGAATCCCTGCCCAAGGGCGCGATGCTGACCCATGAAGCGGTGATGTGGCAGTATGTCAGCTGCATCATCGATGGTGGCATGAGCGTAGACGACAGGTTTCTGCACGCGCTGCCGCTCTATCATTGTGCCCAGCTCGACGTGTTCCTGGGACCGCAGATCTATCTCGGCGCTACCGGCGTCATCACCGGCAAGCCGACCGCCGACAACATCCTGGCGCTGATCCAGGCGCACAAGATCACGTCTTTCTTCGCGCCGCCGACGATCTGGATCGCGATGCTGCGTTCGCCCGACTTCGACAAGACCGATCTGTCGACCTTGGAGAAGGGCTATTACGGCGCCTCGATCATGCCGGTGGAGGTGCTGCTCGAATTGCAGCGTCGCCTGCCCAAGGTCAAGTTCTGGAATTTTTATGGCCAGACCGAGATCGCGCCGCTCGCGACCGTGTTGCGCCCGGAGGATCAGCTCCGCAAGGCCGGCTCGGCCGGCAAGCCCGTGCTCAATGTCGAGACCCGCGTCGTGAATGTGTCGATGGAAGACGTCAAGGTCGGCGAGGTCGGCGAGATCGTGCATCGCTCGCCGCATCTGCTGTCAGGCTATTACAACGATCCCGTCAAGACCGCGGCCGCTTTTGCAGGCGGCTGGTTTCACTCCGGCGATCTCGCCACGGTCGATGACGAGGGCCACATCACCGTGGTCGATCGGGTCAAGGACATGATCAAGACCGGCGGCGAGAATGTCGCCAGCCGCGAGGTCGAGGAGATGGTCTATCGCATCCCCGCGGTGTCCGAAGTCGCCGTCGTCGGCCTGCCGGATCCGCGCTGGATCGAGGCTGTCACGGCGATCGTCGTGGTCAAGGCCGGCGAGAAGCTGGACGAGGATGCCGTCATCCAACATTGCGCCGGCCAGATGGCACATTTCAAGGTGCCGAAGCGCGTGATCTTCGTCGATGCCTTGCCGAAGAATCCGAGCGGCAAGCTGCTCAAGCGCGAGCTGCGCCAGCGCTTCGTCGGGACTGATACCCTCGACAAGGCCATCCAGAAAAATTTTGGCAGCTGAGGTGGAGCGTTTCCCATGAAGACCTGGCATGTCGCGCGGGACTGGTCGATCGAGGGGATGGAGCTGCTCGATCTGCCGGAACCTGCACCTGGCCCCGGCCAGGTCGTGGTGCGGATGAGGGCGGCGTCGCTGAACTATCGCGACCTGCTCACGGTGCAAGGCAAGGGCGGTGTCACCAAATTGCCGCTGATCCCGTTCTCGGATGGAGCGGGCGAGGTGATCGCGGTGGGCGAGGGCGTTGCCCGCGTCGCCGTTGGCGATCGCGTCTGCCCCATGTTCTTCCAGTCCTGGATCGATGGAAAGGTGTCGGCGGCCAGCCGCCGCTACGCGCTCGGCGGCACGCGGCCGGGCGTGTTGCAGGAGGTGATGGTACTCGATGCCGAGGGCGTCAGCCGCATCCCTTCGCATCTGACTTTCCTGGAAGCTGCGACATTGCCTTGCGCAGGGCTCACTGCTTGGCGCGCGCTGTTCGAGGAAGCCAGGGTCCAGCCCGGCGACACCGTGCTGGTGCAGGGCACCGGAGGGGTCTCGATCTTCGCGCTGCAATTCGCAAAGCTCGCCGGTGCGAGCGTGATCGTGACCTCGTCGAGCGATGAGAAGCTCGAACGCGCCAGGGCGCTCGGCGCTGACCACACTATCAACTATCGTTCAGTGCCGGAATGGGGCAAAGCCGCGGCAGAGTGGACCGGCGGTGGCGTCGATCATGTCGTCGAAGTCGGCGGCAAGGATACATTTGCGCAATCGCTGGAAGCGGCGCGCGTCGGCGGCACGATTCTGGTGATCGGCGTGCTCTCGGGCTTCTCGCAGCAGATCGCGATCCCGAGCCTGTTCTCCAAGAATTTGCACGTTATTGGCCTCTCCGTCGGCAGCCGGCGCATGTTCGAGGGCATGACTGCCGCGATCGGGCGCAACATGATGAAGCCGGTGATCGATCGCGTGTTCGGCTTCGACGCCGTGCCTGATGCGCTGCGGCTGATTCAGCAGGGCGGGCATTTCGGCAAGATCGTGGTGGAGTTTCCATAAGGCCCGTTCGCCTCAATATTTCTTCACATGCACGCCGAATGCCAGCCACAGCGCTATCGAGGCAAGGCCGAAGCAGCCGAGCAGCAGGAAGGTCGGACCGTAGCCGATCCATTGCGCAATCCAGCCGCCGAGTGCGGGGCTCAGGCTCGCGCCGATGCCCTGCACCGTGATCACCGCGCCCTGGCCGAGATTGATCCGGCCGGTGCCGTCGAGCGAGCGTGCGACCATGCCGGGGACCGCGACCGTCTGCAATCCAGTGCCGATGCCGTCGAGCACCTGCATGGGAACGACTCCCCACCATCCCGTGACGAAAAACGCCAGCACGCCCCGGATCGGTAGAAACATGAAGGACACCAGGATCACCGGCCAGTAGTTGCGTTTTCCCGCGACCTGCATCGCGACCAGCGACGTCACGACCATGACGCCCTGCGCAATGACGACGGTGGTCGCAACGAAGCTCGGGCCGTTGGCCTGCCCCTGCGCCACCGCTGCGAGGCCATATAGCGGAACGATCGCCGCGTTGCCGAGATGGAAGACGGCAAGAGCGAGCGCCAGTACCAGGAGAGGCTTGTGCTTCAGGAGGACGGACATGGCATCCGGCGGATTCTTGCTTTCGTCCTCCCTGCTGCCGCGGGCCTGGCGATCGTCGATGGACTTGGCCGGGATCATCAGCACGCACGCGATCGCGATGGCGCCAAATATGGCCGCCAGCACGAACACTGCGACGTAGCCGAACTTGTAACCGAGATAGCCTGACAGTGCTGCGCCGACCATGTTGCCGGCATGGTTGAAGGCCTGGTTGCGCCCGTTCAGCGCATTGAAGCCCTTTTGTTTGGCGATGCCGAGCGTGATGCCGGTCACCGCGGGCACGATGGCTGCGCTCGCGAGTGACTGTGCTACCTGGGAGAGAGTTACTGCCCAGAAATTCTGCGAGATCAGGATGATCGTGGATGCTGCGACTACGCAGATTCCGGGGATGACCACCCAGAGCCGCTTGTTGCGGCTGGAATCGATGAAGCCGCCAATCGGCGTCGTGACCAGCATGCCCGCGACATTGCCGATCGTCAGCGCGGTGCCGATCAGGCCGGTGGCCCAGCCGCGCTCCTGAAGGAACACGCCGACGAACGGGCCGATGCCGGACTGCATATCCGCCATGAAGAAGTTAACGGCGAACAGAGGCCAGAGACGGAGTGAGGATGGGCGCGATGTCATCGAAACGCTGAACGTGATGCTGCCGATCGACTATGATCTCGCGCAGGCTGACATGGCCGGCACGTTTGTGCCGGGGCGGACCGAAAAATAACCTGTGCTAACCGCGTTGGTTCCTGCGGACTTGCGATCGCCGGACCGCAATGTCATTGCATGTCTGCAACGGTCTTATTTCTGGATTACAGCCATGCCTCTCTGGACCTGCGAAACTTGTGGCGCCCAATTTCCGACCAGCGAAAAGCCGCCAGCATCCTGTCCGATCTGCGAAGACGAGCGGCAATATGTGAATTGGAAAGGGCAGACCTTTCTCGCGCCCGAAACGCTCACGGAACGTCACAGCCTCGTCTGGCGCGATGATCTCGGCCTTACCGGCATCGCGCTCGAGCCGAGTTTTGGCATCGGCCAGCGCGCGCTGCTGGTTCCCGACGGCAGCGGATACGTGATGTGGGATTGCATTCCATTGGCAACGGCGGATGCGATCGCACATGTCAAATCACTCGGCGGCCTTACGGCAATCGCGGTCTCGCATCCGCACTACTATGGTGCGCTCGCCGACTGGAGCGAGGCCTTCGGAGGTGTCCCGGTCTATCTTCACGCTGATGATCGCCAATGGGTGACGCGTCCGCATCCCTCGATCGTGCACTGGACCGGCGATCAGCATCGGATCTCGGACGATGTCCTGCTGCTGCGCACCGGTGGTCATTTCGCGGGCGCCACCATGCTGCACTATCCGGGCGGCGCCGAGGGCAAGGGTGCGCTGCTCACCGGCGATATCGCGCAGGTGACGATGGATCGTCGCTTCCTCAGCTTCATGTACTCCTATCCGAACTACATGCCGCTCAACGCCGCCGCGGTGCGGCGGATCGCGGATGCGGTCGAGCCGCTCGCCTTCGACCGAATCTACGGCGCCTGGTGGGGCCGCAACATCGCCACAGGCGCCAAGGTGGCCTTCGCGGCGTCAGTAGAGCGATACATCGCGGCCATCGCCTAAGCGGGCGGCTAGCCGAAATCCCCGTTGCCTCGATCAAATAAATGTACTAAAAGTACATTTATTATGTAGCCGCAACGATACGTTTGCTGGACCGGCACAATCGATGCATCGTGGTTGCGGCGGGCGCGTTTTGTGGCCGCGCAAGCGGGAGTTGGACGCATGACCGGGCAGCGCGATTACGAGAGTTTTGAGGCCGGGGACGTCAGGCTTCAATCGGGCACTGTCTTCCCGGCGATGAAGCTCGCCTACAAGACCTACGGCCAGCTCAGCCCGGCCAAAGATAACGTCATCCTCTATCCGACCTCGTTCAGCGCGCAGCATTTCGACACCGAGTGGCTGATCGGGCCCGACGGAGTGCTCGATCCCACACGTTACTTCATCATCATCCCGAACCTGTTCGGCAACGGCCTGTCGTCCTCGCCGTCGAACTCCAGCAACGGGCCGTTCCCGCAAGTCAGCTATCACGACGCCATTGCCATCCAGCATCGCCTGCTCGGCGAACGCTTCGGCATCACAAGGCTCGCGCTGGTCTATGGCTGGTCGATGGGCGGCATGCAGACCTATCATTGGGCCGCTCTGCACCCCGAGATGGTCGAACGTGCCGCCGTCGTTTGCGGCAGCGCGCGTTGCGCGCCCTACAATCATGTGTTCCTCGAAAGCGTGAAGGCTGCGTTATCAGGCGATCCTGCCTTTCGCGACGGCCGTTTCATCGAGAAGCCTGTCGCAGGCTATCGTGCCATGGGGCGTGTCTATGCCGGCTGGGCGATGTCGCACGGCTTTTATCGCGACGAGTTGTGGCGCGAGGCAGGCTTCACCTCGCTGGAAGACTATCTTGTCCGCGCCTGGGACACGACTTTTGCGCGTCGCGACGCCAACGATCTCCTCGCGCAAGCCGGCATCTGGCAGCGCGGCGATATCAGCGCTTGCGAGGCATTCGGCGGCGATCTCGATCGTGCGCTGGCGGCGATCAAGGCGCATATGCTGCTGATGCCAGGCGCGACCGATCGCTATTTCGACGTTCGCGACAATGAGGATGAGATCGGCAAGCTGGTCAACGCGAAATCGGCGGTGCTGCATCCGATCCCGTCGCTGCACGGCCATCGCGCCGGCAATCCCGTCAACAATCCGCGCGACCAGGCTTTCATCAAGGCCGAGATCTCAGCACTTCTCAGCAAATAAGGGTAGGCATTTGACATGACCGACGTGATCGTCTCAGAGCCCGGCCATCGCCTGAAGCCGCTGAGCCCGGCCATGCTGCGCGAGTTGTCGGTGCGATCCAACTTGAGGGGCGCAGCGCAGGCCCTCGGTCACTACGGCCTGATCGTGCTGACGGGTACGCTGATCTGGATGGTATCGTCGCGCTATGGCGCGCTCTGGGCGCTGCCGCTGATGGTGGTGCAGGGTTATCTCGTCGCCTTCCTGTTCATGGCGGTGCACGAGACCGCGCACAAAACAGCGTTTAGAAGCCGCGGACTCAATCTCGCTGTCGGCTATCTCTCGGCCTTTTTGATCGGCCTTCCCTACGAATATTACTGCCTGTTCCACTGGGATCATCATCGCTACACCCAGGATCCCGACAAGGACCCGGAGCTGATCGTTGGCGTCAAGCCAAAATCCGACACGCAACTCGCGATCGCTTATAGCGGCCTACTCCAGGTCGCCGGTCGTCTCCGGCTGATGCTCGGCCATGCCGTCACCGGCAAGGTCGCCGTGCCCTGGATTCCCGAGAACAAGCGGCCCACCATCGTGACCGAAGCGCGTGTCTATGCCGCGCTCTATGTTTTGCTTCTCGCGCTCTCGCTGTGGTTCTCATCAGCGCTGTTGTTGTGGGTCTGGATCGTGCCACTGATCACCGGGCAATTCTTTTTGCGGCCCTACCTCTACGCAGAACATACCGGTTGCGAACGCACCCGCAGTGCCTTCGAGAATACCCGCACCACCTATACCGGCGCGGTCTTCAAATGGATTGCGTGGAACATGCCCTACCACGTCGAGCACCACGCCTATCCTTCGATCCCGTTTCACGCGCTACCGAGGCTGAACGGCATCGTCGACGGCGAGATCGTCCATCGCGGCCGTGGTTACATCAGAACGACGCGCGAGACCTGGGCCTGGTTTCGCCGGCATCGGCAGGGCGCCTAAGCCAGACGTAAAGCTCCGGCCGCGTTGCGACCGGAGCTGTGTCGAAGGCGCGATATCAGTAGACGGTGTACCCGCAGACATTCACGACGCGGACGCGCATGCCGTGGCGGGTCTGGACGACGCGTTCCTGATAGCAGTTGTTGAGGCCGGTGTTGACGTACACGCCGCCGAAGCCCCAGCCGGGACCCCAGTGGTGAAAGCCATGGGCCGACGCAGCGGTGGGCGCGAGAGCAGCAGCGCCGAGCGAACCGGCGGCAATCAGACCAAGTGCAAGCTTACGAAACATCTTCATTCTCCAGTGTGGCGCGAAGCCGTTGTTGTGTCCCTGCTTCTCGGTCGGGGCGAAGCGTGTTTCCGTTCACAAGGAGGTTGGAGAATCGTGTTTCAGGATTGTTTCGTCGACCGCTGCGAGACGCGCCGCCGTTAGGCTTTCCGCGCCGCGCGATAGCGCGCGGCCATCGCCTGCGTCATCTCGGCCATCTTCTCGCGGAGATCGGTCGGCTCCAGTACCTCGACCTCGGAGCCGAGCCGCAACAATTCCGCGGCGGCATGCCATGATGTCTTGCCGGTTGGGACTCTGGCGATGCACCAACCGTCCGCATCAACGGCGTCTCCAATCTGCGTGCGCGCCCTGACGTAAGGCTGGCTCAGCGCGTCGAGCAATTTGACGCCGAGCGGCGAGAGCCGAACGATCGCGACATTCGGATGCATCTCGGCCTCGAGCCTCAACGTCGCGTCCTGCCAATAGCCGGCGAGATCGAAATCGGCGGGACGATCGAAGCGGTCGTCGAGCGCCGTGCAGTCGAGCACGCGCGCGACGCGATAAGTGCGCACGCTGCCGTCGACCTGTCCCGCGAGATACCAGCTGCCGCCCTTCAGCACGAGGCCGAGCGGCGCGACACGGCGCCGCTTCTCGGCGCGCCAGCTTTGATAGCGGATCTTGATCAGCGTCCCGCGGAGAGCCGCGCCGGCAATCGTGCGCAGATGCTTTGGCTCTTCTGCCTCACCGAACCAGCCTGGCGCGTCCAGATGGAAGCGCTCCTGCATCCGGCCGGCATCTTCGCGCAGGTTTGCGGGTAGCGCCGCCATCAGCTTGTTCTGCGCGGCGATCATCGCTGCATCCAGTCCGAGCGCCGCCGCCGGGCCGGGGAGGCCTGCAAGGAACAGCGCGCCGGCTTCGCTCTGCGACAAGCCGTTCAAGCGCACGCGGTAGCCGTCGAGCAGGCGGTAGCCACCTTCCGCACCGCGATCGGCATAGACGGGAACGCCGGATGCCGCGAGCGCGTCGATGTCGCGATAGATCGTGCGCACCGACACCTCGCAAGACTCCGCGAGTTCGGGCGCGGTGACCTGCCCCTTTGCCTGGAGAGTGGTGAGGATCGACAACATCCGGCTCGCGCGCATGATCCCTTAAACCATACCTGACACAAGATGTCAGGTATGGTCCGCTACAAGGTGCGCCATCGCAAGCCGCCCCGAGGAGACGCGCCATGACCGATCCGTACCGCATCACGCTGTATTATTCGCCGCAGAGCCGGGCCATGGGCACACGGGTGCTGCTGGAGGAACTCGGCGCACCCTATGATCTTCAGGTCCTCAACATGAAGGCCGGCGAACAGCGGCAGCCGGCCTATCTCGCCATCAATCCGCTCGGCAAGGTGCCGGCTGTCCGGCATGCCGAGGCGCTCGTGACCGAGCAGGTCGCCATTTTCATCTATCTCGCCGATCTCTTTCCGCAGGCTGGCCTTGCGCCCGCGCTTGGCGATCCGCTGCGCGGTCCGTATTTGCGCTGGACCGCCTATTACGGCTCCTCCTTCGAACCTGCCCTGATTGACAAGTTCATGAAGCGCGAGCCTATGCCGATCACGCAGTCGCCCTACGCTGACTACGACACCATGCTGGGCGCGCTCGAGGCGCAGTTGTCGAAAGGGCCGTATCTGCTCGGTGATCGCATGACAGCTGCCGATATCCTCTGGGGCGTCGCGTTCAACTGGACGATGATGTTCGGCATCGTGCCGAAGAAGGACGTATTCGTTCGGTACAGCGAACGCATCACGTCAAGGCCGGCGTTCCAGCGCATCAGTGCGGCCGATGACGAGATGGCTGCGCAGCATGCCGCGGCCGCTGGAGGATGAAGGGCCCGAATCTCACATGACCAAATCGATCCATACGACCAACTGTTTCGACACGTTCATCCGGGTTGCCGAAGACTGTCCGGCGCGCTGCGGTGAGGAGCCGCCGCCGCGTGCAGGGCGCCCGACAGTGGCGGGCCTGCAATATGCGATGATCGCGAATGCACCTTATGCATACACGTCGGACGACGTGATCTTCGCGACCTCGGCGCATGGGCGCGAGCTTGGAGCGAGGGCGACCAAGTCAGAGAAGAACGCTGCACGCGCTGCGTTCTTCTCGCGCGGACAGGCCTGCATGCGTGCCTCCGGGCTCGGCAAGCGCTACGGCTGGGGTGTACACGCCGACGGTAGAGGCCGCATCGCAATCTACGCTGTCGACAGCGAACGCTATCAAGCGCTGTCGGACGATTCAAAGCTCACGCAAACGCGCGCGATGCGCTCGAAGCGGGGGTGACCCTCAAAACCTCGGGGCACGCTTCTCCGCAAACGCCTTGATGCCTTCCTTGATCTCGTCGCCGCGCATGCTGTCGCGGTGGCGCTGGTCGGCAGCTCGCTCATCCAACTCGCCGCGGGCGAATTCGTTGATGGCGCGCTTCATGCCGCGCATCGCATTCGGAGCATTGCCGGCGAGGACGTTGGCAAGTCTGTCGACTTCCTCGTCGAGTGTCTCCACCGGCACCATGGCGGTGAGGTAGCCGATCCGCAGCATCTCCGGAGCAGTGATCTTCTGCGCCGTCAGGAACAGGTTTTTCGCGTTGTCGACGCCAAGCCGCGTCACGTAGCGTTTGATACCGCTCCTGTAGTAGTGCAGGCCCAACCGCGCCGCCGGCATGAACATCTCCGCGGTGTCGACACCGATGCGGAAATCGCAGGCGAGCGCGAGGTCGGTCGAGCCGCCATAGACGCCGCCATTGAGCCGGCAGATCGTCGGCACGCCAAGATCCTCCAGCCGGTTGACGACGACTTCGAAGGCCGAGCCCGCGCTCTGCTGCTCGTTGGCGCTCACCGCCCGTTCGGCGACCGAATTGAGGTCATAGCCTGCGGAGAAAACGCGTCCCGTGCCGGTCAGCACCAGCACGCGGATTTCAGGATCGGCCTCGACCCGGTCGAACAGCTTGACCAGTTCGCCGAGGTCCTCCGCCTGGAGCCGGTTGAGATGCTTGGGCCGGTTCAAGCGGACGGTGGCGCGGGCGCCACGGATCTCGAGCACGGGGCCACTGGCTGCGTCGGCGGTTTCCGACATTGTTATTGTCTCCACTTACTTGTTTTCGAGCGTGCGACGCTTCGCTTCGGCATCGATAGTCTCGGCCAAATCGGGATGCCGTGCCATCAGCACGCGGAAGTCGACGAGGTCGAGCACCAGCAGCCGCGACACTTTCGTGGTCGAGACATTGGCGCCGCGCATGTTGTTGCCGAGCAGCGCCATTTCGCCGAAGAAGGCACCTTCACCGAGTTGGACCTTCTTGCCGGGCAGGTCGACCTCGACTGCGCCGGCGGCGATGAAATACATGCAGTCGCCCTGGGCACCCTTGCGGATGATCATGGTGCGTGCCGGCAGCTCCATGGTCCGCAGCATGTGGGTGACGTCGGCGATAGCCGCTGGCCCCAGCGCCGCGAAGAACGGCACCTTGCTGACGGATTCCCAGGTCTTGAGGAAATTGTCTCGCCGTGTCTCCGCTGCGAACCCGGTCGCCAGAATACCGGTCCAGAGACCGAACACGCCGAGGCCGGAGATCATCACCATCGCCGCCACCATCCGGCCGAGCGGCGTGACCGGGACGACGTCGCCATAGCCTGTCGTCGTCAGCGTCACGACCGCCCACCACAGCGCGGCGGGGACGCTGCCGAACGTCTGCGGTTGCACGTCCCGCTCCAGGAAATATTCAGCAACGGAGGCAAGGAAGACCACCATCAGGAAGATCACGAGCACGCTGATCAGTGGCCCCGATTCCAGCACCAGCACGCGCCGGAGCTGGCGCAGGCCGGGAATGCCCGGCACCACCTTCAGCCCCCAGAGCACGCTCAGCAGCCAGGCAGTTTTGGGCTCGGCGCCGAGAACCAGGGCGACCGGCACGGCCAGTGCCCCCAAGGCGTCGACCAGTCCGGCGGAGGAGGACATGTAGAGGCCCAGTCGCCCCTGCCGGGCCATGTGGCGCAACCGGACCAGCCATTCGAACACGAAATAGACGAGACAGGCCCACAGCAGGAAATCGACCCAGCGATGCGCCGTCTCATAGGCCGGATCGAGCGTCAGCAGTACCATGCTGATTATGCCGACGCTCACGGCCACATAGGCCGCCTTGGTCATATTGCGGCCGGCAGTCGCGGCCACGAACTGGGCCAGAGCGGGAAACATCGGCTTGGACATGCGGGATTGCGGCTCGGCCTTCTCTTGCAGTCCCAGGCTGGGACCTCAGCGCCAAAGTGCCCGCCCGCACCGGGGCCGTCAACGACGGGGCAGGCAGACGCGCCACCCGCCCGGATCAGGGCCCGGATGCCTCGTACGCGCTGCCAGGGTCGTTATTTGAAATGTGGTGGTTCGTCGTAGCCGCGGCGGCTGCTGAGGAACAGCAGCATCATCAGGCCGATGCCGACGACCAAGGAGAACCCCGCTCCGAGCGCGAGTGCCACATAGCCTTCCGTCGGGATCGGGTCGGCTTCGACCGACATGGCCGAATAGCCGAAGTAGCCGACCGCAACCAGCATTCCCAGCAAGATGATGAGAAGGAGCACCCGCATGATGCGTTCTCCGGTTGTGCCGGAAAACCAACGGTTGCGCAGGGGAAACGGTTCCATAGGGGGCCCGCCATCCGCCTAGACGGCGGATGTCCCCCGCTCACCCAATGCGAATCGATAGGTCAGGCACTCTGAGCTGTCTTCACCACCACGACATTGGTGTCGTCATGCGGGGGAGGGAGGGCCGCAACCTTCTCGATCTCGCTGGAATGGCGCTTCAGATAGTCGCGACGCATGCCGATCTCGTCGCGGACGAATTCGTAGCCCAGCTTGAAGGTATCGAGCCCATCGGTGCTGATCGTGCCGTCGCGCAAGCCGATCACCGCGCCGCGCAAGATACTCTCGAGCTCGTCCTGGAGGCATTCGAGCTGATCCAGCGAATGGGCGTGCTCGATGCGTTCGCCGATATCAAGAATGGCGGTGGCGAGCTCACTCGCCTTTTCCGGCGCGATCCGGGTGACCTTGGCGTAGATCGCAGCGAAGATCGAGCCGATGACGCTGAGCGCGGCGGCGCCCAGATACATCATGTCGCTGTACTTATCCATGAACGACTTGGTGTCGTCGTTGATGTAGTCCGCCGCGCCCTGATGCGCCATCACATAGGCGTCCTTCTCGACGGAGGCCGGCTCGATGTGAGTGGCAAAGCCGTTGTCGAGCCCGAGCGCTGACTTGTTCTCGTAGACGATGCGCGCGAGGTCACCGGCGGTGGTCGGCGACATCTTGGATTGCGAGACGAGCAGCCATTCGAGCCCGATCGTGTCGAGATCGTCGTCGGGGATTTCTGGAGAGGCCGACAGCGTACCGGCCGTCAGTGTCTCTTCGGAAATGCCGGGGAATTTGAGCGCCAGCGCCTTGGCTTCATCGATCGCATTCAGCGTGAAGCCGCCGCGCTTGGCGACCTGCTCATAGGCCTTGTCGCGCACGGCCCTGGAGGCGTGGACGACGGCGATCACTGCGTTGAAGCCACTGGCCGGCGCGAACAGCTTGTCCAGGGTCGACCCTTGGGGGGCCATCTGGATCTTCGTGGCGTCGGCGCCTTCCGGGATATCGAGGAGGCTGCGGACGAACGCGAGCGAGGAATCGTTCTCGGCGAGAACAGCGACCTTCTTCTTTTTCAACTCGGCAAGCGACTTGATCTTCTTGTTGCCCGGACCGAGCAGCAGCACGAGGTCGTGCTCCAGGATCGCCAATGCGCGTGCTCGCAGCGGCACCTTGGCGTCGGTGCGCAGAACGGCAAGATCGGCCTGCCTGTGATCGAACTGCGCGAGCGCCTTGGCGTTGTCTGCGTTGTTGACGATCTTGATCCGGAAGCGCGAGGCGTTGTTCTTCAGCAGCGTGGCGAGCTTGGTCGCGAACAGGGCCTCGTCGCTGTTGGGAGCGCCGACGGCAAAGGTCAGCGTCTCCGAATTGTGCAACAGGGTGCGGCCGCCCCAGACGGTCGCCAGCGACAACAGCAGGGTCAGCACGACATACAGCAGGACCTGCTGCTGATTGGTCTTGATCACCTTGGGACGCCGGGGCGGCGGGAGCTCGGTCGACGAGGTCGGGCCTTCAGCACTCATGGCAGCACTCTGGCCTTATGGCGGACGGCACGGCGATCGCCGGCGGGCGCGCGAAAATTCGTAAGCGTCTGAAAAAAGAACGATAATCTCTACCTGAGGATGATAGCGCTCCAGAGCGAGAATGCAAATTCCGCGCCGAAGGTAACCTTACCCGGCCACGCCGCGTCGTTTGGCCATCCTATCACCGTTTAGCCACACTTGGCGATTTTCCGGTTCCCCCCGCTGCATTCCGGCGCGGGAAATGTCATAAATCGTCAGTCCCGATGCTTTGCCGGGTCCAAGAAGAAGTTGCTGAACGCTCCATTTTTTCTATTCGAGTCAACGAGGGCGTCAGCTTTGTCGTTTCCACCCCTGTCATCGGCGGTTCCGGTCGAAGCGCTCATTGGCTGGATGCTGCTGCTTACTTTCAAGCACATCATCGCCGATTTCGTCCTGCAAACGGCCTGGATGGCGCAAGGCAAGGACCAGAAGCATGGCTGGGCGCTGCCGCTCCTGGTGCATTGCCTGGTTCATCTTGCGGTTGCGCTGCCGCTGATCCTGATCGTCGCGCCGAAATTCTGGTTCGTGGCGCTGATCGATTTCGTCATCCACATCACGGTCGATCGCGCCAAGGGACTGGTCTCCGCCAATTTCGGCGTCAACCAGGAGCACCCCTGGTTCTGGACCCTGATCGGCGTCGATCAGGCGCTGCACCACCTGACCGGCTTCGGCCTCTCGATTTTTATGGCGGCGAACTAAGAGGTTTAGACCCGATCTTGAGGGGGCCCGCCAAAGGCGGCATCGCAGCGCCACTCCCGTATTCAGCCCGGTAGGGCGCCGCTCTGATTCGCGCCATAAGAGCAAGCACCCCGGGTGACTACCGCCCAGGTTGGTTAACCTTTCATTAGAGAATTGCGCTGCATCTTCCGGTCACGAGGGAGAACTGCAATGTTTTCAAGCCGCGACGCTTTTGAAAGCGATTTCTGCCCGGTTCGTGACGAGCTCCTTGGCGAGATGTACCGCGCCAACGAGGGCGGCCTGCCGAGGCTTGTTGAGAGTGTTTCCCCTGACGTCCGCGCCAGGCTGGCACTGTTTTGCTATCGCCGCAGCCATCTGCATTCGCTGGCCGTTGCGATCGCAAGCAGCTGCAACGAGCGCGATCTGATCGAGAACGGCGGCCGTGTCGGCTCGACGCTCTACGCACTGTCACGCGAAGGCTCGGCCAAAGCGTCACCGTCGCTGTCGGGTAGCCGCAAGCCGATCACGCTGTCGACCAAGCCGCTCTCGGTGCTCGCACCGCTGGACGACGAAATCGACGACGAGATCAGCGAAGCCGTCCCCGCTTAAGCGGTCTCGATCACGGGCAGCCCGAACTTCCGCCGCGCCATCGCGCATTCGGCGTCGCCCGGCATGCAGGTGCGGCACACCTCCGGCCGCACCGCATAGATGCCGCACGCGGTCGCCTTGCCGATCTCTCCCTGTAACGCCGAGCAGCGATCGCCCGCGCAGCGCATGCCGGATTGGCGCGTGTTGACGAACGCCTCAGGGATCGCCGCGAGCTCTTCCTCGCTCTCGATCGAGAAACGCGGCCAGTTCTGCGAATAGCCGCAGCAGGCCCCGCAGCTCTGGCAACAGCTCGACAGATCGATCTCTTCCATTGCGGTCATGTGTCCTTCGGTGGGCCCCAGACCAGGCTCTGCCGCCATTTCGCGCGCAGCACGTCGCGCCGCTCAGGATATCTCTCGTCGAGATAGGTCGCATCCACAACGCGGTCAGTGCGGAAGCTGCGGAAGTCGCTGCGTAGCTCGCACCACGCCGCGAGCAGGCGCACGGCTTCGAGATAGCCGACTGAAATGGGCCAGATCATGCGCTCGCTGGGGCGGCCCTGCTCGTCGCGGTAGCGCAGCATGATCTTCTTGCCTTCGTGGATCTGCGCGCGCGTGCGCGCCATGTCCAGGCGATCCGGCTCCCTGTTCCAGCTTGGACGGGCGCGGCTCGCCGGCTCGAGCACGAAGGGGCGCAGCCGCTCCGGCACGGTGTCGGCGATCTTGGCCATCAGATCTTCGGCTGCGCGCGCCAGTGTCGAATCGGCGTGGCCCGCGACCCATTGCGCGCCAAGCACCGCAGCCTCGATCTCGTCGGGTGTCAGCATCAGCGGCGGCAGGTCGAAACCCTTCTCCAGGATGTAGCCCATGCCGGCTTCGCCACGGATCGGCACACGCTGGCCCATCAGCGTTGCGATGTCGCGATAGATCGTTCGCTTCGAGGTCTCGAGCTCGGCAGCAATCGCGTCCGCCGTCAACGGCTTACGGGTGCGCCTCAGCACCTGGATAATCTGAAACAGCCGATCGGCGCGTCTCATGACAATTCTCTCATCGGGGGCGGATCAGACAACGGCGCGTGGCTGCTGACAGGATGTTGGCAGCAGGGGAGTTCTATACCGGGACAACACATCGACTGAAGAGGATTTGTCCATGATCATTCCAACCCATCTCGGTCCGGCCGGTCCGTTGTGGCGGAGCCAGGCCTCGTTGCATGCCTCGCTGTATGCCTGGGCCTTCAGCCGCCTCACGTTTTTCGATCTCACAATCGTCGATCTCCGCGTTGCGCTCGCGACCATGCTGACACGTTCGCTGATCCAGGCCGCGGACGCTCTGGTCCGCCATGTGATGGGCCGCGCCTGGCGGGGCGCCCGCTTCGCAGAAGATATCACGGCTGCTGCCACCATGGTGGCAGCAGCCCGGCACTAGGTTCCGTCAACTCTTTCGGTAGGTTCAGGAGAGCTCAGATGATCACGCTTTACGGCTTTGGTACCGGCTTCGGCCTGCCTGAAATCAGCCCCTTCGTCACCAAGACCGAGGTACAGCTCAAGATGGCGGGATTGCCCTACCGGAAGGAGCGGGCGATGCCGCCGGCGTCGCCGAAGGGGCAGCTGCCGTTCATCGATGACGGCGGCGAGGCGGTAGCCGATTCCACCTTCATCCGCGCCCATATCGAGCGCCGCTACGGCTTCGACTTCGACGCCGGTCTCTCCTTGCAGGAGCGCGCGCAGGCCTGGGCGTTCGAGCGTATGATCGAGCATCACGTCTACTGGGCGCTGGTCGGGGCACGCTGGGTCGACGCTGCCAATTTCGCCAAGGGTCCTGCACATTTCTTCGACGGCGCGCCGGAGCACAACCGCGAGAAGCTGCGCGAGGATGCGCAATTCCGCGTCGCCGAGAACTATCTGCTCTCTGGGCTCGGCCGCCACGCTCCCGATGACGACATCGATCTCGCCGTCCGCTCGTTGTTTGCGCTGTCGGTGCAGCTCGGCGACAAATCCTATCTGATGGGCAACAAGCCCAGCGGCGTCGACGCGACCGCGTTCGGCGCGCTCTCGGGCATCTTGACGCCGTTCTTCGACTCCGGCCTGCGCGAGCGCGCGGAAGGATTTCCGAACCTCACCGCCTATGTCGACCGGATGATGGATACCTACTATCCGGAGTTCGCCTGGACGCCGCTGCGGCAGGCGGCCTGACGCAGACCCAGAACACGCAAAAGAAAAGAGCCGGCCCATCGGGCCGGCTCTCGTCGTTTCGAACGACCGCCCGCGCTCACTTCACGAGCGTATACTTGCCGTCCTTGACCGTAAGCAGGATACGCGAACGGTCATCGAGGCCGTAGCGATCCTTTTCAGTGAAATTGTAGACGCCCTGGCTCGCCGGGATTTCCCTCTCGGTCAGCCATGCCTGGCGGATGGCTTCACGGAATTCGGGCGTACCTGGCTTGGCCGTCTTCAGCGCGGTCGGGATGATGCGCTTCAGCACCTCGAAGGCATCGAAGGAATGGCCAGCGAACTGGCTGCGGCTGTTCGGACCGTACTTGCCTTCATAGGCGGCATTGAGCGCCAGGCCTGGCTTCTTGGTGAGAGCGCTGTCGGGCTGGTCTTCCGGATCCATCACCGGGCCGGACGCCATCAGCACGCCTTCTGCGGCTTTGCCAGCGATGCGGATGAAGTCCATGCTGGCCGCGCCGTGGGTCTGGTAGATCAGGCCTTGATAGCCGCGCTCGCGCAATTCGGTCTGCGGCAATGCGGCCGCGGTACCGGAGGCGCCGATCAGGATCGCGTCGGGATTGGCGGCGACGAGCTTCAGAACCTGGCCGGTGACGGAGGTGTCAGGCCGCGCAAAACGCTCCTCGTCGACCATGGTCATGCCCATCGGCACGCCCTGCGCCTTGAAGTCGTTGAACCAGAGATCGCCATAGGAATCGGAGTAACCGATATAACCGACCGTCTTCACCTTGTGGGCCTTCATGTGCTCGTAGAGCACTTTGCCCATGATCGGAATCGGCTGCGGCATCGACACCGACCACTTGGCGCGCTCCGGTGAGATCGGGAACGGCGCGAGGCCGAAATGCGGAATGCCGGCTTCGTTGGCGACGTTGGAGATCGCGATCGAGGGCGGGGTCGTCGATGAGCCCATGATGATGTCGGCCTTGGACTCCGTGACGAAGCGGCGCGCGTTGGTAGTCGCGGTGGTCGGGTCACCGCCGTCGTCGAGCACGATCACCTTCAACGGCACGCCGCCGATTTCCTTCGGCACGAATTCCAGCGCATTGCGCTCGGGAATGCCGAGAGCGGCGGCAGGACCCGTGGTGGTGACGCTGATGCCGATGGTGATTTCATTGGTCTGGGCCAGTGCGGGCAGGGCCGGCAGCGCCAGTGTCGCCGCCGCGATTGCGACGGTCAGGTAAAAGCGTTTCATTGATTCCTCCCTTGACGTTTTTCTTTGAAAGCAGAAATCGGGGATGAATTCAGCCCCGTCTTTTGGTGATGCGGCGATTTAGCTCCGGAGCTGGCTTCCTGTGAATTTGGCTACCATTTCCGGAGGGAATGGTGCCGATTTCAACTTGTCTGGGTTAACGGGATCGCGGCCGACCAGGACGCGGGTCTCAAAACCCTCGATGGCCAGCGCTTCGCCCTTGTAGACGTTGTGCTTCACCTCGAAGCTCGAGCGCTTGATGCTCTCGATCTTCGTTTCGATGGTGATCCAGTCGCCATAGGTCGAGGGGATGTAGAACTTGGATCGCGTGTCGACCATGGGGATGCCCACAAGGCCGTATTTGCGGACCAGGTCCTGCTTGGAGAAGCCGGCGACCTCGAACAGCGTCGACGTCGAATCGTCGAACATCGCGAAGTAGCGCGGGTAGTAGACGATGTTGGCGGGGTCGCAGTCACCCCACTGGATCTGGACGTCGCGCCGGTTCACGAACATGCTTTGCGTGCCTTACGCTTACTTCGGCGCCATGCGTAGCGAGCCGTCGAGGCGCACCACTTCGCCGTTGAGATAGGAATTCTCGACCATGTGCAGCGCGAGCGCGGCGAATTCGTCGGCGTTGCCAAGCCGGCGCGGGAAGGGGATCGCGGCGGCGAGCGAGTCCTGGGCTTCTTGTGGCAGGTTGGCGAGCAGGGGCGTGAGGAACAGGCCGGGCGCAATGGTCAGCACGCGAACGCCGAACTGCGCGAGCTCGCGCGCGATCGGCAAGGTCATGCCGACGATGCCGCCCTTCGAGGCTGAATAGGCCGACTGACCGATCTGGCCGTCATAGGCGGCAACCGAGGCGGTGTTGATGATGACGCCGCGCTCGCCGCTCGCCTGCGGCTCGAGCTTGGACATCTCGGTCGCGGCAAGGCGCAGCATGTTGAAGGTGCCGATCAGGTTGACCTTGATCACCTTGTCGAAATCGGCGAGCGCCATCGGACCATCGCGGCCGACCACACGTTTTGCAACGCCGATGCCGGCGCAGTTGACCAGCACGCGGGCCGGGCCATGGGCCTTGTTCGCCTGCGCGATTGCGGCCTCAGCCGAGGCGGCATCGGAGACGTCGCAGGTCACGGCGACGCCCTTGATCTCGGCGGCAACGGTCTCCGCGAGCTTGGCATTGAGATCGCACACTGCGACCCTGGCGCCCTGCGCCGCCAGCTTTCGCGCGGTCGCAGCGCCCAGTCCCGATGCGCCGCCGGTGACGATGGCTGCCTGATCCTTCAACAACATGGCGTTCTCCTTCGATAAGTTCTTAGCCGACCGATATCACACGGTCCGATGGATTGGCAGCGTAGAGCTCGTCGATCAACGCGGTGCGATGCTCGAGCACCGCGCGCTGGTTGATCGATCCCTTGTCGGTAACCTCGCCCTTGTCGATCGAGAGCGGCGTGTCCATCAGGATCGCCCGCGTGACCCGCGTCGACGAGCCGGTGGCCGACGCGAGGAAGCGCGTCAGGCGCTCGCGAAAAGCCTCCCGCACCAGGCGATCGCGCGCGGTGACGGTGAGATTGTCGGCCGGCAGCGTCGGATTG
The DNA here is from genome assembly GCF_018131105.1 of Bradyrhizobium manausense. NCBI lineage: Bacteria > Pseudomonadati > Pseudomonadota > Alphaproteobacteria > Hyphomicrobiales > Nitrobacteraceae > Bradyrhizobium > Bradyrhizobium manausense. The sequence continues at coordinate 3,335,795 of NZ_JAFCJI010000001.1, read as the reverse complement.
ACCAGGCGGCAGCCATCGAGATCGAGGACGACGAGCGCGGAGACCTCGTCGCGGTTGATGCCGGCGATGACGACATCGCGCACCAGCGGCGCACAGGCCGCGGTGAGGCGCGCGCGCAGCGGGCCGACGCTGACCCAGGTGCCGCTCGCAAGCTTGAAATCCTCGCTGACGCGGCCGTCGAAATCGAAGCCGGCGTTGAGATCGTCAGGATCGGCGGGCTTGAGCGCATCGCCCATCTTGTAAAAGCCCTCGTCGTCGAAGGACTTTGCGCTGATATCAGGTTGGCGCCAGTAGCCGGGCATCACGTTCGGCCCCTTGGCGCGGACTTCGAGCTTGCCGTTGTTCGGCACCAGCTTGGCATCGTTGCCGGACACCGGCAGACCGACATGGCCGGAGCGGCTGGTACGCGGATTGACCGACATGAAGAACGGCGCGGTCTCGGTTGCGCCGAGACCGGTGAGCATCGGCACGCGATAGCCTTTTTCCTTCACTGCGAGCTCGTCGAGGCTGTTCCAGATGAAGGGCGACAGCGCCGCACCCGAAAAGAACATCGCATGCAGCCGGTCGAAGAACTTTGCGCGCAGACCCTGGTCGTTGCGCAGATAGGGCAGCAGCGATTCATAGCCCTTGGGCACGTTGAAATAGACCGTCGGTGAAATCTCCTGGAGATTGCGCACGGTTTCCTCGATGCCTCCAGGCATCGGCTTGCCGGCGTCGAGATACATCGAGCCGCCATTGTAAAGCGTCAGCCCGATATTGTGGTTGCCGCCGAAGGTGTGATTCCAGGGCAGCCAGTCGATGATGACGGGCGGCTCGTCCTTGAGGAAGGCGAGAGTCTCGCGCAGCATCACCTGGTTGGCGCAGATCATGCGCTGGGTGTTGATGACGGCCTTGGGATTGCCGGTCGAGCCCGAGGTCAGCAGAAACTTTGCGATCGTGTCGGGGCCGATGTTGCCGTGGACTGCGTCGAGGTCGGCGCGAACAGGCGTTGCCATGAGGTCGGCGAGCAGAGTGACGTCGCGGCCTGGGACATGGCCATAGGACGCTGCGATCTCGGTGCCGAGCGAAACATTGGCGACAAGTGCGTCCGCGAACTTGTCGGCGTCCTCGGCGAATACGAGGCCCGGCGTCAGCAGCTTCATCAGATAGGACAGCTTGCCGTAATCCTTCGACACCAGCGAATAGGCCGGCGAAACCGGGCAGAACGGAACGCCGGCATAATAAGCGCCGAATGCAAGCAAGGCGTGGTCGATCGAATTGCCGGAAAGGATGACGACCGGCCGCTCCGCCGAGAGGCCGCGCTGGATCAGGCCTGAGGCGATATGCCGGCTCGCGGTGAGCAGCTCGGCATAGGTGATCTTGCGCCAGCCGCGGCCGCTTTCGCGCTCCGCCATGAAGATGCGGTCCGGCGTCGTCGTCGCCCAATGGTGCAGGCGATCCGTGATGCGGACGGGATAGTCGCCGAGCGGCTGCTTCGGCCGCAGATAGATCGTGCCATCGGCACGACGGTCGATGTCGACGACGGGATCGCCGAACGAGATCGGCCGCAGCGGAGAATTGCTCACGCCGCGCTCTGTACTGGAAGAGGACGGCTGTGCACTCATGATTTCGGCTTTACCTTGGCGGTCTTGTGCTCGAGAAACTCACGAATCCTGCGTTTTGCCTCTTTGTCGCTCTGCGCAACGGTGGCCATCAGCGACTCCATCAGGAGACCGGTCTGCGGATTGGCCTCCGCGATCATCGGTAGCGCCTGAAGCACGGCGAAATTCGTCAGCGGCGCGTTGGACGCGATCTTGGTCGCAAGCTCCAGCGCCTTGGGAAGGCCGTTGCCGGCCTCCGTGACATACTGGGCAAAGCCGTAAGATGCGCCCTCGGTCGCGCTATAGACGCGCCCGGTCAGCATCATATCCATCATCCGCGCGACGCCGATCAGCCGCGGCAGCCGCACAGAGCCGCCGCCGCCGACGAAAATGCCGCGCTGACCCTCAGGTAGTGCGAAATAGGCTGTGGGCTCAGCGACGCGAATGTGAGCGGAACAGGCAAGCTCCAGCCCGCCGCCGATCACGGCGCCCTTCAGCGCGGCGATGACGGGGACGCGGCTGTACTGGATGCGATCGAACACCCGATGCCACATCTGCGAGTGCAGCAGGCCGCCGGTGGCGTCGTGGTCCTGGAGCTCGGAGAGGTCGAGACCGCTGGAAAAATGATCGCCGATGCCGTGAATGACCACCGCGCCGATGTCCTCGGGCAGGGACGCAAAATACTCGCCGATCTCGAGGATGATGCCGTCATTGAGCGCATTGCGCTTGGCCGGCCGGTTCAGGCCCACGGTCAGAACCCGGTCCACCCTCTCGATCTGAAGCAGCCCGGAGGCGCCCGTGGCAGCGGTCTCGGCGTTTCCCTGTGTCATTTGCGTCCTTGTCAGAATAGTTATGTTGTATAACGAATTCTGGGGGAGTCAATAAGGCGCCGGGGCAGGATATGGCCCCGTGGCCGTGATCTGTCTGGCGTCGGATCCGGCGATCGGAGGCTGGGAGCGTGTTGCAATACACGGCTACCGCCAGACTCTCCGTCATTGCGAGCGCAGCGAAGCAATCCAGCATCCCTCCACGGAGCGGTCTGGATTGCTTCGCAGAGCCTGTCATCGGGCCGCGCGTCGCGCGGGCCCGTTGGCTCGCAACGACGAGGAGGGCTAGCCTTCACACCACCTGATGCACGTCGATCACGACCCGGTCCGCATGGCGCGCGGCTGAGCCGACAAAGATGTGCTCCATCAGCCAGCGATATTTCTCATGCCCCGTCTCGAATTTCGGCACGGTGCGAAAATAAATCAGCTTGGGATCGACCGGCTCGCCGCGCTTGAGTTTTTGCAAGAGTTCGACCGGGCCGAAGCGCATGCCCTTGTTCTCGACATAGACGATCGCGCCGTCGTCGGTCTCGAACGCGTATTTCGCCTCGAGGTCGATCAGCTCGTTGGGGCGGATAGTCTGGAAGTCGGCGCCGAACGGCAGCACCTTGCCTGATATCGCACCCTTCACTTCGCCGCCGAGGATCGGAATGATGCGGCGAACGCCGATGCCGGTCTCGCCGGCGGTGACGACGTCACCGATCCTGGCGGTGATGGTGAAGACGTACTTCGTGTCGAGAGTCGGTGTGGTCATCGTTTCGTCTTTCAATGCGCCATCATCCGCGTCGGCAGCCAGGTCGCCAGCAGCGGGAAGGCGATCAGGATCACCAGCCGCACCAGGTCTGTCGCCACGAACGGGATCACGCCCTTGAAGATGGTGGAGAAGGAGACGTCCTTCACCACGCTTTTGATGACAAAGACGTTCATGCCGACCGGTGGATGGATCAGGCCGAGCTCGACGGTCATGACGATGATGACGCCGAACCAGATCGGATCGAAGCCGAGATGCGTGACCACGGGGAAGATGATCGGCACGGTCAGGATGATCATCGCCATGGCATCCATCAGGCAGCCGAGCACGAGATACATCAGCATGATCAGCGCCAGCACGCCGTAGGGGCCGAGGCCGAGACCAGTCAAGAATTCCGTCACCTTCTGCGGCGTCTGCGTCACGGTGAGGAAATACCCGAAGATCAGCGCGCCGATCAGCACCGTGAACACAGCGGCGGCGGTGCGCGTCGCCTGGAGCAGCGAGATCAGGATCTTCTCGCGGTCGAGCCGTCCCGTGACGACGCCGATGATGAAGGCGCCGGTGGCACCGACGCCGCCGGCCTCCGTCGGCGTGAAGCGCGGCAGGAAGGGCAGACCGTAGAGGCCGCCGATGACGAACACGAACAGCAACACCGGCGCCCAGATGTCCTTCAGGCCGGCAAAGCGCTCGCGCCACGGCAGCACCTTGCCCTTGGGCAGGAAGTCCGGGCGGAAATAGCCGATCAGAAAAATCGTGATCATGTACATGGTCATCGCCAGGAGGCCCGGAATGATGCCGGCGATGAAGAGTTTTCCGATGTCCTGCTCGGTGATGATGCCGTAGACCGCGAGCACGGTGGAGGGCGGCAGCATTGCGCCAAGCGTGCCGCCGGCCGCGATCACGCCCGTCGCAAAGGACTGCGGATAGCCGAAGCGGCGCATCTCGGGATAGGCGACCGCGGAGAAGGTCGCTGCGGTTGCGACCGACGAGCCGCAGATCGCAGCGAAGCCGCCGCAGGCGCCGACGGTGGCGATGCCGAGCCCGCCGCGCAAATGGCCGACGAAGCCGTTGGCGGCGCGGAACAGCTCGCGGCTCATGCCGGAATTGCTGACGAAGGAGCCCATCAGCAGGAACATCGGGATGACGCCGAAGGTGTAGTCGGTGACCGTGCGCATCGAGGTCTGGCCGACCAGCTTCAGCGCCGCCGTTCCGTTGACGAGATAGGCGAAGCCGGACACGCCGACGAGGCCCATGGCCATGCCGACGGGCACGCGCAGCAGCATCAGGACAAACAGGGAAACGAAGCCGATTAAGGCGACGGCATCGGTGCTCATGATTACTCCGTCGCCTTCAATTTGGGGTCGTGCATGTCTTCGGGATGGAAAATCAGGCGGTAGGTGCGGATCGCGATCAGCAGCACGGCCGAGGCGTCACCGATCCACGCGATCGCGAAGAACGGCCAGGTCGGCATATGCATGTCGAACGTCAGGACATTGTCGTTGTAGGTGCCGCGTACCTTGTCGAACAGTGTCCAGGTCTGCACGGTGACGACGAACAGCAGTACCAGCGTCGCGAACACGTCGATCCAGCGCTGGTAGCGCGGGCCGACATTGCCCCAGACCAGATCGACCGTAATGTGCGTGCCGCGATACGAGGTCGCCGCAATGCCCCAGAAAATGAGGATGCCGAGCAGCATGCGGCCGATGTCGAAGGAGTCGGGGATCGAATAGTTCAGCGTGTTGCGCAGCAGCACCGACAGGAAAATATCCAGCGCAACAAGGCCGACGAACGCGGCTGCGATCCATTCGATCGTGTCGATGATGCGGTCCATCCAGGAGCGCTTCATGGGTGGAGGCCCTCAAATATGCAGGAAAGCGGCGGCGGGAGGATTCCCGCCGCCGCTTCTGTTCAATGCGACCTATTCCGCCAGCGCGTTGTACTTCTTCAGCGACGCCTTTAGATCCGCCAGCGCAGCGTCGGGATCGATGCCGGCCTTTTTGGCGCCGTCACCCCAGGTCTTGACCAGCGGCTCGGCTGCCTTCTTCCAGGCCGCGGTCTGGTCAGGTGTCAGCTTGTAGACCTCGTGGCCTGCTTCCGCCTTCACCTTGTCGATGCCGGCATCCTCGAACTTGCCCCAGTGCTCGCCGACCACGCCGGCCATTTCGGTCGAGCAGTTCTTGTCGATCGCGGCCTTCTGTTTGTCGGACATCGCATTGTACTTGTCCTTGTTCATCACGAACACGAAGGTCGTGACGTAGAGCGGTGCCTCCATGTGGAACTTGGTCACCTTGTCGATGCCGAACAGCACCAGGGAGCCCCAGGGAAAGGTGACGCCGTCGGCGACGCCGCGCTCGATGATGTCGCGCACTTCAGGTGCGGAGGACTGCACATTGGTGCCGCCGAGCGCAGTAACGAAATTCGCCATGGTGGCGTGGGCCGGGCGGATCTTCATGCCCTTCACGTCCTCCGGCAGCACGATCTTCTTGGTGCGGGAGTGGAAGGAGGAAGGCGAGTGGACGAAGGCGAGACAGTATTTGACGTCCTTCATCTCCTTCTCGGCATATTTGCGGTACCAGGCGTCGAGACCCTCCGAACCGCCCTTGGCGTCCGAGATCAGGAACGGCAACTCGCCGGCGCCGATGATGGGGAAGCGGCCCGGCTGGTAGCCTGGATTGACGTAGGTGACGTCGGCGATGCCGTCGCGCGCCATGTCGTAATGGTCGAAGGCCTTGCCGAGCTGCTGGGCCGGGAACACCTTGCCCGTGATGGTGCCGCCGGAATCCTTGTTCACGGCGGCGACCCAGTCTTCCAGTGACTTTTGCAGCGGGTGCGACGCCGGTACCCAGTGCGAAACCTTCAGGTCGAAAGTCTTGTCCTGCGCGAACGCAGGCGTCACGCTTGCTGCCAGCAGCAAAGCCAGACAGGCTTTCCTCATCACGTGTCTCTCCCTCGTTATGACGGCGGGCTTCGATGGCCCGGTCTCGTTAGTTAACATGTTATCTAATTGGCCGGCGCGTTCAAGTCGGAACTGGTGCGTCATCTACGTCAGCGATGTTGCATGGATTTGTCGCCGCCCGGCGACCAACCTCCCCTTTTGTCCAACCGTTATATGATATAATTATCGCGCGCGGACGACCGCGACAAGCGAGCCGCGACGAAAGCCTACAGGATCGGGAGGAGCAAGTATTGCGGACAAAAGTCGCAATCATCGGAGCCGGGCCGGCAGGATTGTTGCTTGGGCAACTTCTGCACAAATACGGCATCGACAACGTCATTCTTGAGCGGCAGAGCCCGGATTACGTGTTGGGCCGCATCCGTGCGGGCCTTCTGGAGGAAGGAACTGTCGGACTGCTTGACCAGGTCGGCGCGGGCGCGCGAGCGCATGCCGAAGGGCTGGTCCATGAAGGCATCGAGCTCGCTTTTGACGGCCGCCGTCACCGCATCGACATGAAGGCCGCGACCGGCAAGACGGTCATGATCTACGGCCAGACCGAGGTCACGCTCGACCTGATGGACGCGCGGAAAGCCGCCGGCCTCACCACCGTCTACGAGGCCAAGGATGTGCAGCCGCATGATTTTGACGGCAGTCACCCGCGCGTAACCTGGGTCAAGGACGGCGTCACCCATACGCTCGATTGCGATTTCATCGCCGGCTGCGATGGCTTTCACGGCGTGAGCCGGGCCAGCGTGCCCGCGTCGGCCATCGAGGAGTTCGAGCGGGTCTATCCATTCGGCTGGCTCGGCATTTTGTCCGAGACGCCGCCGGTCAGCCACGAACTGATCTACTCCAATCACGCCCGCGGCTTTGCGCTCTGCACCATGCGATCGATGAAGCGCAGCCGGCATTATCTGCAATGTTCACTGGACGACCATGTCGACCAATGGTCCGACGATCGCTTCTGGGACGAGCTGAAGCGCCGGCTCGATCAGGAAGCGGCCGACAATCTCGTGACAGGCCCCTCGATCGAGAAGAGCATCGCGCCGTTGCGCAGCTTCGTCGCCGAGCCGATGCGCTTCGGCAAGATGTTCCTGTGCGGCGATGCCGCCCACATCGTGCCACCGACGGGAGCCAAGGGCCTGAACCTTGCGGCCAGCGATGCGCATTATCTGTCGAGCGCACTCCGTGAGTTCTACGACGAGAAATCGAGCGCCGGCATCGATGCCTATTCCGCCAGGGCGCTCGCGCGCGTCTGGAAGGCCGTGCGCTTCTCCTGGTGGATGACCTCGATGCTGCACAAATTCCCCGACAACGGCAGCATCGGTGCGCGCATCCAGGTCGCGGAGCTCGACTATGTGACACAGTCGCAGGCCGCGATGACGTCGCTTTCGGAAAATTATGTGGGGTTGCCGTTTTAGGGACGGTGCCTCCACATCGTCATCGCGAGCGAAGCAATCCAGAAATCCCTCCGGGGATGCACTCTGGATTGCTTCGTCGCTTCGCGCCTCGCAGTGACAGCGCCGAACGTTTCAAACACCCGCGCAAATCCCGTTTAAAACTTTGTAATTGATGCGTCCGTCACGTCCATCGCGTTCAATGGCGACGTCATTGCAACGCGCACGAGACAGACATGACCGACACCGCCATCCCCGACGGCTTTGAGCCACTTTCCCGCAAAAGCCCGCTCACCGAACCCTGGGAGCCGCTCTACGCGAAGAAAATTGAGAGGGCTGTCATCATCGGCCTCCGGCTGGCACGTCCGCATACCAATGGCCGCGGCTTGATCCATGGCGGTCTCATCACCGCGCTCGCCGACAACGCCATGGGCTACAGCTGCGCGCAGGCGACGAACTGGACCACCTCGTTCGTGACCATCTCACTCTCGATCGATTTCGTCGGCTCGGCCGAGATTGGCCAATGGTGTTCGATCGAGAGCGACGTGATCAAGACCGGCAAGACCATCTGCTTTGCGCAGAGTCTGATCAAGGCTGACGGCGTCGTGATCGCGCGTGCCAGCGGGACGTTTCGGGTGGTGCCGAAGCCTAGCCAAACTTCCACGACGTCGTCTCCACCACGAGATCGATGAACGCGCGCACCTTGGCCGAGAGCAGGCGCGAGGTCGGATAGACGATATGGATCGGCAGCGCCGGCTGCTCGTATTTGGCCAGCAGGATCTTAAGCCGGCCTCGTTTCAGCCCTTCGGCGGCCTGATAGGCCAGCACGCGCGTGATGCCGCCGCCGGCCTCGGCATATTGCAGGGCGGCGTCGGCGCTGTTGCTGGTGAAGCGCGGTGATGGCGTCACCTCGATGTCGCGGCCATCCTGCGCGAAGCGCCAAGCCGTCGCGGGACCGAACAGGATGGTCTGATGCTCGTGCAGCGCCTCAGGCGTCTTCGGCTCGCCATGGCGCTTGAGATAGCCCGACGTTGCCACGGTGATCCGCCGCATCTCCCCCACCTGGCGCGCGACGAGTGAGGAATCGGCGAGATGGCCGATCCGCACCGCGGCATCGACGGCGTCTTCCACGAGATTGACGAGGTTGTCCGACAGCCTGAGTTCGCAGGCCACCTCGGGATAGCGCTTGAGATAATCGGTCATGACAGAGCCGACATGGAGCCGGCCGAAGCCGACCGGCGCTGATACCACCAGCCTCCCGCTCGGCCGGTTGCGCTCCTCCCGTGCCGAGCCGTCGGCCTCCTCGACATCGGCGAGGATCCGCCGGGCGCGCTCCAGATAGCGCGTGCCGACGTCGGTCAGTCTCACCTGCCGGGTGGTCCGTTGCAGCAGCCGCGCGCCGAGATGCTCCTCCAGCGCCGCGATCAGCCTTGTCACGGCCGAGGGGGACAGTCGCAGTTTCCGTGCCGCCGGCGCAAAGCCGCGCAGTTCTGCGACGGTGACGAAGACATGCATCGCTTCAAGCCGGTCCATGGGCTTTATTGCATATATTGCAACGATGAAGTGTCAAGCGGGCTAATTGTTCCTAGTCCCGGGAGGTCCATTTTAGACTACGAAAGACGCAGCAAAGCGCCGGAATTTTCAGGAGATGTTCCGATGACCGCAATTGATACCTATCCCAGCGACGTCGCCTTCACCCCCGCGGTGAAGGCGATCCAGGCGCGCAAGGGTTCGCGCGAGGCCTATGGCCGGGTCGAGCAGCGCGGGTGGCGCACCGAGGTGGACGAGAATCTCGAAGCCTTCCTCGCCGATGCCAACAGCTTCTATTTCGCCACCGCTTCAGCTGAGGGTCAGCCCTATATTCAGCATCGCGGCGGCCCGAAGGGGTTTCTGAAAGTGCTGGACAAGCAGACGCTTGCCTTCGCCGACTACGCCGGCAACCAGCAATATCTGACCCAGGGCAATCTCTCGGAGAACCCCAAGGCCTACATCTTCGTGATGGACTACGCCCATCGCCGCCGGGTGAAGATCTGGGGCGAGGCGCGCGTGGTGGAGGACGACGATGCGATGACGGATGCGCTGATGCCGAAAGGCTATCGCGCCCGGCCCGAACAGGTGATCCTGTTCAAGATCGCCGCCTGGGACACCAACTGCCCGCAACACATTCCGCAGAAGTTCGATGCCCCGGATGTGGCGGCGGCCCTTGCCGCCAGGGATCAGCGTATCGCCGAACTCGAGGCTCAGGTTACGGCTCTAAAGGGAGGCACGACGGCGGAAGGCTAATCGTCGACGTCGTCCTGGGTGCGGCCGAACAGGTGCACGATCCCCGGCGTTGCGATCGTGACGAACACGAAGCGCGAGAGGTGATGAGCGCCGACGAAGATCGGGTCGATATGCAGTGTGAGCGCCAGCGCCAGCATCGCGTCCATGGCGCCGGGCGCGAACGCAACGATGACATCGGAGAATTTCACCTGCGTGGTGAGTGTGGCGGCGCCGACAAAGATTGCGGAGACGGCAATGGCCACGGCAAACGATCCCAGCGCGGCGCTGATGTGACCGGTTAGCGTCTTGATCCGCATCCGGGCAAAGCGGCTGCCGATCAGTGCGCCGATGCCGACCAGCGCCACGCCTCGCACCCAGTTCGGCAGGCCGCCGTCGACCCAGCCGGCGCCGTGCAGCACGCTGGAGGCGATCATCGCCCCGAACATCCAGCTGGCCGGAAACTTGATCAGCCGCAGCACCAGCGACGCCGCCAGCGATGCGGCGACCAGTTCGACAAGATCGAGCGGCGAGGCGATCGTCGTGGTCAGCGAGGGCGAGACGGAGGGGGCGACGCCCGCGATCGCCAGCACCATGGGCAGCGCCGCGGTCAGGATGATGACGCGCATGGTCTGCACCACCGCGATTCCGGGCAGGTCGGCGCCGCGCTCGACCGCCAAAATCGTGATCTGCGACAGCGCGCCGGGGCTGCCGGCGAGGAAGGCCGAGGTGCGATCCCACCCATGGACGCGCTGGAGGTAGTAGCTCGAGCCGAAGGTCGAGCAGAAGGTGGCCAGCGCCAGGAGCCCGATGGTCAGCGGATAGGCGCTGACCTGCTCGATCAGATGGCGCGATACGACCGAGCCCAACGAAATGCCGAGCAGCACCAGCACGGTCTGGGTCAGGATCGGAGGGAGGGCAAGCTGGCGTCCGGCAATCGCTGCGATCCCGACCGCGATCATCGATCCAGAGATCAATCCGCCCGGAAGGCCCGCGACCAGGAAGATCAGGCCGCCCGCCGCACCGATGACGACCGTCTCCGCGGTGCTCAAAACCCTGGCACGGCTCAGCCATTCGAACGGACGGGAGGCGGTGATTTGCTTCACGCCGCCTTATCGCAAATCGGCGAGAGGCGCACAATTGCAGGCTGGTCATGCCGCAATGCGTACGCCTCCCGCCAAAGGCGAGGGGAGGATTGTGACGGATTTACTTCTTGTCGGCGGCCGGCGCAGGCGCCATGCCGGCCTTCGCGGTCTTGATGCACTCGGAGCGGAATTTCTTGCGCTCCTTGCCGTGCAGGCCCTTGGCGTCCGCCTGCTTGGAGCATTCCAGCGACTCGGCCGAGTGCTCCTTCGGCGCCTTCTTGTCGGCGGTCGTGGTGGCATCGGTCTTGGCGGCAGGTGCCGCGGTCTGCGCGAAGGCGGTGCCGGTAGCGAACAGGGAAGCGATAGCTACGACGGCGAGGCGGGAGGCGAGGGTCATGATGCTGCACTCTTCTTGCGAGAATTGCGAAGGGCGCGAACCTCGGCCCGTGTTGCTGAACGCGACATGAATAATCCGAGCGGCGCGATCACTATATTTTTGCCCTCACGGCCATCGCTTCCTTGTCGCAAGTCCCGGACACGCTAGGATAGCAATCCTCGTTTTGCTTCCCTGAGGGAGACCAAGGATGACTATTCAATCAAAATTGTTGTGTGCAGTTGCGGTGTCGGGATTTGCCGCGCTGGTGGCGAGTGCTCCGGCGCAGGCGCTGACTTCGCAGGAGTGCAGCGCGAAATATCAGGCGGCCAAGAAGGATGGCTCGCTCGGTACGATGAAGTGGAATGACTTCCGCAAGGCCCAGTGCGGAGCCGATGCGACGCCCGCCGCCACGCCTGCTGCGGCCGCCCCCCCGCCCGCGGCTGAGCCGAAGCAGGCCAAGAAGGAAGCCGCCCCCGCTGCCGCCCCGGCACCGACGATGCCAATGGGCAACGCCGTTTTCCCGAACGCGGTCGATCCGAAATATGCCAAGGAGACCGCCGGCAAGGCCCGCCTCCATACCTGCGTCGACCAATACAACGCCAACAAGACCACCAACGGCAATGGCGGCTTGAAGTGGATCGAGAAGGGCGGCGGCTATTACAGCGAATGCAACAAGAAGCTGAAGGGCGCCGCCTGAGGCTTCGGGATGATTTCGAGGCCGGAGCCAAGCTCCGGCCTCTCGTTTTAGTCCAATAGCTTCTCGGCCGATTTCGCCACGAGCTGCGACCGCTTGCGCGGGCCGCGCTCGACGAACAACAGGCTCTGGCCGAAGATGAAGCAGTAGAAGAGGAACGCCTGCGCCTCGGCCGCCTCGGCCTCGAGACCGGTCGCGCGATAGAGGTCAGTGACGTGCTTCAGTCGCGCCGCGTCCACGCTGGCTACCGCAGCCGCAGCGCCCTCGTCGGAACGCGCCCACTGCCGGATCGCGAGCTCGATTGCCATGCCTTCCGGGTTGAGCCGCTCGGAATAGAGCTGGATCACGGCCTTCAACCGCTCGCGTGGTTCTTGCCCGTCGAGGCTGGTTTGCTCCGCAATTGACGCCGAGCGTCCTTCCCGCCAGTGAACCAGCATGGCTTCGAGCAACGCGGCGCGGTCGGCAAAGCGGCGGTAGAAGCCACCTTTGGTAACGCCGAGGTTCTTGGCAAGCACCTCGACCCGCACGCCCTCGACCCCTGCGCGGGCGAGCTCGCTAAACCCGGCCTCGACCCAGACGTCGCCCCTGCCGTCGTTCATGAAAGAAGCCTCACCGGTTCTTGATACGCTGCCGTATTGCTAACGCGTCTGGCGCTTGATACGCTACCGTATCAAGATTAAAACACGGACCAGGGCGGGAATGACGATGGAGCACGAGGCGACCTATCGCGGCACGGTCTATCCATGGCAGTGCGATCATGTCGGCCACATGAACATCATGTGGTATGTCGGCAAATTCGACGAGGCCAATTGGAATCTGTTCGCCCGGCTTGGGCTGACGCCGAGTTATTTGCGCTCCTCCGGCCGCGGCATGGCGGCGGTGCAGCAGAACATCACCTACAGGCGCGAGCTGCTCGCCGGCGACATCATCCAGGTCCGAAGTCACCTGCTCGAGCTTCGCGACAAATCGATCCGCTTCCGGCACGACATGACGAATGCCGAGACCGGCGAAACCGCTGCGTTCTGCGAAATTACGGCGGTGCATATGGATCGCGGGTTGCGCAAATCCGCGCCATTCGCCGAGGCTATCCGTGAAACTGCGCTGAAATATCTTCCCGAACCGGCAGAGGTCTGACGCATGCCCAGGTTCGAGCCGAAGAACCCCGGCTATCGCGCGGCGGCCATCGCGATGTTCGAGGGACAGCCGGCGATGCGCACGCTCGGCATCGTGATCGTCCGGCTTGCGCCGGGCGAGGTCGAACTGGCGATGCTGCATTCGTCCGAATTCACGCAGCAGAACGGCTTTGTCCATGCCGGCATCATCACGGCAGGGCTCGACAATGCCTGCGGTGTCGCCGCCTTCACGCTGATGCCGTCCGAGGCCGATATCCTCACGGTCGAGTTCAAGACCACATTGCTTGCGCCTGCCCGCGGCGAGCGCTTCGTCTTCAAGGCCGAGGTGATCAAGCCGGGTCGTACGCTCACCTTCTGTGAAGCCCGGGCGTTTGCCGAGCACGACGGCAAGGCCACGCTGATCGCCTCCATGACCGGAACGTTGATGGCCATGCTGCCCCGCGTTGCGGCTGCCCACGTTGCCAATACGATCCAGACCTAGCTTGGTATTCAGGTGAGTTCTTTCCCGGCACCCGGGGACACCACGTGGCTGGTGCGATGACATCGGCCCCGCGACACTCTATATGCTTCGTAACAATTCCCGGTTCCGAAGCGTATCTGCGGAGATGGGACCGAAACGGGACGAGATATGGATGGATTCAGGAATAAGGGCTTTGAGCCGACGCGCCGCGCCGCGCTGAGTTTGATTGGAGCGGGTGCCTTTGCGGCCGGCGGCATGACCCTGGCGCGCGCGACAACGTCCGGTGATGACGAAGTGCTCACCGAAGCGAAGGTGCTGCGCGACCCCGACGTTCCCGTGGCCGGAAACCCGGATGGCAATGTCAGCATCATCGAGTGGTCCGACTACAATTGCCCCTATTGCCGCAAGCTCGAACCCGAACTGCGCCAGGTCATCCAGGATGACGGCAAGGTCAGGCTGGTCTTGAAGGACTGGCCGATCCTCGGACCGGTCTCGGTGACGGCTGCCCGGATCGCGCTCGCCGCGAAATATCAGGACAAGTACCATCAGGCGCATGACGCCATGATGGGCGTCAGCTCGCGCCTGACCGAGTCGCGTATCAACGAACTGCTCGCATCCGTCGGCGTCAACATGGACCGCCTCAAGAGCGACCTCACCGCGCGGGGCAAGGACATCGATGCGGTCCTCAAGCGAAACAACGAACAGGCCGAAGCCTTTGGCTTCCGTGGCACGCCGTCCTTCATTGTCGGCAAGTACCGCGTGCCGGGTGTGCTCAGCATGGTCGAGTTCGAGCAGGTCATCGCCGACGCCCGCAAGGCCAAGATGAACTGACGCATCGCTGCGCTGATTCGCAGCCGAGACAAAGGCGCCGCCGCGGACCCGCGACGGCGCCTTGTTCATGTTCAGTCGATCGAAATTACTTCGAGGAGATCCGGACCCAGTCCTTGTGCGCGCGATCGCGCAGCAGGTCCCAATCCGCCTTCGCGACGTCCCAGTTCACGATGGTGCGATTGGTGGTCGCGACCTCGCCATTGGCGACTGACGACGTCTGCATGGAATCATAGACATAGACGCCACAAGCGAGCAGCAGAGCGCCCAGGATCATTCCGAAAAAAGTCTGCATGGCGAACCCTCCGGTGTATCGGGCGGATAACGTCGGCCCGGAGTGATGGTTCCGCGACCGTGCGGCGCAGGCAAGGACACCTCGTTCACCCCGCGTTCAGCCATTGCAGCAGCTCCGCGTTGATCTCGCGCGGATAAGTGTGACTGAGGTCGTCGATCTCGCGGTAGATGACGTCGGCGCCTGCGGCGGTGAGTGCCGCTTGCGTTTGCCGCGCGGTCTGCACCGGAAACATCCAGTCGAGCTTGCCGTGGGTGATGAAGACAGGCAGTCCCTGAAGCCGCGTCGCGTCGGCCATCTCTGCCATCAGCGGATGGAAGGTCGCTGACACCGGCGCGAGGTGAGTGAAAGGCGAAGCGCCGTCGAGCCCGCTGACATAGCAGAAGGTGCCGCCGTCGCTCATGCCGGTCAGCAGCATGCGCGAGGTATCGATGTTCCAGCGGCTGCGCACGGTTTCGAGCACGCGCATGAGGTTCGGCGTGTCGGTGTCGTCGCCCATCAGCGCCCAGGTCTGCCCGGTCGCGGTCGGCGCCACCAGGATCGCCCCAACGCTGCGCGCATCGCGCAGCCAGCTCCACAGGAAGCTGCGGCCGTTGCCGCTGCCGCCATGCAGCGCCATCACGAGAGGCCAGGCACGATCGGGTGCGTAATATTCAGGCACATAGACCGAGAAGCCGCCGCGGCTGCCGGGCTCGTTGTGATCGTGGAAGATGCCGGTGTGCTCGCCCGCACGGACCTCCAGCCGCGACAGCAGTTCGTCATTCCCGCGTTGGGCGGTACTGAGGAAGAAGTTGCTGATCGGCGGAAACTGCATCGACAGCGGGTAAAGCGCCTCCTGCGCACGCGGCAGATGACGCAGCGCGCGGAACACTGCGACCAGATCGCCATTGCCGCGCTCGACGTCGCGGATGCCGGCAAAGGCGGCGAGTGTCTCGTTGCAGGCGAGATCGAGCCGCTCGCGCAGTCCGGCGAATTGCTCCGGCCACGGGCCGATCGCTGCATGTGCCGACTGCAGTGCATCATCAGGCGCACCGATGGCGTTCATCACCGAGCCGAAAGCCGGCGGATGCAAATGCCGGGCGAAGTAGCCGAGCGCCTCCAGCGCATTGAGCAGCGGCGGCAGCACGGCCACGATGTCGTCAACGACGGCCTCGGTCATCGCCGCTTCCTCTGCTTAGTCACGACTTGCTAATGAAGTTTCGGCGCCTTCAGAAGCTTGAAGCGGTCGGTCGATGTCACCGTGACATCGAAGGTGACGCCTTCGTGATGCACGGTAAGCGGCACGTCGACGCCGGCGGCGCCGAGACTCCACATCTTCTTGTAGAACGCCGTCTGGCTCGTGACCTTGTCGCCATCCACGGCAAGGATGACGTCACCGGTCTTGAGTTCGGCGCGCGCGGCCGGGCCATTGGCGGAGATGCCGATCACCACCACGCGGTTGTCGATCTCGGTCGAATAGAGTCCGAGCCATGGCCGCGCCGGCTTGTTGACGCGTCCGAACTTGCGAAGGTCGTCGAGGATCGGCTTCAGGAGGTCGATCGGCACGACCATGTTGACGTGCTCGGCCTTGCCATCGCGTTCACGCTCGAGCTGGAGCGAGCCGATGCCGATCAATTCGCCGCGCTCGTTGATCAATCCCGTGCCGCCCCAATTCGGATGGGCGGGGTACGTGAACAACGCCTCGTCGAGCAGATACTCCCAGTAGCCGGCAAATTCCTGCTTGGCGACGATCTGGCTTGCGACCGATCGCGTACGACCACCGGCGCCGCCGACCACGACGCGGTCGCCAAGCCCGACATCCGCCGATGAGCCGAGCGGCAACGGTTCGATGTCGAGCTGGCCGAGTGCCTGCACCAGGCCGAAACCAGTGGCAGCATCGAAGCCCAGCACGTGTCCCTCCACCACGCGTCCGTCGCCGAGGTGAAGCCAGACTGACTGCGCCTCGGTGACGAGGTAGCCGATGGTGAGCACCAGCCCGTCATCGATGACGACGCCGTTGCCGGCACGTTCGGTGCCGAGCGTTTCCGCGCTGAAGGCGTCCGGCGGGATGATGGCGTGCAGGCCGACGACGGAGGCGAGCGCGCGGTTGAGGTCGAAGCCGTAATCGCTCGCACGCGGCTGATTGGCCGACGGCACTCTCCATTCGGTCAGAACGGTCATGGAGTTCTCCTGGCTGAGGGCATCGCTCCGCCTTGGCCACGGAACGACGCGCGAAGCAAACATAATTTAGGCCGGAGAAGGCCGTCTTGAAAGACTTGACCGCAACTATTCCAGATGGCGCGACGCCAATTTCCAAAGATGACAGGCATCGCTCGCCTGGATTCGATGGCGATTGCCGAATTCGGCATCGGTCGCATGGCTGGTGTCCCCTGAGGTGCTAGGCGGGGTTCAATGAAGCTGCTAACCATTGCCGCTTCGTTGGACCAAGAGATCACGGATCGAAGCAATGGATAACCGCAGCGACATCTGGCGTGGCATCGACACGATCAAGGGACGTTTCATCGACCTTAGCGACAAGGTCTGGGGCATGCCCGAGGTCTGCTACACCGAAGCGCGTTCCGCCGCCGAGCATGTCGCCGAATTGCGCCACCAGGGTTTCCGCATTACCGAGAAGGTGGCGGGCATTCCGACGGCTGTGATGGGCGAATGGGGCGAGGGCGGTCCGGTCATCGCCTTCATGGGTGAGTATGACGCGCTGCCGGGCCTCAGCCAGGAGGCGGGTGTTGCCGAGCACCGTCCGGTCGAGACCGGCGGGCATGGCCATGGCTGCGGTCACAATCTGCTCGGCTCCGCAGCGCTGCTCGCTGCAACCGGGGTCAAGGATTGGCTCGCCGAGAACAAGGTGCCCGGCCGCGTGCGCTATTATGGCTGCCCGGCGGAAGAGGGCGGCGCTGCCAAGGCCTTCATGGTGCGCTCGGGCGCCTTCGAGGACGCCGACATCGCCATCACCTGGCATCCGAACAGCTTCTGGGAAGTCGCGGTGACGCCGTCGCTCGCCAATACTCGCGCCGACTTCATCTTCACCGGCCGCACCTCGCATGCGGCGGCTTCGCCCCATCTCGGCCGTTCCGCGCTCGACGCGGTGGAACTGATGAATGTCGGCGTGAACTACATGCGCGAGCACATGCCGAGCGATGCCCGCGTGCATTACGCGCTGCTGGACACCGGCGGCATTGCGCCCAACGTGGTGCAGGCCCATGCCCGCGTGCGCTATTCCATTCGTGCCCGTGACCTTCCCGGCATGAACGAGCTGGTCGGGCGCGTCAGCAAGATCGCAGAGGGCGCGGCCTTGATGACCGAGACCAAGGTCGAGATGAAGATCATCTCCGCAGTCTCCAACATCCTGCCGAACACGCCGCTGGAGCAGGCGCTGCATCGGGTCATGGAAGAACTCGGACCGCCGCATTTCGACGATACCGACAAGGGCTTTGCCAGCCAGATCCGTGCGACGCTGACCGACAAGGACATCGCGTCGGTCTACTATGCCATCGGCATGGAGCCGACCGATCGGCCGCTGGCCGACTTCCTGGTGCCGCTGGACGCCAAGCGTAATCCGCTGGTCGGCTCGACCGACGTCGGCGATGTCAGCTGGGTGGTGCCGACCGTGCAGGTTCATGCACCAACGGTTGCAATCGGTACGCCTTTCCACACCTGGCAGGTGGTGGCGCAGGGCAAGAGCCCGCATGCTCATAAGGCTATGGTGCAGGCGGCGAAGGCTATGGCCGGCCTCGGCATCAAGGCGCTGATTGAACCGGAGCTGATCAAGGCCGCAAAGGCCGATCTGACGAAGCGGACGGCGAAGACGCCTTATGTCTGCCCGCTGCCGGACCACGTCGCGCCGCCGCTCAATATGTCCGTGGCGTAGAATTCCGTCTCGATACTTCGTCTGATCTCGCGAACAAATTTTTCGCAGTGCAACTTGGGTTTCCGGCGGATTTTGACGCCGGAATGCCGAACCGTTGGGCTCCGGAACGAAGTTTTGCCCAACGGACAGCCAGAACATCGTTTGCACACACACAGCCGCAGTTGACGCGCGGCCTATTCAGTGTGCCATCTACGGCCAGCCAAAACACGGCGGCCGTCCCGCGGCCGCTTGCATCCATAAGGGAACCAGACGGGGGACAACCATGCTGGATAAAGAACTGCGTTCGATGATCGGTGACGTGAAGGACGGGCGGATGGATCGCCGCGCCTTCGTCAAGCGCCTGGCCGCTGTCGGCCTTACCGCCCCCATGGCGAACCAGATCCTCTCGATCGGCGGCGTCGCCATGGCGCAGAGCCCGTCGCCGTATCCGCCGACCAAGCGCGGCGGCGGCGGCCCGCTCAAGCTGCTGTGGTGGCAAGGACCCACTCTGCTCAATCCGCATTTTGCCACCGGCACCAAGGATCAGGACGGTTCGCGTCTGTTCTATGAGCCGCTCGCAAGCTGGGACGTCGACGGCCATCTCAATCCGATTCTCGCCGCCGAGATCCCGTCAATCAAGAATGGCGGCCTGTCCGCCGATGCGAAGACCGTCACCTGGAAGCTCAAGCCCGGCGTCAAATGGCACGACGGCAAGCCGGTCACCGCCGATGACCTCGTCTTCAACTGGGAATATGCCAGCGACCCCGCCACCGCGTGCGTCTCGATCAGCACCTATAGCGGCCTCACCGTCGAGAAAGTCGACGACCTCACTGTCCGGATCACTTTCAAGGAGCCGACGCCGTTCTGGGCCAACGCCTTCGTCGGCGCCTATGGCTGCATCCTCCCGAAGCATTTGTTCGCCGACTACAAGGGCGCAAAGTCCCGCGAGGCGCCGAACAATCTGAAGCCGGTCGGCACCGGTCCCTATAAATTCGTCGAGTTCAAGCCGGGCGATCTGGTGCGCGGCGAGATCAACCCCGACTACCACATGGCGAATCGCCCGTTCTTCGACAGCGTCGAAATGAAGGGCGGCGGTGACGCGGTCTCGGCGGCGCGCGCCGTGATTCAAACCGGCGAATATGATTTCGCCTGGAACATGCAGGTGGAAGACGAGGTGCTGCTGCGCCTCGAGAAGGGCGGCAAGGGCAAGACCCTCTACGCTGTCGGCGGCGATATCGAGTTCATCGCCATCAACTTCACCGATCCCAACATCGAGGTCGATGGCGAGCGTTCGTCGATGAAGACCAAGCATCCGAGCCTGTCGGATCCTGCTGTACGCCAGGCGCTCGCGCTGCTGGTCGATCGCGACTCCGTCAAGAAGGCGATCTACGGCCGTGCCGGCCGTACCACCGCGAATTACCTCAATGGTCCCGACGACTTCGTGTCGAAGAACACCAAATGGGAGTTCAATGTCGACAAGGCGATCGCGCTGCTCGACAAGGCCGGATGGAAGCCCGGCGCCGACGGCATCCGTGAGAAGGACGGCAAGAAGCTGAAGTTCGTGTACCAGACCTCGATCAACGGTCCGCGCCAGAAGACCCAGGCAATCGTCAAGCAGGCCTTCCAGAAAGCCGGCATCGACGTCGAGCTGAAATCGGTCGTGGCCTCGGTGTTCTTCTCCTCCGACGTCGCCAACCCCGACACCTATTCCAAGTTCTACACCGACATCGAGGAGTTCCAGATCCCGATGACGCAGCCCGATCCGGCCCTCCACATGCGCCGCTATCATTCGCGCAATGTGGCGACCAAGGAGAACAAGTGGCAGGGGCAGAACTTCCCGCGCTGGGTCAACAAGGAGTTCGATGCCGCGGTCGACGCTGCCGACACGGAGACCGATCCGGTCAAGCGTGCCGCGCTCTACATCAAGTGCAACGACCTGATGTGGCAGGACACTGTCGTCATTCCCGTGATGCACCGTCTTGCGGTGGAGGCTGCCAGCAACACGCTCCGGCCGGCGTTGTCCGGCTGGGCCAACCAGACTGACAATATCCAGGACTGGTACCGCGAGGGCTGAGCACGGGCGTCTAGGCGGATTATTCGCTCATGAGTCAGTACGTCCTGCGTCGCCTGATGATCGCGATTCCGAGCCTGCTCGGAATCTCGGTCGTCCTGTTCGTCGTCCTGGCGCTCGCGCCAGGCGACCCCTTCAGCGAGCTTGCGACCAACCCGAACGTGCCGCCTGAAGTGCAGGCCGCGCTTCGGGCCAGGTTTGGCCTCGACGATCCGATCTACCTTCGCTATCTGCACTGGCTCAATGCCATGATGCATGGTGATTGGGGCTTCTCGTTCGTCAGCCGGATGAACGTCGATACGCTCATCCTCCAACGCCTGCCGACCACGCTGTACGTGATCGGCTCGTCGCAGATCCTGGCCCTCCTGGTCGCAATTCCCGTCGGCGTTTATGCGGCGACGAAGCCCTATTCGATCTTCGACCGCATCGCGAACACGCTCGCCTTTGTCGGATTCTCGCTGCCGACCTTCTTCACCGGTATCCTGTTCATCCTGATCTTCTCGGTCACGCTGGACTGGCTTCCCTTCGTCTACACGACCGACATCAAGGCCACCGGCATCCACTATGTGCTGGAGATGATCCGGCAGGCGATCATGCCTGTGGCGGTGCTCGGCCTGTTCCAGGCGGCGTCGATGACGCGCTTCGTGCGTTCGGCGATGCTCGACGTCATCAGGCTCGACTATGTCACCACGGCGCGGGCCAAGGGCCTCGGCCAGGCCAAGGTCATCGTCAAGCATGTGATGCGCAACGCCATGATCCCGGTGGTCACGCTGATTGCGCTGCAGTTGCCGGCCGTGTTCGGCGGCGCCATCGTCACCGAGCAGATCTTCCGCATCCCCGGCATCGGCTCGCTCCTGATCTCCTCCATCCTTTCCAACGACACGCCGGTGGTGATGGCCGTCGCCTTCGTCTTCGCTTGCCTCGTCGTGCTGTTCAATCTCGTTGCGGACGTCCTTTATGGCTGGCTTGACCCTCGCATCTCCCTCCGCTGAGCGGCGCGCTTACTCGCCCTGGCGCGAGACGTGGCGGCGCTTCAGCCGCCACAAGCTCGCCGTCGTCAGTGCGTGCATGCTCCTCGTCCTGATTCTGGCGGTCGTGGTCGGTCCCTTCGTCTGGCGCGTCAAGATCAACGACATCGACATCGTGGCGGGCTTGCAGGGTCCGTCGCTGACCCATCCCTTCGGCACCGACGATCTCGGCCAGGACATCCTGGCGCGGATGATCTATGGCGGGCGGATCTCGCTTGCGGTCGGATTGGCGGCGATGCTCGTGTCGGTGTTGATCGGCACGCTGATCGGGGCGCTCGCCGGCATGTCGCGCGGCGCGCTCGGCCACGGATTGATGTGGCTCACGGACCTCTTTCTGTCGCTGCCGCAACTGCCGCTGTTGCTGTTGCTGATCTATCTGTTCCGCGACGCGCTGAAGCAGGTGTTCGGCCCCGAGGGCGGCATCTTCATCCTGATCGTGCTCGTGATCGGCGGTTTGCGCTGGATGCCGGTGGCGCGTCTCGTCCGCGCGCAGTTCCTGTCGATCCGCGAGAAGGAATTCGTCGAGGCCGCGCGTGCACTCGGCGCGAGCCCGGTGCGGCAGGTGGTGAAACACATCCTGCCCAATGCGCTCGGTCCGGTGATCATCGCCGGTACCATCGACGTCGCCGCTGCGATCATCGCGGAATCGACGCTGTCCTTCCTCGGCCTCGGCTTTCCGCCTGACACCCCGACCTGGGGCCGGCTGCTGTTCGACGCCAAGGATTTCCTCGATATCGGCCCGCACTGGGCTCTGTTTCCGGGCGGCGCGATCTTCATCGCGGTGGTCGCCATCAACTTCATCGGCGACGGTCTGCGTGACGCGCTTGATGCGCGACGGGTGATCTGATGGCGCCGCTGCTCGAGATCAAAGGTCTCAAGACCCATTTCTCCACCGACGACGGCATCCTTCAGGCCGTCGACGGCGTCGACATCACCATCAACAAGGGCGAGACGCTCTGCGTCGTCGGAGAATCCGGCTGCGGCAAGACCGTCACGGCGATGTCGATCCTGAAGCTGATCGCGATGCCGCCGGGCCGCATCGCAGCCGGCGAGATCATCTTCGATGGCCGCGATCTGGTGCCCCTGACCAGCAACGAGCTCGACGAGATCAGGGCCAAGGAGATCGGCTTCATCTTCCAGGAGCCGATGACCTCGCTCAATCCGGTGCTGACGGTTGGCGAGCAGATCGCCGAGAGCCTGCGCCGGCACGAAGGTTTGACCAGGAAACAGGCGCTCGATCGCACCATCGAGATGCTGAAGCTGGTGCAGATTCCGAACGCGGAAGGTCGCGTGCACAATTATCCTCACCAGTTCTCCGGCGGCATGCGCCAGCGCGTGATGATCGCGATGGCGCTCGCCTGCAAGCCCAAGCTGATCATCGCCGACGAGCCCACGACCGCGCTCGACGTCACCATCCAGGCGCAGATCCTCGACCTTCTGCAGGACATGAAAGAGCGCTTCGGCATGGCGGTGATGCTGATCACCCATGCCATGGGCGTCGTCGCCGAGACGGCCCAGCGTGTCGTCGTGATGTATGCAGGCAAGGTGGTGGAGGAGGCTGCTGTCGACGATCTTTTCGCCGATCCGCGCCATCCCTATACGCAAGGCCTGATCCGCTCGATCCCGCGCATCGATCTCGACAGCGCGCACAAGACGCGGCTCGAGGCGATCGGCGGTTCGGTGCCGATCCTGATCGACCCGCCGGTCGGCTGCCGGTTCGCGCCGCGCTGCAAGTTCGCCATGGACGTCTGCACGGAGAAGGAACCGCTGCTGCGCCAGATCGCACCCGGCCACCGCATGGCTTGTCATCTCGGCGATACACAGCTGGGAGGCGCGGCATGAGCGAGCCTCTGCTCCGCGTCAGCGGCCTGAAGAAGCATTTCCCCGTGCTCGGCGGCCTGTTGTCGCGCCAGGTCGGCACCGTCTATGCGGTCGACGGCGTGTCGTTCTCGGTCAATCGCGGTGAAACGCTCGGCCTGGTCGGCGAATCCGGCTGCGGCAAATCGACGACGGGACGCTGCGTGCTGCGCCTGATCGAGCCGACGGACGGCGAGGTCATGTTCGACGGCCAGGACGTCGGCAAGCTCGGCGGCAACGATCTGCGGGCGATGCGCCGAAACATGCAGCTTGTGTTCCAGGACCCGTTCGCCTCGCTCAATCCGCGCATGACGGTCGGCTCCATCCTCGGCGAGGCCTTCACCATCCACAATCTCGCGTCCAACGCGAAAGAGCGCGAAGAGCGCGTCGCGGGATTGCTCGTGAAGGTCGGCCTCAAGGCGGATCACATGCGCCGCTACCCGCACGAGTTCTCCGGCGGCCAGCGCCAACGCATCGTGATCGCGCGCGCGCTCGCGGTCGAGCCGAAGCTGATCGTCTGCGACGAGCCGGTGTCGGCGCTCGACGTCTCGATCCAGGCCCAGGTCATCAACCTGCTGGAAGATCTCCAGGCTGAGCTGAACCTCACCTATCTGTTCGTCGCGCACGACCTCTCGGTGGTCGAGCACATCTCCGACCGTGTCGCGGTGATGTATCTCGGTCGGATCGTCGAGCTGGCCAAGGCGAGCGACCTCTATCGCAACCCGCAGCATCCCTACACCAAGGCGCTGCTCTCGGCCGTGCCGGTGCCGGATCCCAAGCTCAAGCGCAACCGCATCCGCCTCAAGGGCGACGTGCCGAGCCCGATGAAGCCGCCGTCGGGCTGCCACTTCCACACCCGCTGCCCGATCGCGCAGCCGCGCTGCGCCGAAAGCGCGCCGGAACTGAAGGAAGGCGCGAGCGGGCATTTCGTGTCGTGTCATCTGGCCTAGGTTGCGCGGTGCATAGGTCCCCCGGAGGCCTTGATTGCAAGGGGCCGGCTGGCGTAGGGGGGACGTATGAGCCAGGTACAAGACGTAACTCTCGGCGCGATTGACACGGCCGCGACGGATCGGGACGCGCAAGCGCGCCGGGCGCTGTGGGGATCGGCGCTGGGCTACGCCATGGATGGGTTCGACCTCCTCATCCTCGGCTTCATGCTGACGGCAATTTCGAAGGACCTTCAGCTCACGCAGCCGCAAGCGGCCTCGCTGGTCACGGGGACCCTGGTCGGCGCAGTCGTCGGCGGTCTCATCTTTGGCATGCTGTCGGACCGGCTTGGTCGCGTGCGGGTTCTGACCTGGAGCATCGTCCTGTTCGCGGTCTTCACCGGCCTCTGCGCGCTGGCACAGGGCTATTGGGACCTCCTGGCCTATCGGGCCATCGCCGGCATCGGTCTCGGCGGCGAATTCGGCATCGGCATGGCACTGGTGGCCGAGGCGTGGCCCGCCGGCAAGCGTGCGCGGGCAACGTCCTATGTCGGGCTTGGCTGGCAGTTCGGTGTGCTCGCGGCGGCACTGGTGACGCCGGTCCTGCTGCCGATCATCGGCTGGCGCGGGATGTTTGCGCTCGGCGTGTTTCCGGCGGTGATCGCCTATGTGATCCGGCGCAAGCTGCACGAGCCAGACGTCTTCATCGCGCACAAGGCGAACGCCGCGAATGCCGGTTCGTCACTTCGTGCGCTCGTGGCCGATGCGGAGACGACCCGGATCGGCATCGGAATGATCATTCTCTGCTCGGTGCAGAATTTCGGCTATTACGGCATCATGATCTGGCTGCCGAACTATCTCTCGACGCGGTTCGGCTATGGCCTGACGCAATCCGCGCTCTGGACCGCGGTCACTATCGCCGGCATGGCGCTCGGCATCTTCCTGTTCGGTCACGCGGCCGATCGTTTCGGCCGCCGCGCGGCGTTTTTGACCTACATGCTCGGCGCGGCCATCATGGTGATGGTCTATTCGCAGCTGACGACCGCTGGTGCGCTGCTGATCGGCGGAGCGGTGATGGGTTTCTTCGTCAATGGCATGCTCGGTGGCTACGGCGCGCTGATGAGCGAGCTTTATCCGACCGCGGCGCGTGCCACCGCGCAGAACGTGTTCTTCAACATCGGCCGGGCGGTTGCCGGCTTCGGTCCGCTGGTCGTCGGTATCGTCAGTGCCGCCTACGGTTTTCCGACCGCGATCGCAGGCCTTGCGCTGCTCTACCTGATCGACATCGTGGCGTTGCTCGCGCTGATCCCGGAGCGGCGCGGCGTCGATCTGGCCTGACGTCGAATTCGCTCACGTCTCGCGAAGCAGGCCGTAACCCGAAAGGGCTTGCCTGAACGTCTCGACGGACGTGTGGTGATGCGCAAGGAGGCCCGCTTTCCTGGCGCCGGCAACATTGGCCGCGAGGTCGTCGACAAAGAGGACGGTCTCGGGTCTGACCTTGAGCTCTGAAACGCAGAGGCGATAGCAGAGCGGATCGGGCTTGGCTGTCTTGAACTGGGCCGAGGTGTAGATCCTGGAGCCGAACACCGGCCGCAATTCCGGCAGCAGCGTATCGATGTGATCAGCGACCAGCGTGGTGTTGTTGGTCAGCACCGCTATGTCGACGGTTCGGCGCAGGTCTCGGACGATCTCCAGCATCGCGCGGTCGGCCCGCATTGAACAACGTCGCGCCTCCACCCATTCGTCGAGCGACAGCGGATAGCCGATGCGTTCGCCGAAGCCTCGCAGATAATCGACGGCATCGAGCGTGCCGGAATCGCCAAGCAGCTCGAAGCCGCTATCCCAGATCGCCTGGTGGACGAATTCGTCGGTGGATCCGGCAAGCTCCGCCAGGCGTGCGACCCGCTTTCCCCTGTCATATTCGCAGAGAACATTGTCCATATCGAAGAGGACAAGCTTGATCTCGTCGGTCACGGCAACGCTCTCGGTCCGGCCAGGACGTCCGGCCGCGACCCCAGTGATATCCCAGGCGCTGCCGGGCGCAAACCCGGCTCAGCTCTCCAGCGTGAACCCGACGCGCAGGGTCACCTGGTAGTGGCGCACCGTGCCGTTCTCGATGTGGCCGCGCGTCTGCACCACCTCGAACCATTTCATGTCGCGGATGGTCTTGGACGCGCGGCTGACCGCGTTCTTGATGGCGTCATCGATCGAGGTCTCGGACGATCCGACCAGTTCCAGGATCTTGTAGACATGATCCTTCTCGGCTGCGGGCATGGTGAGCCTCCCTCGGTTGCGCGGCAGCGCTGGCCGCCGCATGGACTCCGATTTGAACGGACGTCGGCCGTTCCGGTTCCGTCGTCCGATGGCCAGCATGCGCCAGCCGAGGTGGAGCATGCCGCGTTCGCCTGCTAAGCGCTATCCATGGATTTGGCGCGGCGCGACAGGACGATCGGCTTCCTCTGCCTCGGTGTGACCGGGGTCGGCTGGGCGCTGAACTGGCCGCTGATGAAGCTGTTGCTCCAGCAATGGCCGCCGCTGTTTGCCCGCGGCCTCGCCGGCGTCTGCGCCTGCTTGATTCTTGCCATGCTGGCGTTGAGCCGGAAGGAACGGCTTACCATCCCGCGCGAGGCGATTCCGCGGCTGCTGTTTGCGACGCTGACCAACGTCTTCGCCTGGATGGGTTTCGGCACGGTCGCGATGAAATATGTCAGCGTGGGGGAGGGCGCCCTGCTCGCCTACACCATGCCGATCTGGGCCATGCTGTTCGCCTGGCCGGTGCTGCACACGCGTCCGACCATCAGGGACATTCTTGGGCTCGTCCTCGGCGTTGCCGGCGTCGCGCTGCTGTTGAGCGGCAACGGCTTTGCATTCAGTGCCGACAAGCTGCTTGGCATCGGACTGGCGCTGTCCTGCGCCATCCTGTTCGCGCTCGGCAATGTGCTCAACCGCAAGCCGTTGCCGATGCCGCCGCTGGTTGTCGTCGCCTGGCAGGTCGGCCTCGGCTGCGCCGCCATGCTGGTCCTCGGTGTTCTGTTCGAGCGCCCGGACGTGACTGCGATCACGCCGCTGGGGCTCGGCTGCTTCGTCTACATGACGCTGGTGCCAATGGGTGTCTGCTACGTCACCTGGTTCGAGACGCTGCGCCGCCTGCCGCCGACCTCGGCCTCGACGGGCATGCTGATCGTTCCCGTGATCGGCGTGGTCTCTGCCGCAATCATTTTGGGCGAGCCGCTTGGCTTGCGCGAATGGATGGCGATGGCGCTTACGCTCGGTGGTGTCACGCTGGCCTTGCAGCGGGCGTAATCACCGACGCGCGCCAAGCTAAGCGGCCTCACCGCGCAGGCGGATAGCGGCAGGCTTGGCCTCGCGCAGCAGCCACCACGCCAGGATCGCAAGCACCACCATCAGCGCGAAGCCGCCGACGGCGGGCGTCATGAAGCGCTCCAGATCGCTCGCATGGGCATTCTCCGCCGACAGCCGTGCCGATTGCAGCAGTCCATAGGCGTTCGCCAGCAGGAGAAGCCCATAGATGGTGCCGCGTTCGCGTGGGCTCGCCAGGCTGGCAAGGTCGGGAAGCAATAGCGCAAGCCCGATTCCCACGATCGGCAGGTCGTAGTCATAAGCGTAAGGGCTGATCATCACGGAAGCGACAGCGACGATACCAAGCGCGAAGCGGGGAGACGGTCCGCGCGCAACGGCGAGGGCGACGGCAACGAGCGCCAACGCTGCCATCACCATCTGCCCCCAGAACGCCCACGCGGCGGGAAGGCCGGCGTTGTACAAGGCCGCATAGGCCGAGATCATCCGAAACAGCTGATAGCGGCCGTCCTCGAGATAGCTCGCGGCCTCGCGGATACTGCCAAGCCAGGCGACCCAGATCTGCGGACCGAAGGCGAGCGTGCAGACGAGCGAGCTCGTGATCACCACGATCGCCGCGCTCAGCACTGCCGACCAGCGGCGCGTCAACAGCATGTAGACGCCCGCGGCAACGGCGAGATGCGGCTTGATCACCATGATGCCGAGCGCGAGGCCCGATAGCACCGGGCGCCGCTCTGCGTTGATGCAGACCAATCCGATCAGCGCGCCGGTAAGGAGCCCGTTCTGGCCGATCGCGATGGTGATCGCGATGGCCGGGAAAAAGACCACGAGCACGAGCGCGAAATTGTTTGCCGCGACGGTGCGAAGCACCATCAGATAGGCGGCCAGTGTGACGGCCGTGAAGAGGAGATAGGCGGACCAGCCCTGCAGGAATGCGAGGGGCGCAACCAGCAGGTCGAATTGCGGGGGGTAGGTCCATGGCATCACGTCTGTCGCCCCGCCGGCCGCTTCCATCTGCATCTCAGTGAACGACGCAAACTGGTAGGTCAGGTCGAGACCGCCGAGCCAGATCCGTTGCGCGACGATATGGAAGGCCGCGAAGTCCGCGGTCTGGCCGCCATACCAGAGGCCGCCTGCGAAGAAACGGAAGGCCTTGAAGCCAAGCACGGCCGCCAGCAGCGCAAGAATGACGCAGACATAGATCGTCCGCTTCCGCGGCGAGGCCTGGATCTGCTCCAACGTTGCGGTGAGCATCGGTTCGCTAATCTCTGCAGGGCGGCGCGGCGCCGATTACAGGCGAGATTGCGGACTGAATCTTAAGGTCCGGTAACGAAACGATAAGGATTTGGGGCAGTCGGCTGCCGGCTGTGCGGCCCTACGGATCCAGCTCTGTATCCCAGTAGAGATAGTCCAGCCAGCTGTCGTGCAGGTAATTCGGAGGAAACAGCCGGCCGTTGCGGTGGAGCTGGTGCACCGTCGGCGCGAAGGCGTGCTGGCGCGGAAACATCTTGGCTTGCACCGGCGTGAGATTTCCCTTGCGCAGGTTGCACGGCGAGCAGGCCGCGACCACGTTCTCCCAGGTGGTCTGGCCGCCTTTGCTGCGCGGGATGATGTGATCGAAGGTAAGGTCTTCGGGCGAGCCGCAATATTGGCAGGCGAAACGATCGCGCAGGAAGACGTTGAACCGGGTGAAAGCGGGATGAGTGGTCGGCTTGACGAAGGATTTGAGCGAGACCACGCTCGGCAGCTGCATTTGCAGCGTGGGACTGTGAACCGCCTGATCGTAATGCGCGACGATATTGACGCGGTCGAGGAACACCGCCTTGATCGCGTCCTGCCACGACCAAAGAGACAGTGGGTAGTAACTCAGCGGCCGGAAGTCCGCGTTGAGGACCAGCACCGGCCAACTGCCTTGCGAGACATGTGCGTTCAAGTAACGCTCCCGGCCTCCAATATACGCTGCGAAGCAGCATGTACTGACATACTACATGCAGCGTGACGGGATTGTGAAGCCCGTTGAGCGACTTATTCAGGCCCATGCAATGCGGCAGCGAGGTGGCGAAACGCCTAAAAGCGCCGTGATTTGAGAGGGGCCACGCCATCGGCGCGGAACCCCTCGATCATCACCCTGTGACTCCAGACGGCTACTCCCGCACCCGCTCCAGCTTCTGCAAACACCGCGTACCGCGCACGAAGGCCGGCATCTCCTGGTCCGGAAAGCTGGTCTTCCAGTCGGTGACGCCGACTTCGCCGACATAGATGTCGCCCCTGGAATCCAGTGCGATACCGTGAGGAGCGAGAAACTTGCCGCTCGCAATGCCCGGACCTTCCTCGCCGCCGAGCCGCGCGATGCGCTTTCCCGTGGCGTCCACGATCGACAGGCGCGGACCGAGATTGGGCACCTTGCGGTTGACGGCCAGGCCGGGGCCGAGCTCGCCGATCACGAAGGTCGGGCTTTTGCTACCGCCACAACAGCACAGCGCGCAGGGCCGATGCAGATTGTTCCATTGCGTTTCGTATTTGCCTTCGCCGTTGAACACCTGCACGCGGTGGTTCTCGCGGTCGGCGACATAGACCCAGCCGTCGGCATCGCTCGCGATATTGTGCACGATATTGAACTGGCCGGGATCGGTGCCTGGCTCTCCCCAGCTCTTCATCAGCTTGCCGTCGGGCGTGTATTTGTGCACGCGCGCATTGCCATAGCCGTCGGACACGTAGATCTCGCCCTTCGGCGAGAGCGCGGTATGGGTGCAGCGATGGAACGGTTCACCGCTCATGAAGGACGCAGGCTTCGCCGGGATGCCGATCGTCAGCAGCACCTTGCCGTCGGTGGTGCATTTGCGCACGGTGTGGTCGCCGTCATCGGTGCAGTAGAGATTGTCGTCGGCATCGATGTGCAGGCCGTGTGCGCGCGAGAACAGGCCTTCGCCAAAACTGCGCAGGAAATTGCCCTCGCGATCCAGCACCACCATCGGATGCTCGCCGCGGTTGAAGACGTAGACGCGATCCTTGCTGTCGACCGCGACCGAGGCGACGTCGGTGAGCTGCCAGCCGTCCGGCAGCTTTGCGAAGTTTTCGACGACGCGGTAGCGGTGCTCGCCGCTGCCGAGAATAGCTGGCATGGGTCTCTCCTTTTGTCATTCCGGGGCGCGACGAAGTCGCGGGCCCGGAATCCATTGTGCAGCATAACTTGGGGATGGATGGATTCCGGGCTCGCGCTGCGCGCGCCACGGAATGATAAGTGTGGTCACACTGGACCCACCTCACGCGGCAAAATGCCTTCCTCGATCGCCTTGATCTGGAGCGCGAGGAATTTCGAATTGATCCGGCATTGCGCGAGGCTGCCGGCGATAAACCACAGGCCGGGCTGTCCGGTGCGCGCATACATGTTGCGCAACTCGAAGCCGTCGCCAAAACCCCAGATCGGGCCAACGCGGTCGGCGATGCCGTCGCCGAACAGCTTTCGCACCAGATATTCCTGCGGCTTGTAGCCGGTGGAGAGCACGACGAGATCGGCCGGAATAGCCGTGCCGTCCTTCATCTGGGCGCCGTCGGCCGTAAAACTCTCGATGTCCTCGAACTGCTTCAGCTTGATCGCACCCTTGACGATCAGGTTGGAGCAGCCGACGTTGAAATAATAGCCGCCGCCGCGGGTGAGGTATTTGAATTGCCACCCGGTGCCGGCCTCGCCGTAGTCGAGCTTGAAGCCGATGCCGCGGAGGCCGTCGAGCAGCTCCTTGTCGAGCTCCTTCGACTGCTCGGTCAGCATCACATGGGTCTTCTTCGCAAGCGGCGTCGGCATCGAAGCCGCGATCAGATCGTTGTCCTCCAGAGAGCCCTCATTGTAGGTCGCGTAGGCAAGTTGCGCTGATGGCTCGATATTGGTGATCAGGGTCGGCGACCGCTGCACCAGCGTCACCTCGGCCCCGCTGGAATGAAGATCCTGCGCGATGTCATGGCCGCTGTTGCCGGTGCCGATGACGATGGCGCGCTTGCCGCTCCAGTTTTCGCCGTCCTCGTAGCGGCTCGAATGCAGCAGCGTGCCCTTGAAGCGATCGAGCGTCGGAATATCAGGGATGTTGGCGATGCCGCTGACGCCGGTCGCCATGATCACATGGCGGGGATGCATGGTGCGCTGGCTGCCGTCGGCCCGGCGCAGCGTGACGGTCCAGTGCCCCTTGGCTTCGTCGTAAGTGCCGCCCTCGAACTCGGTGCCGGTCCAGAAGTTCAGCTCCATCGCATCAACGTAAGCCTCGAACCAGTTTGCGAGCTTGTCCTTGGGGATGTAGGTCGGCCAGCTCGGCGGGAACGGCATGTAGGGCATGTGATTGACCTGCACCTGGTTGTGCAGGGTCAGCGCGTGATAGCGCTTCCTCCAGACGTCGCCGATCCGCGCCCCGCGATCGACGATCAGCGTGTCGATCTGCAATTGCTTCAGCCTCGCGGCGATCGCAAGCCCGGCCTGGCCGCCGCCGACCACCAGCACGGCGGGATCGCGATCGGCATAGTCGCGCGAGGCGTTGCGCAAATCGAGCCAGTTCGGCCCGCGGAAATCGCGCGAATAGGCCTGCCCCCGCGGCCGTGAGGCGCCGAGCTGCTCCTCGAAGCCCTTGAGCTCCTCGAGCGCAGAGAGCAGCGTCCACGCCTTCAGACGATCGCCGTCGGCGGCGTCGGGTACGAGCCTCACGATGCCGCTGCCACGGCCGAGTGCAGTCTCGAAACTGAAGATGGCTTCGATGTTGTTGGTGCCCGCGCGTGTCACCCAGCGCGGCGCTGCGCGGTTCGGCGCAATCCTGAAATTGTTTGGCGCCGCTTCGGGGGCGAGCGTGGTCAACGCCTGCGTGATTGTATCGCGGCCCGCGATCGTTTGCAGGTTCCAGCTCAGCGCCAGCACATCGCGCCAAAAGCAGTCAGCGAGGAAGAGACGGTCCAGCGCGGCGCGATCCGGCTTGCTGAGCGCGCGCTCGAATTCATCGAGCCAGGCCTGCACGGAAACGGCCATATCCCTCGTGCGATCCAGCATGCGCGACCTCGTGGCCGTCTTCGCGGCGTTTCCTCTGAGGCTGACGCTATACCGGTTCGACTTGTGTCAAAAGCGCTTTACCTGAGCAGTGAAAGCATATGGCCCTGCTCAGGCGGAATGCGCCCTTTAGCGTATCGAAATAAACCTGCTGCACGGCTTTCGGCCCGCGGCTCTCGACGACGCTCAGGCCTCTCTCCAACATCGGGCAAAGCCCGACCATGCCGTGCCGAAACGCTGCTCTTTTGGCACGCTTGCGGACGCGGTCGGCACTCGGTCGATGTCATGGTGAAGGTCCCGGCTTTTTCCGTGCCGGCATCTCCTTGGCGGCCGTGCGCTTTGTAACAGCAACATTGCTTGAAACAGCGTTCGCTTCGCCGGTGATGACGCCCTCGCGCTTCTTCACCGCGCGATAGTAGCTCCACCACAGATGTGCGGCGGCGCCACGCAGGGGGCGCCAGGGTTCGGCGAGCGGCGCCATCTGCTTTTCCGTCGGTCGTGCCTGAAGGCCAAGCCCGACCTTGATGCCTTCCTGCACAGCGAGATCGCCGGCGGGCCAGGCATCGCCATGGCCGAGGCAGAACAACAGATAGACGTCGGCGGTCCATGGTCCGATGCCGGGCAGTGAGATCAGCGTGTGATGCGCGGCGTCAGCATCTTCTTCCGCGAGCACGTCGAGGTTCAGCCGCTCGGCGATGATCTCGCGTGCGAGATGTTTCAGCGTCTTGATCTTGGCGGCGGACAGGCCGAGCCGTCCCAGGCGGTCGGTGCGGGCGCGGCGCACCGCCTCGTGATCGAACGGATCGAAGGCGGCGGACAGCCGTCCCCAGATCGCCGCCGCGCTCGCGGTCGAAAGCTGCTGTCCGCAGACGATATGGGCAAGCCCCGCAAAGCCCGGCTCACGCCGCCGCAACGCCGGCATGCCCGCGATATCAAGCACGGGCTTGAGCCGCGGATCGCGCTTGACCAGCGTGTGGACAGCTTCTTCGAGATCGGACTGGGTTTCGAGGTGGATCGTCATTGCTGCTCTATTTGTCGTGCGGGCTTGACCCGCGCATCCATCTCCTATCGTAACAGAAGATGGCCGGGGCGAACTTGGCCATGACGAGATCTTTGCATATGGCGCCACCCGTTTTCCGATTTGCCCCCAGCCCGAATGGCCACTTGCATCTCGGCCACGCTTACTCCGCGCTGCTGAACCTCGACCGCGCGCGTGAGAGCGGCGGGCGGCTGTTGCTGCGGATCGAGGACATCGACGCGACGCGCTGCCGGCCGGAATACGAGACCGCGATCTACCAGGACCTCGCCTGGCTGGGGATCGTCTGGGAGACGCCGGTGCGCCGGCAGTCGGAGCATCTCGCCGACTATCGTGCCGCGCTGGAACAGCTCTCGGCGCTCGGTCTCGTCTATCCCGCTTTTGAAAGCCGCGCAGAAATCGCAAAGCTCGTCGCTGCGCGCGAGGCGGATGGGCCGTGGCCGCGCGATCCCGACGGTGCGCCGCTTTATCCTGGCGACGCGAAGTCACTTCCCGCGGGCGAACGGTCGCGCCTGATCGATTCAGGCGCGCCTTACGCGCTGCGCCTCGACATGGCGGCGGCCTGCCGGCGGCTCTCCGGCCTGACCTGGAACGAGTTGGGCGAGGGCCCCGAGGGCGAGCGCGGCACGGTCGCCGCGCGGCCTGAGGCCTGGGGGGACGTCGTCCTGGCCCGCAAGGAGACCCCGACCAGCTACCATCTGTCCGTGGTGGTCGACGACGCGCTGCAGGGCGTGAGCGAAATCGTGCGCGGCCAGGACTTGTTTCACGCCACCTCGGTCCATCGCCTGCTTCAGGCTTTGCTCGGGCTGCCCGAACCCGCCTATCGCCATCACCCCCTGATTCGCGATGCGGAGGGGCGGAAGCTGTCGAAATCAGATCGCTCGACCGGCCTGCGAGAGTTGCGCGCGGCTGGTTCCTCGCCCGCCGGTATCCGCCTGTTCGTGGGATTAGGCTAAGTTTCTCTGGGGGTTAGCCAAACGCCGCCGTGACTCCGGGGGTTCCGCCGTGCCATGCTCGCCGGCGAACCCGGGGCTCGAAGAGGATACTTCGAAGGGGATTTATGGCGGCGAAAACGCGCGCGGCGCGCACCACGCGAAAGTCCAGGCAACCGCCTCGGAAGCGGTCCGGGACGGCCGGGAGGTTGCGTAAGCGCGGCACCAAGCCCGTCACGCCGGACGTAATCCAGGCGGCACTTGCGGCCTTTGCCCACGAGGTTCGCACGCCCTTGACCGGCATTCTCGCGATCAGCGACCTGCTTTCGACCTCTGATCTCGGCGAGCGCGAGCGGCGCTGGGCCGATACCATCAAAGCCGGTGCCGAGCATCTGGCGAACCTTGCCACGCTGTTCGTCGATGCCGCCAAGACCGGCAAGGGTCCGGGCGGCAGCACCCTGCGGCAGGATCTGTTCGATCTGCGGGCGCTTGCCCGCAGCACGGGCGATTCGCTTGCCGGCCGCGCCGCCGCCAAGGGTCTCCAGGCCGAGGTCGAGATCTCCGACAAGCTGCCCGGACTCGTGGTCGGCGATCCCGTTCGCCTTCGCGCCGCGCTCGAGAACCTGATCGACAATGCCGTCAAATTCACCGATCAGGGCGGTGTGGCGATCTCGGCCGCGCCCTGGCGTCCGGCCAAAGGCAAAGCAGGCGGCAAGGCCAATAAGACCACGCGCAAGGTTGGCGTTGCCTTTGCTGTGTCCGACAGCGGCATCGGCCTGACCATGGCCGAGATCAAGCGGCTGTTCCGTCCGTTCACGCAGGCCAATGTCACCATCGCCTCGCGCTTCGGCGGCGCCGGGCTCGGCCTGTCCTCGGTGAAGCAACTGGCGCACGCGATGGGCGGCGACATCACGGTCGCGCCGCGGCGTGGTGGCGGCGCCACCTTCACCCTGACCGTCACGCTCGATGCGGCGGGGCCGGCGAAGGCACGCAGGGCTGAAGGCGATGAAGCCGATGCGCTGGCGGCGCTGCGCGTGCTCAGCGTCGAGGACAATCCCTTCGGCCGTGTCGTGCTCAATACGATCCTGACCGAGCTTGGTCATCATGCCGAGTTCATCGGACGCGGCGAGGATGCGGTGACCCGCCTCGCGCAAGGTGGTTTCGATGCGGTGCTGATGGATATGGTCTTGCCGGGCATCGACGGCGTCGAGGCCATCAAGCGGATCCGCACGATGCAGGCGCCGCTGGCTCAGATCCCGATTATCGGCGTGTCCGGCCGAGGCGAGGACGAGGCAGCCTCGCGCGAGGCCGGCGCCGATGCCTTCCTGGTCAAGCCTGTGTCCCCGCGGGCTTTAGCGACTGCGCTGCTTGAAGCGAGACGCCGTGAGGAAGCCGCGATTTGATGATCGCGGCATTGAGCTCGCCGCCGAAGACGAAGATCGCGGCGATGAAATACAGAAACACCAGTGCGATGATCACGGAAGCGAGCCCCGCATACATCGTCACGTAATTGTTGGCGAAGCGCGCCAGATATTGTCCGAACACGATGCCAGAGATCAGCGAGGCTCCCATCGTGAAGACGATGCCGGGCAGGATCTGGAAGAAGCCGCGCCGTCCCGCCGGCAGCCAGGCATGCAGAATGAACAGCGCCACCACCAGCGCACCGATGGTGATGCCGTAGCGTATCCAGGTGAGGATGCTCTCGTTGGAGTCGACGAACAGCGGAATGTGGCGCCGCGCCGCCTCGATGAGGAGCGGGCCGAGCACGATCAGAAACGCCATGGCGAGCGCGGTGAAGGCTGCGACCAGCGTGTAGCCGATCGATTCCAGCCGCAGCCAGTACCAGCGCCGCATCTCCACCACTGCATAGGCGCGGTTCAGCGCCACTCTGAGCGCCTCGACGCCGTTCGAGGCGAAATAGACCGACAGCACCGCGCCGATCGTCAGCACGCCCGTGCGGGTGGTGGTCAGCACGTCGTGGATCTCGCCGGACAGCGAGTCCGCCACTTGCTTCGGCCAAACCTGCAGCATGAGTCCCGCCGCCTGGTCGGCAAGCTCCTTGGAGCCGAAGAAGCCAGCCAGCGACGTCAGCACGATCAGGAATGGGAACAGTGCCATCAGCGTCGACAGCGCGATATGGCTCGCGATCGCCCAGCCGTCGTCGGCCAGGAACGTGTAGAAGGCGTCTTCCACGATGACGTAGATGGTGCGGATTGCCTTCACAACCTGCTCCGCAATTCTCCCGCTCCCCGCGGGTGGGGAGAGGCGAACACGCCCGGCGATGCGCGCAAATCGGAAATCATCCGGCCAGCTTCTGACATTATTCGCCTAAAAGCCAGATTGGGAACGCCATGGCGGAGCGACGCACACGGTGTTATCACCCTCAAATGGCATCTCTCCTGAGTACTTTCATCCTGCCGATCGCCGTGGCCGCCGTGGCGGTGGTGCTGCTGCTCGGTCTCGTCAACATGATGCGTGGCGGTTCGCCCAACACCTCGCAGAAATTGATGCGCCTGCGCGTGCTGCTTCAGTTCATCGCGATCGTCATTGCCATGGTCGCTGTCTGGGCGATGGGGCATTAACATGGTCGTGCTCAACCGCATCTATACGAAGACCGGTGACGACGGCACGACAGCGCTCGGAACCGGCGAGCGCCGTCCGAAATATGATCTGCGCATTACGGCTTACGGCACGGTCGACGAGACCAATGCCGCGATCGGTGTGGTGCGGCTTCACACCAGGGATGCGCCGGAGCTCGATGCGATGCTCGGCCGCATCCAGAACGATCTGTTCGATCTCGGCGCTGATCTCGCGGTGCCCGAGCGCGAGGGCCAAGGAACTAAAAGAGCAGAGCGGCTGCGGGTGGTCGCGAGCCAGGTCGAACGGCTCGAGCACGATATCGACGCGCTGAACGACAAGCTCGCGCCGCTCACCTCATTCGTGCTCCCGGGTGGCACGCCGGCCGCCGCCTACCTCCATGTCGCTCGCACGATTTGCCGCAGGGCGGAACGGGTGATGGTGGAACTGGCAGCCCAGCCCGGTGAGCTGGTCGGCCCGGCTGGCATCCAGTATATGAATCGCCTGTCGGACTTCCTGTTCGTGGCCAGCCGCGCAACCAACCACAATGGCGCCGGCGACGTGCTCTGGGTTCCGGGCCAGAACCGCTGACCCATTGAGATCAGCATTTCTAAGGTCTAAAATTAGGCCCCTTCGCGCGTTGACCGGGCCGGATCAGGCCTTTAGGTTCCGCGCCAGTTGAATAGCCCCCCTCCCAAATTGAGTGAAAGAGGATCGATGAAGGTCTTAGTGCCGGTAAAGCGGGTGGTCGATTACAACGTCAAGGTCCGCGTCAAGGGCGATGGATCGGGCGTTGAACTCGCCAACGTCAAGATGTCGATGAACCCCTTCGACGAAATCGCTGTCGAGGAAGCGCTGCGCCTGAAGGAAGCCGGCAAGGCGACCGAGGTCGTGGTGGTCTCGATTGGACCTGCGCAGGCGTCGGAGACGATCCGTACCGGTCTCGCCATGGGCGCGGATCGCGGCATCCTGGTGAAGGCCGAGGGCAACGTCGAGCCGCTCGCTGTCGCCAAGATCCTGAAGAAGGTTGCTGAAGAAGAGCAGCCCGGCCTGATCATCCTCGGCAAGCAGGCGATCGACGACGACAGCAATCAGACCGGCCAGATGCTGGCCGCGCTGCTCGGCTGGTCGCAGGCGACCTTCGCCTCGAAGCTCGAGGTCGAAGGCTCCGACTTCAAGGTGACCCGCGAAGTCGACGGCGGCCTGCAGACGGTCAAGCTCAAGGGACCGGCGATCGTCACCACCGATCTTCGTCTCAATGAGCCGCGCTATGCCTCGTTGCCGAATATCATGAAGGCCAAGAAGAAGCCGATCGCGGACAAGACGGTTGCCGATTACGGCATCGACCTCACTGCGCGCCTCGAAGTTCTGAAGACGACTGAGCCCGCAGGCCGCAAGGCCGGCGTCAAGGTGAAGGACGTCGCCGAGCTGGTGTCGAAGCTCAAGAACGAAGCCGGGGTGCTCTGATGACCACGTTGCTGATTGCTGAACACGAACACGAAGTCCTCAAGGACTCCACCAACAAGGCCCTGACCGCGGCGTCCCAGCTCGGTGGCGAAGTCCTTGTGCTGGTCGCTGGTGGCGGGCAGGGCACCAAGGCCGCGGCCGAGGCGGCCTCGAAGCTTGCCGGTGTCGCCAAGGTGCTGGTCGCCGAAGGCGAGGCCTACGCGCATGATCTCGCCGAGCCGCTGGCCGCGCTGATCGTCTCGCTGGCGCCCTCCTATGATGCGATCGTCGCGCCCGCCACCTCGCGCTTCAAGAACGTGATGCCGCGCGTCGCCGCACTGCTCGACGTCATGCAGGTCTCGGAGATCATCAAGGTCGTCGCCCCCGACACGTATGAGCGTCCGATCTATGCCGGCAACGCCATCCAGACGGTGAAGTCGAAGGACGCCAAGAAGGTCATCACGGTCCGCACCTCGACCTTCCAGGCGGCAGCCGCCGGTGGCAGCGCGCCGGTCGAGAGCGTCGCTGCGGCGGCCGATCCCGGCCTGTCGTCCTTTGTCGGTGAGGAGGTCGCCAAGAGCGATCGTCCCGAGCTGACCTCGGCCAAGATCATCGTCTCCGGTGGCCGCGCCATGCAGAGCCGCGAGAACTTCGCCAAGTACATCGAGCCGCTGGCCGACAAGCTCGGCGCCGGCGTCGGTGCCTCGCGCGCGGCTGTCGACGCCGGCTATGCGCCGAACGACTGGCAAGTCGGCCAGACCGGCAAGGTCGTGGCCCCCGAGCTCTATGTCGCTGTGGGCATTTCTGGCGCGATCCAGCATCTGGCCGGCATGAAGGACTCCAAGGTCATCGTCGCGATCAACAAGGACGAGGACGCGCCGATCTTCCAGGTCGCCGATTACGGACTGGTCGCCGATCTCTACCAGGCGGTTCCGGAGCTGACGGCCGAACTCGGCAAGCTCGGCAAGTAAAACGCGCTAAAAACACCGGCCGGAGGTATAAACTCCGGCCGGTGTTGCATTTCCGAGGCGTTTTCTTTGGCGTGGGGCACGCCTTCGAAGCGATCCAATCTAGGTTTCGAGCCAAGGTTCTGATTAAATCGGTCCTCCCGGCTCAGGGGATAGGCAGGGCGCGATATGCGCGCCGTTCCGGTGGATGACATTATGGCGGCAGTAATCAAGAAGGTCGGCGTGATCGGCGCGGGTCAGATGGGCAATGGCATCGCGCATGTCGCAGCCCTGGCCGGCTTCGACGTGGTGCTCAACGACATCTCGGCCGACCGCCTCAAGTCAGGCATGGCGACCATCAACGGCAATCTGGCGCGCCAGGTCTCCAAGAAGGGCGTGACTGAGGAGGACAAGGCCAAGGCGGTCGGGCGGATCAAGCTCGCCGAGAAGCTCGACGACCTCGCCGATTGCGATCTCGTGATCGAGACCGCGGTCGAGAAGGAAGAGGTCAAGCGCAAGATCTTCCACGATCTCTGTGCAATCTTGAAGCCCGAGGCGATCGTCGCCTCCGACACGTCCTCGATCTCGATCACACGGCTCGCTGCTGCCACCGACCGGCCCGAGCGCTTCATCGGCATTCACTTCATGAATCCGGTGCCGCTGATGGAGCTGGTGGAGCTGATCCGTGGCATCGCGACCGACGATTCGACCTTCGAGGCATCCAAGGAATTCGTCTCAAAGCTGGGCAAGCAGGTCGCTGTCTCCGAGGATTTCCCGGCCTTCATCGTCAACCGCATCCTGCTGCCGATGATCAACGAGGCGATCTACACGCTGTATGAAGGCGTCGGCAACGTCGAGGCGATCGACGCGGCAATGAAGCTCGGTGCCCACCATCCGATGGGCCCGTTGGAGCTCGCCGATTTCATCGGCCTCGATACCTGCCTGTCGATCATGCAGGTGCTGCACGAGGGGCTGGCCGACTCCAAGTACCGGCCGTGCCCGCTGCTGGTGAAATACGTCGAGGCCGGTTGGCTCGGCCGCAAGACCCAGCGCGGCTTCTACGACTACCGCGGCGCCAAGCCGGTTCCGACGCGATAAGGCACCTCGGCCGGGCGTCCACTCTGTGACAATTCATGCCCCATTAACCGATCCCGCCTAGGGTGCCGCCGGTAAGAGGGTTTGCGTAATGGACACGATGGCGATGGTCAGCACCATGCTGGCCTCTCAGCAAGGCGCGCTGCAGTCGAATATCTCGGCGACGCTGATGAAGCAGAATGCGGATGCGGAGAAATCCGCCGTTTTGACGCTGATGGGCGCCGGTCAGCCCTCGCTCGCCAATGTGGGCGCCGGTGTCGGCGGCAACCTCAACATCACCGCCTGAAACTCTAAAACGAAGCGGCAGCCGGGCCCAACGCGGCCCGCAGCAGCTTGAGCGCGTCGTCGCTCGCCCATTCCGCCGGCCCCGCGATCGTCGCGATCTCGCAGCCCTGCGGGTCGACCAGTACCGAGGTCGGCATGCCCAGCGCCCGGCCTATCGACTTAAGATCTTGAAAAACTTTGGCTTTCTGGTCCGTGAAATAGCCGAGCCTGGTCAGATTGGCGTCCTTCAGGAAGGTCTTGGGCTTCTCGGGGTCGCGGGTGTCGATGTTGATCGCCACCACTTCGAAATTCGGGCCTGACAGCTTGGTCTGGAGCTGATCCAGCGCCGGCATCTCTTTTCGGCAGGGCACGCACCAGGTGGCCCAGAGGTTTACCAGCAGGGTCTTGCCGCGGAAATCCGACAGTTTCTTCGGCTTGCCGTCAGCGTCCTCAAAAGCCAGGTCTGGCAGCTTCAGGGGCTTGCTCGCCATGGTCAGGGCCGCCACCTCGCCATGGGCCAATGGGGCGATCTTTTGCGCGGTTGCGACCGCCGCGCGGCAGACCGGATCGCCTGATAGGGGCCGACCCAGGCCTAGCCCGTACAGCGCGGCGAAGCCGGCCAGCCCGCCAACCACCACAGTGGCGATGACGATGGGGATCCGGCGCGTGGCGGAGGGCTTTGGGTCGAGCATATCGTTTGTCATCCGGTCGCAGATATGGCTATCAGGGGCCTCTTAATACGGCTGGCCTCCGCCAGCAAACATGCGGCAAAGCAAGGCGTGAGCAGGGGATCATGAGCAACAAGATGTGGGGCGGCCGGTTCTCGGAACGTCCCGATGAGATCATGGAAGAGATCAACGTCTCCATCGACGTCGATCGTCACCTCTTTGCCCAGGACATCGCCGCGTCCAAGGCCCACGCCGCGATGCTTGCCGCGAACGGCATCATCACAGCCTCTGATGCGAAAAATATCGGCAAGGGTCTAGACACGATTTTGTCAGAGATCGGCAAGGGCGGCTTCGAATTCAAGCGCGCGCTCGAGGACATTCACATGAATGTCGAGAGCCGCCTGTCGGAGCTGATCGGCCCCGCCGCCGGCCGCCTGCACACCGCGCGCTCGCGCAACGACCAGGTCGCAACCGATTTTCGTCTCTATGTCCGCGACATCGTCGACGAGACCGATGCCGCGCTCGCCGCGTTCCAGCAGGCGCTGGTGGAACGCGCGTTGGAGCATGCCGGCACCGTGATGCCCGGCTTCACGCATCTGCAGACCGCGCAGCCCGTCACGTTCGGCCATCACCTGCTCGCCTATGTCGAGATGGCCGCGCGCGATCGCGGCCGTTTTCAGGATGCGCGCAAGCGGCTCAATGAATCGCCGCTGGGTGCGGCCGCGCTCGCCGGTACCTCGTTCCCGATCGACCGTCACGCCACCGCAAAGGCGCTGGCCTTCGATCGTCCGATGGCGAACTCGCTCGACGCGGTCTCCGACCGCGACTTCGTGCTGGAGACCTTGTCGGCGGCATCGATCTGCGCCGTGCACATGTCGCGCTTTGCCGAGGAGATCGTGATCTGGACCTCGCCGCTGGTCGGAATGATCCGCCTCAGCGACAAGTTCACCACGGGCTCCTCGATCATGCCGCAGAAGCGCAATCCGGATGCGGCCGAACTCGTGCGCGCCAAGACCGGTCGCGTCATCGGCGCGCTCAATGGTCTCCTGATCGTCATGAAGGGCCTGCCGCTCGCCTATCAGAAGGACATGCAGGAGGACAAGCAGGGCGCGATGGAGGGCTTTGCCGCGCTGTCGCTGGCCGTTCGCGCCATGACCGGCATGGTTCGCGACCTCGTGCCGGACCAAGCCAAGATGAAGGCCGCTGCGGGTGAGGGCTATGCCACCGCCACCGACCTCGCCGACTGGCTGGTGCGCACGCTGAAGATGCCATTCCGCGAAGCCCATCATGTCACCGGCCGCATCGTCGCCAAGGCCGCCGAGGGGGGCGTGGCGCTGCATGAGCTGCCGCTCAAGGAGATGCAGGCGATCGAGCCCAAGATCACCAGGGACGTGCTCGGCGTGCTCTCTGTCGAATCGTCGGTGAAGAGCCGCACCAGCTTCGGCGGCACCGCGCCGAAGAACGTGGCGTCGCAGGCCAAGGCCTGGGCGAAGCGGCTGGAAAAAGAGCGAAAATTGGGCTGAAGGCAAAATTTCGCTTATGTTTCATGGTCATCCGGCTCTCGCCAGAGCGCGCCAATCTCTGTATGGTGCCGCCCGCGTAGTGGGGATTTCGTCGTGACGTCAAAGTTTCGCCCGGCCGGGTCGGGGTGGGCCATCATTGTCCTGAGCGTGAGTGCGCTTGCGCTCGCCGGCTGTGGCCGCAAGGGCCCGTTGGATCTGCCGCCGACCGCCTCCAACGCGTCCACGGCCAACATCGCCGCGCCTGGTGACACCGAGACCGAAGCCCAGAAAACGCCGAGCGTGTTCAATCCGACCTACGGCGCGGACGCCGCGCCGGCGGCGACCAAGGGCAAGAAAAGACCGTTTATCCTCGACCCGCTCCTGGACGAACCTCCCGGCAAAAAATGAGCCGGATTAGCTGAGCCAACGCCATGAACCATTTCGAC
This sequence comes from Bradyrhizobium manausense, assembly GCF_018131105.1. Classification (NCBI taxonomy): domain Bacteria; kingdom Pseudomonadati; phylum Pseudomonadota; class Alphaproteobacteria; order Hyphomicrobiales; family Nitrobacteraceae; genus Bradyrhizobium; species Bradyrhizobium manausense. Next base: position 3,292,201 of record NZ_JAFCJI010000001.1, on the reverse strand, counting down.
TATCGCAACGGCGTGCTGCACGCCGAGGCGGTGAACCTGTCCGAGCTGGCCGCAACGGTCGGCACGCCGTTCTATTGCTATTCGACTGCCACGCTCGAGCGGCACTACCGCGTCTTCGCCGATGCCTTTGCCGGCGAGAAGGTGCTGGTCTGCTACGCCATGAAGGCGAACTCCAATCAATCGGTGCTGCGCACGCTCGCAAAGCTCGGCGCCGGCGCTGACGTGGTCTCGGGCGGTGAATTGAAGCGCGCGCTCGCGGCCGGCATTCCCGCCAGCAAGATCGTGTTCTCAGGTGTCGGCAAGACCGAGACCGAGCTGCGCGCGGCCCTTGCCGCCGACATCCTCTGCCTCAACGTCGAATCCGAGCCCGAGCTCGAACTGCTCTCGCGACTTGCGACCGAGACCGGCAAGACCGCGCGCATCTCCATCCGCGTCAATCCTGATGTCGATGCCGGCACGCATGCCAAGATTTCGACCGGCAAGTCCGAGAACAAGTTCGGTATCCCGATCGTGCATGCACGCGAGGTCTATGCCCGCGCCGCGAAGCTGCCGGGCATCACGGTCACGGGTACCGACGTGCACATCGGCAGCCAGATTACCGATCTCTCCAAGATGGAGATTGCGTTCCGCATCCTTTCCGAATTCGTGCAGACGCTGCGCAGCGACGGCCACAACATCAGCCACGTCGATTTCGGCGGCGGTCTCGGCATCCCCTATTACATGGACCGCGAGGCGCCGCCGGCGCCGGATGCTTATGCCGCGATGGTCAAGCGCGTCAGCCACAATCTCGGCTGCACGCTGATGTTCGAGCCGGGCCGCATGATCGTCGGCAATGCCGGCATCCTGGTCGCCAAGGTCATTTACGTGAAGCACGGCGACGGCAAGAACTTCGTCATCATCGACGCCGCCATGAACGATCTCATCCGCCCGACGCTGTATGAGGCGCATCACGACATCGTGCCGGTGACAGAGCCGGCCAAGGGCGCGGCGACCATCTCGGCCGACGTCGTCGGCCCGGTCTGCGAGACCGGCGACTATCTCGCGCTCGATCGCACGCTGCCGACGCCGAAGCCCGGCGATCTCATCGCCATCATGACCGCAGGCGCCTATGGCGCCGTGCAGGCAGGCACCTACAACACGCGGCCCTTGGTGCCGGAGGTGCTGGTGAAGGGCGATCAATACGCGGTGGTGCGCCCGCGCATCGAAGTCGAGCAGCTCATCGCGATGGATACGCCGGCGCCCTGGCTGTGACTGGTCCGGGCGCTATTTCCCCGCCAACCCGCCGGTCTTCCCGCCGACCACCACGCCGGCCTTCTTCTCGATAGGCTTGATCGCCGCGGTGAAATCGGACTCGGCGCCTTCCGCGCTGATCACCGTTTCCCACAGTCGTCCGACGGCATCTGCAACCTCCATCGACAGGCCGAGCTGCTTCATCTCCTCCAGCGCCAGCCGCACGTCTTTCACCATCAATCCGGTGGCGAAGCCGAAGTCGAAGGTGCGCGGCAGCACCGAGCGCGGAAACTTGTCGCGGCTCGCAGTGTTCATGCCCGAGCCCGAATTGATGACGTCGATCATCACGGCGGGATCGAGCCCGGCCTTCACCCCCATCACCACCGCTTCCGAGGTCGCCACGATCGCCGTGGCCGAGAGGAAGTTGTTGGCGAGCTTCATCGTCTGCGCCGCGCCCGGCTTCTCGCCGATGAAGAACACCTTCCCGATCACGTCGAGCGCCGGCTTGAGCAGATCGAACTCCGGCTTTGGTCCTGACACCATCACCGCCAGCGTGCCCTTCTCGGCGCCGCCGACGCCGCCCGAGACGGGGCAGTCGATCTGCACGATGTTGCGCTTGGCCAGCAGGCCGTGAATTTTCGAAGCCATCGTCGATCCGACGGTCGAAAGATCGATGAAGCGCTTGGCGCGGCTGCCCTCGATCACGCCGTTCGCTCCTGTGGCAACGTCGAGCGACGCTTGCAGCGACGGTAGGCTCGCCATCACGGTCTCGACCTTGTCGGCAACGTCTTTCGGCGACGTTGCCGCCGTCGCGCCACGCGCGACAAGCTTGTCGACGACCTCTCTGCGGGTGTCGAACACGACGAGCTTGTGACCGGCCTCGACCAGCCGCCGCGCCATCGGGAAACCCATGTTTCCGAGGCCGATGAATCCGATGTCCATGGTGATTCCTTGTCTTGGTTATTCGTTGTTTGTCGAAGGCCGCGCAACACACTCGATGTCGTCCCGGCCTAGCGCGCAATTGCACGCGGGGGGGCGGGACCCGTAACCCCAGGGAGGAGTCGTTGTGTGAAGGCGGTCACTCCGAGTCCCCGTAACCACATCTCCCTGTGGTTATGGGTCCCGGATCGGCGCTACGCTACGCATCGCTTGTCCGGGACGACGGTGAGAGTGATGCGTCCCCTCACGCCCTCCCATCGATCTCCGCGAACACCTCGCGCGCGATGCGGAAGCTGTCGACTGCGGCCGGCATGCCGCCATAGATCGCGACCTGCATCAGGATCTCGCGGATTTCGTCGCGGGAGACGCCGTTGGTGAGCGCACCCTTCAAATGCGCGCGGAATTCGTGCTGGCGGTTGAGGATTGCGATCATCGCGATGTTGAGCATGCTGCGGGTCTTGCGCGGCAGCTCTTCGCGGCCCCACACCGTGCCCCAGCAATATTCGTTGAGCATCTCCTGGAACGGACGGTTGAAATCGTCGACGTTCTTCAGCGCGTTGTTGACATAGGTCTCGCCCAGCACCGCTTTGCGGACTTCCAGGCCCTTGTCGTGCATCTTCTTGTCCATGGCATTTCCTCTATTTCGCTCGGATGGCGGCGCGGAAACTAAGGGGTTGCGGCGGCCCAGTCACGTCCTCGTGTTATGCGGGAAAAGGGGTGTCTCCCGTACAGGAACGGATGCCTCAGTGCTGCCGTTGTGGTAAGTTTCAGTCGACCGGGCAACCTGGAGAGTTGATTGAACGGCGTCACCCCCGACCCGTCAGACCCGATCCGCGATGGCGATGCTCTGTCGCGGTTGAAGCTGGCGCAGGCCCTCGAGCGGTCCACGTATGCCATCGCCTGGGAGCGTGCCTGGCCGGGCTTGGCTCGTTTCCTCACGGTTATCGGCCTGTTTCTGGTTGTGTCCTGGGCTGGCCTCTGGCTGGCGTTGCCCTCGGTCGGACGCGCCATTGGTCTCGTCATTTTCGCGGGCCTCGCCGCGATCGCCCTGTTCCCGCTGGTTCGCTTTCGCTGGCCAAGCCGCGAAGAGGCGCTCGCGCGGCTCGATCGCGGTTCGGGCATTCGCCACCGTCCCGCCACGACGCTCACGGATACGCTGACCTCGCAGGATCCGGTCGCGCAGGCGCTCTGGCAGGCGCAGCGCGAGCGCACGCTGGCCTCGCTCAAACGCATCCGCGCCGGTTTGCCGCACCCGCGCCTCGCCATCCATGACCCCTGGGCCCTGCGTGCACTGGTCATGGTGATGCTGGTCGCCACCTTCTTTGCCGCAGGCGATGAGCGCGCGTTCAGGTTGGGCGCGGCCTTCGACTGGAACGGCGTGCTTGCGCCGACCAATGTCCGCGTCGATGCCTGGGTCACGCCGCCGCTCTACACCGGCAAGCCGCCGGTGATCCTGTCGGCTGCCAACAAGGAGGCCGCGGCGCTTCCGGCCTCCGGTCCGCTTGCCGTTCCCGCGGGTTCGACCCTGATTGTGCGGTCTTCCGGCGGTAGCCTGGATGTCGTCGTTTCCGGTGGTCTCAAGGAGACCGAGCCTGCCGAAGCCGCACCCAAGGGCACCAACGAAAAGCATTTCACCATCACCGGCGATGGCACCGCTCACGTCCGCGCGCCCTCGGGCCAGCCGCAATGGGCCTTTGCGGCGACGGCAGACCATCCGCCGACAATCGCGCTCGCCAAGGATCCGGAGCGCCAGGCGCGCGGCGCGCTCCAGCTCGTCTACAAGATCGAGGATGATTACGGCGTCACCGGCGCCGAGGCACTGGTCGCTCCGCGCACCGCCGATGCCGGCAAGGACGGTGACGGCAAGACTGATAGCAAGGCCGCTGCGCGGCCGCTGTTCCAGCCGCCGCAATTCCCGCTGGTGCTGCCGAATGCGCGCACTCGCAACGGCGTCGGCCAGACGGTGAAGGATCTCAGCGACAATCCTTATGCCGGCGCCGATGTCACGTTGACGCTGACCGCCAAGGACGAGGCCGGCAACGAGGCTCGAAGCGAGCCTTTCAACATGCGCCTGCCCGAGCGGCTGTTCACCAAGCCGCTCGCACGCGCCCTGATCGAGCAGCGCCGCATCTTGGCACTCGATGCCAACAGGAATTCCGACGTCTACACCGCGCTCGACGCGCTGATGATCGCGCCCGAACTGTTCACGCAGGAGACGGGGCAATATCTCGGCCTCTACAGCGTCACGCGCCAGCTCGAGGCGGCGCGCACCGACGATGCGCTGCGCGAGGTCGTGGCGAGCCTGTGGGCGCTGGCGGTGACGATCGAGGACGGCAACATCTCCGACGTCGAGAAGGCGTTGCGTGCCGCGCAGGATGCGCTGAAGCAGGCGCTGGAGCGCGGTGCCAGCGACGAGGAGATCAAGAAGCTCACGCAGGATCTGCGGGCAGCGCTGGACAATTTCATGCGTCAGCTCGCCGAGCAGTTCCGCAACAACAAGGACGCGCAGAATCTCGCGCGTCCGCTTGATCCGAACACGAAAATCCTGCGCCAGCAGGACCTCCAGAACATGATCGACCGCATGGAGCGCCTGTCGCGCTCCGGCGACAAGGATGCGGCCAAGCAGTTGCTCGATCAGCTCCAGCAGATGCTTGAGGGCCTCCAGATGGCGCAGCCGGGACAATCCGGCGAGAGCGACATGGAGCAGGCGCTCAACGAGCTCGGCGACATGATCCGCAAGCAGCAGCAATTGCGCGACAAGACCTACAAGCAGGGCCAGGACTCCCGGCGTGACCGCATGCGCGGCAAGCAGCAGCCCGGCGACCAGTCGATGTCGGATCTGCAGCAGGACCAGCAGGCATTGCGCGATCGCCTGAAGAAGCTCCAGGACGAGATGGCCAAGCGCGGTCTCTCGCAAAAGGGTCAGAAGGGCCAACAGGGACAGAAGGGCGATCAGGGCCAGCCCGGCCAGGATGGCGATCAGGACGCCGACCAGGGTGATGACGAGGGCGGGCTCGATTCCGCCGACAGCGCCATGGGCGATGCGGGATCGAAGCTCGGCGACGGCAATGCCGACGGTGCGGTGGATTCCCAAGGCAAGGCGCTCGATGCCATGCGCAAGGGTGCGCAGAAGATGGCCGAGGGAATGCAGCAGGGCGATGGCGACGGCCAGGGCGATGGTCCCGGCAATCGCGCCGGTCGTCAGCAGAGCGGCGGCAACCAGACCGACCCGCTCGGACGTCCGCTGCACGGCCGCGAATTCGGCGATGATTATACGGTCAAGATTCCCGGCGAGATCGACGTCCAGCGCGTCCGCCGCATCCTGGAAGAACTCCGCCGCCGCCTCGGCGACCCCTCGCGTCCGCAGATCGAGCTCGACTATATCGAGCGGCTGCTGAAGGATTTTTGAGAGCTACGACCTCGCCACATCCTCCGTCATTGCGAGCGTAGCGAAGCAATCCAGAGTCTTTCCACGGAATGATTCTGGATTGCTTCGTCGCAAGTGCTCCTCGCTATGACGGCGTGAAATCTCCGCTACCCCTTCTTCGCTGCAAGCGCATCGGCCACCGCCGTACGGATGTCCGCCACCGAAAACGGCTTGGTCACGACGTCATGCACCAGCGCATTGAGGTTCGAGGCGCGCTCGCGCTGGTCGGCAAAGCCCGTCATCAGCAAGATGGTCAGTTGCGGAAAGTCGCGCGCGGCGGAGAGCGCGAGCGCGATGCCGTCCATGACAGGCATCTGGATATCGGTGAGCAGGAGATCGAACGCGCCGTCCTCCCGGGTCAGGATCTCCAGCGCCTCGGCGCCATCCTGTGCCGTGACGGTCTCGTGGCCGTCCATGGCGATGGCGCGCGCCACCAGCTGGCGCATCGAATCCTCGTCATCGGCGATCAATATTTTTGGCAAGGGACAACCTCCCCGTGCGAACTCAACCAAGCGGATTACACGCTGCCGCCGGCAATGTCGCGCCGGTTGAAGAAGCGAACGTCGATATTGCGGCCTTCCGGGGGCGGCGAGGCCAGGCGCGAGCGGAAGAAGGCGCGCTCGCCGGGTTGCAGCACGGTCTGCTCCAGAACCGAATTCCAGGCGTAGATCTCGGCGCCTTGCGCATCGCGCACGGCAAAGCGCAGGCGCGGAATGTCCAAGGGCTTCTTGCTTTGGCCGACGATTACACCCTCGATCACCAGCACCTGCTTACCGTCCACGGTCTCCGTCGAGAGCTTCACGTCCTTGAAGGCGAGCCCGCGAAGGTTCACTTCCAGCCCGACCATTTTGTAGAAGGCCGCGGTCTGCGGCAGCAGGCGCACCATGTCGCCGCGCCAGAGCACCAGCGCCAGCACCAGCGCGCCCATGGCGGCGCAGGCGATCGGCAGGCCGTAATAGGATCTGCGTGGAGCGACGGCAGGCTTCGGCCGGCTCACCTTGGCGCCACGACGGCTGAACAGCCCGCGGAACCAGGATTGGTGCTGGACGCCGACGACTTCCTCTTCCGCGGCACGCGCAGCCGCCGACCACTCGTCCTCGGGCTCAGCGGCGTCTTCGGTCGGCCAGTCACTCGCAATCGAGGGGCTCTCGACCACCGGCGTTCCGGCGGCAGCGTCATCCTTGGCGTAGGTGTTCCACTGCTCGGCAAGGTCGGACTGGTCGTCGGCCTGGCTGGCCGCGGCCATGGCCGGCACAACCGCCTCCTCGACGGCATCCTCGGGATGCGCCATCCAGGTTTCCTTGCAGCGGGAGCAGCGGACCGTGCGCCCATTGGCCCCAAGGCTCGCAAGCTTGATGGCGTAGGATGTCGTACAATGGGGGCAGACGATATGCATAGACGGCCTCGACGATGACCTTGCCGCGGGGAACCTGACGCCAGGGTTCTCCGAGAAGGGACTTTCTAAGGATGCTGCCGAGGATGCTACAGGGCGACCGTTAACGAACCGGAAACCATAACGGTCGCACAACCCCTTGATCGCATGCGGCGAAGCTTGGCCGCCCTGCGGCCTACGTCCCCTCTCGAACGGAGCTGAGCTTGGTTCGGTTCGAAAATGTCGGATTGCGTTACGGCCTGGGGCCGGAGATTCTGCGCGACCTCAGTTTCCAGATCCCGGCGCATTCCTTCCAGTTCCTCACCGGCCCGTCCGGGGCCGGCAAGACGTCGCTGCTGCGCCTGTTGTTTCTGTCGCACCGGCCGACGCGCGGCCTCGTCAACCTGTTCGGCCACGACATCTCCCAGCTCGGCAAGGACGAGATCGCCGATTTGCGCAAGCGCATCGGCATTGTGCTCCAGGATTTCCGTCTCCTCGACCACATGACCACCTATGAAAACGTGGCGCTGCCGTTCCGTGTCATGGGCCGCAGCGAGTCCAGTTATCGCAAGGAGGTCATCGACCTCCTGCGCTGGGTCGGCCTCGGCGACCGCATGGATGCGCTGCCGCCGATCCTGTCCGGTGGCGAGAAGCAGCGCGCGGCGATCGCGCGTGCGGTGATCTCGCGGCCGCAACTCCTGCTCGCGGATGAGCCGACCGGCAGCGTCGATCCGACGCTCGGACGGCGCTTGCTGCGGCTCTTCATCGAGCTCAACAAGTCAGGCACCGCCGTCATCATCGCCACCCACGATATCGCCCTGATGGACCAATACGAAGCGCGCCGCTTCGTGCTGCATCAGGGACGGCTGCACGTCTATGAGTAGGACCGACGAGCGCGGCGTTTTGGTCGACCTCGGGCAGGAGCGTCCGCCGCTGCCGGCCAGGGCGCGCAACCTGTCGCCGATCGTGCCGCGCGCCTCGATCCACGGTCGCGCGCTGCTCGCCGTCGTCGCCATCATGACCTTCCTGGCCTCGATGACGACGGGCACAGTGCTGCTGGTGAGCGCTTCGGCTGCGGAGTGGCAATCCGATGTCGCGAGCGAGATCACCATCCAGGTTCGTCCACAATCCGGGCGCGACATCGAGCGCGACACCTCTGCCGTCACCGACGCGATCCGCGCGCAGGCCGGCATCGTCGAGGTCAAGCCGTTCACCAAGGAGGAGAGCGGCAAGCTGCTCGAGCCCTGGCTCGGGACCGGGCTGTCGATGGACGATCTGCCGGTGCCGCGCATGATCATTGCGCGTGTGCAGCCGGGGACGGTGCTCGATCTCGGCGCGCTGCGTACGCGCGTGACGCAAGCGGCGCCAAGCGCCAGCGTCGACGATCACCGCGCCTGGATCGAACGGATGCGCTCGATGACGAACGCCACCTTCTTCGCCGGCATCGGCATCCTCGCGCTCGTCATCGTCGCGACCATCATCTCGGTCTCGTTCGCAACCCGCGGTGCAATGGCGGCGAACCGCCCGATCGTCGAGGTTCTGCATTTCGTCGGCGCCGGCGACCGCTATATCGCCAATCACTTCCTGCGACACTTCCTCAGGCTCGGCCTCGAAGGCGGCGTCATCGGCGGCGGCGTCGCCATGCTGCTGTTCGGCTTCTCCGAGTCGATCGCCGGCTGGTTCTCCGGCACGCCGGTCGGGGACCAGTTCGCGGCCCTGCTCGGCACGTTCTCGCTGCGGCCATCAGGCTATGTCGTGCTCGCGGTGCAGGCGGTCCTGATCGGCGCAATCACCGCGGTCGCCTCGCGCCAGACGCTGTTCGCGACATTGAATGACGTGGATTGAGTCCGATAAACCGGACTCCACTTCGCCTCAAAACGTCTTAAAATCATCCGGGGAAGGGATCATCGACATCAAATGACCTCGCCGACCGACGATCGATCGCCGAAACTGCCGCGCGGCTGGCTGCGCGCGACCGTCGTGTCGACGGTTGCGTTTGTCTTTGTCGGCGCGGCGGCGGGCTTCGTCGCGTTCCTGTCGCAATTGCGCGGCGCCGAGATCGCGCCGGACCGCAAGGCTGATGGCATCGTGGTCCTGACCGGTGGCTCCTCGCGGGTCTCCGATGCGATGGAACTGCTGGCGGCCGGCTACGGCAGGCGGCTGCTGATCTCGGGCGTGCACCCGACCTCGACGGCGAGCGAGATATCGAGGACACTGCCGGAGAACCGCGGCTTCATGAGTTGCTGCGTCGATCTCGACCGCACCGCGCTCACGACCCGCGGCAACGCGGCGGAGGCGCGGCGCTGGGCCGATGGGCGCGGTTTCAAATCGCTGATCGTCGTCACCTCGAACTATCACATGCCGCGCGCGCTGGTCGAGTTCTCGCACGCGATGCCGGAGACCGCTCTGATCCCGTTCGCGGTGGTCGGCGACAAATGGCGCGAGGAGCCGTGGTGGACCTCGGCCTCGACGTTGCGGCTGCTCCTGTCCGAATATGTCAAGTACATCGCTGCCGAGCTCAGGGTGCGGCTGGAGGATTTCGGGATTGACCTTTCCCCCGAGATGTCGGAGCAGCCTGCGGGCCTGCAATCCAAGCGGCCTGCCACGGCGCAGGCCAATTGATCGGATTTTCGATGTTCCTGATTTTCCTGCGCTCGCTGCTGTTCAACGTGCTGTTCTACACCGTGCTGGTGTGCCTCGCGATCGTGGCGCTGCCGACCTTCGCGTTGCCGCCGCGCGCCATGCTGACGGTGGCCGAATGGTGGGCGAAGGCGACGATTTTCCTGATGCGCGCGGTCTGCAACATCAAGGTCGAATTCCGCGGGACCGAGAAAATCCCGCAGGGACCGCTGGTCATCGTTGCGAAGCACCAGTCGTTCTGGGAGACGTTTGTGCTGCCGGGCTTCTTCAACCGCCCGATCTTCATCCTCAAGCGTCAGCTGATGCAGATCCCGGTGTTCGGCCAGTTCCTGGTCAAGACCGGGATGATCGCGATCGACCGCAATGCCGGCGTGAAGGCGCTGCTCGACATGACGCGTCGCGCGCGCGAGGCGGTGCGCGGCGGCGGCCAGCTCGTGATCTTTCCGGAAGGCACGCGCCGCGCGCCGGGCGCACCGGCGGATTACAAGACCGGCTTTGCGCAGATCTATTCATCCTGCGGCGTGCCATGCCTGCCGATCGCGCTCAATTCCGGCCTGTTCTGGCCGCGCCGCACCTTCATGCGCTATCCCGGCACGCTGGTGGTTGAGTTTCTCGATCCGCTGCCGCCGGGCCTGCCCAAGGATCAATTTCTCTCCCGTGTGGAAACCGCGATCGAGGATGCAACCGGTCGGCTCGTCGAGGCGAGCCGGAAGGAGCAGGAGCGGCTCATCGGTTCAGCGCCGGGCTACGCGCCGTCAGAGAATTAGCGGCTGTCTCTGTTGTCATCGGGAGCCGAGGCGTGCAGCGAATGCACGTCGCCATGCAGCATCATCGCGAGCTGATGCAGTTGTGCGTCGCGAAAACCTTCCGCCTCGATCGCCTTCACAGTCGCGGTGACGTAGTCGCGGTTTGCGCCGGACTGGCCGTGACCTTGCAGCACATGGCGGTGCTGGTCGGCGAGCGAAAGCCGGCCGGCATATTGCACATGCCCGCGGTCGACGACATAAGCGAGTGCGGAGACTCGCTCACGCGCTTCGTTCTCCAGCCATACCGAGCGCATCACCTCGCGATAGACCGACGTGACCTGCTCGCGCTCGCGCAGATATCCGACAACATCGGCGCGGTTCCTTTCGGCGACGCGGAAGGCAATGCCCCGGCAGGCGCCGCCGCGATCGAGCCCGAGCACCAGACCCGGTTGCTCCGGGGTGCCGCGATGCACGAAGGAATAGACGCAGAGCGCGCGGTGCTCGCCGACCAGCCGCGCCGGAACGCGCTCCTCGAATTCGAAGCCCGGCCGCCACATCAGCGAGCCATAGCCGAACACCCAGAGGTCGCCCTTGGCTGCGGTGACGGAGGGGAGGGTGATTTCGGACATTTCGGGCACGGCTATCAGAACCGTGCCCCCAAGCGAAGCAAATTCTCCGCCTTTCGTCGCAGGCCCGCCCCGCTTACATTTGACAAAATCTGGGACCAAAGGGTCGCCGCATGTCCGATACGATCATTGCCACAGGCCGGCGCTCCCGTTGGGGGCTCTTCATTCCTTCCATCCTCCTCCTGATCCTTGCGGCCGCCTGGAGCGGTTTCTGGTTCTATGCGGCGTCGCAGGCTGAGGTCGCGGCCGACGCCTGGCGCGCGCAGGAGGCCAAGGCCGGCCGCATTTATGACTGCGCCAAGCGCTCGATCGCGGGCTTCCCGTTCCGTTTCGAGGTCCAGTGCTCCGGCGCCAGCGTCGCTCTGGTCTCGCAGAACGCGAGCAAGACGCCGTTCACGGCCAAGCTCGACAACATTCTGGTCCTGGCCCAGGTCTATGACCCCAAGCACGTTATCGCCGAGTTTTCCGCACCGGCGACGCTGGTCGACGGGGTCACGCAAAACACCTTCGTAGTGAACTGGAGCAAAGGCCGCAGCAGCGTGGTTGGCCTGCCCGCGGTGCCGGAGCGCGCTTCCATCGTGTTCGACGATCCCAGCATCAACAGGATGGACGGCAGCGTACAGGTGCCGCTCGCACGCGCCAAGCAGGTCGAACTGCATGGGCGCATCGCCGATGGATCGCCGGCCGATCATCCCGTGATCGAGACCGTACTCCAGGTCTCGCAAGGCAGCATCCAGGGCGTACATCCCTTGCTCGCCGAGCCGTTCGAGGCGGACACGCGTGCGAAGATCACGGGCCTTTCCGACTTCACGCCAAAACCCTGGCCGCAGCGCTTTCGCGAGATCCAGGCCGCCGGCGGCCATATCGAGATCGTGCAGTCGCGCATCCAGCAGGGCGAGATGATCGCGGTCGCGGCCGGCACGCTGGGCCTCTCGGCCAACGGCCGGCTGGACGGCGAATTGCAGATGACCGTGACCGGCCTCGAGCGCGTCATCCCGGCGCTCGGCATCGAGAAGATGCTGGAGGAGGGCGTGCCGCAGGCCACGCTCGATCGCGTCGCGCCCGGCGTGAAATCGCAGGACCTCAACAATCTCTTCGGCGCACTCGACCGTGCCGTTCCCGGCCTCGGCAAGGTTATCAAGCAGAACGCCAATGCCGGCGTTGCCGCCGGCATCAACTCGATCGGGACCGAGAGCACGCTCGAGGGCAAGAAAGCCCGCACCTTCCCGCTGAAATTCGCCGACGGTGCCGTGCTGCTCGGCCCGTTCAAGGTCGGCCAGATTCCGCCGCTGTATTGATCCACGCTCACGGCGCCTTCGCGCCAATGTGATGACGCGGCGGCCTCGCATCGGGAATGCGGAGCTCCAACGTCCGATCTCTCTCCATGCCGCCCGCACGATGCAGGGGCTCCTCAGGCAGGAGAGACATTCTTGACCAGATCCAAGCCGTTTGTTGCCGCCATTGCCGTCACGGCCGTGGTCGCGACGCCTGCGTTCGCGCAGTGGCAGTCGCAGGGGCCCGGGGCCCTTGATCGCAATCATCCCAGCACGGCGAAGCGCGATTCCATCGCCAATACGCCTTCTGCGAAATCACCGCGCCCCACGGTGATCCGCGCGACCAAGGGCCCATAGCCGCCATCCCCCTTGGGATGTTGCGCGTCGCGGAGTTGGGCCCGGCCATGTCCCGGTCGGGCCCAATCCGCGTTGCATCGGGCGCACGGCAGTCGCGCGCGTGCGGATCAGGGAAGCCACGACAATATTCCAAACAGGATCGTCAGGAAAACGTGATGCAGAAGATGCAACTCGCTGAGAATAACCGCGGCCGCATTCAAATCACTCCACACCAGGGAAGCATGCACGCGCCGGGGGCGCAAACATCAGAACCTGCTTCCCCAGTGGAGGGAGGCTTACGTGCGGATCATCACTCGCGGACTCATGCTGGGACTACTCGCTGCCTGTTCGGGACAGGTGCGTGCCGACGACAATGTCACGTCAGAAATCCAGGCGCTGAAGGCCAAGCTGAAGGAGCTCCAGCAGAAGGTGGATTCGGAGGCGCGTAAGACGCGCCAGGTCGAGGCGGCGCAGTCGCGCGCCCTGCCGATGCCAGCCGCCTATAAGGCGCTGCCCGTCGATGCGTGCGCGTCAGCGTCGGGCAAGATCTGCTACAAGGGCATCACCCTGACATTCGGCGGCTGGGTCGATCTCACCGGCATCTACCGCTCGCGCAACATCGCCTCCGACACCGGCTCGGTCTACAATTTCATTCCCTATCCGCAGAGCCACAATTTCTATTTCCCGGAGACGCGGTTCTCCGCGCGCCAGAGCCGGTTCTCGGTGCTTGCCGAAGGCGACGCTGATCCCGATACGCATCTCGCCGGCTACGGCGAAATCGACTTCGAGGGTGCGGCGCAGACGGCAAGCTCCGTTGCCACCAACTCGTTCAACCCGCGGATGCGGCAGCTCAGCCTCGAAGTTTATCGTCGCGATCTTGGCTTTCACGTCCTCGCCGGTCAATCATGGTCCTTGAACTCGCCGAGCAAGGCGGGCATCGATCCGCGCGGTGTCGATGCGCCCGGCGTGATCGACTTCGAATCCGTTCCTGGATTCATCTCTGCGCGCCAACCCGGCCTGCGCGTCTGGCAGGACATCGGGCCGGAGTTCAAGCTGGCTGCCTCCGTCGAGAATGCGCAGACGTCGTTCTTCGGCGGCAACACCCCGACGGTCGGTACACCCGCGGTGGGTCCGCAAGGCGTGCTGAATCCGAACCTCCAGGTCAATCTGACCGGCCCCGGCGGCAGCTTCTTCAACAACCTCAACAATGTCAGCCTGAATCAGGTGCCTGACGTCACCGTCAAGGCGGCGTGGGATCCGAGGCTCGGGCCCTACAAACTGCATGTCGAAGCCTGGGCTCTCTATCGCCAGCTGTTCGATCGCTTCAACGGTGTCAACCACACCTACGACACCGGGAGCTTCGGTGGTCACATCTTTGCCGAGCTGATTCCGAAAACACTCGACCTCCAGCTTTACGGCTCGCATGGTGTGCTCGGCCGCTTCACGCAGACGCCGTTCCCGGACGCGGCGCTGGCGCAGGACGGCACGGTCCTGCCGCTGACGATCACGGCGGCCACGGTCGGCCTGGTCTGGCATGCGATGCCGACCCTCGATGTCTACTCCTATGCCGGCCTGGAAAAGGCAAAGGCGAATTTCGCAAATGTCGGCACGGTGCCGTTCGGGTACGGCAATCCGCTCTACAACAACACCGGCTGCTTTACCGAGAACACGCCGGCCGCGACCTGTAACGGCAATACGAAGGAAGTCCGGCAGATCACCGCCGGCATCTACGACACCATCTACCAGGGCAATTACGGCACGCTCAAAGCCGGCGTGCAGTATTCCCACACGCAACGATTCGCCTTCGCCGGTGTTGGCGGGGCGCCCAAGACCGACGACAACATCGTCATGACGCAGGTCCGGTACTACCCGTTCTAATCTGCAGAGGACGGCAATTGTCCGGCGGTGCCCTGATCCTTCGGCTCGCGCACGTCATCGCCCGGCTTGGCCTGGCGATGACGGGCGCGGTCGGTGCGACCTTCGTCGCCGCCTTGCTGATGCGGGTCGAGTTGCCCTGGTTCGACACCGTCGAGTTCACAGCACTTCTGATCGTGCTCGGGATGACCGGCGCCTATCTCGGGATCGACATCCCGCGCTGGCCGCTGCTTCAGGCAGGGCCGGCGCATCGTTCGCCTGCAATCGGGCTCGTCAGCGCGGGCGGCACGTTTCTCGCGGCCGGAGCCGGCCTGCTCGCGCTCTATGCCTTTGTCTTCGATGAGACGTCCGATCCGGTTGGCAATCTGTTGTTCGGCGCGACCTGGATGCTGGGCGTGTGCATGCAGATCGGCGCCGGTCTCGCCGGTCGCCGCCGCATCGCGCAGAAGGATCGCGCCTAGCCCGGCTTCTTGTCGAGCTGCCCGTGCTGGCGGCCGAAATCCGCTGCCGCCGAATCCTGGCCGATCTCGACGATGCCGCGGCGGATGGCGCGGGTGCGCGTGAAATGGTCGAACAGCGCTTCGCCGTCGCCGCGGCGGATCGCGCGGGTGAGCTTGGCCAGATCCTCGGTAAAGGTGCCGAGCATCTCCAGCACGGCGTCCTTGTTAGCGAGGAAGACGTCGCGCCACATCGTCGGATCGGAGGCCGCGATACGGGTGAAGTCGCGGAAGCCGCCCGCCGAGAATTTGATGACTTCCGACTCCGTCACCTGTTGCAGCTCGTCGGCGGTGCCGACGATGGTATAGGCGATCAGATGCGGCAGATGGCTGGTGATCGCGAGCACGAGATCATGATGATCCGGCGTCATCACCTCGACCTTGGCGCCCATCGCGGCCCAGAACGCGCGCAAGTGCGCGGTGGCCGCGGCGTCCGTGCCTTCAGGTGGCGTCAGGATGCACCAGCGGTTGATGAAGAGCTCGGCGAAGCCGGAATCCGGGCCCGAATGCTCGGTGCCGGCGACGGGGTGCGCCGGTACGAAATGGACGCTCTTCGGCAGAAAAGGCGCCATGTCCTTGACGATCGCACCCTTCACGGAGCCGACGTCAGAGACGATGGCGCCGGGCTTGAGATGCGCGGCGATCTCCTGCGCCACCGGGCCGCAGGCGCCGACGGGGATGCAGAGGATGACGAGATCGGCATCCTTCACCGCTTCCGCATTGGTCGCCACGACCCGGTCGACGATGCCAAGCTCGAGCACGCGCGCGCGTGTCTTCTCCGAGCGCGCGGTGGTGACGATCTCGCCAGCCAAGCCTTGAAGCTTCGCCGCGCGTGCGATCGAACCGCCGATCAGGCCGAAGCCGATCAATGCGACGCGCTGGAAGTGCGGATCCACGCTCATTTGCCGGCCATGAAGTCGCGCAGGCCCTCGACGACGAGGCGGTTCGCCTCCTCTGTGCCGATGGTCATGCGCAGCTGATGGTGCAGGCCATAGTTCTTCAGCGCGCGCAGCACGAGGCCACGCTTGGTGAGATAGGCGTCGGCCGCGTCCGAGGTCTTGCCGGTTTCCGGGAAGTGGATCAGCACGAAATTGGCGACGCCAGAGGTCACCTTCAGGCCGAGCTTGGTGATCTCCTCGGTGAGCCAGTTGCGCCAGGTCTCGGTAAACTGCTTCGACATCGCCTGATGCGCGGTGTCCTCGATCGCGGCGACCGCGGCATACATCGCCGGCGTCGACACGTTGAAGGGACCGCGGATGCGGTTGACGGCGTCGATGATGTGCTCGGGGCCGAACATCCAGCCGATGCGCAGGGCCGCAAGGCCGTGGATCTTGGAGAAGGTGTGCGTCACCACCGTGTTGTCGGTGGTGGCGACCAGCTCGATCCCCATCTCGTAATCGTTGCGCGAGACGTAGTCGCAATAGGCGGCATCCAGCACCAGCAGCACACGCGAGGGAAGTCCGGCGCGCAGGCGCTTGACCTCGTCGAACGGGATATAGGTGCCGGTCGGATTGTTGGGGTTGGCGAGCCAGACCAGCTTTGTCTTCGGCGTCACTGCTTTCAGGATCGCGTCGACGTCGCAGGTCAGGTTCTTTTCCGCCGCGACCACGTTCTTGGCGCCGACCGCCATGGTCGCGATCGGGTAGACTAGGAAGCCGTGCGTGGTCGAGATCGCCTCGTCGCCGTGGCTGAGATAGGTGTGGGCGAGCAGGTTCAGGATCTCATCCGAGCCGGCGCCGCAGATGATGCGGTTGGGATCGAGGCCAAAGGAGCGACCGATCGCTTCGCGCAGCACGCGCGAGGTTCCCTCAGGATAATCTTCCAGGTGATCCGCGACGTGCTTGAAGGCCTCGATTGCCTTGGGCGAGGGTCCGAATGGCGTCTCGTTGGCGGAGAGCTTGAACACCTTGCGGCCGGGCTCGGCGACCGGGGTCTTGCCCGGCGTGTAGGGGGCAATATCGAGAATGCCGGGATTCGGCACGGGGCGGGACATTCTTCAACTCCGGATAGGCTAAGCGGTACGCGATCTACGATTTCGACCCGGTCGGGGGCACCGTATAGCGCGTTGCGTGGCTGCCGACGAGGGCCGTGGACCGCACCGAGGCTCCCGCTGCAATCAGGGCAGCCCTGATTTTCTCGATGCTGGTGTCTGATGTGACCGAGACCAGCAATGCCGCGCCGTCGAAGGCGGTATCGGGCACCGCCACGATGTCGGCGAACGGCGACAGCGTTCGCGCGACCTCGGCGTTCCAGCCCGAGACGCGCACGCTGAACGTCTCGACCTCGGTCACTACGGCGCTGTCGGCGACGCGCGAGACCGCAAACACAGGCAGCGCCGCCGGATGATCGGCGCGCTCGACGAAGGGCAGGCGCGCAATGATCTTCGGCGCACCGTCTGCTTCCAACTCCAGCCACCACGGCGTGCGGCTGGAGGTCGCCGAGACCAGCGCCAGATCGCCCTTGGACTTCGCCACTGCCTCGACCGCGGCCTGCGCGCTGAAATGCGCGACATAGGGAACCGTAAAGCCGAAATGGAAGCGGACGGAATCGCGCATCGCCGGCTCGCTCACCGAGACGTCGGCATGCACGGAGAAGGGCGCCTGGACATAGGTGAAGGTGGAGATGATGACGCGCCAGATGCTCTCGACCGTGTCGAGCGGCAGGATGCCGCGATGGCGCTGAACGATGTCGCGCATCATGGAGGCCTCGCGCGCCGGGCGGAACGCCGAGCCCACCTCCTGGGTCTGCTTCACCTGGATCAGGCGGTCGATGATGTCGCCGCGCTGCATCAAGAGGCGATGCATGCCCTCGTCGATCGCGTCGATCTCCTTGCGCAATTCCTGGAGCGATGGTGGCGCGGGCGGACGTTGGGACATATCTGACAAGGCTGTTGAGAGGCATTCCAATGCGGATCGGCAAGCCGGAACCGCTGCGGTCGATGTCCTGATTAGGCAGTCAGGGCGGCGAAAGCAAAGAGAAATGACGACCTGTCGTGCTGCCCGGGGCGAGGCTATTTTGGCTAATCCGGACCGCGACTTGACGAAATCAGCCCAAGCCGGTAGGTTTTTGCCTGTTCCGTGGTCATTTGAGCCGGCCGGCTTGCAGCCACGTTAAAAAACTCGCTAAACAGGCCGGGGACGCTTTCGATCCCGGCCGAACCTATCGTTCAGGCCGGGTTTTTCATGGCCTGATGTCAGTGGCGGTCTGAAGTCCGATCGCGAACGAGGTCGATGGTCAGAGATGGTTGGCGTCAAGTCTGTCCCAAGTCCTGCGATCCCAAGTCCCACGATCAGTGCCGACGATCGGTCGCATGAGGTCGATCATCCGAGTTCAGAGGTCGCGCTGTTCGGCGCCGACCAGCCGCTGCGGCTCGATTGCGGCGTCGATCTCACCCCGTTCCAGATCGCCTACAAGACCTATGGCGAGCTCAACGCCGATCGCTCCAACGCGGTGCTGATCTGCCATGCGCTGACCGGCGATCAGCACGTCGCCAATGAGCATCCGGTCACCGGCAAGTCTGGCTGGTGGGAGACGCTGGTCGGCCCCGGCCGTCCGCTCGATCCCGCCAGGTACTTCATCATCTGCTCCAACGTGATCGGCGGCTGCATGGGCTCGACCGGCCCGGCCTCGATCAATCCCGCCACCGGCAAGGTGTGGGGGCTGGATTTCCCTGTGATCACCATTCCCGACATGGTGCGTGCGCAGGCGATGCTGATCGACCGGCTCGGCATCGACACGCTGTTCGCGGTGGTCGGCGGTTCGATGGGCGGCATGCAGGTGCTGCAATGGACCGCGGCCTATCCCGCACGCGTCTACTCCGCGCTGGCGATCGCCTGTTCGACGCGGCACTCCGCGCAGAACATCGCCTTCCACGAACTCGGCCGTCAGGCCGTGATGGCCGATCCCGACTGGCACAACGGTGCTTACGCCGATCAGGGCATCCATCCGCATCGCGGCCTCGCGGTCGCGCGCATGGCTGCGCACATCACCTATCTCTCGGATGCAGCGCTGCATCGCAAGTTCGGCCGCCGCATGCAGGATCGCGAGCTGCCGACCTTCTCGTTCGACG
Organism: Bradyrhizobium manausense; assembly: GCF_018131105.1. Classification (NCBI taxonomy): domain Bacteria; kingdom Pseudomonadati; phylum Pseudomonadota; class Alphaproteobacteria; order Hyphomicrobiales; family Nitrobacteraceae; genus Bradyrhizobium; species Bradyrhizobium manausense. Next base: position 3,273,170 of record NZ_JAFCJI010000001.1, on the reverse strand, counting down.
CCGATTTCCAGGTCGAGTCCTATCTGCGCTACCAGGGCTCGTCCTTCGTCGAGCGGTTCGATGCCAACTCCTATCTCTATCTGACCCGCGCGATGGACTATTTCGACATCGCCGGCGACCATGGTGGCGTGCTGGCGAAAGCGTTCGCGGGTATCGAGACCCGCTTCTGCGTGGTCTCCTTTACCAGCGACTGGCTGTTCCCGACGTCGGAATCGCGCGCGCTGGTGCATGCGCTCAACGCGTCGAGCGCGCGAGTGTCGTTCGCCGAGATCGAAACCGATCGCGGCCACGACGCCTTCCTGCTCGAAGTGCCCGAATTCTTCGATATCTCGCGTGCCTTCCTGCAATCGGCGGGCAAAGCGCGCGGGCTCACAGCCAGGAATGACTGACAAGGACGGCTAGCGATGTCTGTACAGGAAGCGCTGCCGCTGGGCGGCCTCGCGTCGGAACAGTCCGGCCCATTTCGCGCTGATCACCTGCTGGTCGCCGAAATGGTCAAGCCGGGCTCGAAGGTGCTCGACGTCGGCTGCGGTGACGGCGATCTGCTTCAGCTGCTGGAGACCCGCGGCATCGACGGCCGCGGCATTGAACTGTCGCGCGAGGGCGTCAATCGCTGCGTGGCAAAGGGCCTTGCTGTGGTGCAGGGCGATGCCGACACTGACCTCATCAACTACCCTGATGACGCTTTCGACTACGTGATCCTGTCGCAGACGCTGCAGGCGACGCGGCAGCCGAAGGTCGTGCTGGAGAATCTCCTGCGCATTGGCCGCCGCGCCATCGTCACGTTCCCGAATTTCGGCTTCTGGCGGATGCGCCTTCAGCTCCTGGTCGGCGGTCACATGCCGCGCACGGAAAATCTGCCGGCGAGCTGGTACGACACCGCCAACATCCATTTCTGCACCATCAAGGATTTCGTCGAGCTCTGCGACGCCATCGGCGTCAAGATGGAGCGTGCCGAGGCGCTCGACCTCTACGGCCGTCCGCTGCGGCTGCGGCTGCCATGGTGGGTGTGGAATCTGTTCGGCGAGCAGGGCGTGTTCTTGCTGAGCCGCGGGCAGGGGAAGTAGCTTTTCGTCCGCGCTCCTGAAGTCAATCCTCCGTCATTGCGCTCGCAACGACGGAGTGTGTGGCGGCGCCTGTGCCTAATGCGCCGCCAGCGACCGCGGATCGCGCACCGGCCATCGTCCCGCTTCCACCAGCGTCACGAACCGCTCCACGCTTTGGTTGAACAGTGCGGGCTCCTCGAGATTCAGCACGTGGCCGGACTTCGGAAACATTGCAAGGCCCGCAGCCGGCAGATGTTTTTTCAGAAACAGGCTTGCACCCACACACGGATCATCCTCGTCGCCGCAGATGATCAGTGCCGGTGTGGCCACGCTCTTGATCGTATCAGTCATCGCATAGATCGAGGGGCGGCCGCCCTGGAAGCCGCGCATCGTGTTGGCCGAGCCTCTGGAGTCGTGCCGCGCCAGCGCGGCATAGAAATCGGCGTGGCCGCGCGGGTCCTTGACCAGGAAGGGAATCCGGCTCGGCGCCTCGCGCGTGACTTTTGCGACCTCGGCAGATCCAAGCGCCTCGAACTGCTCGGCATTGGCGCGGCACTGCTTGCGCCAGGCTTCCAGGTTCTCGACCTCCGATCCGGAGCCGACGCCGGCGAGCGTCATCGACAGCGCGCGCTGCGGCGCGTTCAATCCGATCTGCAGCGACGAGTAGGCGCCCATCGACAGGCCGACGAGATGCGCGCGCTCGATCTTGAGATGATCGAGCACCGCAAGCGCGTCGGTGTAGAAATGCTTGTAGGTATAGACCTCGCCATCAGGCACGTCAGACGGGGTGTAGCCGCGCGCGGAATAGGTGATGCAACGGTGGCCGCGCGAGAAGTAGCGCATCTGCGGCTCCCAATTGGTGTAGTCGGCCGCGAACTCGTGCAGAAAAATGATCGGCGTTCCCTGACCCGCTTCTTCGAAGTAGATGCGGACGTCGTCCCTGGTCGTGGCGTGGGGCATTAACCGTTTCCCTCTCTTCAAGCCGTGACTTCAGGATTGCAGTTAATGCTGTTGGCCGCAATGAGGCAGCATCGAACCAGCATTGCCGCAAGATCATCGCAGCTATTCGCTGCCGCCGCGTCTTTTTCTCGCCACATCGGACGGCTTAACGGCCAGTCGGATGTCGGCCACCGCACGGGCCGATTGGAAGTGGGGGTGTCAACGAAGGATGAAGAATGTTTGAGTTGCTTGCGTCTCGCCTGTCGCGCCGTGTTGCCGCGATGGCGATTATCTTCGCGGCTTTTGCCGCGTTCGTTTCTCCGGCCTCAGCGCGGCCCCATCATCGTCACAGCGCAGAGCGGCACGCTTACGTGCATCACGCCAGACATCATCATTATCGCCATCATGCACGCAGCTCGCGCTTCGAGCGCGGCGCGGCGCAACTGCGGGCGAGCGGATTCGCCAACACGCAGGCCAGCTATGATCCGAGCGCAAATGGCGGCAGCGCCGTCGCGAGCGGCGGCCTCGGCGGTGGATCCGGTCTCGTCTCCGAGGCACGCCGCTATATCGGCGGCAATCCCACCGGGCGCGGCAGCCTGTGGTGCGCGCGCTTCATGAACATGGTGCTGCAACACACGGGGCATCATGGCACCGGCTCAGACATGGCGAGCTCGTTTGCGCATTACGGCACGCGCGTCTCCGGCCCGCAGGTCGGCGCCATCGCGGTGATGTCGCGCGGCCGCCGCGGCGGTCATGTCGGCATCATCACCGGCATCGACGCGCAGGGCAATCCGATCATGATCTCCGGCAACAACGGCAACCGCGTCCGCGAGGCCCCGATTTCGCGCGGCCGCATCTATGCGTATGTGATGCCGAATTGAGGTAGCGACGTCTCACTCTCGTCATTGCGAGGAGCGAAGCGACGAAGCAATCCAGAATCCCTCCACGGAATTCGTCTGGATTGCTTCGCTGCGCTCGCAATGACGGCGTGTGTTGAAGCTGCGTCCCGTCACACCAGCTTCGGCTCTTCCGTCGCAACGACGTCACCGACGCCGATCTCGCCGTCAGCGATGACCTCGGCATAGACGCCGCAATCCATGTGGCCGAGTTGGCGCGACAGCGTCGGCGGTATCTCGAGATCGCGCTTGGCGGTCTGGGGATCGACGTTGACGGCCGGGCAGCGGACGATGCGCTTCACCACTTTCAGCCGGGCCTGCCCGATCGCGAGCGTCTGGCCGACGAGATCGAGCTCGGACCAGGCCGGCCAGCCCGTCAGGTAAAGGTTGGCGCGGAAGCGCAACGGATTGACGGCGGCGCCGCCGAGCATGGTCTCGATGGCGCGGACGCTCTCGATGTTGATGATGGACACGACCTTGCGGGCCACGTCGGAAAAGCTGTGGCCCCGGCCTGACAGCAATTTTGGCGGGCCCTTCAGCTCCGGCTGAAAGTTTTCGCTGAAATAGCTCTCGATCGCGGCGCGCCCGGCCGCAGTTTCCAGGTCGCCGCTGGCGACGATCTGGCCGTCCTTGCGGATGGTCAGGCGGTTGGTCGCGTCCTCGAAACGGCTGTCGAGGGAGGCCAGCCGCTCATTGCGGGCCAGCATCAGAAACTGGATTTTCGGCTTCCACTCCGGCGCCTCCGGGTCGAACCCGCTGGGCCCGTTCTCGATGGCATAGCGGCGGTCGGCGGGGAGGGTCTGGCCGGCTCGCAAGGGCACCCGGGGCAGGGATTCGGGCGTCAGGCCCTTGATCGGGTAGCGGTAAAGGCCGGCGATCTCCGCCGTCTGGTTGGCTGACTTTGCGCTGAGGTTCATGGGTCTACTTAGGGGATTCTCTCTGCCCTGGCCAAGCAGACGTTCGGCGCACGAAATTGTGAACTGGCCTCTTCCGATCCGAGGGCACGCTTCCCACATTTGGATCAGGCCGGCGCCAGCGCCGGCTGATGACGACCGCTGTCGGTTGAGGAACGTCAACGCGGCTCGCGGAAACCCAATGAAGATGCCGTTTGGGGTGCCTTAGAGGGCCCCAGGGGCAGGCCGAGGGAAAGAAAAGACATGAATATCGACAAATATACCGAGCGATCGAGGGGCTTCGTCCAATCCGCGCAGTCGCTTGCGGTGCGCGAGGGGCATCAGCAGTTTTCGACCCTGCACGTCCTGAAAGTGCTGCTGGACGACAACGAGGGGCTGGCCGCAGGTCTGATCGACCGTGCCGGCGGTAATTCCCGTGCAATCCTGAAGGCGACCGAGGACGCCCTGGGCAAGGTGCCGAAGGTGTCTGGCGGCGGTGCCGGCCAGATCTATCTGGCGCCCGAACTCGCGCGCACTTTCGACGCCGCCGAAAAGGCCGGCGAGAAGGCCGGGGACAGTTTCGTCACCGTCGAGCGACTTTTGCTCGGTCTCACGCTGGAGAAGACCAGCGAGGCCGGCGCGATCCTCGCCAAGGGCGGCGTCACCCCGCAAAATCTCAACGCCGCCATCGAGGCGCTGCGCAAGGGCCGCACCGCGGATTCCGCCACGGCCGAGAACGCCTATGACGCGCTGAAGAAATATGCCCGCGACCTGACCCAGGCTGCGCGTGACGGCAAGCTCGACCCGGTCATCGGCCGCGACGAGGAGATCCGCCGCACCATCCAGGTGCTCTCGCGCCGGACCAAGAACAATCCCGTCCTGATCGGTGAGCCCGGTGTCGGCAAGACCGCCATCGCGGAAGGGCTCGCGCTGCGCATCGTCAATGGCGACGTGCCGGAGAGCCTGAAGGACAAGAAGCTGCTCTCGCTCGACCTCGGCGCGCTGATCGCCGGTGCAAAATACCGCGGCGAGTTCGAGGAGCGGCTGAAGGCCGTGCTCCAGGAAGTCACCGCGAGCGACGGCAATTTCATCCTGTTCATCGACGAGATGCACACGCTGATCGGCGCTGGCAAGGGCGATGGCGCGATGGATGCCTCCAATCTCCTGAAGCCGGCGCTCGCGCGCGGCGAGTTGCACTGCATCGGCGCGACCACGCTCGACGAATATCAGAAGCACGTCGAGAAGGACGCGGCGCTGGCACGGCGCTTCCAGCCGATCTTCGTCAGCGAGCCGTCGGTCGAGGACACCATCTCCATCCTGCGCGGCCTCAAGGACAAGTACGAGCAGCACCATGGCGTGCGGATCACCGATTCCGCGCTCGTGGCGGCGACGACCCTGTCCAACCGCTACATCACCGACCGCTTCCTGCCCGACAAGGCCATCGATCTGATGGACGAGGCGGCTGCGCGGTTGAAGATGCAGGTCGATTCCAAGCCGGAAGAGTTGGATTCGCTGGATCGTGAGATCATCCGGCTCAAGATCGAGCAGGAGGCGCTGAAGAAGGAAAGCGATCTCGGCTCGAAGTCTCGACTCGAGACGCTCCAGAAAGAACTGGCCGAGCTCGAGGAGAAGTCTGCGGCGCTCACCGCGCGCTGGAGTGCGGAGAAGAACAAGCTCTCCAACGCCCAGAAGCTGAAGTCGGAGCTCGACGCCCTGCGCGTCGATCTGGCCGATGCGCAGCGGCGCGGTGAATTCCAGAAGGCCGGCGAACTGGCCTATGGAAGGATCCCGCAGCTCGAGAAGCAACTCGCCGACATCGAGGCGCGCGAAGGCTCAGGCGAGATGATGGAGGAGGCGGTGACCGCCAACCACATCGCGCAGGTGGTTTCGCGCTGGACCGGCGTACCCGTCGACAAGATGCTGGAGGGCGAGAAAGAGAAGCTCCTGAAGATGGAGGAGCAGCTCGGACAGCGCGTCGTCGGCCAGGCCGAGGCCGTGCGTGCGGTCGCGACCGCCGTGCGCCGTTCGCGTGCCGGCCTGCAGGACCCGCACCGGCCGACCGGCTCGTTCATGTTCCTGGGCCCGACCGGCGTCGGCAAGACCGAACTGACCAAAGCGCTCGCCGAGTATCTCTTCAACGACGAGACCGCGATGGTCCGCCTCGACATGTCCGAGTACATGGAGAAGCATTCCGTCTCGCGGCTGATCGGCGCGCCTCCGGGCTATGTCGGTTATGACGAGGGCGGTGCGCTCACCGAAGCCGTGCGACGCCGGCCTTATCAGGTCGTGCTGTTCGACGAGATCGAGAAAGCGCATCCGGACGTTTTCAACGTCCTGTTGCAGGTGCTCGACGATGGTCGTCTGACCGATGGTCAGGGGCGTACCGTCGATTTCCGCAACACGCTGATCATCATGACATCGAACCTCGGTTCGGAGTTTCTGGTGAATCAACCCGAAGGCGAAGACACCTCTGCCGTGCGTGAGCAGGTCATGGGGATGGTGCGGGGGCATTTCCGCCCCGAGTTCCTGAACCGTGTCGACGAGATCATCCTGTTCCATCGCCTGCAGCGGAGCGAGATGGGCCGGATCGTCGAGATCCAGTTCGCGCGGCTGCAGAAGCTGCTGACCGATCGCAAGATCGTGCTGACGCTCGATGCGTCGGGTCGAGACTGGCTCGCTGCCAAGGGCTGGGATCCCGCTTATGGCGCAAGGCCATTGAAGCGGGTGATCCAGCGCTACCTCCAGGATCCGCTCGCCGAGATGATCCTGGCCGGCGACGTCAGGGACGGCGATACCGTTGCGATCTCGTCCGAAGGCAACGTGCTGACCTTCAACGGCAAGGCGCCACAGACCGCGGAGATCGCCCAGTTCGAGGCGCCCGTGTCGAAGCGCAAGCTGAACTGAGCGGCAGCACTCAGAGCAAAATGAAAACGCCCCGGAGAGCTTGTCCTCTCCGGGGCGTTTATTTTGACGTCTGATCCTAAAAACTAGCGGTTGCTGACCTGCAACGGCCCGCCGGTCGCATCCGACATGCGGGCGATGGCACCGGCGCGGCCGCTCATCATGCCGTCGAGCCGGTCGCGTTCCTTCTCGAAGCCCGCGAGCATCGGGCCTTCGAGCGAACGGCCGCGCGGCAGTTTCACGCGCATCGGATCGACGAAGCGGCCATTGACGAGAATTTCGTAGTGAACGTGCGGGCCGGTCGACTGGCCGGTCGAGCCGACGAAGCCGATGACCTGGCCCTGTCGCACCTTCTTGCCGGGCTCCATGCCCTTGGCAAAAGCCGACATATGGCCGTAGGCGGTCTCGTAGCCGTTGTTGTGCTTGATGCGGACGTATTTGCCGTAGCCGCCTTCGAGCTGGGCCTTCTCGATCACGCCGTTGCCGGCGGCAAAGATCGGCGTGCCGTAGGCGGTGGCCCAGTCGACGCCGGTGTGCATCTTCACATAGCCGAGGATCGGATGGCGGCGGCCGCCGAAGCCGGAGCGCATGATGGCGCTGTTGACGGGCTTCCTGACCAGGAACTTCTTCGCGCTCTTGCCGGTCTCGTCGTAGTAGTCGACGACGCCGTCGTCGGGGCTCTGATAGCGATAATATTTCTTGGTCTCGCCGCCGACCGTGAGCGAGGCGAACAGCACGTCGTTCTTGTCGACCGCGGTCGTGCCCTCGTCCTCGCCGGCGTAGAACACGTCGAACGAGTCGCCCGGCTGTACCTTGCGCTGGAAGTCGACGTCGTAGGAGTAGATCTTGATCATGTCGTCGATGACCGGCATCGGCACTTTGTTGCGCATCGCGGTCTCGTAGATGCTCTGGTAAAGCCGGACACCGCTGCCGTCGTCATCGTCATCGTCGTCGCTGTTGGCGTTGGCCGTGGCATCGGCGACGGTGTTCATGCTCGAAACGTCGACGGCGACGTATTTGCCGAGATCCGACAATGCGGCAATCGCCTCGACGATGGTGTCGTTGGCGACGACGACGCGGTAGGGCTGGAGTCTGGCGCCGGGGCTTGCGGGCGCCATCAGGATGCGAAGTTTTTCGCCTTCCTTCAGGCCGCCGTCGCGGCCGCGGGGACCGAGCGTCGCTACGATCGCCTTGATTTCGTCAGGTGTGGCGCCGAGATCGCGCAGGACGGAGCCGACGCTGTCGCCCTTCTTGACCAGATGGACGCGTTCGCCGTTGGGATTGCCGCCGGTGATCTGCTCCTTGGTCTTCGGCAGCAGAGTGACGTTTTCCGGCACCACGCGGGTCTCGAAGCCGGCATAGGGATCGGATGGCGACACTTCGGTGGCGTAGGCCATCTTCATGTCGGACGGGCCGCTCGCGCCCGAGACATCGGCGGCGGCATTGGAGAGCGAGGCGTAGCGCACCCCGCCATTGCCGCGCCAATTGGCGGCATCGCGCACCCGCATCAGGATGTCGTCGAGCGCCACCACTGCGGAAATCTTGGCCTTCGGCAGCACCGACGAAAGATCCTTGGTGACGAAGGAAACCTCGGCGTCAGGCTCGACGGCCTCAGGATTGTTCGGATCGTCGGCCGCGGTCTTCGAATCGGAGCCGACGTCGGTGAGCAGACGCTGCGCGTTGAACGGGGGAATCTTTGCCGACAGATCGCTCGTCGTCATCGACAAATTGCCGGAGATCCGGATGAAGGGCCGCACCCGCATCACGTCGCGGTTGCCGACGCGGGCGACCGTCGAGACGCGCACGATGTTGCGCGATGCCGTGGAATCATTCGGCGGCGGCAGGCGGTCGCTCTTGTGCAGCGTGGCGGTGCGGTCGGCAGCTCCGAAGGCACCACGCAGCGCGCCTTCGACCCGCTCCGGTACCTTGGCGAAGGTCATTTCACCGTCGAGAGATGCGAAAACGGCGCCGCCGATCAGGGCTGCGCCGCAGAGTCCGGTCAGAATTGTACCGCTGAACCATTGTACCGAGACGCGACGGCGATCGATGACGGCGGCTTCAGAACCATCGACGGACAGCGGCGGCTCGTGGCCGAGATCGATGATCCCGGTCTCACGCCCGTAAGCGCCGCGTGACGTCCTCTGGTTCAACCCAAGTCCCCCAATCAGCGACCCGAAATCCCTCGTTTCAAGCCTCTCCCTGGTTGCCCTCTTGCAGGGGCATCGCCGGAAAAGCCTAATCGCACAGGTGCTCGCGCTCAGTAGGCCCCAAGCTAGGGCCCGGCCGAAATTACGAACAGCTGGGCAGGTGAAGGTCTCTCGATGTCTTTCGAATGTCCGAAGAAGGCCGCGTCATCGTCAGATCGCCTTCTCTGAACCCCATGAAAATCGCCGGCAGCCCCCACTGGCATCCAGCGATTCAAGCTTGTCTCATACCAGAACGCCGCGGGATTGTGGCTCTAGTACGGCACCCACTATGGAAAAAGTTTCCTGAACGACCGGGTGCGGGCCCCGGTTGGTGCGGCGCAGCAGGCTGCATCCGGAGTTCTCCCCCAGGAGCCCCTTCCGAGCCCGTTCAGAGCCCCCTGGGAGGCAAACTTTTTTCAGATTTTTTTGCCGAGGGGCTTCGCTCCACTCAATCGGCGGTCGCCTAATCCGCTGTAATCACTCGATTATTTTCGACAATCCACTGTGCGACGATTTGTTGACGATGGGCGTTGACAATCCCGGGCGGGGGGGCCTATAACCCGACCACTGAGCGCGGCGCCGCCGGGTCACTGACCAAGGCGAGCGAACGCGCCACTGATGCTCCTCACCTCGTTGAGTGCACAACAGCCGACACAAATCGGTTGGAGTTCATTCGTCGCCGGTAAGGGTGTCGGGATCCTTCCACTCCGGAAGGTTGGGGCCTCCTGGTCCCGGGCTGTTTGACAAGTGAAGATGAAGAAAGAGAAACGTGGACGGCGGAGTCCTTGCGGGTCTCGCATCTGAAAAGCTTCGGCTTTTTTTGATCGAGACCGGACGAAAGACTTCGGCGGTACACGTTTCAAAGGAAACACCATCGTTGCCCGCGATGTGAATCGCAGGCAGCACATCGACTTCGGTCGATAATGGTGGGACCTCGTCAAACGTTGTGATCAGCCGGTTCAAAGTTCAAGTCCAACTTGAGAGTTTGATCCTGGCTCAGAGCGAACGCTGGCGGCAGGCTTAACACATGCAAGTCGAGCGGGCGTAGCAATACGTCAGCGGCAGACGGGTGAGTAACGCGTGGGAACGTACCTTTTGGTTCGGAACAACACAGGGAAACTTGTGCTAATACCGGATAAGCCCTTACGGGGAAAGATTTATCGCCGAAAGATCGGCCCGCGTCTGATTAGCTAGTTGGTAGGGTAATGGCCTACCAAGGCGACGATCAGTAGCTGGTCTGAGAGGATGATCAGCCACATTGGGACTGAGACACGGCCCAAACTCCTACGGGAGGCAGCAGTGGGGAATATTGGACAATGGGGGCAACCCTGATCCAGCCATGCCGCGTGAGTGATGAAGGCCCTAGGGTTGTAAAGCTCTTTTGTGCGGGAAGATAATGACGGTACCGCAAGAATAAGCCCCGGCTAACTTCGTGCCAGCAGCCGCGGTAATACGAAGGGGGCTAGCGTTGCTCGGAATCACTGGGCGTAAAGGGTGCGTAGGCGGGTTTTTAAGTCAGGGGTGAAATCCTGGAGCTCAACTCCAGAACTGCCTTTGATACTGAAGATCTTGAGTTCGGGAGAGGTGAGTGGAACTGCGAGTGTAGAGGTGAAATTCGTAGATATTCGCAAGAACACCAGTGGCGAAGGCGGCTCACTGGCCCGATACTGACGCTGAGGCACGAAAGCGTGGGGAGCAAACAGGATTAGATACCCTGGTAGTCCACGCCGTAAACGATGAATGCCAGCCGTTAGTGGGTTTACTCACTAGTGGCGCAGCTAACGCTTTAAGCATTCCGCCTGGGGAGTACGGTCGCAAGATTAAAACTCAAAGGAATTGACGGGGGCCCGCACAAGCGGTGGAGCATGTGGTTTAATTCGACGCAACGCGCAGAACCTTACCAGCCCTTGACATGTCCAGGACCGGTCGCAGAGATGTGACCTTCTCTTCGGAGCCTGGAACACAGGTGCTGCATGGCTGTCGTCAGCTCGTGTCGTGAGATGTTGGGTTAAGTCCCGCAACGAGCGCAACCCCCGTCCTTAGTTGCTACCATTTAGTTGAGCACTCTAAGGAGACTGCCGGTGATAAGCCGCGAGGAAGGTGGGGATGACGTCAAGTCCTCATGGCCCTTACGGGCTGGGCTACACACGTGCTACAATGGCGGTGACAATGGGATGCTAAGGGGCGACCCTTCGCAAATCTCAAAAAGCCGTCTCAGTTCGGATTGGGCTCTGCAACTCGAGCCCATGAAGTTGGAATCGCTAGTAATCGTGGATCAGCACGCCACGGTGAATACGTTCCCGGGCCTTGTACACACCGCCCGTCACACCATGGGAGTTGGTTTTACCTGAAGACGGTGCGCTAACCGCAAGGAGGCAGCCGGCCACGGTAGGGTCAGCGACTGGGGTGAAGTCGTAACAAGGTAGCCGTAGGGGAACCTGCGGCTGGATCACCTCCTTTCTAAGGATGGCTCTTCAGAAGCTTGCTTCTATCGAGCTGTTTTAGAAACATCAGTGGCCAACGGTCGTCAGGATCGTTGAGCTGCATTGGCGGGATTTCGCCGTCTACGTTTCTCTTTCTTCGCGGACGAACACGCGCTGGGCCTGCATCGGCAGGATCCCATGGTCCTTGACGGGATATGCGTTAGGGGCTTGTAGCTCAGTTGGTTAGAGCGCGCGCTTGATAAGCGTGAGGTCGGAAGTTCAAGTCTTCCCAGGCCCACCACACTCATCGAGTGAGCATTCGTCTTCTGGTTACGGGGCCATAGCTCAGCTGGGAGAGCGCGTGCTTTGCAAGCATGAGGTCGTCGGTTCGATCCCGTCTGGCTCCACCAGATGGCTGATTGCCGGCGCTGTTTGTACCAAATCGTCCGCGAAACATCACTTCGCATCCTGCTAGTCTGGATAGACAGCAAGTTGCGTGATTTCTGACATCGTAAAGAGGAGATCGATCCGAGTTGGATCGGGCAACAAGCAATTGTTGCGCGATACTTCATTATCTCCGGATCATTTCGGCGCTCGCGCGTCGTTCAGTGCAGCTCACAAGGCTGCGTCTGAAAGACATGCGAGTTGTAAATGATCCTTTTAGCGAAGCTTGACCGCCTCGCTATCGGAACGATCTTACGAAGCAAGCTGGTCTTTCTAATCATTGTCCGGCTGTACGTAGCGTTCATCGAGGGCGCGCGCCGCAAGGCAATCGTACAGACAACATTCTGCCGAGTGTGTGGACATTGATAATGAGAGCAATCAAGTGCCTTAAGGGTGTTCGGTGGATGCCTTGGCGCTGAGAGGCGATGAAGGACGTGCTACGCTGCGATAAGCCGTGGGGAGCTGCGAAGAAGCTTTGATCCATGGATTTCCGAATGGGGAAACCCACCTTCGATAGCCGGAACTCCAAGACCTTGGTCTTGGGGTTGTGAGAGATAATCAAACGATCCTTGACCGTGAGGTTTTGGATTTCCGGTTATCAAGAGAAGGTATGAGACTTCTGAATACATAGGAGGTTTCAAGCAAACCCAGGGAACTGAAACATCTAAGTACCTGGAGGAAAGGACATCAACAGAGACTCCGTTAGTAGTGGCGAGCGAACGCGGACCAGGCCAGTGATACATCAAAGACAATCGGAACCAGTCAGGAAAGCTGGGCCCCAGAGGGTGATAGCCCCGTACGAGTAATGCGATGATGTATCCACGAGTAAGGCGGGACACGTGAAATCCTGTCTGAACGCGGGGGGACCACCCTCCAAGCCTAAGTACTCCTCAGCGACCGATAGTGAACCAGTACCGTGAGGGAAAGGTGAAAAGCACCCCGACGAGGGGAGTGAAATAGACCTGAAACCGGACACCTACAAACAGATGGAGCCCAAGATACGTTCTGGGTGACATCGTACCTTTTGTATTATGGGCCAGCGACTTAATTTAACGAGCAAGCTTAAGCCGATAGGCGAAGGCGTAGCGAAAGCGAGTCTGAATAGGGCGTCAAGTTCGTTGTATTAGACCCGAAACCTAGTGATCTAGCCATGAGCAGGTTGAAGGTGAGGTAACACTCACTGGAGGACCGAACGGGTGCCTGTTGAAAAAGGCTCCGATGACTTGTGGTTAGGGGTGAAAGGCCAATCAAACTGGGAAATAGCTGGTTCTCCGCGAAAGATATTTAGGTATCGCCTCGGATGAATACCTCAGGGGGTAGAGCACTGGATGGGCTAGGGGGACTTACCGTCTTACCAAACCCAACCAAACTCCGAATACCTGAGAGTACTATCCGGGAGTCACACGGCGGGTGCTAACGTCCGTCGTGGAGAGGGAAACAAC